>JAGCPF010000038.1 GCA_017642335.1 Fibrobacter sp.
CAACTACCTGAACTTCACGTGGGAAGCCCTGGAAGGCGCGAAGGAAGGCCTCAAGAGCTTGCACAAGAAGACGGACCCGCTGATCGGCAAGGCCACCGCGATTACGAGCGATGCCGCCAAGGCTTTCCAGAACGAGTTCAAGGAAGCCATCGGCGACGACCTGAACATGCCGCGTGCACTCGGCATCATGAACACGATGCTCAAGAGCGAAATCGACGACGGCGAAAAGGCTGCACTCGTGGCCGACTTCGACCAGATTTTCGGCCTGAAGCTCGACCAGCCTCGTGAGGAATACGCCAAGAAGGGTGCAAACGACGGCGTGGATGTCGCGAAGATCGAAGCGCTGATTGCCGCCCGCAAGGAAGCCCGTGCCAACAAGAACTGGGCCGAAAGTGACCGCATCCGCGATGAACTCGCCGCAATGAACGTGGTCATCAAGGACTCCAAGGAAGGCACGACTTGGGAGATAAGGGGTTAGAATCTAGGATCTAGAGGCTAGTGGCTAGAATCTAGAGATTAGGATCTAGGGGCTAGAGTCTGTCTTTCTTAATTTGAACCTATATAAAAAAAGATGAGGCCTTGAATCGGGCCTCATCTTTTTGCTTTTAAAAGTCTTGAAAGATTTAACGAAGTGAAAAAGACGGATTATTCTTCTTCTTCCTCGTCCTCATCCTTGATTTCAGGGATGGTCCAGGTCACCTTCTTGGCCTTGCTTACGCTCGGTTCGCCGGCGCCATTGTACGGGAGGATGATGAAGTCGACCTTCTTCACGGTGGTGTCGTTGATGAAGGCCAGGGAGTTGATCGAACGGGAGTACGAAGAATCGTCAGCCGTTTCTGCGAAGAAGATAAAGTCGTCCATGACGTTTGTCTGGTAGTAGATGTTGTAGCCAGAGACGTCCTTGGTGTTCGGGGTCCAGGTCAACTTCAGGTAGCCATTGATCCGGAAGTTGTACGATGCCGGATAGTCTTCGTCGTACCTGGATTCGTCGAGCTTGACCTTGGGGTTGGAAACATGCTTCGGGATGGCGACGGAGCCGACCGAGAAGGTCTTGCTAACAGTGATGCGGACGCCGTCCTTGCTGTACACGACACCTTCGACCGAGTAGGAGTCACCGTGGCTCCAGCTGTCGGAAAGCGGGGAGATGGTGATGACCTTCTTGTCCTTGCTCAGGGAAGCGGTCGTCAAGACCTTGGAACCAGCCTTCTTCACAGTCCAGAAACCGTCAACGGAGTCCTGGTCGAGTTCGGTGGAGAAACCGAATTCGAGGTCGACGGAATCGTCGATGGCATCAAGGTTGGAGTTCAGGAGCTTCGGGATTTCGCCGTCGGCAACCATGGTGATTTCTTCCATGTTCTTGATGGAACCGGCACGGGCGCCGCTAGCGCTGACGTAGCCAGCAGAGCGGTAGTACTTGGAGTCGATCTTGGACTGCAGAACGTCGATGTAGAAGTTGACCATTTCGGCAACGTTGGTGAATTCGTATTCACCCTTGTCGTTCGTGACTGCGAAGACTTCGGACGGGTAAATGATGAAAGTCGGTTCTTCTGCTGCGGAGCCGCTTTCGCTCTTCTTCAGGCTGGAAGCAGATTCGGTTTCGGTGGGCTTGGTGGAACCTGCATAAGACAGGACGACCTTGACCGAGTCGGCCGGAATGAGGTTGCCCGTCGTGCGGTCGCGGTAGTAGACCTTACCCTTGACGGTCACGTCGGCCTTGTACAGGGGGACGGTGAGCACGACGTCCGGTACACGGGAAACGTCGTTTGCGCCCATTTCCACGACGGAGACGGTAGCGCGTGTTGTCGAGTATCCCTTCTTGGAAATGTCAAAAACGTAGGAGCCGATGTCGTTCTTGTTGTAGATGGCAAAACCGTTTTCGTCGGTGTAGCTCGATTCGTTTTCGAACTGGGCCTTGACTGCTGCGGAGTCAATGGCTTCGTTGGAGCTGCCGTCCAGAACGGAAACCGTAATTTTTGCCTTGGCCTTGGCCTCGTCGTAGGAGTTCACGACCGTATCCGAGCAGCCGACCATCAGCGCGATGGCAGATGCAGAGAGGAGGAGTTCTTTTTTCATGTTTACCTTGCCTTTTTTTGGTCAAACAGATGTAACAATATCTGCTTGAAAAAATAGTTATTTTTTTTTGAAAAGGGTCGTCACCCCTGCCATGCCCCCTTTTTTGCCCATTTTTCCGTTGTAATTTCCCCTTTTTTCTACATTCTCCGCATGCAGGTCAAACAATTTGTTTTCAATCCCTTTGGTGTGAATGCCTACGTGTTGAGCAACGATGCGGGGGATGCCATACTCATAGACCCGAGCGCGAGCAACGAGCGGGAGCGCAATGCACTCGCCATATATATAAAGGACGCCGGTCTCAAGGTTTGTCGGGTGCTGAATACGCACCTGCACCTGGACCATGTCCTCGGCAACGCGTTCGTGGAGCGTACTTACGGAGTCAAGGCGGAGGCCCACGAGGCCGACTCGTTCCTGCTGGGCTTGCAGCATGAGCAGGGCAGCATGTTTGGCCTGCCCTTCGACGACCCGGCCCCTGCGCTGGGCGGCACTCTCTCTGACGGCGATATCGTGGAGGTGCCGGGAATCAAGCTGCGCGTAATCCACGTGCCGGGGCATTCTCCCGGAGGGCTCGCCTTTTACTGCGAAAGCACCGGCTCTGGTGACGATGACGCTCCGGCTTTGTTCTCGGGCGACATCCTCTTTGCGGGCAGCATGGGCCGTTCCGACCTCTTTGGCGGTGACGGGAATGCCCTCGTAAACGGCATCAAGTCCAAGATCCTGACGCTCCCCGGAAATACCGTCGTGCTCCCGGGTCACGGGCCGTTCACGACGGTCGCCGACGAAAAGATGTGGTTCTAGCCTATGTCGATGTCGCAGGGCCGGATTGGGTGGATTGACGAATTCAAGGGATTCGTGCTGCTGCTCGTGTGCCTTTATCATGTGGAGCAGTCCTTCCCGTGCGCATCCATGGGGATGCTCCACCTGAGCGCTCTCCGCATGTCCGCGTTCTTCTTCATTTCAGGTGTGCTGTTCAGTACGCGCCGTTTCCGCAATTTCGGGAGTTACGCAGCCCATAAAACCAAGGTGCTCCTCTGGCCGTATGTCGCGCTGTCCTTGCTGTTCATGCTGCTCGACCCGGTAATCTACAACTTCGACTTGTTCCCCAAGGCCCCGCGCATGACGATCATGAATATCCGCCCGGAAATAGCGAACGTCAAGGATTATATCGGCTGGAACGCCGCGAAGATTTTCGTGGCCGGGAAGTCTTCCATCGGTTCGGGTCCGCTGTGGTTCGTGTTCACGCTGTACTCCGTGAGCCTGATTTTTTACCTTGTTCAAAAAATGGCGGGGAAGGCGAAGCGCGTTGCCCGTGTTGTCGTGGCAGCTGTCGCCGTTGTCGCCCTTGCTGCCGGCTGGTTGCTGAACCAGAAACACATGCGGTACCCCCTTGGGCTGGAACGCGACCTGACCGTGCTGTTCTTCTTTGCCTGTGGCTGGCTGAGTCGCGATGCGATAAAGAAGTTTGGCCGGGCCCACGCCGTGGTCGTGGCTGCCGTCGCCGCCGTCAGTTTTGCGCTGTACGCCTATTTCGAGGTTCCCAACCCGAATTTCAGCATCATGAACAACGACCTGGGAAAGTCGTTCGTCGGTTTCTTTGCCAGTTCGGTGTCCGGCATTGTCGGGCTGGTCGCGCTGTTCCAGCTGCTTAGCCGTGTCCCGAATGTTGCCCCCGTCCGCATTTTCAAGGGAATCCTGCGGAACATCTCCAGGAATGCGCTTGTCATCTTGGCTGTGCACTGGTGGATTTTGCTGGTGATGCGCCTGCTGTTCAAGCCCGAGATCAACCGGCCCGGAATCGCCTACTTGTCGATACTGGTGGTTGTGGCGGGCGTAATCGGTGCGATTCCGCTGTTCAGGTGCAAACTCTATAAATTGCTGGGCAAGGAACGCATCAGCGTCCACGAAAGCCTGAGTATCAAGTAATTGTTGATGGTGGCGCCTACAAGTAGACCTTGGGCGTCCGGGGCGGTTCGGTCGTTTCGCGCTTCTTGGGAACGTAAATCTTGATGGCGTACACGTTCTGTTCCGTCTCGGCGACGATGTCACCCTCCTGCAGGTCCTCGTAGATGTCGATTTCTATTTCCACGCCGTCGCGGGCGATGCAGCGGATGGAGTGCGCGGAAAGTTCCTCGCGCAGGAGCGGGACGTCGACGACCTTCTTGTACGTGCCGTGGTGGGTGGTTCCGAGAATCCTATTGCAAAACATGCGGAGAATATAAAAAACGAGGCGGGCTCCGGCGCTTGTTAACGCAAAATTAACGATTTAGGCCGAAAAAGTCCCTTTTTTAGCTTTTTTTCCATTTGAATACGTGATTTTTCTCAATCATGTAAAAATATTTTAATACAGGGGGCCAAAACATATATATATTGGTAACAAAAAGGCCCATTTGTGGAAATGAGCCTTTTTATTGGGTATAAGAAGAGGTTTAGATGTTGCTAAGAAGGATGAAAGAAAAAAAAGGCTTTGGTATCGTGGAAGTGCTTGTCTCTGCCGCGGTACTTGGCTTTTTATATATGGCCTTGCTGCACCTGCAGTTGAGCAATCGTCAGACCATGCTCCGAATCCGTGGACGTGACGGTGCCGTAGAGGTGGCGCAGCAGGTTCTCGATTCTCTGCAGATTATCGGGGCCGCGGCCATTGCCAGCAAGGATTCGAGCGACACCACTTACGACGGGCTCGACTATGTGCGCAAGTGGGCCAGGGGCGACAACAATCCCCAGGATTCCGTCGAGGTGCGGTATACCACCCGGCTGACCGTAAAACCCGATAGGCAGTATAAGTCTTCGGATTCCTCGCTGTTCTATTCGGTGAACCATGTCTATGCGAAGAATATATCGGTCCAGGTTTCCTGGCCGTTCAAGAACACTATTCAGTCCATTAGTATCTCAGGAGTCGTGCGATGAACAAACGCGGTTTTACATTGATGGAACTTGTGGTGTACATGGCCATTCTCGGCGTTGTCGTCATTGTTGCTGGGCAGGCGTTCAGCAACAGCACGAAGCATGGGATGAAATCCAAGAGCATGCTTGTTGCAAACCAGGTCGCCGAAGATGTGGGCATCCTTATCCGTGACGACATTGCGCAGATGGGCGTGAAGTCCTTTGTCGAGGAAGGCGATGCCGATGCTTTCGACAACAAGTTTAGCCTGCATTCTAAAGTCTACATGAACGAAAACACCGACAAGTCTTCTTTCAAGTACGAACACAACAAGAACGGCATTGGTCGTGACGTTCTTTCGTTTAGGCGGATCAAGGTCAAGGAAGACGGGTCGTTTTATCGCGTGGAAGAAATCGAGTGGGGCTTGGATGCGTCAAGGACGCTTTACCGCAGCTGCCAGACTATCGAGGGAACCGCCGACAGCTTGGAGTGCCCGAAGACGACCAAAACCAGGGTGTCGCTGGCGGAAAATGTCGAAAAGTTCGTACTGACGCCTTCCAAGCCGGATTCGGATATCGGTGAATCCACCATTTTCCCGCTTGCGGCAGAGCAAGGCAAGTTTAAGCTGATTCCGCGTACCGATCCTTCGAAGGGCCTTTTGACCGTTTCCAAAAACCCGGCGGTTGCAGCTCAGGCGATAACGCTTTCCGGTTTCTCGACCAATTACAGCCCGGACGGCAATGGCGGATCGGTGACTGCGTACCACCAGGTCTTTGTCGGCAGTACGAGCAGCTCCGATGCATCTTGGACTTCCGCAGCCAAGTTCAACTTTTTAAAAGACCAGACTTATGAACTCCGCTTCAAGATGCCCTACAACGAGGACGCGTCTCGCATGTTCCGCCCCAACAAGGACCATATGACGGTGGGCTTCAAGAAGGTTGACGATGGCGGCGTCATCGATTGCCGCAATATTCCCGAAACGTTTATTTTCCCGCCCGAAACCGAAGACGGTGAAGCGACGCACGTGATCCGCTTTACGCCCCAGGAAAACGTTACCAATGCGATGCTTGCATTTACATTTGCTTTCTATTCGCCTACGGTAGGGGGTGGCTCCTTGACAATCCGCGACGTGGAAGTGAGAAGTGTTACTGACGAAAGATTCAAGTTCGATAAGGATTATGTCCCGAGCACTTCGGCAGAAAAGATGAAGGTCCGTGCCTTCAAGATGGAATTGCATGTGCTCAGAAATGGTGCTGACGGAAAAGTAGAAATGGTTATTCCGGTGCCCAGCAATGGCACGGTTGAGTTATAGGAGGCGTTATGTTCAAGTCTCGAAAAGGTGTTTCTCTCTTTACCGTGCTAATCTTCATGCTGATTGCGACGATTGCCGGCACGGCGACGTACAAGTGGCTTACTTCCGAAGGCTTCTCTTCGGCTAGCCGCATGATGATGAGCGAGGCCCGCGCATCGGCTTATGCCGGTGTCGATGCTGCCCGTGCATGGATGACTTACCATGCGAACGAAACCGGCGCTATACTTAGGCAGTATATCGTAAGTGGCAGAAAGCCGGTGTCGCTGGACAAGGTGCTGTTGCCCATGGCCAAGCAGGGCCAGTCGTTCAAGGTTAGCCTTGTGGGGGTGGAGGCCCCGACGGCGAGCGCCACGTACAAGGTCAAGATTGTGTCGACGGGCTATTCGCACGACAGTGCTGCTGTGTATAGTGAAACTGCGGTGCTGAACGTCGTCGGTCTTTACCGCGTACTCAGGCCTGTTCAACAACAACAATATAGTATCGATTATAATTACGCCTATTTTGGCGGCTCGACCTCGTTTGCGGGCGCTCATGACGGTTCTGCGATGCTGATTAACGGGGACTGGGGAACCCAAAACGGCTCTAACCCCGGAAAGATGGAGGGCGACTTTATTGTCACCGGTACGGCAAGGCTGAGCGGAAGCAATATTACTGTTGGCGGAACGGCTTGTATCGGTAACGACATTATGACCGATAACGGCTTGTGGGCCGGAAACCTTTACGTGGGCCGCAATTCCATCGGCAATCAGAAGTTTAGCGCAAACGTTGTCGAAGACGCCTACTTTGACGGGAATATCGAAATAGGGCAGATAAACAACCCTGGCTTTGTTATTGGCGGGAACTTGTTTGTGAACAAGCGGCTTACGACAAAGCTGGACGCCCTGGCGCATACGATTAATGGCAACTTGTGCCTTGGCGATCAGGGTTCCATATTGTTCAACGGTGAATCAATGAATTACAATTTTACCGTGAAACACAATGTCTGGATTCCGACATCCTATAAGAATGGAAACATGTATGGAATATTGACCAATAACCAGTATACGGCATATAGCCATAGAATTTTCGGAAATACGGTCGGTGACAAGGCGTATATAAAAGACGGTACGAGCTGCTACAGCGGGGCTATCTCTGGTCAAAATATCAGCTGCAGCGGACAGCCGGAGAAATTTTTCCAGCGCCACATGAACGGCAATTCCCAGGCTGGTTTTGCCGGTTTTACGACGAAGAATACACTGGTCACGAATATTCCTGATGCACCTCCGTTTGCATGTGGAGCTGAAGTCAAGGAATACTGCAATAAAATATGGAAACCGGCTACCTCGACCCAGAAGTGTGGCGATGCCCCGTACTTTGTTCCCGATATTTTAAAGACCGGGCACGAGGAATTCGAGAAATATGCACCGACGAACAAGGGGTTGGGTACAAAGGCCAAGGATTCCGGTATAGAGGCGTGCAAGAATTTGACTTATTTCTCGGCAGGCAAGGTCGACAACATGAATACTTGCTATAGCCAGTTGATGGCCGACAAGGATAAACGCAAGAAATATTTGTATAACGACTATCTGGTTGTCCGTTTGGAATCGAATGAAAACGAGTCCAATGGCGCCGACAATGCCTCGCATAAACTGAATGGTAAGTTCCTGTTCATTTATGAAAGCGCCCTTAAAGGGAACAATCCCCATTTCCCGCAAACCGAATCGGATGCTAGGGTTTTTGTTTATTTAAAAGAAGGCACTGAGAACAATACGCACATAAATTGTAATGCGGGTAAAAACACTCCGTACAATTACTTTATTTTCTCGAGGAGGAATGTCGGTGGACTTTTGGGTAGCTGCATTTGGAATGGCTCCTTCTATGGCACGGCTACGAATTGCGCAAAGATTAGCGATATCAACGGAAGTGTTGAACTGAAGTACGATTCGACTATCATAAACGATATGGTCAAGAGCGGAATCGTGTGCGAAGCGAGAATGGAAAAATGCGGGGATCCGCCGCCGAGTTCATCTTCGGCTGCGCCGAACTCCTCGGCTAATGAGAATTTCGACGGAATCTACGACCCGTACTTTATTGCGACCGGGACCCAGCTCCATATTGCCGTGGAATCCGAAAACAAGATTTCCAAGCCGGTGTCTTCGGCGAGTGCCATTGAGCCGTCCGTTATTGCGTTGCCGAGAGTCGTCTACTTGAACGAGAATTCTCCGGGTAAATTGAAGGACTATGTTTCTGTCGTTGCCTTGAACGGGGCGAAGTTCAATACGGAAGATATCGCCTGTACGGGCAATGGGGCGCCTTCGGGAACGGACAAGATTTACTCCAATGGATCCGGACCTAATCCGGGATTATTCAACTGTATGTATACGGCGCGCGGTTCGATGGTCGCCTATGAATCGCCATTCTATGTTGTCGTCGCGGGCGCTGCGGAATCGACTCCGATGGTCCATTTCGATGGCGATGTGAACGTCGATTTCGTGCTTGGGCAGGCCAACGAGGGTGTTGTCAAGTTGGCGGTAGATGGCTCGGGCGCTGCAGGGGAATTTGAAGTGTCTATTGCAAAGTCTGACCTGCCTAATGGTTGGGAGGTCGTTCATTATGCAGATGGTTCTCCTGTGAATTGGCAAACCGCTTCTGACGGGTCGAAGTTCTATGTTGTAAGGAAGCCTTATTCAACAAGTCCGGCTACATATCCGATTTTCAAGGTGAGGGCCAGTAGTAGCGCGGCATCGGGAATGGTGTACTTTGCCTTGCAGAGCCCGCAGGGGTGCATTATCGGCGGCGGTTCTGTGTTGAAATCGTTCAACATCAAGGGCTCTGCGACATTTGAACGGTTGCCTTTGACAAAATATTGCGAAGCGTATCCTGAGGAATGCCCGTCAGGAAGCAAATACGCTATCGCGAAGGATTTGCAGGATTGCCCCAATTTGTCTGGAACATGGGTTCGCGCCGATGGTATTGGCTGCGAGGCGAAGCTACCGAATCAACGCTGGATTTGCGATGCTGCGGTCGGTGCCGCCAACCAGGTGAACCTTGTGGGTGTTACCTATGATGATGCCATGTGTACTCTGTATAATCCGGAAGAAAACAATGTTGTCGTCAACCCCCAGGACGATAACTCTAATCCGGGTGGCTATAAATTGTATGCATCGTTAAAACGCAAGTATTATACGTTACACATTGATGTAAAGAATACTATCAATAATAAGAGTGGTGTAGAAGTGTGGACCGCTGAAGAAATAGATGGACCGTACACTCAACTAGGGTCTACTTGTACTAGCGCTAGCGATGGGGGCTGTCAATATATCGTTTATGCAGGAATGCATGTGAGATTAATTCCCCGTGAGGAGGGAAGGGACCATTTGGCCTATTGGGAAACAAGTGGTGACTATCTTAACGTTTCAGAGAAATCGGTTCGACCGCTCTACTATGCGGTTGACCAAAGCCGTTCTTATTCGGGTGTGTTTAATATGAGGGACCAGCATTGCTTCTATGCTAACTTTAGTAAGACCCAAATATGGTGCGATGCTGAAAGTGTCGGTAATTGTGTTGACCAGTGCAAGACAACTTTGCCCTGCAATATTGATGACGGCGTGTTCGAGAATGCTGGTTGGTTAATTGTGAATACCAACAAGGGCATCACTCATGCTCCTCAAATAAAGGACCAGAAATATATTACGCGGAGTGGCAATGGCCATGTCCTTTTGATGCTGAATACGGTGCAGGCTGGCTCCGAGGGCACGTTCTCGACGTTGCAGTTTGTGGATGTGATTAAGGAGAATCAGAGTAACAAGCAGAGCGAGCTAATGAATTATGGCATTGTCGTGAGGTCGACCAAGAACGGGAGCGAATACATCTCGGTGAACTTCTACGGCGTTGGCAAGAAGGATGCCGAATCTACGCATGCCCGTGTTTGTTATTTGGATCGTCTGGAGATGGTCGAAGGTAATTTGGACCATTGCCAAGATAAATTGGTAAAGACGGAAAGTGACGTAAATTATGGCTGGCCCGAAGGTACGCCCATGAATTTCGTTGTTAACGTGACTGGGGATAGCCTTTTTGCAACGGTGAGCTATGCGAGTGGCAGCACTATCAAGGAGGGCTTTGCCAAGTTCGATTTGAAGGAAGTGGTGAAGGATGGGGCCAATACCCTGAATGACGAAGAACATGAGTTTGTTGGATTTAAACTGGGTGGGACAAAGAATGGCGCTCTCAGTGCTTTCTGGCACTCGACCAAGTATGCAGATCAATGCTTCGATGACCCGTCCGTATTCTGCTCGTTTGCTGCAAAATATGTTGGGGGCTCAGTCCCCAGCAATGAATCCGTATCACCTGCTGTCGGATATTCCAGCTGGTTCATGGATCAGAATTCAGGCGCAAAGTGCGTATCTAAAGTGAGCTATTTCTATAACGGGTGCGATATGCCGTTCACCAAGTATGGCGGATTCGGGCTTCCTTTGGAACTTGGAACCTGCTTGAATAGAGTAGACGCGGATGGACCGGTGGAAAGATATCTCGCAAGCCCTGGGCTGCGTTTGAAAAAAGGTGAGGAATATCAGTTCAGCTATGAAGGCTTGCACGGGTTCCCGCATGCGACTCGTCAGGGCTATGTCCGCAACGCATCGATAGAAGTGGATTGCCGAGCCGTCAATGGTATGACTTATAAATCAAGCTGTGGTGAGTTCTATGTCGGAGAGACTCACAGCTGTACGCAGGATATTGTGATATCGGAAGGTTCGCCGAACCATGGCATGGAATCGTTCGTTATCGAATCCCCGCTGGCTGACGGCATGAACTTGCGCGAGGCGACCGTGAACTTCTACCTCGACAAGAATCCCGGCGTGACCGTCAGGGCCCGCTTTGTCGATGCGTCGAACGTGACTTCCGATGTGGTGAACTTGACGGAGGTCGGTTTGAACGAGGTCTCGTACGAAAAGTTCGCTGACAAGTTCGGCTTTAATCCGGAAAAGGTCAAATCGATTATTTTGGTCGGCTCGGGCAGCTATTCCGTGGACTCCATCGTAAGCCATTGCTCCTACACGCTCAAGGCGCGTTGCGGACGTGGTGATGCCTTCTATTCTGGAAGTACTTGGCGCATAAAGGCGAGCATTGACCCGCCGCAGGTTGCGAAGAAATGCAAGGTTGAATCTATCGAGGGGATAACGCCTACGTTCTTTGGCGATTGCAATGCGAGTGGAACCTTCTTGCGCGATGACCCGGGCTTCCTTGACAGGTTGAACGAGGGAACGGAACATTTGCAGTATTCCTTCAAGGTGTCGGTATACGACGATCCTGATGCGACGGCCAATTCAACTCCAAAAAGTACGTGTGTCGCGACAACGCAGGAATATGCGCCGATAGAAATTTCGTGCTCGCTGGATGGCAGCAATGCCGTTGTCCAGGAAGGTGCCGGCGTGCCAGCCTTTGTGCTCTCTGCAGAAAACTGCCCTGTTGACGGCTGCGTCTACGAGATGGCGCTCTCGACCGGGGCCGAATATGCGCACAGCACGAACCTCGTTGGCCAGCAGGTTTGGCAACCCGGCTTGAACACGTCGACGAAACTTCCGACGGGCCGCTATTACTATACGGCAAAGATTTACAACGCCAATAAGACGAAGGTGTTGAAGTCGTGTAACAACGTGAGCTTCGATGTTGTTGCGGCCCAGCCTGCAACGGCAAGCAGCTGTAAACTTGAAAACGGAGAATTCAGTGCGTTTATCGATGGCTCCGGCAACAATCCCGTAAATACCATGTTGGTTATTACCGATTTGCAGGGCCAGCCGGTCCAGTCGATGAGTTCTTCGGTGAACGTGAAGGATTATGTGAAGTATACGGTGCCGGCGCTCTCGACGGGTAACTATATCCTTTCGTTGAGGGTGAATGGTGACACGGGATGCTCGGAGCTGTATACGACTCAAGGTGCGTCTTCGCCGCTCAAGGTAACCTGCCCGGCCGATGTGACGGGCCAGAATCCAAATTCGGCAATTTCCATATCGCCTACGGCAACCGGGTGCGATGGGAAATGCAGTTGGGAAGTTGTTGGCGGCTCATCAGGAAATACCGGTAACCAGTATTCTACGGGTGGCGTCAGTTTCTACGATAATGACGGTGTGGATACCAAGGAGTACAAGTTCAGGATTAAACGTACTGTGAACGACTATGAACTCAGCGCGGAATGCGGCTTCAAGGTGACGTTTATTCAGCCTCTCAGTATTACCGTGTCGTGCCCGGGTCCGATTACGAATCAAGACCCGAGTACTGCAATATCTGTGTCTAATGCTGTATCGGGCTGTAACGGGCAATGTAGTTGGAGGGTAACGGGCTTGACGCCTGCAGCTACGGGCAATAACTGCTCGTCGGTCAGCTTCAGGGATGCAAATGCTACTGGCTCCAAGAGTTACACCTTCACGGCAACTTGTACAGAAAATGGACAGAGCGATTCCAAGAACTGCTCGATTGATGTGTCGTATGCTTCGTCTGGAACGGCTGTTACGCTAGTGTATAACGAAGAAAAGACGTTTAACGCGGGTGTCACATACAGTGTAACTTGTGAGACGCATGAAGGTACGCAACGTAATCTTGTCTGCATGACAACGGACAATTCTACGCATACATTTACTTATGCGGGCGGTAGTGCTACTGCGAATCCAGGTTATTGGAGTCACACTGGACCATGCTATACGTCTGCAAAAACGTTGACTACGACGAAGACAATAAAGTGTAAGAATGCTTACTAGTATAATTGATTAAAGTTCTTTCCTTTGACGAGCCCAGTAACGGGCTCGTCATTTAATAAATTTATATTTCACCATATGAGAATTCCTTTCAACCAGCCGCCCTTCGTGGGGCCCGAAATCGATTACGTGCGGCAGGCCGTCGAGAGCGGCCGCATTTGCGGTGACGGGCAGTTCAACCAGAAGTGCCACGCCTGGCTCGAAAGCAAGACGGGCTGCGCGCGCGCCTTGCTCACCACGAGTTGCACGCATGCGCTCGAGATGTCCGCGCTGCTTTGCGGTATCCGGCCGGGTGACGAGGTCATCATGCCGTCGTTTACGTTTGTTTCCACGGCCGATGCGTTCGCACTGCGCGGCGCCAAGTGCGTGTTCGTGGATATCCGCCCCGACACGATGAACATCGACGAGAAGCTCATCGAGGCGGCCATCACCGAAAAGACGAAGGCCATCGTGCCGGTGCACTACGCGGGCGTGGCCTGCGAGATGGATACCATCAACGAAATCGCTCGCAAGCACAATCTGTTTGTCATCGAGGATTCCGCGCAGGGCATGATGTCCACCTACAAGGGCCGTAGCCTCGGTGCGCTCGGGGACTTCGGCTGCTACAGCTTCCACGAGACCAAGAACTACAGCATGGGGGAGGGCGGTGCCATCCTCATTGCCGACAAGAAGTATGCCGACCATGCCGAAATCATTCGCGAGAAGGGCACGAACCGCGTGCAGTTCCACAGGGGCGAGGTCGACAAGTACACGTGGGTGGAACTGGGCTCGAGCTACCTGCCGAGCGAACTGAACGCCGCCTACCTTTACGCCGAACTCGAGAACGCCCAGAAGATTTTTGACAACCGCATGGCGAGCTGGAACGCCTACCGCGAGAATCTGCAACCGCTTGCTGATGCGGGCGATTTGCAGCTCCCCTACATCCCGGCGGAATGCAGCCACAACGCGCACATGTTCTACCTGAAGGTCGCCGACCTCAAGACGCGTACCGCGCTCATCGCGCACCTCGTGAAGAACGGCATTCTGGCGGTGTTCCACTACGTGCCGCTGCACAGCGCCCCCGCGGGCAAGCGCTTCGGGCGTTTTGTCGGCGAGGACCGCTACACCACCAGGGAAAGCGACCGCCTGCTGCGCCTGCCCATGTTCTACGGGCTGAAACCCGCCGACCTGGAGTTCGTTTGCGGCAAGGTGAAGGAATTTTTCGGGAAATAAACTGTAGATTTTTGCATATATATGCAAAAATCTACAATAAATCGTCTTATTGACGCAACAATGATGTCAAATCAAGCATTTCTTTTGCGCAATCAACAGTCTGTTCCAAAGTTATCCCTCTGGCAAATGGATTCTTGGCAACAAATCTTCTCCAAAAATCAATTTGTGCCGAATCAGCTTTGATCTCTTCTAGAATCTGCGGATATTCTTCCAATATTTTGAAAGTGTTTCGCTTGTGAGATGTCGCCTCAAGAGCTTTCTTTAGCGTTTCAAAATTTATCTCTTTTTTCTTCAACGTGTAAAGCGTATATACATCGTAGAAGTCTCTAGTTCGGGTATTTGCCATGCCCCTTGAAATAATCGTATCCAGTTTTTCTGCGAAAACATTCTCTAAAGGATACGCTAAAATTGGTATTACTTTATTATCAAAAACGCATTTATACTTGTATTTCGTTTCCTTGGGAATTATGGTGTCGCGTCGATGTCCATTGTAGAACGACTTCCAATTCCAAGAATGGAAGCAATCAGGAACCCGCCTTTAATAACAAAATGGTCGCGAAAACGCGAAACGGCAATCCTATCCAGCAAACGTTCAAGACAATACATTTGCAAGGTCGCCTGAGGCGTAATTCCATACTTTGTGGATAAATCCTTCAACAGCGCCTTTAGTTGCATTTCGTTATTAGTTATCACAGCAATACCTCTAAATACGCCCGGAGTTTTTTCTCTACATGGAATATTTTTGCCAGTTGCATCAGTTTCGGAATATTTTTTTCTTTGCGATTGACATATGTTTTAATCGCATAGATTATGGTCTGCATATCGGCTGCAACTTTGGCTGTCATGATTTCGCATAAGGTCCTTTCGACAGAATAAGCGCGGACGCTATTTCCCAAAGGCGTTTTGACATCTACAATTTCAAGAGGATAAAGGTTTTTCGAAGAATGCTTTACCACAATTCCATTTTTCGCTAGAGAGGGCGAATGGTAAAAACCCTTAAATGTCATTGTCCACGTAAACGGAGCGCGTTCTATCAGAGAATGTAAGAATAAGGCCGTTTCGCACGAGAAGATGCCTGTCGGGCAGCGATGCTGCAAATTCAGGAGTTCGTCTTCCTGGGCTGTTGCCAACTGATACACACCTCGCTCTACCCTTATGATTTGTCCAGCGTCGGCAAGCTGTTTCAAAAACATTCTGTGAATACCTGCAAAAGAGGCCTCTTTCGCAGTAATTCTACCACCCCTTTCCGAGAGAAGGTTTATCAGTATTTTTTCTTTGCCATTGACGTTCATACTAGTAAATATATAAGATATTAGTATAAATGTCAATACAAGCCGTTCTGCCATTGTCAATAGCTTTTTTTAGGCAAAACAATTCAAAAAATCATAGATATAAATCGCTTTTTTTTACTATTTCTATTTTGGATAAAGACTTTATCGATGACTGCTTCACAAAAGAAACTTCTCCTTCTCGGCGGTAGCCATGCCGAAATCCCGCTGATCCAGGCCGCGCAGGCGCTGGGCTGGTTCGTGATTACCACGGGCAACAATCGGGACGGCCTCGGGCACCCTTATGCCGACAAGACTGTTTTTGCGGACTTCAGTGACAAAGATGCGATGCTGGAATTGGCGCGGGCCGAGGGCGTCACGGCGGTTTGTTCCGGATGCAACGACTTCGCCCTGCTTTCGACGGTGTATGTCTGCGAAAGGCTAGGGTTGCCGGGCCACGACAGTTACGCGACGAGCCTTGAAATTCACCACAAGGACAAGTACCGGGCATTGGCCACGCGCCTCGGCATCCCGACGCCGCGGGCGATGGTGGTGCGGAGCGCGCAGGAATTCGAGGAGGCAATTTGTGGCACGGCTTTTGCGGCCCCCGCCACCGACAGCCGCGCACCCCTCACGTTCCCGATTATCGTGAAGCCGGTCGATTTGACGGGCGGCAAGGGTATCCACCGCGCGGCGAACAAAGACGAGGCCCGTGCGGCGTACCGCGACGCGGTGAGCCGCACACGCGAAGACCACGTGGTTGTCGAGGAATTCGTGCAGGGTACGAATCATGGTTTTTCCGCCATGCTGGTGAAAGGAAAGGTGGCCTTCGCGTTCGCCGACAACGAGCAGTACTACATCAACAAGTACCTGGTCAGCGGGGCGAACACTCCCAGCACCTCCGGCAAAGCGACCCTCGCCATGCTCCGCGATTACAGCGAGCGCATCGCGCGGGAACTCCGCCTGGTCGACGGCATTCTGCATATCCAGTACATCGAGCGTGCGGACGGTACGCCTGTCATCATCGAGATTTGTCGCCGCCCGCCTGGGGATCTGTACATCAAGTTCGTCAAGTACGCGACCGGCGTTGATTATCCGAGATTCATCGTGATGGCCGAAACGGGCATGGACATCTCCGGCATTGCCGACGTGCCTACCCAAGGTTTCTGGCTGCGGCACTGCGTCATGGCGGACTGCCAGGCCGGCGAACGGACCGCGACGGGCGACACCTGCAAAGGCATCGTCCGCGATGTCACTTTCGCGCCTGAAATCCAGGGGAACATTGTCGAGAAGTTCCTGTGGCATAAACCCGGCGAGGTTATTACAGATAAACTCACATACAAGGCCGGAATCGTATTTTTCAAGTTCGCGACCCTTGAAGAAATGACCGACAAAACCGCCCGCATGACCGACCTCGTGAAAATCGTTGCGACGTAATTCAAAGAGTTCCCTTCGGCAAGCTCAGGGAACTTAGTTCTGCAAGCTCCCTGAGCCTGCCGAAGGGAGCTTATTCAATGAACAAATATGGATCCTAGCCTCTAGTCTCTATCCCCTTTTTAAGCTATATTCAAAAACATGAAGAAGGAACCTTACCAAATCGCCTTTATCGGTGGCGGCATCAATTCGGCCATCGGTGAAGTCCACAAGGCGGCAAGCCAGATGGACGGGCATTTCGAGCTCGTGGCGGGCGCGTTCAGCACCCACGCCGAGACGAACCGGCAGACTGCCGCGGCCTGGGGAGTGGCTGCGGAACGCACTTACGCCAGTTACCGCGAACTCCTGCAAGCAGAGAAGGGCAAGCTCGACACCGTGGTGGTGCTCGCGCCGACGGACCTGCACAAGGATATCGTCATCGACGCGCTCCGTGCCGGTTTCCCCGTGATTTGCGAGAAGTCGCTTGCGACCAGCGTCGAGGAAGGCGAAGAAATCGCGAAGGCGGTCGCCGAGACGAAAGGGTTCTTCTGTACCACTTACAACTACACCGGCTACCCGATGGTGCGCGAACTCAAGCAGTTCATCGCCGACGGCAAGCTGGGCAAGATCCAGCAGGTGCAAGTCGAGATGCCGCAGGAAGGCTTCATGCGCCTGGGTTCCCATAACGAGCCGCCCAAGCCGCAGGCCTGGCGCCTCAAGGACACCGTGATTCCCAAGATTTCTTTGGACCTCGGGAGCCACCTGCACAACATGATTTACTTTTTGACGGGCGAGCGCCCGGAACGCATCGTCGCCGACCAGGCCACCTTCGGGCTGTTCCCGCAAATCGTCGACAACGTGGGTGCGCTCGCGCAGTACACGAACAACATGCGCGCGCAGGTGTGGTTCAGCAAGACGGCGCTCGGCAACCGCAACGGCCTGCGTATCCGCGTGTACGGCAGCGAAGGCAGCGCCGAGTGGTTCCAGTTGGAACCCGAGACGCTCAAGACGTGCGACTTGCGCGGCAACGTGAGCCTTCGCGATCGCACCGGTGACGTGAAAATTGCGAACCAGCAGCGCTACAACCGATTCAAGGCGGGCCATCCCGCGGGCTTTATCGAGGCGTTTGCCAATTACTACAAGGACATCGCCGATTGCCTCGGGCAATACTTTGAAACCGGAAGCTTTACGAGCCAGTACGTGTGCGGCATCCGCACCTCGCTCGAGGGCCTCGCTATGATGCAGGCCGCCGCGAAGTCCGCGCAGAGCAACAAGTGGGAGAACGTATGAAGCTTTCGTTCGTAATCCCTTGCTACCGCAGCGAGAACACCATCGAGACGGTGGTGCAGGAAATCCGCGAGACCGTCGCGGCCCGCAACGCTGCGGCATCTTCGGCCGGGTCGGACACGCCCGCGAGAACATTCGACTACGAAATCGTGCTGGTGAACGACTGCAGCCCCGACAACGTGTGGCAAGTCATCAAGCGCCTCGCTGCCGAAGACGACCATGTGAAGGGAATCTGCCTCGCCAAGAACTTCGGGCAGCACTCTGCCCTGATGGCCGGTTACGGGCAGTCCACTGGCGACTACGTGATTAGCCTCGATGACGACGGCCAGACTCCCGCCACGGAGACCTTCAAGCTCGTGGACAAGCTGGAGGAAGGCTACGATGTGGTGTACGGTTACTATGAACACTCCGCGCAGCACCTGTTCCGCCGCTTTGGCACCTGGGTCAACAAGAAAATGGCCGAGGCCATCATCGGGCAGCCCAAGACGTTACGCACCACGAGCTTCTTCATCATGCGCAAGTTCATCGTCGAAGAGATTGTGCGCTACCCGCACCCCTTCGCCTACATAAGCGGGCTTGTATTCCGTGCGACCAAGAACCTGGGCAACGTGGCCGTGCAGCACCGCCGCCGCCTCGAAGGCGAGTCGGGCTATACGCTCGCGGGCCTTATCGGGCTCTGGATTAACGGGTTTACGGCATTCTCCGTGAAACCGCTGCGTGCCGCCACCTACCTCGGCCTCCTCTGCGCCCTTGTCGGATTTGCCGCGGGCATCTTTGTCATCTACAAGAAACTGATGTACCCCGGAATCCCGGTGGGCTACACCAGCATGCTCGCCACCCTGCTGTTTATCGGCGGCATGATCATGTTCCTGCTCGGGCTCATCGGCGAATACGTGGGCCGCATCTACATCAGCATCAACCAGTCGCCGCAATACGTGGTGCGCGAACGGACGTTCTAGGCGGGCGCGAGGCAGCAAACGATGAGCGAATGGACCACAGTCATCAAGCCGAAATCGAGCCTGCTCTCGGTCGACTTCGGCGAAATCTGGCAGTACCGCGATCTGTACCGCATGTTCGTGAAGCGCGATATCGTCACGTGGTACAAACAAACTATTCTCGGACCGCTGTGGTTCTTTATACAGCCCATCATGACGACCATCATGTTCATGGTCGTGTTCGGCGGCATCGCGAAAATCTCGACGGACGGTTTGCCGCAGCCGCTGTTCTACCTGGCGGGAATCTGCCTCTGGACCTATTTTTCGGAATGCCTGAACCAGACGAGCAAAACGTTCATCGAAAACGCGAACATGTTCGGCAAGGTGTATTTCCCGCGGCTCGTTGTGCCGCTTGCGACCGTCACGAGCAACCTCGTGCGGCTCAGCATCCAGATGGGGCTGTTTTTCCTGGTGTTCGCGTATTACCTGATATTCACCGACGCCCCGGTACACCCTAATTTGTACGCGCTGCTCACGCCGGTACTCGTACTGCTCATCGCCGCGCTCGCGCTCGGTTTCGGCGTGCTGTTCAGCAGCCTCACCACCAAGTACCGCGACCTGACATTCCTGCTGAGCTTCATCGTTCAACTCTGGATGTACGCGACCCCGGTGATTTACCCGCTCAGCACCATCGAGGACCCGCGCCTCAAAATGCTCATGCAGGCTAACCCGCTCACCAGCATCATGGAAACGTTCAAGTTCGGGATGCTCGGGGTAGGGGAGTTCAGCTGGGCCGCCCTAGGCTACACCGCCGGCTTCGCCGCGTTCATCCTCGCGCTCGGCATCGTCGTGTTCAACAAGATCCAGCGCACCTTCATGGATACGGTGTAGGCGCTACACCTTAAATCCGGCGTCCATCATGCACTTCTGAGCGAAGCAGTTCGCTTCGTCTTCCTTTTCGGGATAGTTGTGCGTGATTTCGATGTTTTGCAAACAAATACCCTTCTTGCCGTGGTAGAGCACGTGCGCTAGTTCATGGAAGAATGTATACCACATCGTTTCGCGCTTCTTGAAGCGGTCGTGCAATTGGATTAGCGGGACATCCTTGTACCAGCGGTACATGCCGTAAACAGGGGCACTCTTGAAGTTCTGAACGAAAAGTACGCGGATTCCGATTTTGCGGCAGATTTCTTGCAGGCCGGTCATGCAGTCGTCGACCACCTCCGGCTCGGGAGTCCAATAGGTGATTTTCTTTTCTCGTTTCGGCAGCGTCTTGTTTGCTGCGGCAAAAGCGATAATTTCGGGGAGGGCCGCCTTCAGTCGCTTGCGGACGGGAATCTGCTCCTGTTTTTCCATCGGGTCGCGGTCCGAGAGAATCTCGCCACGGCGAATCCACGCCGAAGTCGCATAAGGGTCCTTGACCTCGGCCAGCGAAATGCTGAATGCCACCTTCAGCCGGGCATTCTTATAGTAGCCGTCCCACGCCTTCGGAGACGCCACGGCAAAGAATTTCAGCAAGGGCATTAAAGATTTGCTTTCGTCTTTTTTTTCTTGTACCCATTCACGAACGTTAACTTCGTCAGGGAAGGACTTTTTCCAAAGGGACTGATCCGTCAGCGAGGCCTTGATTCTCTCGCGAGAGAGAAATTCGTCATAAGCAATCTGGCTGCGCAGCCAAAATGATGCCGGAATTTCCGTAACCATTTCTAAAGCAATAGCAACATCCGGCGTAATGCGGCAATTGCCCTGCAAAATATCATTTACCGCCTTGGGCGTGTAACCCATGCGCGCGGCCAAGTCGTTCGCGTCAAGGCCCATTTCTTCAAGTTTTTCGGCAAGATGCCGCCCAGGTGGCGTCACCACAGCCAATTCATCACATCTGTACACCTGCATAAACGCTCCTACTCGTGATAATCTACAATTTCTAGAATCGAAACGGTTTGATTTATAATTTTAATGCACTTATAATATATATTAAAATTTTAATAAAAGCGATTGGTATATTATTTTTTATAAAGAAATTAATAAAAAAATGATGGAGAAAACGATGGAGAAGATGATGGAGAAAAAAACTTACACGTTCAACTATTGATTGAGTAATTCAATCATTTCTCAAGCAGTTCTCGCGAAATTTCTTCACGGTGGTTCTTGCGAACGCCACAGTCTTTCGCGATTTCGTCCCAGTTTGCAACGGCATTCTCGACCTGGTCAATGATTCCCGCATACTTGCGGATTCCGATGCGTTCCGCTACCGCCTTGAGATCGTCGCGCGTGATATTTTCCTGTTTCATGTTCACGGACATCTGGTGGCGATTTACCCAGCGGCTCCTTGGGTTGTTGGCATAGCACAGGTCGTATGCGGGTGCCAATTTCCAGGTTCCGTATTCGTCCATCAGGAAAGATATGTTCTTGGTGTGGTCGTCATTGTTCTTTGCCAAAACGTTGAAAACCATGTAGCGGAACACTTCCTCGTCGGCCTTGGCGTCGAGCCCGAGTTTGCGCATAGCGGCAAAAGCGTCCTCGTAGGAATGGCGAGCGTCACGGTCCAGGTGAGTCAAGGCGGCAAGCGTCTGCATGTGCAGTTTGGAACCTTCGTCCGTGCGGTCGAAACGTCTGGTCATAAAGTGGCAACCGCTGCGATCTTCTAGAATGCGGCTTTCGCTCATGCGGATTCCGGCCCGTAGCGCCATCTTGTAGTACGCGTATTCGACGTTCCCTATCCCGCGAGGAATTTCGGTGATGCTGTCGTGTTCGCGGTAGCTTACGCCGTCGAACTTGAGCAGCCAATAGCCGAACCCTTTTGGCGCAGGAACCTGGCCACTGCGCACTTCGCCCGTAGATTCGTTGTACGCAATAATCGCCTTTGGCTTTGCTCCTCCGGCAGAAGTGCCGACTCGCAGGATGTCGTACAAAGTCTTGTCCTGCTGCACAAGTTTTTCCCTAAATTTTTTGCGGTCCCGAAAAACGCTCTCAGCCAGCTTTACGAGATCATCCACAAGTATTTCCGTGGATTCGTCAAGCCCTGGTGTCGGCAAGCTGGGCTCAAACTCCAAGGCGCCCATAGAACGCTTGCCGACATAGCACAGGCGTTCCAGCGGTGTCACCGTCTCTAGCGGACGGCCCATGGTCTGGAACCATTCCGAAATAATCTGGTCGCCGAACCTATCCGGGAGCGAATCCGCAATGAGCCCGGGGAGCCCGCGAAAGCAGTCATTCCTGTTCTCGGCAAAAGAGAAAACGCCCTTCGTCACGGGCATCTTTATAGGGGATACCGGCAACGGATTGCGGACAAAGGCTGGCTCGTATTCGAAATAGGCGATACCCCGCGACGCATCCCACGAAAGCGCACCGACAGGCGACCCCCACAAGTGCACGTTTACGACAAGTTCGCTCATTTGGCCTTGCTCCGTTTGATACGCTGGATCTTGCCGTCCTGCAACCTGCGCAACAGAAGTGGGCTCACGGGAGGTTCCGGCAGGAACTGCTCTAGATTTTCGAGCAAGCCAAGAGAACGCAGCACGCTCAATAGGATTTGTACAGACACGGCACCCCCGCGTTCCATCTTGGCAATTGTGCCGACGCCAACACCGGCGGACTCCGCCAGTTCAGATTGCATCAAGCCCTTCCGCAGACGGTATTCCTTGAGTCTTGCTCCCATTTCCTTCAAAATAGAGGGTGTCGTCATTTCGTTCCACATGATTATAAATATACACAATAATTATCACAAAAAGAATGATTATCGTAGAAAATGGCGATAAAAATGCTTTTTGTGATAGTTATAAACGTAATAAAAAGAGCCGGTGATGTATATTCACCGGCTCTGTTTGGTATGATAAATTTTCGGAGATGCTAATTGAATCAATTAACCTATTTTTTCAATGTCAAAAATTAGATGAATTTTATCGTTCGCGGTTGACATGCCGAGGTATTCTCTAATGTTGCGATCTCCTCTGAAAACTGTTTTCTTGAAATCTTTTGTTAGAGATTTGCTGTATCCCCATCCGTTGTCCATGTCAAGGGAATACTTGAAAGAACTGATCTTGTCGGCTTGATTGTGTAAGTCAAAATCCCATATGTCAATTTCTACATCAATTTTGCTTTGGGCGTTGAGGATGTCGGAAAGGTAGAATACATTCCTACCGGGAATGTGAAGTGCGTTAATGCTGTTTCCTTCGTAAATGATGTCAAATTCCTTGCCCCCGTGTTTTCTTACGCTTGGTTTTGGCCAGCGATCCGCATCGACGATGGTTTTGCCATCTTGCTTTATGGTTATCGTGAGGAATAATTCGGCATCTATATTCTTTTTGCCGTCGTTGATTTTGCGTGCTTGTGCGACGTGCTTTAGGATAAATTTAATCTTAGAATATCCTTCTGCGGAACCATCTTTATTTTCTATGATAACGCCGCCTTCGAATTCCTGATAGGTAATGCCGGACGGTGATTCGCTTATGGGACCAATAGGTTTCTTGTAAACGCTATTAACTCCGCCTTTGCTTATGTAGTATTTGTAGATGGCGTCGTCACGTGCGCTTAGTGGTTCGTCTCCGAAAACCGGAGCAGTGTCGTTTTCTGGATAACATGCGTCGTCTTGATCATAATCTACGAGTCGCCCGTTCTCGCTTGTAGTTATTACTTCATGTCTTGAGTAGGCTACCAGATCTGGGAGGGATACAAGATTGTCGCCGTTGGTATCTGCGGCACGATTCTGATTGCAGTTGTTTTCCCAGTCCCACCCGCAGCCTTTAGCCCAATGCTTCGTGAATCTATTGCCGGTTGAATTACCCCATGCACTTTCGGCTGCTTGACAAGCTGTGATTACTTTGAAGTCGTCATCTCGTAGGGCGCCTTTCTTAGCTGTTGCGGCTCTTTTAGCTGTTGCTGCTCTTGCGCGAGGCTTGAATGCGGAAATGATGGATCGATTGAACGCCTTTAGATCGTCTCTGGTAGTGTTGATTTTTTTTCTGAGAGTACTTCTTGGAGTGATGCTTGCTCCAGAATGGCAGGACTCGATAAGTAGTACTTTGATTCCTGGTATTTCGTCCAAAATATCTCGCAAGTCTACAAAAGAAAGAAAGCCAGTCTCTTCGCCATTCATGTATAGCCACAGACCATCTGTTGATCCATGACAGTTGATGTAAATATAACTGTATGTTGCATCAGTTGCGTCTTTAAATGTTTCTTCGATGGTGCTTTTGAGCACGTCTAGAGTTGCGTTATGAATGCTGGTCGGCGTGATGCAGTTCCGTTTAAACATGTTCTCCATGATTCTTCTGTTCGCTGCACGACGAGTGTGCTCTCTTGTTAAAGTATCAATTCTTTCTTGATTGCTTTTTGCTGAAGAGATTTCGTCAGAAGCCGTGATGATTAAGCCTTTGTTGTTCATAAAATGATGGATTCCTTCTTAGGTGAGTCTGTTTGTATTAAATAAATTATTTTAAATAACTTATTTTTATATTATATAACTTATTTTTATTTGTTGCGAAATGGATTGTATGAAAAAAAAATAATACAAAGAAAATGCTTTTGTTTTGAACAAAAGAGCGTATACAAACAAATTTATGTAAATTAAAAATTTTCTAAAAAACGCCAATAGTGCGCGATTTTCAATCGTAAATCAATAAACCCCTCTATTTCGAGGGGTTTAACCCAAAAAGGGTCGAATTCGCCCCCTTTAAAGGAACATCACAAAGTATATCGGCAAATATAAGACAGAGCCTTTTTGCAACACTTTGGAATTATTGGACAGCACAATCCCTTTTGCGTTTTCGTTCGCTTTGAGCAAGTTGTCGATAGCGCTATGAATCCTATAATCCCTGCCGGACTTTACCTCTATCGGGACAACGGATAACGAATCAAAGTCGTCTATCAAGAAGTCCACTTCGCCCTTATGCCGATTATCGTAATAAAAAAGCTTCTTCCCGTGTGCCTTCAGTTCCTGCGCAACGACGGTTTCATAAACCGCCCCAAGATTAATGCTGGGAACATCGTCCAGCACCGCAGAAATATTCGGGCCATACAACACGCCAGTAAGGATGCCGACGTCATTAAGATACAGTTTCAACAGGTTCTTGGTCGAAGACTCGATCAAGGGAAACTTGACATCCGTTATTGCAGAAACTTCAAGCGCAACACCAGCATTCGTCAAGTACTCAAATTCATCCTGATAACTTGACAATCTGGCCGATTTCTTGGATTCTATTTTATTTGCGACAATCCTCTTTTTCTTGTTTTCCATCATCGATGGAATCATGTCGTAAATTTTCCGGATTTTTAATTTGTTCCGAGCATCATGCTTACTGGCGTCGATGGCGTAGAATTCCTTTATGTCGCTCTGTATCTTGCGGACCTTGACGATGTTTGATTCCTGGATGAACATGTTCACGGCATCGGGCATGCCGCCAACCAGCAGGTACTTTTTGAACATGTCCATCATCTTGGCATGCATCGATTCGTCAAGTCCCATTTTGCCGAGATACCTGTTCCTGATTCCCTGAATGGAGAATTCGTTGAATCCGTTCGCCCAAAGGAACTCCTCGAAATCCAGCGGATACATATGTTCCGTCTCAATGCTGCCAATTGGAATGGAAGACGTCTTTGCCAGGGCGATGCCCAAACGCGAACTGCTGGCAATATACGTAAAGCGGTCGCCCTGTTTCAAGAATTTGAGCAAAGTCAGCAAGTGGGGATATTCCTGGATTTCATCAAGAAAGACCAGCGTGTCCTTGGCGTTCCCCATCTTGTTGCCTGCAAACATGCTCAAGCGCAAGTAGAAATCGTCAACATTCTTGACATCGGCAAACAAATGACTGCCGATCGAATCTTCCCAAAGGTTAACCTCGATATAGTTCTTGAAATGCTTTTGCCCCATATGGCGGATAATGAAAGACTTGCCAATCTGCCGTGCGCCATCAATTAGCAGAATCTTGTTGGATCCCGCCGTGAAATACTCTTCCAAACGTTTTTGAATTTTTCGGTATAGCATTTTTCAATCACTTTTTATGCTAAAAATATACACTTTTCAATCACTTTTAGCAATACTTTTTGACACTTTTCAATAAAAGACTAAGTTCTTTATTTTGCGAAAAAACGCCAATAGTGCGCGATATTTCAAAAAAAATGAGCGAATTCTCAAGGAATTTCACCTTTTTACACCGCGACTTTGAACACGATGCCGCCCGTAATGTCAATTTTAAGGGACTTCAATCTACAGTTCGTTCATTGCCACTAGATTTCTAAACTGAATGTGTCGAACCGTGCTGGTGGAATAGTCGATTTCGTCGTTTGATATGACAATCTTTTGGATGGAATTGTCGAACCTGTTGAACGCCCCAAACTCCCGTTCATAAGCCTTCTCCTCGGCAACGGAATACGCCGCTTGGATATAAAAGGTTTTGCCGCCCTTGTTGGCTATAAAATCAATTTCGTGTTTGCCATCGTTAAAAACTTGAACATCGTACCCCATATAAACAAGCTCATTATAGACAACATTCTCAAAATTATGAGTCAAGTCAAAGCGGTTATTGTATGCACGAATCGAGTTGAACGAAACATCCTCATTGTACATCTTGTAGTAGTAACTCAACTCCCGTTTTGCCTTGGTAGAAAACAGCCTAACCGGTTGAACAACATAGGCTTCTTCCAAGTAACCGAGATACTTTATGATAGTAGTGACAGTGCACTTAAACGAGTTCGTTTTCATATAGTCAGCAACAGAGCGTGCCGAAAAAATACGGGCGTTCGACACTAGCACATAATTTACCAACCTAGTAAAAATTTCAGTCCGTCTGATCTTGTAGCGGGAAATGATATCGTTGAGGACTATGGTATCGTTAATTTCGTTCAAATATTTCTTTTGGCTTTCTATGTCGCCATACTCAACACGTTTCGGAAAACCTCCCCATATGATGTAATCCGTCAGGTTCATCGACCTGCCCAACTGCGTCGCATATTCAAGCAGTTCCCTATACACAAAAGGGCGAACCCTGAACGACACATACCGTCCGGACAGTTCCTTGGTAAATTCTCGCGACAAAAGTTTGGAATTGGACCCGCTGATGAATACGGAACAGTTGCGAACGCGGAGTGTGCGACAAGCAGCGGCCCAATCTTCTACGCGCTGAACCTCATCTAGAAAAACATAGCACAGTTGGTCCTTGCCCGGCCGGTTTTTGTCAACGTACTCCAAGAGTTTCATTGCATTAGGCACAGTCGCCAACACTGCAGCATCTTCGAAATCCAATGAGACAACATTGCCTGAACGTTCCTTGATCTCTTTGTGTATATCAGCCAAAATGACCGACTTGCCACAGCGTCGGATTCCAGTAATCACCTTTATCAGGTCGGAATCGTAAAAAGCCCTTATGGGAGCAATGTAGCGTTCTCTGAATATCATAAACACCTCGCTGCTCAATTTCTACTAGACAATTTAATCATTTTTACAAAAATTGTCTAGTAGAAATAGACAATTTCATTTAATTTTATGAAATTGTCCAGTAAATTTGTGAAAAATCACCAATAGTGCGCAATATTTCTAAAAAAATGGGCGATTTTTCAAGGAATTTCACCTTTTTACACCGCGACTTTGAACACGATGCCGCCCGTCACGTAACGGTGGATGATAGAATTGATGAGCGTCTGGTAAGGCATGCCCGCGGCCTTCGCCATTTTCAGTTAGTAAGGATTCCTTACATACCTTTTTCCGCAATTTGCTCCATATGGAGTGGTAGTTTCCATTTTGGAAACTACCACTTTTTCAAAAATATCAGCAAGCGATATTGCCTAAGACTTGTGAGTTCTGGGGCGCTCAGCCACGACCAGAACGAGCCGGATTCCTAAAATAGGGATAAAGGGACATCCCATTACTTTCTATTTTTTTCTTTGACTTGCCGGTCTATGGACTTTACGAATGCGAGAGCCTTCTCAATATAGTCCTTCACATCCTGCTCTTTAATCGGAATCTTTTCTGCTGAATTCGGCCGACGGTCAGACTGATGCGCAATCTGGTTCCTGCGACGGTAAAGCCCATCGATAAATGATTTCTGTTTAGAATCGGCTTTGAGTCCAACTATTCCCAAATTCATCTGCATATGCTCAAATCCGAGAAAACAATTTTCCCGGTTCACCGAGTCGATCTCTTCACCAAGCAACGATTCTGCATTTTCGGGGGTTCTGTATAATTTTAGCATTACTGGGAATGAAACCTTAAACTTCTTGCTCTTATCCGTCTCAGGCCACTCCCCATTGAAAATCTTCAGAAGACCATATTTTACCAGTTCATGAATGTAAAAATCCAAAGCGCTTTCGAGAAAGACAACCTGGCTGCGCCATATCTCTTCTGCAGACCGAAGATCGGCCTTGAGTTCATTCTGCGCAAGACCAAATTTGTCCTTCACGTCCTTCAAATTTTCATCGAAATGCTTCCGAACATCGCTTATCGTTATTGGCGAGCGAATCGAGTTTTTAGGACGGACATTTTCAATCCGGGAAGTTTCGTCAACAAAACGTCTCATTATCACTTCTCACGGAAATTACTGTTCAACATAGGAATAGCGCCGTATCGTCCCAAAATATATCCCTTCTTGATGTTTTCATCCTTGCGAACATTCTTAAGTTCCGCAAGCGAATACAAATCCGTTGATCGCGTCTTTGGATTAAGTTCGGTAAACCAAATCTGATCACGACGCACCTCGTTCAAGTCTAATAAATCGGAATCATGAGTTGCGGTAATAAGCTGGCTGCTAGAATCCCTATTTTGACAAAAACGTTTGATTATTTCAGCAACTATCGAGGGGTGCAAATGCGCTTCAATCTCATCACAAACAAGCACTCTATTATTTGTTAGTACATCCATCATTGGGCATATGAATTGGAATAATTTTTTGACACCCGAAGATTCCTCTCTATAATCCACCTCAAAATTTTTGTACACCAACTTCAACTCATACCCAATTGTATTCTGCATCATTTGCGGAGTCGTTGTTATTGAAACAGCATCATCAACTAAAATTTGCTGTCCATCTTTAATTTTTATATCAACTAAATCGCACCCTATACTTCTCATAAATCTGAGAAATTTTGCCTTCATCTGGGGACTATTCTTAAGCTGGTGCATGGAATAATTAAACAAGGATTCACTTTCTCTAAAAAACAAAAGATTTTCCAAAAAGAACATAAAAGCCGCAGAAACTTGAGGAATGTCGGTCTCGTTGGCAGCACATGAGAGGAGCAACTTATTTGGTTTTATACGCCCCTTACAATTATCACCCGCCTTCTTGAAGGAATCGGCAAATTGATAGTCCATAAATGACGTTCTCTCGAAAATCACGGCCCTCTTCACTCCTGGCCAATAATGAAGATATTCATCCACGATGCCATCTTCGTTATAACTAAACCCATAAGAATACTTCACACCATTCTTTTCAAAAATTACCGCAAATAAGGTCGGTTCCTTCTTCTTTGAAAGTTTATGCGGATACCTCAAAATCGGAAAGCCCGGTTGGACGGTATTACTAGTCAGCACAATTCTATACATAAGCAACAGGGCGTCCAGCAGAGACGTCTTACCAGATCCATTCGCTCCATACACTTCAGCCACTCGCAAATAACGTCCTTTACCAAAAGATATGAGAGAACCTTTGATGCTATCATCTTTAGATGCAGCCATGGAAAAAACGACTGGTTCCTTAATGGAACGATAATTTGAACAGGTAAACTGAATGAGCATAATTCGCCTTCTGTGTTTTGTTTCCAAGGGAAAATATAGCCTATTTTTTGCAAAATAGCAAATATTTTTATCATTTTTGCAGATTTTTCACAAAAACCAGCATTATTTTCCAAAGTTTTAAACTAATCAACAACATATAACGCCCATTATAAGGGACCTGCCGGAGCAGCGAAAAATGCGCGTTTTTCGCGCAATTTTTTTGAATCGGCTTCTCGGCTGTCCCTTATAATCTATATTGCTTACATACAATGACCGCCATTGTCATTGCGCAAGCGCCATGACCTGCCGGTTACGAAATATCGAAACATGGATGTTTCGCTGCTTCGCAACCTAGTATGTCATTGCGAGGCCGAAGGCCGTGGCGATCTTGGATGGTTTAGAAAAACTCCATGAAGCGCTATTGCAGCTGCATGACCATCATTGATTACTAAACAATAAATGGATGTTACTATGGCGATGTAACGAATTGGTTGATTCCATGATAAAATTCCAGGAATCCTTATAATCCATCTTCACTGCAAATTCGGAACTGCTTATAAAAGCGAGAAAGTCAGAAAGACGCCCCGCATACATTTCATCGAACTTATTTGACAAATCCTTCTTTTCTGCATCAGACAAACTTTCGGCCTTGTTATGCAAGACGTGCTCCAAGTTTCGAGACAGGTAATAAATCTCGTACGGAATTCCGTTGTAAATTTGCGGAGTTGAGAATAATCTTTTCACCACGGCCGTCTTTCGAGCGTTTCGTTGCCTAATTCCATCAGGATTTGATGTTATGATTTTTTCATCCATGTAACAGATCTGCTCGTCGCCACTCTTTTTTTCTATACAGCTTTCAGGAATAAATGCACCATCTGTATCTATAAGGTGCACAATCTTCTGGATGTCGTTCTTCTTTAATTTTGTTGAGTTAAGAAACCTATCGATGGGTTGCTTGAGTTTTGACAAAATAGTTGATGGCGAGGAAAAATCCTGCGTGGTAATATCGCAACGAAGGACATAAACCCTCACCTCATTGTTTTCAAAAAACGATTCCCACAATCCTTCAAAAGAAATTTCGTCAGAGATTCCTTCAACCAAAAACAGCAGAACCTTTTTCTTGACACTAGCCATTTTTCACCCCGGAATTTCTCAAGGCACGACGAATAAGGTGGAATTTTGTTTCCGTAGCCAGGATTTCATCCTGTCCGCCAATATTCAAGGCACGAATGTAGCAATCTCTGAGATTGTTCGTCGGCCGAATGTTCTTCAAATGGATGTACCTATTGTCAGGATTGGTTGTCGTGAAGACAATGTCCTGCTTGTCCAAAATTTCTAGCGGGCGCAGGTTATGCGAAGTGAACACCAGCTGTCCCTTCCCGCTTTCCATTATAACCTTCAGCAAATCTCCAAGCAGAACTTCGAAAATGCCGGCATCAAGTTCGTCTATCGCAACGCAAACAGATTCATTGTTATACATGGCAATAATAAGGTTCAAAATGGATAAGATCTTGCGAACGCCTTCGGATTCATATCTAATCGGGAGACGTTTGTCCTGACGAACAGAAACCAACTCATATCGGACGCCCATGGAACCATCGTTCAAAAGTTCTCGTCCGTAAACCATCGGCTCAATAGATAAGCCTGGAACCAAAGCGCCAAGGACATCAGCCATCGACGCCAATACACTTTCGGTCAAATCAAAGATTTGCTCGTTTACCGTTATGGGCCCCTGCTGTCCAATAGGGATATCACCAATGGCGGTAGCATCCTTATGTCGATATTTTACGGATAAAGGTATTACGGCATCCATGCTAATAAGACCAGAATGCGCTCCCGTTATCGTAAAAAGATTAAAGCTTGCGTAACTATTGATCGCCTGCACAATCTCGATCATTTCCGCTTCTTCTGAATCTTTCAAGAGCGCAAAGAAATCTGGTGAAAAGAGAAAGGACGATTTTTTATCTTGGGAAATCCTCATTGCAACAGACGCCTGAATCTTTTTCTCCTGCCCTTTTACAATGCTATCATAACGAGACTTCGGAGTAAAATTTGGCTTATCCTCGAAATCCAATTCGTATGAGAATAAATTCGTCATTCGCCCGGGGAATTTTCCCGAATCTTCCGTCGCAACAGAAAGTTTCTCCGCAGCAAAGGCGCACCCCACCTTGTAAGTGACTTTCTTTGCTATGGTGCCTGAATAAAGAACATGATAGGATTTTCCATCCTCGAACTTTATTAAAAATTTTATAGATATGGTCACCTTGTTGCTATCAAGATTTATGCACTTTTCCATGTCGGTCCACAAGGGCTGCCCCATAGCAATTTGCTTGAATAGACCTAGCGCCTGGATTACGGTAGTCTTGCCGGATCCATTTTGCCCATAGAGGCCAACAACTGACGACTGATCAAAAGCTGTTGCAGACAAAACATCTTGTTGAAAGTCGAAACATCCATGTTGGACATTCTTTAAATGCTCTATAGAAAGGGACAGTATGCGAATTTTGCTATTTTTCATAAAAAATTACCATTTGCGTGATAAATATACAAAATTGTCAATAGGAGTGTGAGATTTTGTAATAAAAAATACATTTTTTTACTACTTGACCCAACGGTACTTTCTGGTAAATGCCTCCTTTTTCGTTTCATAATGGCGATACTGGTCATCTATTATGGCGGCTTTTAGTAGCCATCCAGCGCTTTTTGCTGTCATCTTGAACGCGTCACTCCGACCTCGATAGGACTCGAACAGGTCTTGCAACGGCGTTCCGTTCCAGTCAAAGTTTTCTCCGCCCATCAAATCCCGTAAAGAAAACCACTCGCCAGCTACGACTTTATCGTAACAACGGATGGCTCCTTGAAGAAAATCCTTGATTTCTTCAGCTTTTTCCTTGGAAATGGAACGGACAGATCTGATTTTATTTTCTTGAGTAAGCATAATTGCTCCTTTTTTAATGTTTTATTGAGAAAAAGAGGTAGTTTCGGCAAAAAGTTTCTATTTACATAATAGTAGGGTTTTAACTGCCTTCTATGGCTGGCTGGGCTGCTAGAATATCAAAAATGCGCGTTTTTCGCACATTTTTTTTGAATCGGCTTCTCGGCTGTCCCTTATAATCTATATTGCTCAATAGAATGACAACCGCCATCGAGTTCGAGAACATCAGCAAGCAGTACCGTCTGGGGCTAGTGAGCACCGGGACGCTTAGCCACGACCTGAACAGGTTCTGGCAGACCAAGGTGCTGCGCCGTGAGGACCCCTACCTCAAGGTGGGCGAAGTCAACGACCGCGCGCACAAGGGCGACAGCGAATACGTGTGGGCCCTGAAAGACATCAATTTTAAAGTGGAACAGGGCGACGTCGTGGGAATCATCGGCAGGAACGGCGCCGGCAAGAGCACGCTCCTCAAGCTGCTGAGCCGCGTGACCGCCCCCACCACCGGCACCATCCGCGCACGGGGCCGCATCGCGAGCCTCCTCGAAGTGGGCACCGGATTCCACCCGGAGATGACCGGCCGCGAGAACATCTACATGAACGGCGCCATCATGGGCATGAGCCGCGCCGAGATTACCCGCAAGCTCGACGAGATCGTGGACTTCAGTGGCTGCGAACGCTACCTGGACACCCCAAAGAAAAAATATTGTTATTATTAAACTATCTCACTAAAACGTTTTTTAGGTTAAAAATGTTCTTAAAAGAAATCACACTAGAAAATTTTTTAAGCTATGGCAAGAAAACGACATTGCCGCTTAACAACCTAAACATACTGATCGGCACGAACGCTTCAGGAAAAACAAACCTTATCGAAGCAATCGATTTTCTTCATCACGCACCAACAGACCTTCTGAAACCAATCAGTGGTGGTGGTGGCATATTTGACTGGCTATGGAAAGGCGATTTGAAAAATCCCAATGTTGAAGCTTCTGTAGAGGCTATTTTTTCAAAATCAGACAAAAAAAACATAAGACATGCAATCAAATTCAGTGCAGTTGCACAGCGTTTTCAAATAATAGATGAACGTATTGAAGAAGCTGAGCCGCAAGAAGGTCATCAAGAGCCTTACTTCTACTATCACTTCAACAATGGAAGGCCATACCTAAATGTTCTTACCGATGAAGAATCAGGCAAAGTCAAACGCAGATCCTTACAATCCGAAGACATCCTACTAGACAAGTCTATTCTTTCCCAAAGAAAGGACTCTGACGTTTATCCCGAAATAACATGGTTAGGAAAACAATTAGATAATATCGGCATTTATCGAGATTGGAGTTTTGGACGTTACACTCCTGCTCGACTTCCGCAAAAAACAGATTTGCCAAACAAATATCTTGAAAACGATTGTTCAAACTTAAGTTTAGTACTAAACCATTTAGAATTATTCAATAAATCAAAAAAAATCATTCAAGAAGCTCTTTCTAAAATTGTTCCTGGAATTGAAGACTTTCACATCAATATTGAATCTGGCTCAGCACAATTATTCGTAATCGAGAATGGAATGCGCATACCCGCAACTCGGTTGTCGGAAGGCCTTATGCGCTATATATGTCTACTTGCCATATTGTGCAATCCAGAACCGCAACAGCTTATTTGCATCGAAGAACCTGAATTAGGGATGCACCCAGACATGCTCACTGTTCTTGCGGATTTGATTCGCGCAGCTTCACAAGAAACACAAATTATTATAACAACACATTCATCCATGCTGGTTGATTATTTCACAGACTCTCCAGAAGCCATTATTGTTGCGGAAAAAGAAGAAAACGGGACTTCGTTGAAGCATCTTGAGATTGATAAACTTAAACCTTGGCTCGAGAAATACCGCCTAGGTCAACTGTGGCTACAAGGCGACATTGGAGGCACAAGATGGTAAAAACAGATAGAAAACTCTTTGTTGAAGGCGGAGGAGATTCCGAATCGCTTCATACCGAATGTCGCAAAGGATTTCGTACCTTTTTAGAAAGAGCTGGATTAAAAGGTAAAATGCCACGAATCGTCTCTTGTGGAGGAAGGCGACAAGCAGTTGATAAGTTTTTGCACTCTATCAATATGGGTGAAGACGCCTTTTTGCTAATCGATAGCGAAGGAAAAGTCTCGGAAGAGTTAATATCGACAGAATTTTTGAGTCAAGAATTTAAGGAATTTGAAGGGAAACAAGGTTTAAGTGACAAATGCCATTTAATGGTAGAATGCATGGAAGCTTGGTTTCTTGCGGACACAGAGGCTCTGGGAAAATACTTTAATCCAGGTTTTGACCAAAATAAGTTGCCCAAACACCAATCAATAGAGTCTATTTCAAAAGAAAACCTATACAAAAGTCTAAAGGAATGCACTAAATTAACCAAGACAAAAGGTGAATACAGCAAAGGTCAACATTCTTTCAAAATATTGGCCTTGATTAACCCGCAATTAGTGTCCGAAGCCTCACCATGGGCGAAAAAATTCATTGACAGTTTGAAAGGTGGCGTGGCAATCCAGACGCAAGGGCGTTGATTGAAAAAGTTATGATCGCAATCAAGTTCGAGAAATGGTTCAAGAAAAAGACAAAAATCCCATCGTTTTCTTTTCATGGCAATCAGACTTAGATGCAAAAACCAATCGCAACATCATTGGTGATTGTATAAAAGATATTTGCAAAAAGAATAACCTTTTATATGACGAGGCTACGAAAGACCGGTGCGGCAGTCCCGACATCGCGAGATCTATAGAAGAGAAAATTCGATTGGCAGACATATTTGTTGCAGATGTAACTGTGATAAATGCCGAAAGTCAATCGAAACCAACCCCAAATCCCAATGTTCTTTTTGAACTGGGAATTGCCCAAGCAATACTCGGCTGGGAAAGAATAATCCTTATTGTTAACACTGCCTATGTTGCAATTGAATCTCTGCCATTTGACATAGACAAACACAGAGCTATTCCTTATTCGCTTGCCCCACAATGCGCTCAAAAATTAAGCAACAAACAAAGAATGAATCTTTTATACGATACCCTTAAAAAGGGAATTCTTTCAATAATAAAAGCAAACCCTCTAAAGGAAATTTTAAAAAGAAATCGCACAAAACAAATACAATACAACAAAGACTATGAAAAACTTGAGAATCTTTTAGACTATTTTTTCTTTGATTCTATACAGGAATTTTGCGAGAACGGCCCCAAAGATGTCGATAAATACATGCTTCTTTTTCAAAAGCATCTCGCCATAGAAGTAAAGAATCCATCATTCATTTTTTATGACAAAGAACTCGAAGCATTAATAAAGGACATTCATAGTACACTAAACAAGAGCATCCCTTCAAGCGCTCCATATCGTCCCAATTCTGACCGAACAAGCTTGACATGGGAAATCCCTTTTGACGTTCCCCCGTCAAAAGACGAAGAAAAATTATTTCATTCAGCAGTATCCGCTTGCAGAAAATTAGAAAAATTAATAAGACGCCTCGCTCACATAGTTCATGAAAGATATCCAGGAATTGATCTTGATGTTAAAAGTGGAATGAACAGCACAGATTTTTTTAAAGAAGTTTTTTCGCAGTCCGGATGATTCACAACATTATTCCTAAGGATTGCTGGGGGTTCAGTTCTGATGAAATTTTACAATCTCTATTAGAGAAAAATCCCGATTATCGGAAACTAAACGACGAAGATACTCTGTTTGAATTGATTGACGAAAAGAGTGTTTAACTCAAATAAGGAAATCGGCAGGCTTGGCCTGCCGATTAGTTTTTGTAGTTTCTTACTCCTTATTAATTTTTTCACATTCTCTACACTCGTCTGGCAAGGAGTCAAATACCTCATGTACCAAGGAGTGAAGTTTTTCGCGATCTAGTTCAACATCCGCATTCGCGACCACCTTCGCTTCTATTTTTTCAATTCCAGAAGGAATGTCTTCTAGCATCGCATAGTACGAATCGGGGTGAAAAATACACGGTTTGACCGCATTGCCGTCTTGTAGCACACGAATGGCTACTTTATATAATTCAAAGGAATTCATAATGAAACTCCTGTATTTAAATTTAACTTACCATCACCACGCGGCAATGGATAAAAAAACGAGGCAAACATTTACAAGCCTCATTTCTTCTGATCCTTCAATCGATAAGGAACGTTTAATTATTACATCGGAACGTCGATTCGTTCCAGTCATTATAGTTGGTTCAATTTGGGCCTTTTTTCTACCGATGCCTTAAGGCGTTTGCCGACAGAGCCCGAAAACCAATTTTACTACAAATATACAAAAAAAAGTCAAATGCCAATACAATCTTTTAAGAACCCAATTATTCTTTCCGTCTTTAATCTATATTACAGCAATATGCAGAACGGCAAGATAAAGAAAGTTATCCTATTGCTTCTTCAACTGGTTATGGGGAAGCTTACATGTCCAATTTACACAAGAGACCGTTTTCTGGATGGATTTCCCAATTTCTATTTCACCATTGCAAGTACCTGTTCCTTGGTGACGAAGTTCAGTACAGAAAATGCAGTCATCTGGTTTCCGAGATCTTTGAGCGATGCGCCCACATGATAAATCACGTCGTCGACGATGACAAAACGGTCATGGACCTCACGCATGTTTTCTAGGCGGACTGTCGGAAATTCCCGGTTCAAGCGCGCTTCTTCCTCCCTCATTGTGCGAGTGATTCTGGCGGAATAGATTGTTGCGTCCACACCCTGGGCGCGTTTTGCCATGAGCGAAAGGACCATGTCGTTGGCATACGGATCGATGATGAAGAGTTCCTTTTTTGCCGAACGCACCAGCTGCACGGCGAATTCGTAGCCGCTCCAGTGCGCATGGGCGGGCAAGAGGCCCTCGCTTGGTGGCAGGTTCGCCTTCACGAAGAAATCCACCTGCCTTTCTAGGTTGATTATGCGGGAATCAAGGTATTCCAGCCTGTTTTCGTGGGAAACCAGGCGCTGGTTGACGCTGCAACCCCGGAGCAGATGCTCTTTCAGGACTTGGTTCGCCCAGCGGCGAAATTGTATTCCCCGACAAGTGTTGACGCGAAACCCTACAGAGATAATCATGTCGAGATTATATAGAGTAACCATTCTTTTTACAGATCTTTGGCCCTCCTTTTGAACTAGTTCCAAAATGGAACTAGTTGCCTTTTCTTCTAATTCCTGGGTTTCAATGATACTCCTTATATGTTTGGTTATCGCCTGTCGTTGAACATCGAACAGCTCCGCCATCTGTGCCTGGGTGAGCCAGACGGTCTCGTTCTCTACCCGGACCTCGATGTGGAATTCCCCGCCCTCCGGCTGGTACACGATGATCTCGTTCTTGTCGGCGACCGGCAACGTCTCTTTTTCGCTCATTTACGGCTCCTTTGACGCCTTGGGCGTCCGTGACGACGGCTCAGAAATACAAACCATGTAAACATGGTTGTGCTTCATTCGCCTTGCACGATTTTCCTGCAAATGGGCTTCTGGTTGCGGGTCTTAATCGGTTCTTGCAAATATGTAATGCACATCCGTGCATTATCAAATATAATTCCGCGGGGTGGCGATGTCAATAGGTAGGCGGATTTTTTCTCAATTGTTTTCCAGGTTTTCCCCTAATATCTATATTACTTGATAGTATGTCGTCTGCTATTGAGTTCGAGAACATCAGCAAGCAGTACCGCCTGGGGCTAGTGAGCACCGGGACGCTCAGCCACGACCTGAACAGGTTCTGGCAGACCAAGGTGCTGCGCCGCGAGGACCCCTACCTCAAGGTGGGCGAAGTGATGCCGTTGAGATTATCGATCGCGAACGCTACCTAGACACCCCAGTGAAGAAGATTTCACTATGCTAAAGAAAATCATTCCGACACTAGCATCTAGAGAATCAAAGGAGCTTCTTTGCATTGATGCTCTTAAGGGCATAGGTGCGTTCATCATTGCATTCTTTTGGCATTATCAGCATTTTACGCCTATCCAAGAGTTTCCACTTTCCAGCATTTTTGAAATTAGCTGCACCCATGGCTATTTAATGGTAGAATTATTCTTTATGCTTTCTGGTTTCGGGATGGCTTTGGGGTATCAGAAAAAAATTCAAGATAAAGAAATTAAGTTTTTTCCTTATATAAAAAAGAGATTTTGTAGGTTGTACCCGCCTTTTCTGGTAGCTTTGTTTGCCACGGGATTTCTAGAGTGCGTCCATATAACGCAAACGGGAACAACCTTCATTTATGGTAACTTCGACTTATATCATTTCTTATTAAATCTACTATTGCTTCAAAACGGATTGATTGCAACGGAGTGGTCGTTTAACTCACCATCATGGTGCATCTGCATATGTATGTTATGCTATATTCTTTTTTACATAGTGGTATATAAGGGCGCTAGCGAACGTTCTCTGTTCTATAAATGTATTATCGTTTTGTTCTTTGCCGAATATCTCTTTTTCGGAATGGCAAAGCCCATCTTTAACGCTCAAATCGCTCGCGGGATTTCATGCTTTTCCATCGGAGTTATGCTTTCGTATGCATGGCGATACAAGGACCGCTTCAACTATCAATATCTTGGAAAAATTTTGCTATTGCTTCTCATTGGAGGGTATATTGCTATTCGGTATAACCCCTACATTACAGGGAATATGCAGCAACTATTCATATTAGGAATTGGCCCTGTAATTATCCTAACATCATTGTTTCATAAACACTTAAACATCATTTTCCAAAACAAAATTTTTGTTTTTTTAGGCTCAATATCCTTGAATATTTATTTGTGGCATTACCCTGTTCAATGTGCCATAAAAGACTTAGACCTGCTTTTCTCGCTAAGTCTTGATTTTTCATCTATTTTGACTTGGTCGATATATGTAATGGCGACTCTTGCGGTTGCAGTTTTTGATAGGTATTTCGCTTCAAAGTGCTACAACAAGGTTTTTTCAACTTTTATTGCGCAATTTAAGGCCAATAGCGCTCCAAACCACTAAATCTTTTTTACATTACTTTTCATGACCGCGATCGAGTTTGAAAACATCAGCAAGCAGTACCGCCTGGGGCTAGTGAGCACCGGGACGCTCAGCCACGACCTGAACAGGTTCTGGCAGACCAAGGTACTGCGCCGCGAGGACACCTACCTCAAGGTGGGCGAGGTGAACGACCGCGCGCACAAGGGCGACAGCGAATACGTGTGGGCCCTGAAGGACATCAACTTCATGGTGGAACAGGGCGACGTCGTGGGCTTCATCGGCAGAACATGTTCTACCAACTTTATCATCATTAAGATGGTTCACCAATGAATAACAAAAACGTCATTCACATTCAGGATTTATCCAACCCCAAAGCCATAAGTGATTTTGTAAGTGAATATCTAGATTTAAAAAAAAGGCGAGTAAAAGAATATATAGTAGATTTTCAAAAATGCGACGCGATTTACCCTAATTCAATCGTTCCTATAATGGCATATATAGAGGCTTTAAAGGCTGATGGAGAAAACTTTACTATTTGGCCTCCTCAAGACCCCAAAACAGCCGGCATGATAAGCGTTCGCGACATCGAGAATCTTGATTTTGTTGATTCTCCCCTATCAAAAATTTGGAAATTTGATTCAAATCATATTCATATTTTTGTAAACAAACTGATGGATTGTATCAGCAGATCCACTGTTTGTTCCGAGGGGGTATTAGGAACTATTGAATGGTCAATAAATGAAGTAATGGACAATGTACCCGAGCATGCTGACGTTGAATATGGTTACGTCATGGTTCAATTGCATAAATCGAACAATAGAGTTGCACTAGCTATCGCCGATACAGGTATAGGCTTTAAAGAGTCGTTTAAAAAATCAAAACAATATCGGCCGATAACCGATGTTGATGCAATTACATTAGCGCTTAAAAAAGGGGTGACCTCTTCTGACGAACGAGGCCGCGGAAACGGATTATATGGTTTGTACAACCTGGTTACATCCACCGAAAATGGGCGTTTGCGCATTTGCTCAGCATCAGGTATGGTAAATATTGAGAAAAATAAAAATCAGAAACCCCTAAACTCATTACACCCCTTAAAAACGCATGGCGATCATACAATAACAACAATTGATTTTCAACTACCTCTAGATGAAAGAATAAATATAACAGAAGCATTAGAAGGTTACACGCCACCCCTTGTCACAGCAAGAATTGAACAATACGAAAAAGACAATGACTATGTTTTCTCTTTAAAAGACATGTCTAATGGCTTTGCAACAAGATCTGAGGGCAAACGAGTTAGAACAAAAATAGAGAATATGTCTATCGAATTAAACAGAGAAAAAATTATTTTAGATTTTTCCGATATATCTATGATTTCATCTTCTTTTGCTGATGAAGTAATTGGAAAATTAATGGAAAAGTATGGTTATGAAAATTTCAACAAATTTTTCCTCATTTCAAATGTTGAAAGAAATGTAGAATCTCTTCTCAATTATGCGATTACAAACAGAACAATAAACGAGGACACATATAATACAAAGGATAAAGGTGTAAAGGCCTTTATTAGGAAAATTCTAGTACACCTGCTAGAGAAGTTGAATTAGAGCAAACCATATTCACCACTAATACCAAGATCGATTTTCTTTTTTGGAAATTCATAAAATACTACGGCACAAACTGTGCACCATTTGCGGTATGTCATTCGCCTCCAAAACCATTCACGAAAGCAGGTCCAAATATGTATTATTCATTTTTCCCAACACTACATAAAAATCTTTATTCTATATTAGTTTTAACATGATTTGCTCAGACCTAAAAAAAGGCTTACACAGTTGGCTAGACAAACTTAACCAACCGTTTCTCTTAAACCAAGGAGAAACAGAAATCCTGACTTTGCGACAAGATGGCGACAGAGACGAGGTATTCGATGTTCTAAAGGGTATCGCCATATTCCTCGTGATTATTGGGCATTGCACATCAGGACCATTGAAAGTATTTGCTCATACATTTCACATACCCTTATTCTTTTTTATTGCCGGATATTTTCTTAAAATTCGCCCTATCCGGCAAGAAATTCAACTTAGCACAAAAAGACTCATCATTCCATATTTTTTTGTAGCTTTTTTCTCTTCTCTCATAGCGATTCTCCAAGATCTTTCACACTACACCTGGGCGGACGGAACTTATTCTCAAGAAATAATCATTAGACTGTTACTTGGCTTTAGAACGGACTTCGCGCCCAGTTGGATGAATGGAAACATCGGCATTCTTTGGTTCATTCTCGCCATGTTTTGGGCTCGGTGTATCGCAGTATTTTTAATTGGAAAAATTCACTCAATAAAGAAACTTTGCGTTATTTTTTTCATTCTAGCAATTCTAGGGATTGTTTTAGGAAAATTCGTTTTTGTTCCTTACTGCATTCCACATGGTCTCACCGCTTCGGCCCTAGTTTATGTTGGTTTTCTCATAAGAAAATTTAGGATACTAAACTCAGAATATATTAACAAAATCCTTCCTTTTCTGCTTATACTTTGGCTATGCAGTTTGAACCATGGCGGCTTGGGAATGGCTAGCGGGAATTATCCTTTGGGCTTTATTTTTAGTTCATTAGGAGCTCTAGGAGCCTTTTTAACATTGTATATTGTCGTAAAAACAATCTACAGAAAAGATTCCACATTTTGGAGATTTATCTATTTCGGAGGACGTTTTAGTCTAATTATCTACTGTGTCCACGCTATCGAATTTGACAATTTCAACTGGAAAGCCTTCGCTCTGTTGCATCATGTCCCCTTAAATCATTTTGACCTGTTCCAATTGGCAGCACATTTTACCATTACCCTTGTATTCACATCTATTATTTTAAAGATTAAGCCAATTAAAGAACATATTTTCCAAATAAGAAATGTTTAAAAATCTGCAAAAAATTATTTTTTTACAAAATGATAGCCATCGAGTTCGAGAACATCAGCAAGCAGTACCGACTGGGGCTAGTGAGCACCGGGACGCTCAGCCACGACCTGAACAGGTTCTGGCAGACTAAGGTGCTGCGCCGCGAGGACCCCTACCTCAAGGTGGGCGAAGTCAACGACCGCGCGCACAAGGGCGCAAGCGAGTACGTGTGGGCCCTCAAGGACATCAACTTCAAGGTGGAACAGGGCGACGTCGTGGGAATCATCGGGCGTAACGGCGCCGGCAAGAGCACCCTCCTCAAGCTGCTGAGCCGCGTGACCGCTCCCACCACCGGCACCATCCGCGCACGGGGCCGCATCGCGAGCCTCCTCGAAGTGGGCACCGGGTTCCACCCGGAGATGACCGGGCGCGAGAACATCTACATGAACGGCGCCATCATGGGCATGAGCCGCGCGGAGATTACCCGCAAGCTCGATGAAATCGTGGACTTCAGCGGCTGCGAACGCTACCTGGACACCCCCGTGAAACGCTACAGCAGCGGCATGACCGTACGCCTCGGATTCGCCATCGCAGCACACTTGGAACCCGAAATCCTCGTGGTGGACGAAGTGCTGGCCGTGGGCGACGCCGAATTCCAAAAGAAGGCCATCGGCAAGATGCAGGACGTAAGCCGCGGCGAAGGCAGAACCGTGCTGTTCGTGAGCCATAATATGGGCGCGGTGAAGAATTTGTGTAAGCGCGGAATTGTGCTGAATCAGGGACAAGTGACGTTTGATGGAGCGGCAGACAATGCCGTAAATTTTTATACAGGAAGTTATCGCTTATCAGAAGAAGACGAACTAATCAATCGGGTAACAAAAACGGCAAAAGGCATTTCAATAAAGCATTTCTCTTTTAACGGCTCAACATCTAGTCAAACAACTATCACAAATGGACAAAAATCCATTGAGGTCTGCATTGAGGGTTATACTAGCAGCCCTCTTTCTAAAGTTGACATCAGATTGACTATAAAAAATTCTTTGGGAACACCACTAGCAACTCTTGCAGAAGGACACTATAAAAATAGCACTCAGGATTTTGATATCGGAGATTTCTCGATAAAGAAAGAATTCATTTTGCCCAAATATCTTTCACAAGGGCTTTGCATTGTCGACATCTATTTGCACAAGCCAAACGTCATGTACTATATGGAAGCCCCCAATTGTGCAACAATAGACATTAACGGAAATAGCGAACGATTCGGACAGGCCCTTTTATTAAACAGGGATGGCTTTTTCGGATTTGAAACGAAATAAATAGAGTGTCTTATGCCCCTATTATTTGATTTAACGGCCTCCCAACCGAACAATACAATTAAAAGACATGGTGGCGGGAAGTACTGTGAAATGCTTTTTGATGGCTTATGCAAAAGAAAAGCGTCTTTTCAGGCTTTCTATGACTCAAGCAAATATCTTAACCCTCAAGTATGTGAAAGTCTGAAACAATACGATATTAAACTTCATGATATAAAAGACAAACCGCTTCAATTAATTGTTAATCAAAACGACATTGATGCAATATATTCTGCTTTACCAGAAGCGTTACAGCCGTGGCCAACTTGCAAAATTCTAGGAACCATTCACGGATTGCGGAGTCTTGAACTTGAATATGATTTCTATGGGCACTGGTTGTTAGATTCTGGAGTCGTTGGGTTAAATACGTTTTTAGGTTATTTCTTCAACAAAAAGAATAAAAAGCAAACATTCAAACATTATCAAAAATTACTCCGGACATCAAATTTTTCTTTCGTAACCGATTCTAATCATTCAAAAAAAGTAATTCAAGCGATTTGTCCAGAATTAGACATTCCCGTCTTCTACCCTCCATCAACATCAATCTGTCAGTCAAAAAAAACGTCAAATGAAAAATACATTTTAATAGTTTCTGCAGATAGATTTGAAAAAAACTGCACTAGAGCCATCATTGCAATTGATGAACTTCTTTCAAAAAAACGAATCCCTTCAGATGTACTTATCAAAATAACGGGAATAACACGCAATATTTCTAGATACAACATAAAAAACATATCTAATTTCAGATTCCTAGGATATGTTGACGAAAGGGAGCTGGATTCACTCTATGCGAATGCGTATGCCTTTATATATCCATCTTTAAATGAGGGCTTTGGCTACCCGCCGCTGGAAGCCATGAAATATAATGTTCCCGTAATAGCATCAAACGCGGCGTCTATTCCAGAAGTCTGTGGAAATGCCGCTTTATATTTCAGTCCAACATCCATAAGCGAATTAGAAGAGAAAATTATTGGATTACAAAACAAAAACATCTATTCTGATTTACAAAAAAAAGGGGCGGCGAGGTTTCAGGAAATAGAGGCAAGGCAAAAAGAAGATTTAGATAAACTTGTTGATTGGATTATACGCAACGCTACGTAAAAGCATATGATTTTAGATAAACTTCGTAATAATTCTATCTGCATAAAGATATATTCATACCTAAAATGGCATGAACGATTCGCACTAATAAAAAATTTTGGATTTAGATACAAATGCCCTTTTTGCGGATATCATGCACGAAAAATGAACCCCATTGGCTGTGATTTTAAAGTCATTTACGAAAAAGAAATTGTAGGATGTGGACGTCGTTTCGCGGGATGTATAAAATGTGGCTCGACAGACAAAGAACGCTTAGTATTTACATATATGCAAAGCATTAATTTTTTTGAAAATCCAAACAAAAGCATTCTGCATATGGCTCCGGAACTTAATTTGAGTAAACAATTCCTCAGACACAAATTTAAAGAATACATTTGCGGTGATTATTTCGCCCCTGGATATGAAAATGTTTATCCCAGCTACGTAAAAAACATAAATATTTTGAACATTCCTTACAGTAATGAATATTTTGATGTTGTCATATGCAACCATGTGTTAGAGCACATCGAAAATGACCTCAAAGGAATGTCTGAAATATATCGAGTTTTGCGAAAAGGAGGATTTGCGATTCTGCAAGTGCCCATTTCTTATATAACAGATAAAACTTATGAAGATCCAAGCATCTCTGACCCTGCAGAACGCGAAAAAGTGTTTGGGCAATGCGATCATGTGAGAATTTACGGACTAGACTATTTTGATAGGTTGAAAAAAGTCGGCTTTGAAGTTGAAATTGTTTCTGATTTGGCAACAAGATATTCCAAGTATGGATTAAATAGCAAAGAAAAAATTTTCATCTGCCATAAGTGAATGAAAAAGCCGCATTAAATATATCAAAGTTGGATAATTGTTAATTTATTTACATTACAAAACGAATATGTGAATTGTGGTTACCCATTGCGGGAAAGCTTACATATCCATAAATTTTTAAACAAGTTGTTTTTTTTTATTTTGCGAATATTTTAAAAGTACAGCAATACAACTTAGCCAAATAATTGACAATGCCTAGTATTATCTTATTTTTTTTCTTCGATGATAAAATCAGATCACGCAAAAGACCATACGAAGGATTTTTAAATAATTTATCTTCGTTATTAAGTTTCACCATAGCAGCAGAAAAGCATTTATTGGGATTTTGTATAATTCGTTGAAAAGTTTCAAGTTGTTTATTCGAAATTTTAACGGACTGCCAAAAACTTTTTTTCTTCAATTCGAAAAATTCTTCCGATTCTGCAGTCTGTAACCCTGAGCTAAAGTAATGAATGAGCTTAGCTCCCAACAAATAACGGATGGAAAAATCAATTTGAACATTATAAAAGTCTGGGAGAGGCTTCGCAACACCAACTTTGTACGAATTAACATAATTTAAAGACTGCTGATCCGTAAAAACACCTTTGTCGCAAGAATATTTCCACCAGCGATTCCAATCATCCATAAAACTATGAGCAACGGGAGAGTCCTTAACAAATAGCACGCCCCCATTAATGAAGAAATCTGTATTTATTTTAAAATTTAATTTATTCGCAAATGTTTGATGGATTTCTTTCCATTTGAAGTTTTCAAACTTCACATTTCCATCAGGAACGCCCATAATATCGCCATCAAAATCTTTAAAATCAATAGCCCCAACCCATAAGGTGTCAACATCAACATACAGCAAATCACCAGCAACATATTTATGCATTGATGTTTTCAAAGAACGAGAACGAATCATTGCATTAACAGAATCATCAAATGGCACAACATTACATTCATCAATATAGTCTAGGATACGCTCCCGATTTCCCTTTATAGAATCATTGGTTTTTTCGTCCATCAGCAACGCAATCGAAATGCCTGGCATATGGTACTTTGCAGACATTACGGACAATAAAGCCTGTTCATAATAACAATCCGTTTCTTGGCTAACAAGTACATAAAGTAATTTCATATGCTATCTCTATCGTGCAAAAGCTCCGCCTTTTATAATCTTTTGACAATCTATAAATTTTTTTCTATTTAAAATATACATCAATCCGGCCCTATTAGTTTAACCATTCTTAATTCATTAACATATTTTTTAGATTTAACAATATGAGTAAATACATCGCAGCAGTCATATTATACAACCCCAATATTAATCAACTACAAAAATGTCTAGCGCCTATTGCAAACAATGTTGATTTACTCTATTTCATAGATAACGCTTCTAAAAATGAATTTGAGATTAACAATTGCGTAAAAAATTTTTCCAACGCAAAAATTGTTAGGAATTGCCAAAATCAGGGATTGTCAAAACCTTTTAACCAGCTTTTAAAATATTCGAGAGAACACAATTTTTCACATTTGCTACTTCTTGATCAAGATTCTGAGCCTTCATCTAACTTTATTGAGGAGCTGAAAAAATATGCTGACAAAAACTTTGTTTGCTACACTCCTCTACTAATTCATAAATCACCCGATTATCAAAAAACATATGGATGTACACCACATGGTGAAACTGAAAACATAAAAGAATCAATCAATTCAGGAACTCTCATCAATATAAATAAGCTTCCCGCAGGCATTTGTTTTGACGAAAATTTATTCATAGACTGGATTGACATTGATTTTTTCTATCAACTTGAACTAGCTTCAAAGAAAACCCTTCGAATCAACAATGCAAAACTTTTAATTAACATAGGCAATCAAAAAGTCCATCATGTTTTTAAATACACTTGGTTTTCCTCCGGTTATTCAGCATTTCGTCTAAAGAAACAAGCTCAAGACACTGTTTATTTCTTTCTAAAATATCGCAAGCACAATTTTATTAAAGGTCACATCACATTTCTCTTGTGGCGTTGGTTGATGATGCTGTTTTTAGAAAATAAACGCATCCGAAAAAGTTTGGCGATCATTTCAGGATTAATCCAAGGTCTTCGCCTATACAAATATTTATATTAATAAGCATGGACAAGCCTCTCATCATAGCGTTCTATCTCCCTCAATACCACCCCATTCCCGAGAACGATGAATGGTGGGGCAAAGGCTTTACTGAATGGACAAACGTTGGCAAGGCAAAGCCTCTTTTCAGAGGCCATTATCAGCCTAAGGTCCCTGCCGATTTAGGATATTATGATTTAAGGATTCCGGAAATACGCGAAAAACAAGTTGAACTTGCTCGTGAATCTGGTGTAAATGGCTTTTGTTATTGGCACTACTGGTTTGGCAATGGAAAAGAATTACTTGAACGGCCCTTTAAAGACGTCGTAGAATCTGGCAAACCGAATTTCCCATTCTGTCTAGGGTGGGCTAACGAAAACTGGCAGGCAAAATTATGGAACGCAGATTGCAGTTCCTCGGTCAAAAAGGACCTCATTATTCAAGAATACCCTGGTACTGAGGATATAAGAAATCATTTTTACAGCCAACTAAAGGCCTTTAAAGATTCCCGCTACATAAGAATCAACAACCGCCCGCTGTTCTTGATATATTCACCGCTGAAACATCCCCAGTTACAGGATTTTTTTCGTATATGGAATGTTCTTGTCAAAGAAAATAATGTTGCTGAATCATTCTACTTCGTAGGTTTGGCAAAAGATGATCAAGAAATGGAAAACATAAAAAAAATGGGTTTTGATGCCGTTACAAGTGGTCTGTTAGACAGAATACCATCTGTATATATGAAACGGCCTCTTCTTTATAGAATGATCAAATACATCCTACGTACAAAATTCAATAGACCCATCGTTATCTCATACTCCAAAGCAGCACAACTGTTTACTCATCCCGATTTCGACCGCAAAGAATATATAATCCCAACACTCATTCCGAATTGGGATCATTCTCCAAGAAGTGGCGGTAATGCAGTTATTCTCCATAATGCTACTCCAGAAGCGTTTCAGAAGCATTGCGAATCCGTGCTGAGCGTTGTAAAAGAAAAAGAAAATAAAATCATCTTCTTAAAATCATGGAACGAATGGGGTGAAGGAAATTATATGGAACCCGATTTAAAATATGGTAAGGGATATATCCAAGCTCTTGCTAAAGCAATAAAAAAGGTGTTTCCGTGAAAAATTTATACATAACCATTTTCACGCCCACCTACAATCGCAGACAATTGATAGAAAGACTCTATCAATCACTTTTGTCACAAACTCAAAAAAATTTTGAGTGGTTGGTGGTTGATGATGGCAGTACCGATGACACTGAAAACTTTTTCGAGCCACTCTTATCCGAACAGAAACCCTTTCCTATTCGCTATATAAAGCAAAAAAATGGTGGCAAACACAGAGCAATAAATAACGGCGTAAAAAAGGCATCTGGAGAACTATTTTTCATTGTCGATTCCGACGACTATCTAACTGAAAACGCAATTGAGAAAATAAATCAATGGATGACAACCCTAGATGGTTCGCATAAGTGGGCAGGAATTGCAGGATTAAGAGGTCAAACAAAGAATAGAGTTCTTGGTCAGTACAATTCCTCATCTAAATATATTGATGCAAAAAATAGCGAAAGACGCAAGTACAACTTATTAGGTGATAAAGCTGAAGTCTATTTCACGGACGTTTTAAAGAAATATCCATTCCCAGAAATCTCTGGTGAAAATTTCATCTCTGAAGAAATTGTATGGAATGCTATAGCGCGAGATGGTTATTGTTTAAGATGGTTTAACGAGATTATCTATATCTGTGATTACCTTGATGGAGGATTAACAAAAGATAATTCCAAAGATCAAAACAATCCTCAGGGACGACTTCTTTGGGCAAAGGGCCAGCTAGAGACATTCCCTAATTCATGGAGAGATCGATTTCTCGCCATTGGCATATATCGTCATTCGGTTCGCAATGCGGAATCTTTACGTCAAACGGCAAATAAGCTAGACGTTTCTTTGTTTCTCGTGATTTTTGCATCCATGCTTTTATCATTATACAGCCATATTTTTTCCAATTAGATGTATATATGATTCCTAATGTTATACATTATTGCTGGTTTAGTGAAGATCCTTATCCGCCTAAAATTGCGGAATGCATTGCTAGTTGGGAGAAATACATGCCGGGCTATCAAATCAAAAGATGGTCAGCAAAGAATTTTGACATTGATTCTGTAAAATTGGTTCGAGAGGCGTATGACGCAAAAAAATGGGCTTTTGCAACCGATTACATACGTTTGTACGCATTATGCAATGAAGGTGGAATCTATTTAGATTCCGATGTTCTCTTGCATCAAAATGTTGAATCTTTTTTGAAATCTGATTATGTTTCCGCAATCGAATTTCATCCTATCGACAAAAAAGCATACAAGCAAAGCATTACCCCAAATTTTAAGCGAAATGAATCCGTAAGTTGTGTAGACGGAGTTGGCCTACAAGCTGCATTTATGGCAAGTATCCCACATCATCCGTTTGTTGAAAAATGTCTAGCACAATACGAAAATATATCACTCAATCAAATTTTAGAAAGAAGCCTTTTAGCCCCAACAATGCAAGCTCTCGCGGCAGAACCGTTCGGTTTTTTGTATAAAAATGAAGAGCAGCATTTGAGCCATTCAATAACATTATACCCAACATCCATTATCGGCCAAAATGCATATGAAACAAAAGGTAGGATTGCGACGCATCTTTGTGCCGGAAGTTGGGAAAATAGCCCTTTAAAACATAAAATCATTGATTTGTTGAATAACCGCTGGCATGTTCTGCCTTATTTATATAAAATTTTGCCTATCAGCAAAAAGAAATAAGAAGTCAACGTATTCAATCTACATCGTCTTTATTTGAAAAACTTTTTCACGCAATGGTTTTATTTTTAACAACACTAATGAAATCATCAACACAATGGCTGTTCGCGTTGGAATTTGAAAAAGAGTAAAATATTCGGAAGGAATCACAAAATATTTCGCTATAGCATTCCAGTTGCAGAAATTAATTTCTATCGCATGAACGCAATAAATGACCAAACAAACTCTTCCCAAAAAAGAAATCGCATTCAAGAATCGCCTGTCTTTGATGGAAAATCGCTTAACTGCTAAATAGAGGACAAAGAACACTCCATAAGCGCCTAATGTACCGGAAATACATTCTGTTGAAAACCAACAGCAGACCATGCTGAGTCCACCTTGACTACTGCAATAAATCCATAGAAATATTAGAATTGGAAGTATTCTCTTTATTTTGGTTGAATTGAGTAAATCAAAGAAATTCGTCATAAAACCAATATAAATAAACCCAGCAGCAAAGAACCCCTGTGGAATACAATAAGGGACAAAGACATATTTATGCAATAGCATTCCTAAAAACACAAAGAAGGCAACTAAGGTACATTGTATTTTTGTCGATTTCACATTATTAATCAGTAACAAAACCAGGTTTCTCCCCCAGAATAACGCTGGTAGAAACCAAAGAATCCCAATATCACCAATTAGCCATTCAGGAGAGTGATCTCCTCTAACACAGAGCAGATATTTCGTCATCAATTGTAAAAATTCTGAGATGCAGAAAGGGCCTCTTGCAAAACCCATAAATAATTCTACAATACAAATGCAGCAAACCACAAAAAGGTATGGAATAAACAGTTTTTTTGCACTTATCTGAATTTCTTCAATTAGGGACCTTTTTTTTAGAAAAAATCCAGTAATGAAAAAGAACAAAGGCATATGGAACGAATCTATAAATGGATGTAAGTGTCCAATATCGCAGTGACCGATAATAACAAGGATAATTGCCAATCCCTTTAAGATATCAAAGGTTTTATCTCGCATATAGATTCTCTAATTGACTATAGCATATTCTAATATCAAATCGTTTACATTTTATTTGTGGATGTTTGCGGTCAATTGCGGCGCCCAAAAACTCTATTCTTTTACCCCAAGATTTAACTTCATCAATTGGTAATGGGAATACATTGTCTGTTATCGCTGTCTCCTTTGGCACTGCTGCGCTCACTACGCATGGCAATCCATTATATTGAGCTTCCACCAATGTCATAGGGAACGCTTCTCGCTTCGATGGCAGCAAAAGTACATCCATAGCGCAGTAGAAACAGACAATATCTCTTTGAAGTCCGGCGAAAATAACCTTATCATCAATGTGTCTTTGTTTTACCAAATTTTGAATTTCTGCTTGTAACGGTCCATTCCCAACGAGCAATAGTTTGCATTTGTCATGCATTCGGGAATATTCAGAGAATAGGTCAACAATGAATTTATGATTTTTTTCTGGATAGAATCTCCCCACATGTCCCATGACAAAGTCATCCTCTGCGATTCCATACTTTGCGCGGATTTCTCGACGTGCCGCTTCGTTAAATTTGAACCGTTCCGGGTCGATTGCGTTGGGGAGAATCGTCACCTTGCCTTTCTTTACAGCGCTTCGTCCCCAGCCGTTGATGGCGGCAGCCTCGCCACAGGCAAGCCAATGGGTAGCAAACATTTTGCAGGGAATGCGGAGTATGGAGCAGAGGAGACTCTTTACAAGGTGGTTCGGCGGGCTCACCAACCTTGTTTTAGGTCCTTTGACGGGCTCTTGAGCAGTATATGCTTGATGGTGGTGGGCAATTCTTTTTTTGATTCCGGCGAGCATAGCCAAAAAGCACACGTAGCTGTTCATGAACCAGTCCAAGTGACTATGGACTACATCGTAGCGGCCTTTTCTAAAGATTCGGAACATCGTCCACAGGTGCTTTAGCGGGTGGTGGACCTTATCGGGAATCTGGATGCAGTTGATTCCGGCCTCGTTGAAACGCTCCAATATTTGCGGATTCGGTTCGTACTGGTACAGCAAATCAAAATGGATATCGCGCATACGGGAACAGTAGTTCAGAACCACCTGTTCCGAACCGCCGCCTACAATCCCGTGCAGCACCTGACAAACGCGAATTTGTTTTTTTTGAATCATTTATTAGAATTCCACTCCTGAAAGATACCGTTTCAGCAGAAATGCACAAAAATACGGGAACGTGTAGATGTTGTTCTGGAATCCGGCATTTCCAGCAGAAAACTTGATACCCGTCGTAATGTCCGGGTATGCATCGCTCTTGACGAGGGTCGACAACGATTTTGCGGTTCCGGCTTTCGCCTTGACTTCAACCGGCACAAGCGACTTTTTCGTTCGCACAAAAAAGTCCTGCTCCAGCGTAGAGTTCTCTTTCTTATAATAGAAAAGCTCGTACCCTTGCTTGCTCAAAATCTCGGCAACAATGTTTTCGTAAAGGGCGCCCTTGTACACATTCATATTCCTATTTGCTCGCAGATCTTCCTGGGATTCATCATCGAGATTCGCGACAAGGAGCCCCGTGTCCTTGAAATAAATCTTGTACTTCGTTTCTTCGAAGTTCCCCTTCAGCGGGAGTTCCGGCGTATGCAGGCAATGGCAGAGATTGACCATGCCGGCATCGTTAAGCCATTCGACACACCCCCAGTAATCCTTGAATTTCGCCCCACTCGCCACCTTGGAAACCTGGAACTTCTTGTTTTCTTTCGCCAACTGTACAGGAATGCTGTTGAACACGTTGAGCACTCTGGTCTTGTCTATCCCTTCGACATACTTCTTTATATCTTCTTTGTAATCCGCGATGAGGGCGCGCTGGAGCGCCAGCGTTCCCTCGAATGTTCCCTTTTCGACAAAAGAACGCACCACTTCGGGCATTCCCCCGAGAAGGCAATAGTCCATGAACAGACCGCCAAAAACATTCATGTCCGTTTGATTAAACGGTGTTACTGACTGCATATGTGACAGAAGATCATCGACCACATCCGAACCATATCCCATGGCCCACAGGAATTCCTCGAAATCCATCGACTGCATCTGAAATTCCGACTTGTAGCCAACACTGTTGCTCTCTATGCGCTTGTAGTTGGTTCCCAGCATGGATCCGCTGCAAATCACATCGAAGCGACCGTCTATGCAGAACGACTTGAGCGATGTCGCGATTTCAGGATAGTCCTGAATCTCGTCGAAAAGAATAAGGGTTTCTCCAGGTATGAACTTCTTTTCGGAATCAATGCGAGAGATATTTCTGATGACATCCTGTACGGTGTAGCCATCTTCGCAGATGGTCTTGTACTTTTTCTCCAGCACAAAGTTTATGTTGACAAAATTTTCGTAATTTACTGCGAAATGCTTGATGGACTCCGTCTTCCCTATCTGACGGGCTCCCTTGACAATCAAGGGCTTCCTATCGGCGGAATGTTTCCATTCTAGCAGGAAATCATCTAGTTTGCGTTTCAGGTACATGTCCTAAATATACACCTTTTTCTAAAAAATGAGTGAGTTTTCTACAATTTTTACTAAAAAATGAGGGAGTTCTTGGATTTTTTCACTAAAAGATGATTGTTGATGCGTTTGGTGCGTTTTCGTTGATGTATTTGGCAATGTTTTGTTGATGCACGCGGCCTGTTTTTTAACTTTTGGACATGTCTCTCAAACGTGCCTTAACTTACTCAGTAGTCATCAATTTGTTTTTTCTGGCTTTGTGCCTCATTTTTGGCGATCTCAAGTTTGGGGCGATTGATGACTATTTTATGGCGGCGAGGCTCACCGGCGCTTTGGGAACGGAATATAATCCTCACTTGATTTTCGTGAACGCCATCTACGGCTATGCACTGCTGCCGCTGTACCACCTTTTCCCCAAGATTGGGTGGTACTATATAGGCGAGATGTTCTCGGTTTTCCTGTCGTTTACGGTTATCGGCTACGTTTTGCTGCAGCGTTGCGGCGAGCGGTGGGGGGCGATTCTGGCCGCACTGTTTACGGCGCTTTTTGCGAGCGACTTTTATTTGGTGGTGCAGTTTACGCAGTGTGCCTCGATACTGAGTGCAGCGGGGATGCTGCTGTTCGCGTATGGAGTGGTTGATTGCCGCGCCCCTAAAGGGGCTCGCAATGACAAGGTAAATTCTAACGAGGCTCATAGTGACAATGTAATTTCTGACGGGGCTCATAGTGACAATATGAGGCTGGATCTCCAGAATGACAAATTGAAACAACTTCAGACCATAGTTCCAATTGTTTTTGGAGTTATTTTGATGCTGTGGGGTTCGGTGATGCGGTGGCAGGCGTTCTTGATGGGGATGCCGTTCTTCTGCCTCGGACTGTTATTTATTCTCAAGCAATGTTGGGCGGCCAAGTGGCACGTAATTGCGGGACTGGTTGTAATGTTTGCAGGTGCGTTTGCAATGCACCACTGGGACCAAAACATTTACAAGGCTCCTGAATATCAAGATTACGTCAAGTTCCAGGGGCCACGTGTCACTTTAGGCGATAAAGGTGATTATAACCAAAATGCCGTTTACGAGGACGCCGAAGAATTAGGCCTTAGCGGGAAAGATCTCCATATGCTTACAGAATGGACCCTATACGACACGGAGGTTTTTTCTGTTGATAGCCTTAAGCGCTATACGGGAATGATTCGCCCATATTCTAATAGCAATCCAATCCTACTTATTCCGAGAAAACTTTTAGACGCTTTGGGGCATTCACTACATTCTCCTCTATTTTGGACTTGGTTTATTTTATGCCTTCTTGCTTATATAACCAAATCCAAGAACTTTCTGTATTTGTGGGCATCTTTATTTTTGGTTTTTGCTTTAATGACTCACTTACTTACCATAGGGCGACTTGTTTATCGGGTAGAAGGCGGTTTTTGGCTCTATGCCGCAGTGCTTGCAATTCCGCTTTTCGGAAAGATTGAGCGTGAGGTTCCTAAAAAGTTGGTGTATGTTGCCTTGTGTGTTGTCGCAATTGCGAACATTTCCTTATATGCAACTTCCGGTGAAATGGTTCGCGATCCCAGTGGTGGAAAATTACGTACGTTAGCCATCAAAGACACGACAGATTATCAGCAAGTTTTTGACTTCATCGATAATCAACCCAATAAGATGTTCTTGCTTTCGATGGACGCTTTTATGCGATTCAGCCACCACCGTAATCCGCCTTACTTGGCAGAACCAATAGGCATTTATCGGAATACGGTATCTTTCGGATATTGGACGCCTTATCTGCCCGAAGTCAAGGATGCTCTAAATGTCTTTGGAATAGACAATCCGATGAAAGACGTGGTTAATGATAACGTAATTGTCTTGAATGTTCCTTATTTGGCTGATTTTTTGCAGCGGCACTACTACGATAGTGTAGCCGTTGATACGCTTAAAGAAATTGGCGAAATGACATTCTTAAAATATAGGCTAGTCAACGTTGATTCGTTAACACAAGGGGGCGAACAATGAAACGTCTCCTGTATCCGCTGATTGCCTGCGCACTTGTAACAATTGTGCCGTTTTTGCTTACCTTTGAGAATGGACAGAACATTGTCCGCGGCCTTTTCGGTTACGAATATTTCGCATTGTTGCTACTTATTGTCTTTGTTAAAGAAAGATTGACGAAGGTAGGATTGTCATTGCGAGAACTCCTTCGGAGTTCGAAGCAATCTTTACTCCGGTTCGCATTATGGTCTTTCGCATTGTTGCTATGTATACTGGCATTTATTTGGGTTGCATGGGTTGATTTGCAAAATCTTCTTGCGATAAAAGGTTGGAATACTGGTTGGTATGGCGTTCTCCCGTTTGTAACCAGCGCGCTAGCCATCGCTATGGTGTGGCAACTAAAGCCATTCAAATTCAGCGCCATCTGTTTTATTTTGTTCGTTGCCTTGATTCTCCACCTGGAAGCGAATAACCAGTATGCTGCCCAACCTTTGGCGCAATTCCCGTCTATTGATTATTTGGAACGAATCGCGCCTCAACCACCCCAGCGTAAGGAAATGTCTGAGGATTTCCGCAAAAAATACACCGTCACCGATTCCGTGACAATCACACGCGATTATATAGATACAACTTGCAACAACGTCGTTATCCTTGTCGAAAGTTGGGGAGTCCCGCTTGAAATACAGCGCTTCGAAAAACAACTAAGTGCATTTAATGGCATCAAGACTGTGGCTGGTATCCATAACCGTATGTATAGCCGTACGCGTACAGCCGAGCGAGAAGACCTGATATATGCAATCCATCGTGATTCTACCGGCCGTGACACAACTTTCTTGCCCAAAGTATTCAACGGTATCGGCTATAAGACTACGTTCTTGTTCGGTGGCGATAGCTTGGAACATTGGCGGTATAAGTACATCAAAAACATTGGCTTTAGCGATGCTATTTATGGTAAGTTGCTAGACGATGGAAATCGATTAAATGATCTGCAAATGATTGTGAAAGTTGATAGTATCCTGGCCGATACAGCGCAAAAACATTTTATTACATGGACAACGGCAGATACGAAGTTCCCGATGGCGGAATTTCCGAATATTTATTACAGCGATGTGAACTCTATTGATTCTGCATATAATGCGAAAATAAATAGCACGCTAGAAAAAGTTGCTGCGCTTGCCCGCAAACATCCCGAAACTCGCTTTATAATCCAGGGTGATCACAACCCAATTCTGTCGCCCATTGCATTCCAAGAGAAATTCTATAAACGTTGGGTGCCCTATGTTGTGTTGAATTAGGATAAGTAATCGTTCAAAAAAAGATTGATATTTTTTTGACCGGAACTTAATTGCGAGGAAATCAGTGCCGTTGCAACGATTAATGCTCTCATGATGTCCGGAATCAACTTTTTTTAATTCAATGTTGTACCATTTTTTTTTGTAAACAAAAAAAGACCCGCTTTTTGCGGGTCCATTGTGAAATCTTGTGTTAGAAGATTACGGCGTGCCAACGACACCAGACTGGTCAAGCTTGCCAAAGCCCGGAACGAGAACGTCGCAGACACCGGCAGCGCCACCACTTACACCAGCATCATAAACGGCACCATTGTTACCAGTTCCGCCTTTGGAGATTTTGAGGTTCCAATACATGGAAGTGGTGCAATCATTCAGGTTAGCCTTAGGAGTGGCTCTCCAAATTTCATCCGTGTTCGTTGTCAAAGCCAATGTACCGGCCGTATATCCCGTTTTAATAGAGTCATACTGGAACACTTGGTTTGTTGTTTTCATGTTGTAACCAATCATTCCCCAGCTACCATAGTTGATGCCGGATTCGCTCACGAAGGCGTCCTGCAGCTTGATGTATTCACCAGCGGCCGGGCCGATTTCAGAGGCCTTGGACTTGGCGATCATACCGAACAGTTTCGGCACTGCGACGGCGGCGAGGATGCCCATGATCACGATCACGACCATCAATTCGATAAGGGTAAAACCTTGTTTCTTCATAGTGTACTCCTTGTTGTTTGTGACACACTTTTTTGGGCGGAATTGCCCGGTTACATCCATAAATATACCATCTTTTTCCACAAAAGCAACACTTGTGTCAATTTTTTGTCATGATTGTGTCATAGAACACACCCAAAATGGCAAAAGTGGCATTTTTGTAGACAAAAACAGCGTTCATGGCTGATTTGATGTTCTATATATAGTAAAAATTTTTTAAAAAAATCTGTTTTTGGCTTATTTTTTTCGACTTTTTTTTATTCCATCTTGGAATATAGGCCCTTTATTGCTAGTTTTTTTTTACAGAGTCTTTACAACTGCGGGATTGGTTATGAAATATAGCTCAACAAAGTCCGGCTTTTCGCTCATAGAACTCATGGTTGCCATAGTCATAATGGGCGTACTTTCTGCGATTGCCGTGCCCAAGCTTTTCGGCCAGATGGCCAAGGCGAAAGCGAGCGAACTGTACTCGTCTGCGGGCAGCTACATTCACTTGCAAGATACGTACAACGCAGAATACAATGAACGTATCGGTTCTTGGAAAGTTATCGGATATATTATGCCAAGTAACAAAGACTTCAAGTATTATGAAGGTAACAACGAAGGTGGTGATCCTGCGGCATCGACCGTATCTGTTAACGATGGTGAATCTGCCGCATGGAAGGCGGTGAACAATTTTGCACTCAATGATTGCAGTGTGGGGAGTGTTTGGCAAATTGATGTAAGTGCACCTTCCACTACGGCATATAATCTTGAATATAAAGTAAGCATTACGGATGGTGACAATGGTGCCTGCCATGCAATCACGAGGCACTTCAGCGGGCTCGATTCCCACAACAAAATCGTCGACCCCCCTAACCCGTAACCGACCCCATCCACCGCAATTGAAAAAGGACGAGCCCCGGCCCGTCCTTGGTTTTATATTTATTGTGATGAACGATTAGACAACCATTCCGCCAAATCCACGATACGAACACCTTCGTATTGATAGGGTTCATGTTTTGTTCTGGCTAAAACCATTTTGGGATATGCGTCGTTGATTTTCTTATTTCGCAATAATAAAAATGATAAAAATTGCGAAATAGCGGTAGTTGTAATTTTTTAAATGAAAAAGGACGAGCCACCGGCCCGTCCTTGGTTTTATTGTTCATATTTACATAAAATACAGCATTCGTTATACTATTTGTCAATATGAAATGCTCCCTTGCTTGTTTATTTGGGCAAATAATTCTATATTAAGAGCATGGCATTAGCGATAAGCACAGTTCCGGTTTTGACCGATGATGTTGCGGAGGATTTTGTCCGTCAGGCGGATTATAATTCCAAGCATCTCTCCGGTTCCCAATTCAGCGCCGACAAAGAGGCGTGGTGCCTTCGCATAGTCGAAAATTCTAGACTCGACCAGCTAAAAAGAGCAAGGACATGATTGTCGATGCGTACAACGAGGAAAGACTTTTGAATTTTTATGCCGATTGCGGATTAAATCCGATTTTCAGTTCCGAGGAACAGGAACGTAAGTATCGGCAGATAAATGATGACAAGCGTCTAGAAACTAGATTGTTGTATCGTGACCTTATTTTGCTGAAACGGCAATCTATACGGAATTAGTGAAATATAACGACCCCATCCACAGCAATTGAAAAAGGACGAGCCCCGGCCCGTCCTTGGTTTTAATAAACGTCATCAGAAAAGTGTCGCTAGGTCAAAATACCCTACATCGCATCTTCACTTTCGTACGCTATACTATCGTGGTATAGCGTCTCTGGCGCTACATCGACATTGCCATTATCCCATGTTACGACGCCATGGAATATGCTTGGGTTGCGGAATATCTTATCATCGTCAAGTACAGAAAAAGCGGAGCCTTTTAGGGAATTTGTGTCAAATAAGCGCTTTTCTCCCGTAGAGAATGTAAGTAACAGCATTCTGCCCACAAGAGGCTTCGCCTCTGTGACTTTGATGTTCTCCTGAAAAGAACCTGCATAACAAATGCCATCCATAATAAACATAAAAGCAACCTATTTCATCGGTTCAATTTTTTCAAAGTGCTCGCCTTTTACAGCCAGATTCCAGGCCTTGTACGCTTCTTCTTCATGAAATGCGAGCCAGCCTGTTACCATTTTCAACTGCTTGTGCGGCAAAGAACCTGCTAACAATTCCCCGTCTATACCAATAACAGCCTCATAATCACCATAATAGACATGAACATGAGGCTTGTTATGCTGCTTGATATCGCAAAACAGCATATAAATAATCATTCCTGCAAATCGGCTTAGTTCGGGCATTTCGACCTCAGTAAAGTGTACAACCTGTCAAATTAAAAAAACAAAAAAACTTCTCTGCAAGTTCCTTGTTGTATCGGCGAAAAAGGAAATCTTTTTCTAAAATCAAATGAGACCGGCCTCTTTCAGAATCAAATCGGCTTTACGGATTTGTTCGGAAAAATTCTGACGTCCACGCATCTTAGTAACGCGTTCTGCCGCAAGGGCGAACGCAAGGGCTTCTTGCCCTTTTAAGGTGGGTATGGGTCTAATTTCAAGTGCCATACTTATAATATAGAATTTATACACTCCAAAAGCAAGCGAAACAAACTGCGTCAAGGCCATTCATCGCCAAAAAAGCGTTTTTAGCCGCTTTTTGGCGATAATCGCTGTTTAGTACATCTAAGCGCCCAAGGCTAGGGATTCTCTTCGGTTTCGTCCTTTACTTCGTAGGTGACGGAGCAGAGGACCTTGCCTGAATGCCAGAGGTTGTAGGTGTATGTGCCGGGGGTCTCGGGCGGGTAGGCGTCCATGTCCACGTATCCGTTGTTGGGCCAGGTGCTGCCGCCCACTCCGTCGCCATACATGCTCCCGTTGTCGCTACGGTTCAGGTCGACCTGCATCGTTTGGCCGGTGGTGTTCTTGTTCCTGGTCTTGAAGCGGCCGCCCTCGATGTAGCACTGGGCTTCCTCGGCGGGTTCCTCTTCGGTGTAGGTATATTGCACGGAGCACGCTTCTTCGCCGTTGATGCTCAGCACTATTATATAGTCGCCGGCTTCGGTTATTGCGGGGAGCGGCTCGTTGAACCGGGTGGTCGACGGGCTCGCGCTCTTGGTGCTGCCCACGGTGTTGCCCAGCTTGTCGAGGTACCACAGCTTGAGGTTGTTGGTGCTGCCCACGGCCAGGTTCAGGTCGGCGGTGAAGCGCTTGTTCACCTCGTCGATGGCGCAGTTGTCGGCCCTGGAGCCGTTCGCGCCGGTGACGACGGTGATGTCGGCGGTGCAGGAGAGGCCTGCGTAGGTGAGCGTGTAGCGGTAGTTGCCGGGGGTCGTGTTGATGTTCGGACTCCAGCTGTTCACTTGGCCGTTGCCCTGGTACAAGAGATCCATGGGGGGCTGGCTGCCAACCCTCGCCTCGATGAGGCAACCGGACGGCGGGCAGTTCGTGACCTTGTAGTTGAGCGAGGGCAGGTTTTCGCCCGGGTTAATCGGTGTCGTGGAACTCAGTGCGCATGTGAGTTCGTTCGGCTGGACAGTAATGGCTGGCGTCGTGCAGGTTTCCTCTTCGCCGTTGTCCTTGGACTTCGTGGTGACGGTGAAGGTGAACGAACGGCTGCCGCCGCTGAGGTTGATGTTCTTCTGCAGGTCGACCGCGGGGATGTAGAATTTTCCATCCACCGAGCAGTCCTTCTCGTCGGTTTTGTAAGAGTTGTTTACGCCGTTAACCTTGCAGGTCGCGCTGCCCGCATTGACGATGTTGGATGAAATCAGGAAATGGTCTCCATTCAGCTCGGCTGTGCAGCCGTGGATGCCCACGCTGTTGGGACAGTCGCTTGAAAGGCTGGAAATGGTAAAGTCATTTGAGCTTGAGAACTCGATGGACACGACCTTTTCGGGGTCGAATTCCTGCATATCGGACATCAGGTTCACTTCGCGCGAGAACATGCCATTGCCGCTGATGCGGAATTCCTGCGACTTGAGGCCGTTCGCGTCGTTCATAACCATTGTGACGGTGGGTTGGTTCCCGGAGCCGTCATTTTCGGGGAGGCCCTTGATTTCACCTAGGATGCTGGATGACCTGAGGTTTGCGATGCCGCCCGTGACGTTTACAACGCAGGAGTTCTGGTTATTGCAGTTGCTGAGATTGAATGATGCTCCCTGAGAGCATTCGTTGATGCTGCCGACCATGAATCTGCCGCAGGTGGCTTCGTAGGTATGCCCGTTGCCGCCCGTGTTGGAGCAATCGACGACCACGCTCGCGTCGCGCACGGCGCCGGAAATGGTGGTGCCGTTGTAGTCGTAGGTCTTGGTCATCCCGTGCAAGCCGGCATAGGTAAACTTGTACTTTTCGTTCCTTAGTGTGTTCGCGTTGACACCGCTCACGTAGTACGGGCCGTCGCTATCGGCGCTGCAACTGCCGCAGTGCGTGGTGCCGTCTAGCCATTTTTCACAAGTATTCTTTCCGTAACCTCCGGCCAGGTCGCAGCCGTTGTAGTGGTAGATTATGGAGCAGCCGGGACGGAGCTTGTCCGGGTTGTTGGCGTCGCTGAAATAGCTGGATGTGCCCACCCAGGGCTTGACGTCTTCGTTGAGGGGGAGGATGCCGCCTAGGTAGTGCGCTGCGAACGAACAACTTACCTGCGGCACGTCGAAGCAGTTTTCCGATTCCCAGTCATCGGAGAGCCAGCCGAGGTTCATCACCTTGAAGCAGTCGTCGGCCATGCTGAGGCCCACATACTCGTCGATGTTCGCGCCGACGGGGAGCTTGACGTTGACCGAGGAACGTACCCAGGTGCCGTCATTTTTTTTGTAGCTGATTTTTACCTTCGCCGAATCGCCGAACACCTCTATATCGGTGTTGAAAACGATATTCGGTACATCGCCCTTGCTTATCGTGATATTGGGGATGGTTGTATGGTCGCAATCTCCGCTGTTCTCGTTTTTGATGCCGGAGCCGTCGCCTGTACAAACGCGTACTTCTAAGACGTCGCTGCCGACGTTATTGACCTGGCTTGCCCTTCCGTAAATTTGGATAATGGCATATTGCGAGGCGTTGTCGTTAGAGCGCAGCATGAAGCCGCTGTTTAGCGGAGAGTAACTGTTCCCTTTTTTCTCGCGGAAACAGGCCTTGAATCGCGACGTTAGCGTTCCGTGACCGCCTGCTTGAGCGCGGTTCAACAGGTAGGTAATAGAGGCGTTGCTACTATTCGCATTTTTCCCATTTGAATAGTATATGAATTCGCCTTGCTTGCTTGGTGGCGAGAATGTCTGGCCGTCGTTAGTTCTTGTCACCAACCATTCCGATTTCGGATAATTTCCATCACCATCTACTTTGCAGGAATGGCCCTTGCCGCTAGATGTGCACTTGTCAATGCATTTGTTTGAAGACCCGGGGCCGCACCAAATCTCCACGTCCTTGAAATCCGTGTAGAAGCAGTGGTTCTCGGGTTGGTTGAATTGTGCGACGACGGTTGTGTCGTGAAGTAGCGAGACCGGTACTTTCCAGCTAGTCAGGTTGTCTTCCACGGTTCCATCACTGCGCATGAATAGCCACTGGTTGAATTGTTCCCCCGCCTCTTCGATTCTGCGTAGTTCCACATGTTCGCCGGCATATACTGAAATCCTGCATGTGTCGCCTGCGTTACAGGTGCGCTTGGTGATGGCTGATTCGGGGGTGGTTTCGTCGATGATTTGTTTGGAATTGCGTACTTCCACTTTGGAACTCGTTGCGCCATCCAGGAATACCTTGAGATTGAACAGTTTTGCCTTGTACGACGCGTAGAGCGTGTATGTTTGACCGTCCCTCAAGGTGGCGATCGAGGAATCAGGAATGAACACATCGCAGTAGGGTGAAATTGTCCTCGACTGCAATTTGACTGCCTCGGGGTTCGCTATGCCGCAAATCCACTTGTTGTTGGGTTCCTGAGTCGAAGGCTCGGTACAGTTGGGGCGTATCCACTCGCCTGCGGCGGCCGCGACGAGGTTGCCTTCGCAGGTGGGCCTTTGGATTATGGAACGGCAGTCAACACCGTTGATTTCCTTGTGGCCGTTGTTGTCGCAGAAACCTGTTTCGGGGATATCCTCGCGCTTTACCGTGGCGGCTCCCACGAGCCATACAGTCTCGTTTGGAACTAGGCCAATTCTTGCATTGTCGGTTACGGAGAGAATTTCAAAATGGATTTGGTCATTTTCTGCGGCATCCTGTACCTTGACTCGGAAAATGTCGGTCACGGTTCCCGGTTGCAATGTTACCGAGTATATCTTTGAACCATCGTCTTCGTTTGCGAGCAACGTTACATGGGATCCGACTTTGGTTACGGTCCAGCCGCTATGGACTTCGGTTACGCGTACTTGCGCTTGCACGGGTTCTCGCTGATTGCCGTCAGTCTCGATTTTTACGTTTACCGTGCCACCGCCAAAGATGCGCGTTGACGATTCCGTGAAACTTACGGCGGATTTTGCACCAGCTTCGGCATCCACGACTACCCAGAAAGGTATAGTCCCGTAGCTCTTGTTGGTCGCAGTGTATTCACACCAGTATACGGGGGATGATAGCGGCTTGGAGGTGTAAAGACTTTGATTATCATTTTTGTCGAGATTGGGCGTGCACTTTACATTGTTTGATGAGTAGGTTTCCCTGGCTCCGTTCAGGTTGATTAGCTTGAAGTAGTCCGAGAGCTTGCCTGCGGGAGTGTCGCTCAGGTAGGCGATGCGCGGTAAGATGACGATGCTCGGCTTGACGGTCGTGTACTGTTTGGAGGTCAGGTTGTCGTACAGGATTTCCTTGTTCCTGCGTTGCGATTCGAGCGTTATGGAAAGTTGCGGGGCCGTGGCTACGTAGAAACGGTCATAACCTGCTTCTTTATTCAGTTCTTCGCCTTCGCGGTTGGTGTCGTCTGCGCTTTCGTTGGTTAGGGAGCCGCATGAGCCGAATTCGTCGTATCCGCAGATGACTGAGCTGTCAATCAAGTCTTGCATCAGCTTTTCGTTGAAATTGATGTGTTGGTAACCCTGATTTATCTTTCCGATTTTTGAGCAGTTATCGGCAGTTAAGTAAAATGAACCATCCCAGTTTTTCCCGGGGGAACTGTTCTCCAACCAGTCAATATCTTTTTTGGAATAGATAAAGTAGTTGTGCTTGCCTGAAGCGTTTGATGTGTTGACTGTTCCGGCGCCATTTGCAAGGTAGACGAAAACATTCGTGTTCGCTGATGTCGGGGGGAATTTTAACATGCTGAATTTAGTATCGGCGATGAAGATATAGTTCCCCTCAAGAGTCCCTTGGGGGTCTTTGAAAATGGAGTTGTCTCCGCTGCCGTGCAATTTTACGACAAGATATCCATGGTACATCTTGTTGGGCGGGGTCTGGTTGTAGCAGTTCTTTAAACGGCTCATCTGGTATGGACCGTTGACGCCTTCAATCTTTGCACAGCTGACCTGGTCGGCCAATTTTGAGAATGCGTCGTAGGCTGTGGTAATCACGTCGTCAATTTTATAGTTACTACCGGCGCACCCTTTTGTTGGCTTGCCGAGGATGCTGTCGCAGAATGTTACAATCGATGTGTCGCAATCCATCTGGGGTGTTGCTATGTTGGTGGCGGTTGCGGCAGATGTGAAGAAATCATAGTTCTGGGCTTTTCGTCCGCTTTTACATCCTTGGATCGGTCTGTCATTCGATGTACAGGTTGTCAAGTTCGGCATGTATATGGAGTAGCCGGATCCCCCGAGTTGCATGTTGGAGACTATATTGTTAGAGGGGCCTGGATAATTGAGAAAGGCGTCGCCATTTTTGATTTTTACGTTCTTTGATACTTTGAATGTTTTCTGATATTCTTGCTGGACATCTATTTTGCCGTTGTTCTCTAGACAAAGATTCCCGGAGACTGTGAATGGCATGGTCTTTTCGGGATAGAGTGTTGCTTTTAAAGTCACGTCTTTTGCAAATGATGAACCTTGATTGCCACCAGCGTTACTGATTCTCACATTTTTATCAAAAACGGCATTACCCGAAACAACTGCGTTGAAACCGGTCGCGGTTCCTTTTATATGGAGGTCTACTGCTTTTATGCCTTCGTTTTGGATGTTTAAATTGCCTCCGACACATACGCGTTTTCCCAAGTTAAGGGAACTACCTGACAAGCCTACGTTTCCTGTTACCACAAAATCACCGTCGACTTTTGGGGGGTTACCGGACCAATTGCCGTTGATAATCATTGACGAGTTTTGGACGTCTTGGGTTCCTTCTGTTGTTCCTCCGAAATACGACTGCTTGTAATTTACGGGTTTCTTTACTACGGCGGATGGTTCCTTGACTTTGTACAGGCCGCGCACGTTCAGGACTGAGGTCTCGCTGTACTTTGCGTTACCGCGGGCGATGCCGTTGGAGACGATGGTGAACTTGTAGGAACTGCCCGAAGCCTCTACGCCGGTCAGCCAGACCTTGAACACCTGCTTGCTCGAGTTCATGCTGCGGACGATGTTGGTGAGGGCTACCGGCTTCTTGTCGCCGTCGTAATACTGGCGGATGATGGCGCCTACGTCGTTTGCGTGGTAGGTCATCCAGGCGCGGACGCTCTCGAGCCCGGCATGCGACGCTTCCTTGGCTTCGGACATGGCCATGCGGTCGGCGCTGGTTAAGCCTGTCGAACTAATCCATTTGTAAGTGGCGGTGCCCGCAATCGTGGCGATCATCATGAAGATGAGCACAGTAACAAGCGACACACCCTTCTTTGCTAGGTAACTATTTCCCATTGGGCCCCCTTAATCCCCCGGCCCGTTGCTGGGCGCAGGAGCGACCTGTAAAATTTCACCTGACTCGCCGCCGACGTTGACCACGACGCGCAGCTGGAATGCCTTCACGTTCTGCTTGTCGGTAGTGGCGGGATCGTACGAAGTGTCGTCAAAGTTGTAGCTAGAACCTTCGACTTTTTTCAGTCGCAGGTTGTTGATGGTTATGCGGCCGCCCTCTTCGGGAGCGTAGCTCGCAAATGTGAATGCCATGCAAACGTCTTTAGTGGTTTTTTGCGGCCTGAACCGGAATGCCCGCGTGGACGGTTCTGATTTGGATATGGGCGGGTAGAAGAGGAAATCGGCGAGGCCTGCGATTTTTTCGCCCTGGAGAGTCCTGAAGCCGACCGAGGCGTGGTCACGGCCGGGGCAGAACAGGCGGCTGTTGTCGTCGGAATAGGGAATCTTGAACGAGATCTCGTATTCGTATGTCGGCTCGAGCGTAATCTTGGAACAGAGGGTTTTCCAGTCGTCGCCGCTTATCGACGTGATGCCCGTGTTCGCGCGCGCCACGAATACTTGGCCGACCTTCTTGCCTGCGGCGTTTTCTTGGTGGTTGGTCTTGTTGTAATTTGTGCGGAATCCGCTGAGTTCCTGGGCGTTGCCGCCGTCGGGGGGTGTGGCCGCAAGTGCGAAGAAATCTGCCCCCGAAGGTCCGGAGACGGAACCTTGGCGCGGAAGCAACTTGAAGGGGTATTCGGTCGCGCCCGCATTGACTTCGGGCAGCACGATGGACTTTGCCGCTGCGGAGGTGCTCCCGTCGCTGATGACCAGCGGCTGCGCGGGGACGATGATGAAGGAATCCGCATGGGAGACGATTTCGACTTCGAGGGGATCTGTCGTCGGGCATTCCTGGGGGGCGGTTCCGCCGGACTTCAGGTTGATGGTCTTGCAGTTGCGGTAGATGGATTTCTGGCGCTTGTACCACGAGACCTCTTCGACGGCTTCGAAGTAACCGTTATTGTCGTAGCGGACGCGGCGTATAGTGATGGAGTCGCCGTTGTTGCGCCGGACAATCGAGAACGAGGATGAATCCGGGACGGAGCCCGTGGGGTCCATGTACACGAGCGGGGAGAGCTCGAACTTGTCGGGGGTGGTGGCGTTGCCTGCGGTCTTGTAGCTCTTGGCTCCGGTCTGCGCGATGTCGTCGACGAACATGGTCGCGACGGATTCGGCGAGATCGCTTGCCTTGAGCATGTTCTGTGTGTGTATGCGGAACTTGGTGCTGTTGCTGTAGGACCTGCCTGCAATAAGCACTATCACGCCGAGTATGGCGATGTATACCATCAGCTCCATCAACGTGAAGCCATTTCTATTACGAATCCCGCTCATATTCCCCGTCTACCATAGTAGTGCGGAACGCAAAAAAACGCACTCCGGAACAACCAAAAAACGATATAGGCTTAAATTAGATTTTTAATTGGAAAAACACCACGAATAATGGGTAAAATCGTGGGAAACATAGAGTTAGGTCTGTTGGAGGTAACCAAAAGTTAACACGCGGTCCCGCACGGCGGGTACGGAGGGGCCGTTACCTGGAAAACGGGTTCGAGGGGTCGGCTTTCGGCTTCTTCTGGGCCACCCTTTCCAGGAGTTTTTTCGACTGTGCGGCGAGGATGTCGTTGCCGTTCATTTCGATGACCTGGTTGAGCCTGCGGACGCCTTCTTCGCGGTCGATTCCGCGCAGTATGCGGATTTCGCCGATGTTGTAGAGGGCGCGGCGGGCGATGTTCGCGTTCTTCTCGAGCTTGAGCCCTTTCTCGAGCAAAAGCAGCGCCGCGTCCATGACGTTCTTGTTCTTCGCGGATTCGCCCCATTCCAGCCACTGCAGGCTCGGGAAGTCTACGTAGGTGTCGGGGCTCGTGAGCTTTTCGGCGACCAGCAACACGTCTTCGGGCACCACGGGGTGCTCCTGCAGTATCGACGATACCGCCTGGGCGATGATGCGCTGCGCGTTCTCGATGCGGCCGGCCTTGACCTCGTTGAAGCCGCTGTCGAACATCTGGCGGTTTTTGACCTTGCGTTCGGCCGCGAGGTTCGTGCCCGCGCTCCTGCGGAGGCGGTTTTCGAGGGCCTCGTTCGCGAGTTCCTTCTGGGACTTGACGCGTTCAGGAATTTTGAGGCCGGCGAGGGCGCCCAGCGCGAACAGCACGGGGGTCAGGGCGGCCACCGCGCCGAATATGCCGGAATAGAGTTTCCAGTTCAGGAGCATGTCGAGCATGGCGCCGAGCACGGAGGTGGCGATGACCCAGTGCGGAATTTCGCCCTTGCGCGGGTGGAAGCTGGTCGCCCCGAGCAGGAAGGCGAGCGCGAGGCTTGCCCCCATGTAGCGCGAGTCGGCGTAGTGGTCGAAGAAGCTCGTGAAGGTGAGCATCTGCACGGGGAGCGCCCCGATGAGGGCTATCCCGATGAAAACTCCCGTGGTGATTGCCGAGCCCCACCTGCGGCACAGCAGCGTGAAGCTGAAAAGGAAGAGGACGGCGAACACCAGGAACGACGCCATGCCGGGGAACAGGAACCATGTGGTGAATAGCTGGCCGTAGTTCTGGTCCTTGGGGACGAACGCAAGTCCGTAGCGCGGGAACTTGCTGGTGTAGGCCTTGATCCACTTGTCCTGTTCGCGGTTGAAGTCGCGCTCGTTGGGGTAGGTGCTGTGCTCCTTGACGTAGTCTTCCTTGCCGCCGCCGATTTCCCACCACTTGCGGAACTCCTGGCGCATCTCCTTGACGCGGTCCTCGACGATGTAGGTGTGGTTCTGCTGCAGGTAGCGTTCCCTGTACTGCTCGAACTCTTCCTGCTTCAGCTTGTCGTCGGCGGTGAGGCCCACGGCCATGAACTGCGCGGCGCCTTCTTCTTCCCACCACGTTTCGAACGTCTCCGTGATGTTCTTTTCGCGGTTGTTCTGCTTGATGATGGGGGAGTAGATGGTCACCGCATTGAATATGCCGATGGCAAGCACCGCTGCGAATGCGACGTAGTGGTGAACCTTGAACCTTTTCGCGAGATTTTTCAGGGTGCTATTCATGGGCCGGGACCGCGGTTTTCGTTAGGTGTTCTTGTCGGCGCTGTAGGGCGTCCAGTTCTCGTCCTGCTTGTCGATGGCCTTGGTGATGAAGTCGTAGGCTTCGTCCACGGTGTCGCAGAACTTGAAGAGCTTGAGGTCTTCCTTGTTGATCATGCCCGCTTCGGCGAGGTATTCCCAGTTGACCACCTTCTTCCAGAACTTGGAATCGAAGATGACCACGGGCATCTGCTGCGCGTACTTGTCGGTCTGGATGAGCGTGAGCATCTCGAACATCTCGTCGAACGTGCCGAAGCCGCCCGGGAACACCACGAGGGCGCGGGCCTTCTTGAGGAACCAGTACTTGCGGATGAAGAAGTAGCGGAACTGCATGTTCAGCGCGTCGTCGATGTAGGGGTTCGGGTGCTGCTCGAAGGGAAGCTTGATGTTGAGGCCGATGGAGGGGGTGCCCACGTCGGTCGCGCCGCGGTTGCCCGCTTCCATGATGCCCGGGCCGCCGCCGGTCATGATGCCGTAGCCCTGGTGGCGCTTGTTGGCCCACTTGCCGAGCCTTGCCGCGAGTTCGCGGGCGTCGTCGTAGGACTGCGCCACCTTTTCGAGGCGTGCGAGGCGGTCGAGTTCCTTCTTGTCTTTGCAGCCCTTGCGGCGCTTCTTGATTTCGGCGGGCGGGAGCGTGCGTGCGGAACCGAAAAATACGATGGAATTCTTGATTTCTTCTTGTTCCAGGACCTGGCCGGGGGCGAAAAATTCGGAGAGGATGCGGATGGGCCTGCCTGCCTCGCTGTCGATGAATTCGGGGTTGTGGTAGGCCATCTTGCCGGGAGCCGGGTGGATAATCTTCTTGGGAGCCATAAAATACCTCGTTCGCTGAAAAAATGCCTTGCCACCGAGCAAAAGGGCGTTTTGCGGGGGCGTTGTTCTGAAAATACTTTCAAAATGCGAAACGGCAACAAAAAAATGCGATAAATATGTTTTTAGTGCCCCAAATGGGGTGCCGCGGAGGGAAAAAACTTTATATTTAGGCTATGCTCGTAAAAATATGGACAGACAGCTTTATCATTACCGGCGAAATCGACACGCTCCGTGACGAGCGCCTTACGGACTATATCCGCGAAAACAAGGACTTCATCGCCGTGACCCAGGTGAAGGTCAGCGACCGTACTGAACGCGACCTGTTCAGGACGCACTTCTTGAATGTGAGCACGCGCCACATCGAGATAATCCTGCCGGCGGAATAGCCCTGCAAATACCGTGTTGCGAGGGGAGGCCGGGCCGCTAGGCTCCTTGGCCTATATGCTTTCGTAGTAGTGGGGGGCCTTGAGGCGCTTCTCGAAGTCGCTGGTCGTCAGCGGCTGGTCGAACAGGAATCCCTGGACCAGCGGGCAGTGGATGCGCTTTAAGAACTTGACCTGGGCCGGGGTTTCCACGCCTTCGGCGATGGTCTCGATGCTCAGCTCGTTGATCATGTTCACGATGTTGCGGATGACGATTTCGTCTTCCTTCTTCGGGCTTTCCAGGTTGTCGATGAGCGACTTGTCGATCTTGATGACGTCCACGTCCAGGTTCTTGAGGATGTTCATGGTAGAATATCCCGTGCCGAAGTCGTCGATGGCGACCGAGATGCCGTTGTGCCTGAGCTTCTTGACGAAGCTTTCGAATTCCGCGTAGTCGTCGTAGTCCGAGATTTCCGTGAGCTCGATTTCGATGTACTTGCTGTCGATGTCGTACTTCTTCATGATGGAGAGGATTTCGTTCACGATATTCTGGTTGCGCAGGTTGCGCTTGGAGAAGTTCGACGAGATGCGGACGGTGCGCATGCCCGCGTCGATCCACCGCCTGAGGCACTTGCACACGTTCTCGAAGACGAACAGGTCGAGCTTGCAGATGGATTCTTCCTTCTCGAGGATGTCGATGAATTCGGCGGGCGGGATGATGCGGTCGTCGTGGACCCAGCGGACAAGGGCTTCGGCGCTGTGCAGGTTGTGGTCGTACAGGTTGATCTTGGGCTGGAAGTAGATGATGAACTCGCCGTCGTTCAGCGCGCGCGGGAAGGAGGTCGACACCTTCTTCTGGTACATGACCTTATCCATCATCTCCGGCTTGAACAGCGTGATGTCCTTGTTGAGCACGTTCCTGCCGAGGTCGAGCGCGATGGCGCTCTTGTTCATGAGCTCGTTGAACGTGTCGCCTTCCGTGGCGCGGAAGACGCCCATGCGGGCCATGACCTGCACGATGAGTTCGCTGCCCTGCTTGCGCTCGTTGATGGGGAAGATGACGAACTTGTTCAGGAAGTCGTTGGTGCGCTCGCTAAAGATGAGGGCGAAGAAGTTGTCGCCGCCCAGACGTACGAACACCTCGCCTTCCTTGAGGAAGGCCTTCGCGCTCTGCGCGTAGATGGTGAGCACCCTGTTGCTGGCTTCCGGGCCGAGCGACTTGTTCACGTACTTGAAGTTCTTCAGGTTGATGAAGAAGGCCGTGTATTTGGAAAGCAGCCCTTTTTCTTCGAGCATGTTGCCCATCTGCACGAGGTAGTGCGGGTTGTGCACTCCTGTCGCCGCGTCGGTGATGGTGGCCTGGTAGATGAGGTCCGTGAGCCTGGAATGTTCCAGCAGGACGCCGATGATGGAAGAGAGGAACTTGATGTCCTTGAGGGCTTCCGCCGAGAACTCGTTGCCCTTGGCCGGGTACATGAGGATGTTGGTGATTCCGCGGTCGCTCTTGGCGCATTCGGTAGAGACCGGTTCGCCGGTGGCCGTGCCCTTATCGAAGAGGCTGATGGGCGACGTGGGTGCTTGGTCTTGCGGGCTTTCCGTTGCGGGCTTTGTTTCCAGGTCGATTCTTGCAATTCCCAGGGCCTTGGCCAGGGGGAGGATTTCTGCGGAGAGTTTTTCTAGTATCAGGGTAGGCGACAACGCGCTGTTGTACGTCGCGTCCCAGAAATCCCTGAACAGCTTACTGCAAAAAAGGCCTTCCATTTTTTTCCCTATTCAAAAAACCGAGCCAAATTTAGCTTTTTTATTCGCGAAGTGTAGATGATTCTGTTTTGTAGCGGGAAAAAAGAGTAAATGAAAACTTTTGTTAACAATGTGCCGATATTTGGCTGGAATAATGAAAAAACGGCTCCCGTTCGGGAACCGTTCGTATGAATGCGTTTGATTTATGCCTGTTCGCGGCGCTTCTTCTGAAGTGTGTCGATTTCTGCCTGGACTTCTGCAATTAATTCTTCTGAAAGTCCTTTGCTGCGCAGC
>JAGCPF010000005.1 GCA_017642335.1 Fibrobacter sp.
AAAGGCTCCGCTTATCCTCGACTCCAAGAAGCCGACGATTCCGGTTGCAGAATACATCTACACCGAAAACCGCTACAAGCAGCTCACCCGTAACAATCCGGAAGTGGCCAAGAAGCTCGCCGACGACCTCCAGAAGGAAGTCGATGCCCGCTACGCATTCTATGACGCCATGAGCAAGGATACGGAAGGGTTGATCAGCCTCTAATCGGCTAACAGCCAATTAAAACGCCCCGTCACGATGAGTGGCGGGGTGTTTTTATGTGGTACTATCCAAATAAACATTGCATGCAATAATTAATACCACTTTTTTCATTGCTTCGACCGTTTATTCAACAATACCCAAAATGCCCAAAACACAATAAATAATAAAACCGATGGCAAAAACAACATATGCGTAATAGAGAACAGGATCTTCATCTTTCTTACAGCTAACACCATACACTCCGATATCCTTGACGATTAGGAGATACAACAGAAAAATTATTCCGACAATTAAACCAAAATATGCCATTTTCATCCAAACTCAGTACATTAACACAAGAACTTTATCACAACAAATTATAGCATTATCTTCACCGCATTGAGCAAAAAAATCCGCCCCGTGAGAGGCGGACCTAAAATCCGAATTTGGATTAGAAACAAATTCCTCTTTCGAGAAACGCAGAGAGCCTAGCGAGAGCAAAAAAAAGTGCGGAGTCTCAGTAGAACGCTCGCCCGTAGCGTACTCACGTACGTGAGGGCGAGTGTGACGCACTATCGCGACGGCTATATGCGTTTCTATCCGAGAGTGACGACGACCTTGTGCACACCCTTCGTGAAGATCGGGGCCACATCCGCGTCAATCTTCTGGCCATCGACGATCATCTCGGCGACACCCTTGCACACGTGCTTCGGGTTCTTCACTTCGATTTCGTAGGTAGCACCACGGAACTTGCGGGTCACCTTGAAGCCGTCCCACTTGGAGGGGATGCAGGGGTTCACGATGAGGCCCTTGAAGCTGGCGCGCACACCGATGATGAACTGCGTTGCAGCCTGGTAAGTCCAGGAGCTGGTGCCGGAGAGCCATGCGTTACGGCCCATGCCGAACTGCTTGTGTTCGTCACCGAGGATGTTCTGCGGGTAGCAATACGGTTCGGATTCGAACTCGTCGAGCTTGGTGTTCTTGGCAGCCGGGTTGATCTGGCTGTAGTACTGGAAAGCCTTGTCGCCACGGCCGAGGATGGTTTCGGCAATCATCACCCACGGGTTAGTGTGGAGGAAGATACCGCCGTTTTCCTTGGCTCCGGGAGGATAGGTGGAGATGCCACCCACGTTCGGGTCGAAGCCGCGGTAGCCCGGAGTGGAGCTCTTCACGCCGTTAGCGGTATTGAGGAGCTTGTTCAGGCTGTCCATGCCCATCACGGCGCGTTCGCCGCTGGCGATGCCGGAAATCACGGACCAGGACTGGCTATTGCAGTAAATCTTGCCGTACTTGGCCTTGTTGGTGCCGTAGGCGTTGCCCTGCTTGTCGAACCAGCGGACCCACCACTTGCCGTCCCAAGCGCTGTCGTTGAACGCCTTCTTGACGTCTTCGTACCAGCCCTTGTACATTTCGACAGAAGCGGTATCGCCGAGGGCTTCGCAGATGTCCATCATCTCGAGGAGAGCCTTGGCGTAGAGGCCGGTGTTGAAGGAGGATTCAGCACCGAGCGGGAGGTTCATGCAGTCGTTCCAGTCGGCAAAGCCGAGGAGCGGAAGGCCGTGCTGACCGAGGTGAGTACGGGTAAAGTTGAGAGAGCGCTTGAGGTGTTCGAGCACAGTGCCCTTTTCACGCTGAGCGCGCTTCTTGCCGGCTTCGTAGAACGGAACTTCCTTGTTGAGGAGGTCCATCTTGCCGGTTTCCTTGAGGTAGTTCGCAATCGTGAGGACGATCCAGAGGTGGTCATCGCCGTACCAGTCAGCGTAAGCCGGGTTGCCATCTTCGTCGAGCACACCCTTCTTTTCGCGGGAGTCACCGGCGTTCGCTTCGTTGCCGTTGTCTTCTTCGAGGGCGAGCGGAGCGTACTGGTGCATGGCGTTACCTTCGGGGCGCTGCACGGAGAGCAAGTTCAGAGCGAGCTGGAGGGCTTCTTCCGGCATGTGGCTCATCACGCCCATGAGGTCCTGGCTGGAGTCACGGTAACCGATACCGCGGCTGGTGCCGTAGCCCAGCTGGTACAGGGACAGGTAGCGGCTCCAGTTCTTGGTGGTGTGGCACTGGCGCGGATTGTGGACGTTCACCATGGAGTTGAACGCGGCATCCGGAGTTTCCACCTGGATCGTGGCGAGGTACTTCTGCCAGAAGGCGGCGAGTTCGTCGAAAGCCTTGTCGACGTTCTTCAGGTCGCGGTATTTCTTGATAGCCTTGGCAGCGACCTTGAGGCTCTGTTCCTGACCGAGCTGGGTGCAGGTGCGGAAGGTCTTGCCGGCAGCAATCTTGCCACCGTGAATCATGAGAGCGGCAATGTTGTCGCCACGGTCGCATTCGCTATTGGAAAGTTCCTTGTTGGCGAGGCTGAGCGGAGCGGCCCAGGAGCCCATTTCGTTGGCACCGAGGAACACGCGGCGGTCACCGTCGAAGCTACCGACCTTGCAGTCAGCAGTAACGTAGTTCACGGCGAAGTCACGCTTCATGTAGGCATACTGTTCGAGCACAACATGGCCGTCCTTTTCCCAGTGGCCCTTGAGGGTCATGGTCTGCGGCACCCAGTCGGCGTTCGTGAGCTGCTTTTCGGCTTCGAAGTGGCTGAATTCATAAACCGGGATAATGTCCACTTCCTTGGCGGCACCGGAAATGTTGGTGACCTGGATGTCCTGGAGGAGTGTGTTGGAGCCGGTCGGAACAAAAATCGTCACCTGCGTGCGGAGGCCTTCGCATTCGGCAATCCAACGCATGTAGGACAGACCCACGTGGCATTCCCACTTCTTCATCTTGGTGAGAGTCGGGACCACGAACGGAGAGAACACGGTGTAACCCTTGGCGTTCTTCACGCGAATATAAATCGTGCTGGCCTTGAAGTCAGAGCAAGGCATCTGGGCGATGTACTTGGTGATACGGTTCAGGGCCGGGTCGCCCTTGCAAACGAGGGTACCGCCGGTAGTATCCACGATACCGCCGAAGTTCAAAGTACCAACATAGTTGCACCACTTGATCGGCGTTGCCGGCGTGGTGAGCACGTATTCTTTCTTGGCATCGTCGAAGTAGCCGTACTTGGCGGCAGCCTTAGCTGCAACCTTCTTGGGGGCGACTTTCTTGGGAGCCTTCTTGATCTGTTTTGTAGCCATTGTTTCTCCGTAAAAGAGGGTTGAATTTTAACGTGGTAAATATAGGAATTAGACGAGAGACGAGAGACGAGAGACGAGAGAAAGAAGCAAAAAAATTTTTTATTTCACGCGAAGCGTCATTCTAAATCTCTCGTCTTTCGTCTGTAGGGCGAAGCCCGTTCTCTCGTCTAGTCCTTTTTCTGGTTGAAGTTCTCGAAATCGCGGTTGCCGAAGTTGATGTAGAAGTAACCGTCGAGTTTCTTGTTGCGGATGGGATCGCGCAAGATGCCGATGGCGGCGCGCACGTACTTGAGTTCCACAAGGATGTGGTCGCGGCTCATGCAGTTAAGGAACGGCCCTTCGGGGAAAAGCGTGGGACGCGGCTCTTCGGCAATCATCTTCTCGAGGTTCTCGATTTCCTGCACCAGGCGGCGTTCGTGAGCCTCCAGGGTGCGGATGAGTTCCTTGTTCTCGGCACCGTACAGGAAGGCGAAGCCGAGTGTCCTCGGGTCGTCGTTGAATCCGGTCAAATGCTTGAGAACTTCCTTGCGAAGGACTTCCTTACCCTTGTCCGTGATGTTGAAAACCATGCGCTCGGGCCTGTTGCCATCGCGTTCGGCGTGGCCGACAATGCAGCCGTTCTTTTCCAGCGTAATCAGGCGGTTGTAGATGGTAGACGTGCTAATTTTTGCCCAGCGGTCCAGTTCACGGACGCGGACTTCGGTTATGATATCGTACCCACTCCGTTCATGTTCCAGAATGAGTCCCAAAAGGACAAGGTCGTATCGATTCATAATTGTACCTTCTATTCGACAACAGGCACAGTTTTTAGCCTATTCCAATTTGGAATATACATAAAAAATGGGGTACAGGAGAAAAAATCGTCAAAAAATGAATTTTTTGTGACCGGCCTAACAGGGAGAGCCTTAGACCGGGTTATCAATGTCGACGAACTTGGCGGGAATCCCGAGCTCCTTCTGGACCTTGTCGGCCAGGGCGCGGACACCGAAAATCTCGGTGCGGTGGTGCCCCGCCGAGACCAGGTTGAAGCCCAGTTCCTCGCACAGGATGGGTACGGATTCCTTGATATCGCCGGTGATAAAGGCGTCGCAGCCGAGCTTCACGGCCTCTTCGATGCCGCTCGCCCCGCTGCCGCTACAGATGCCGACCCTGCAGATGGAGTCTGAACCGTACATCAGGGCATTCTGGACCCCATGCTCGAAGGCTCGGTTTGCAATTGCGACGAATTCCTCGCGGGAAACTGGGGAATCGAACTCCCCTATCCAGCCGACGGGCTTCTCGCCCTCGACCATGAACCCTTCGACCACCTTGAGGCCGAGCGCCTTTGCGATAAGCGCGTTGTTGCCGAACTCCGGCTGGCCGTCGAGCGGCAGGTGGTAGCCGTACAGCGAGATGCCGTGCTGCATCAGGCGGCGCATGCGCTCCCCGAACTTCCCGACGAGGACGCGGTTTTCGTTAACCCAGAAGCCGTTCGGATGGTGGACAAAGATGCAGTCGGCACCGTATTCGATAGCGGCATCAATCAGGCGGTCACGGAAAGAAACACCCGTCACGATACGGGTCACTTTGTCGGAAGCCTCCACGCTGAGGCCGTTGTTGCAGTAGTCCTTGAAGGCCTGCGGTTCGAGCAGACCGTTCAGCCAGTCGGAAAATTCGGAAATATTCATATAGCTTATAGCCAATCAAAGGTTGTTCCTATACAATATAGACTTTTTAGCAAAAAAATCCCAAAGCACGTCTTTTTGGAGTTGTCAAACTCTATGCGTTTTTGTAGATTTATGCATAGAAAACATAAACCCGTTTTTTCGACACTTGGGAATGCTCAAAAATGCGACATTCTTTTCGGTGCCGAAAACACCAAGGAGCCATAATGGCACATTATCTCTTTACTTCCGAATCCGTGTCCAAGGGCCATCCGGACAAGGTGGCCGACCAGATTTCCGACTCCATCCTCGACGCCTGCCTCGCCCAGGACCCGAAAAGCCGCGTCGCTTGCGAAACCCTCGTGAACACCGGTCTCGTCGTTATCTCTGGTGAAATCACCACCAAGGCTGTTGTTGATTTCCAGGAAGTTGCCCGCAACACCATCAAGAACATCGGCTACGTGAACCCGGACCTCCAGTTCGACTATAAGGGCTGCGCCGTGCTCGTCGCTATGGACAAGCAGTCTCCGGATATCGCCCAGGGCGTTGATGCCAAGGCAGCCGAAGGCAAGGAAGACGACAAGCAGGGTGCTGGCGACCAGGGTATGATGTTCGGTTACGCCGTGAAGGAAACCAAGGAACTCATGCCGCTTCCGATCAGCCTCGCTCACAAGCTCATGGAAGAAATCCAAAACCTCCGCGAAAAGGGCAAGATCAAGTGGCTCCGTCCGGACGCCAAGTCCCAGGTCACCGTCGAATACGACGAAAATGACAAGCCGGTCCGCGTTGACACCGTCGTTATCTCCACTCAGCACGACGAAAAGGTGAACGGCAAGGAACTCAAGCATTCCGTGATTGAAAAGGAAATCATCGAAAAGCTCATCAAGAAGGTCATCCCGGCCAAGCTCTTGGACAAGAAGACCCGTTACCTCGTGAACCCGACCGGCAAGTTTGTTGTCGGTGGCCCGCACGGCGACTGCGGCCTCACTGGCCGTAAGATCATCGTCGATACCTATGGTGGCATGGGCCGTCATGGTGGTGGCGCATTCAGCGGCAAGGACCCGTCCAAGGTCGACCGCAGTGCAGCATACGCAGCACGCTACGTTGCAAAGAACATTGTTGCAGCAGGCCTCGCCTACCGTTGCGAAGTCCAGCTTGCTTACGCTATCGGTTACTCCAAGCCGGTTTCTGTGCTCGTGAACACGTTTGGCACAGGCAAGATCGACGACCGCAAGATCGAAGAAATTGTCGCTAAGAACTTCGACCTCTCTCCGGCCGGCATCGAAAAGATGCTCGACCTCCGCAAGCCGGGTTACGTGCAGACCGCAGCCCTCGGCCACTTTGGCCGCACGGGTGCTCGCTTCACGTGGGAAAAGACCGACAAGGCCGCCGCTTTGAAGAAGGCCGCCAAGGTTTAATCAGTCACAATCAATTTACGAGAAGCGCCCGGCATTTGCCGGGCGTGACTTTTTTTTCGTGATGGCGGGCTTATGTCCGTCTTTTTTGGGCTACAGGCCTTCTTTCATCGTGAAGAGCGTCGTTATCTCGAGAGAATCCTCGACGCCGTATATATCGGAATAATGCGCCATCCAGGTGATGGTCGTATCGCGTTCGAGCGGCTCGTCCAGAAACGCATAAAGGACGAAGTCCCGATTCCTTTGTTTCAGCGGGTATTTCGTGACGTACGTTTGATAACAGGAAGAAAACGAAATCGGCTCCATCTCAAAAGACATTAAACCCGTAGCAGAATCTACAACGGTGCTGAATACCGATGTGTAGGCCCCGATCCCATCCGGAAATTCAGAATAAGCATCGTCAAAGGTGTACGGGGTACTATATTCTACATGTCCATAATATCTCGTTCCGTCGTCGTATAGCGTGTCCAAGTCTATCACCAGCGTATCGAATTCCGCCAACAGTTCATCGACATCCAGTTCCGGAGTCTCGATGTAGGGCGGGACATAGTCTATCAGGCGCTTTTTCGTGTAGTTGATATAGGTCGTATCCAGGCGAACTTCGGTCCAGTGATAGTGCTGAATAAAATGCTGTTCACCATCATCCGATTCCACGACCTCTGTTTCTACTTCGCCAAGATTTTCCCGCGCCAAATACACGATCTGGCATGTCTTATAGACCCATGTCCAGACGCATTTGAAGTCATCGTCACCGATTTCGCATTCCATCTCGTCTTTCGGGGCCGTTACCGTATCGAGATCCTTGCGGCCCTTGCCCGAGTAGTAGATAAAACTATACGCTTCCTTGTCCACGTAGGTCGTGTCGCAGACGGCATTTTCGGGACAAGGTTCCACGGCGGGGCCAGTACTGGAGTTTTCATCGCCGCAGGCCAAAAAGACAACAGAAATTAGAGGAAAAAAAGTCAGCCAATCAAGACGTTTCAACATACGGGTCCCAATTTAGAAAAGACCCGCATTTCACGGGTCCATCCGATTTTTTCATCCCGGTTTACTTCACCGCGATAAAGAATTTCTTGCTGATTCCCGGCGCGGAGGCCTGCACCAGATAAATCCCGGCACGGAGTCCCCTGGAAAGTTCGCGCGTGTTGCGGAGCGTCGCCTGGGGAACATTCCGTAACTTGTGAACGAGTTTGCCGTTCACGCCGTAAATGCTCACGCTGAACACGGTCTGCGGAAGCGCAACTCCAGAAAGCATCGAAATCGCATCCGGCTTCGTAGAATCGGCTTCCGTCGAGTCCTGCTTCGGCTTGTCGCTCGCGGTCGAATCGCTCTTTGTCGAATCCGCGACGGAAGAATCCTTTTTCGAGGTGTCCGGCGCGGCATCGAGCGCCTTCACGAGCGTCACGTCGAACTGGTCGATGTTCGGGCCGTCCTTGCCATCGAGCGTCGCGAACTTGACCGTATTCTCGCCGGCGGCCAGGTCCAGGTTCACCGAGACAGTTTCCCATGTCGTCCACCCGTCAGTCGCGGCAAAGGCCTGCTCCACGCGGGATTCCCCGGCACTGATAGCGAGGGAGCGAGATTCTCCCGATCCGTTCGAGAAATCGATATCAAACTTATAGAGGCCGGCCGCATTCACCTTCACAGGAATGGTAAAGTCACCGCCCTTGTCGAAATTCACGTAGCCTTCGCCACTGAAGCCGACATTGCTACCTTCGACAGCTCCCCCGTTAACAGTCCCCTTCTCGGCCTGGTAGGCCTTTTCGGCCTTCTGCTCTACATCGCCAGAGCTCGCCGGAGCCACGGAAGAACTGGATACGGGCGGCATCGCATCGCAGGCGGTGGGACTTTCGAGATTGGCGCCGGCACCGGCCTTCACGGCGGCTTCCACCTCGCTCGCCTTGAGCATGAAGCTGGAATACTCGTACGGCGGAGTAAACGACTTGCCCGTCCCCTGCGTGTTGCCCGAGCAGTTCGTAAAGATGTTGTCGATGGTCTCGTTCACGCCCGTACCGTTCGCATTGCCGGTATAAATCGGGTTGGACTCGTTGATGAACACGTTCCTTTCGGTGCGGACCGTACACATGTGGCCCGCCGAAACACCCAGCACGTCCGTCCCGTTCGTGATGCTTGCGTCGCCAGTCAGGAGGTTGTTCACCACGTGCACGTTGCCGTAGCGGCAACGCGGTTTGCGCTGGTTCGCCGCCTTCCACCAGTTGAACATGTAGGTCACGTTCAGCTTGCCCTCGCTCACGGGCTCGTTGTCGGAACTGCCGATGAGGTTCGAGAGATTGTGCGTGCTCTTTTTCTTATAGCCGAAAATGCACCACGTAAACGTTACGTTGTCCGCACCCTTCACCACGTCGGCGTTGCCGTCCTGGCCATCCCAGAATTCGCAGTGGTCAATCCAGATGTTCTTCGATTCGCCCTCGATGGTGAGGTTGTCCCACGCCTGGTCGGCATTGCTGCCCGGCCCCTGAATGACGATGTTGCGGACGATGATGTTCGAGGCCTTGCTCGTGATGTGGATGGGAGCTTTCAAAAGTGTCCCCGGCTTGAGGCCGATAATCGTCTTGTTCGAGGCCGTGATATTCAGCCGGTCCCCTGTCGTGCCGCTCCAGCCGCTGCCGAGCGTCCCGTCGATATAGATGACCTGCGGATTGGAGTCTTTCGCATACTTTTGCAAGTCCGCAAAACTGGTCACGATGACAGGTGTCGCGTCCCCGCCGCCGGTCACATTGAATTCGCCGCCGGTACGCCCTTCACGGGTCGCCCAGCCAATGGGCTTACACTGATCGACTGCAGCTTGGGCAATGCCGGAACAAAGCGGAGCGACAGCCAGAAGAAAAGCCAATTTTATAATTCGAGCTTTCATATCAAACATCCTATGGAGCGCAAGACCACCAATCTTGCACCACACTATAATCTACACTCGAAAAATGGAAACCGACACGAAAAACAGAAAATCGGCATTTACAAGTTGTCTATAGACAACCAAAAGGCGGCTGAACGCCCCAAAAATGTGCTCTAGCGCACAATCACAACATAAAAAGCGCGAGACAAACAACCAATCCGGCAAAAAACACGAATATGGGCAAGAGCAAAAGCGTGCAGCGGAACGCTATTTTCGCATCGTAAAAGAACAGGTGACGGCGCCCCTTCTTGGTCTTCGCGATTTCCGCACGGCAATCCGGGCAAATGTTCCCGACCCTATTGCGTACACGGATAGCCATGTTGCTCTGCATCGGAGACATTCCGACCTTGTCGTTAAATATCTTATTGCATTTAAAACAGGTTGCTTGCATATCAAGGAATATAGTAAATAGTGGTTACCTCACCGCTCATTTTCTCTTGGCGGCGATGAGTACGACAGAGCCAAGAATCAGGATAATGCCCGCGACAAGCCTGCCTGTGAGGATTTCGCCAAAGACAAGCACGCCGATTGCCACGGCCGTCACGGGTTCAAGCGCACCGAGAATCGCCGTGGACGTCGACCCGATAATCTTCACCGCCTTCACCATGAATATGAGCGAAAGCACCGTCGGCACAAGGCCCAGCATGAAGCCCCAACCCCAAGAACTCGCCTGCGTAAAGAGCGGAGGCAGCCCCGAGCCAAACGTCACGGAGTAGAGCAACAAAAAGACCAAGCAAAAGCAAATGGCGTAAAAAGTCATCTTCACGGAGCCCATCTGCAGGTTGATGCGGTTCGCCATGACCATATAAATCGCGTACGAGAGCGACGAGGCAAACACGAGCACAAGGCCTGCGGTACTCAGGGGCACACCATCACCGCCCCGGTACAACAGAGCGACCCCCGACATCGAAACGGCAATGGAAACGACCGTCCATGCTTTAATCTTCTCCTTGAAGAATATCGCCATCAAAACCGAGACTTCGAGTGGATAGAGGAAGAGGAGCGTCGAGGCAAGCCCTGCATCCATGTACTTGAACGAGGCATAATACGTGAGCGAACTGACCGCAAACAAGAAGCCAAAGGCGACGAGCGCCCCAAATTCCTTGAGCGTAATCTTAAAATGCGAACCTTTCGCGAGAATCACCGCAAAAAGAAGTAGCGCCGCCGCGAAGAAACGGTAAAACAGCACGTTTTCGGGAGAATAGCCCTGGGAATAGAGGTTCAGCGCCCCCAGAGGGTTCGTACCATAACAGATGGCGGAAAGAGCAGCAAAAATAAAGCCTTTTAGGGTGCGAGGCATACTAAATTGCGAACTTGGTGGCGTCGGCAAGCTGCACGCTCGCGATGCGGGAAATACCCTTGATTTCCTGCGTCACACCGTAAAGCATATCGGCCTCGGCCATGGTACGCTTGTTATGCGTCACCACGATGAACAAGGTCTGCTTGCTGAATTCGCGGAGGAGCGCCATGAAGCGGCCCACGTTCGCATCGTCCAGCGGGCCGTCGACTTCGTCCAGCACGCAGTAAGGCGAGGGCTTTTCCATGTAGATGGCAAACAGCAAGGCCGTCGCGGTCAAAGCGTGTTCACCACCGGAAAGCGCCTTGATGCCGCGCATCTTCTTGCCGGTCGGGCGGACGTTGATTTCGATGTCGGCATCCAAAATGTCCATGGGCTTGCCCATTTCGTCGAGCTTTTCGACAAGGCTCATCTTGGTTTCGCCGTTCAGGAACAGCTTGCTGAACACGAACTGGAAGTTCTTCTGGATACGGGCGAACGTGTCGAGGTAACGCTGGCGGGCAATATCGTCGAGCTTGGTGATGGTGCGGTCGAGCGAGGCACGGGCACGGTCCAGGTCGTCGAACTGCTTTTCGACTTCTTCCAGGCGCTTCTTTTCGCCCTCGTAGTCGTCCATCACGTTGACGTTGATGGGGCCGAGTTCCTTGATCTTGCCGCGGAGTTCGCGGATTTCGCGGTCGGCGTCAGGCTGGCTGTATTCCACGCGTTCGACACCTTCCGGGTTGTCCACGTCGACGGACCAGTCGTTGGAAATGCGTTCGCGGAGGCGGTCCACGTTGTTCTGCAGGGATTCCTGGCGGCGTCCGACGTCGTTCAGTTCCTTCATCCGGTCGATCATCTCGTCACGGAGGCGGTTGCTCTCGTCTTGCCAAGCGCCAAGGTCGCCGCTCACCACGTCGTAGCGTTCGCGGGCAATGTCGCGGGCCTGTTCGAGTTCGCGGAGCACGGCATCCTTTTCCTGCGCCTGGTCGGCGAGCTTCGTGCTGTCTTCCTCGAGCTTTGCAATATTGACTGTATTCTTCTCGATATCCTCGCGGCGGGCACGGATAGTGCTCTCGAGGAATTCCATCTGGTCGGCGATAGCGCGCAGCCTGTTCTCGTTCTGGGCGAGCCTGGAATTCTTGTCCTGCGTGGAGCGTTCCAGCTCGCGGACGTCCTCTTCCTTTTCGCGGAGCATCGTCTCGTTTTCGGCTAGCTGGTCGGAAACCGTCTGGTACTGGTTTTCCACGTTCTCGACGCACTTTTCGGCTTCGGCAAGCTCCGCATCGGCATTTTTCGTCTCGGCGGCGGCGGAAATGCGCCCCATGGCGGTATTGCAGTCCGTCTGCAGCTGCTGGATGCGGCGCTCGTACGCGGTAACGTTGTTCCTGTGAATGCTTACCGCCGTATCGCTGCCGCGCAGGGAATCCTTCTTGCCCGAAATGTCGTCCACGAGGGACTGCAGCATCTGCGATTCCTCGTCGACCTGTTCCTGCAGGCGTTCGAAATCCTGCTCCTTCTGGGAAATTTCGGCAGAAACGCCTTCCAAAAGCGATTTCGCCTCGGCAATCTCGTTCTTGCGGGAAAGCGCGCCCGACGTGGCGGCGCCAAAGCTCACGAGCCCGTTGGAGCGCACAATGGCCTCGGGCGCGACAAAGTTCAGGTTCTCACCATGGAATTCACGGGCAAGTGCGATGGCCGCTTCCAGGGAGTTGACTATAAAGTAACGCGAAAGGATGCCGGAGAGCCAAGCGGCAAGTTTCTCGTCTTCGCACTTGACAAACCCGGACAGGGCACCCACGACTTCGGGGCGGTCGACAGGCTTGTCGTAGGCGGGGGCCGGATTCTGGACCAGCGCGAGCACGGCCTTCCCGACATTTTCGTTTTTCGCGGACGCGACGATGTCGCTTACGGAACCGTCCGCACCGACAATGGCCGCATCCAAAATTTCGCCGAGGGCGCTTTCGACATGGGCGGCATATTCCGGAGCCGCCTCGATGCGTTCCGAAAGGATTCCGCCTATCAAGTCCGCCTTGTTCTCGTTGAGCCAGCGGGTCGCGTCGGTCCCCTCGTCGGCGACGCTCTGCAGCACGTCGATTCTCGACTGCAGGCGGGCCTCCTCGTTCTTGAGCCCCTGGAGCTTCTGGCCGGCATCGGCGAGGTCCGCACGCATGGATTCCAGGCGTTCCTCGCGGATGGACTTCTGCTCTTCCAGCCCCTCGATTTCGCGGTTGACCTCGTCGACCTGGTTCTGGATCTCGTTCACCGAGGCTTCGGCCTCTTCCTTCTGCTTCTTGAGGCCCTCAATTTCGTTTGTCCACTTCTCGACGTTGCCCTGCAGCATCTGGGATTCGGCATCGAGGCGTTCAAAACGGCCACGGAGGCTGTTCGCGCGGTTGTTGGCCTGCACGCGCTCGTTCGCGAGTTCGCGGGACCGGTTGCGCAGGTCGTCCACCTTGTCGCGCATGACCTGCAGCGTTTCCTGCTCGCGTTCCAGCAGGGCGTTCATCTCCTCGACGTCGTTGTCGGATTGCAGGACCTGGTTTTCTTCTTCGAGGCGGGCCTTTTCCTCGGAAATCTCGTTCAGCTTGGCCTCGGAACGGTTGATTTCGTCCTGGGCCTTCTCGTTCGCGGCCTCCAAAGAAGATATGGAGTCGCGGGTCCTGCCAATGTTGTTATTAATGTCGTTCAGGGCGATCGTGGCAGCCTGGACCTGGCGTTCCAGGTCGCGGAAGGCGTTTTCGTCTTCGCTGATGGCGAGGCGCTTTTCCTCGATTTTCGCCTGGAGCTCGGTCGCCTTGGTCTTGGCCGACTCGACTTCGTGGTTCATGCGCTTGGACGTGGAATCCAGAGTCGCAAGGCCGTCCTTGTAATCCTCGTACTTGTCCAGGCTGACGGAGAGGTCGAGCTCGCGGAGGCGGTTGTTCAGGCGCTTGTACTCGTTGACCTTCTCGGCCTGGGTCTCGTAGAGCCTCACGGAACGGCGGACGCTCCTTAGGTTGTCCTCGACGCGCTCCATGTCCATCTGGACCCTTTCCAGCTGGCGGCGGGTCTCCTTGCGCTGCTGCTTGTACTTGCTCACCCCGGCGGCTTCCTCGAACAGGACGCGGCGGTCGTCGGCCTTGTCGCTCAGCACCGACTTGATCATGTCGGCGTTCATCTGCGAGTAGGTGCTGGATCCGAGGCCGGAGTCGAACAGCAATGCGTGGACATCGCGCAGGCGGCATTCCTGGTTGTTGATCAGGTACTCGCCGGAACCGTCGCGGTGCACGCGGCGGGTCACGATGACTTCGGAATATTCAGAATTGAGCGATCCGTCGCTATTGTCGATAACGATGGAAACTTCGGCAAGGCTCATCGCGGCACGCTCTTCGGTACCGCTGAAAATCACGTCCTGCATCTTGCTCATACGGAGAGATGCAGCCTTCTGTTCGCCCAGCACCCAGCGGATGGCGTCCGTGATGTTGGACTTGCCACAGCCGTTCGGTCCCACGACGGCGGTCAGGCCTTTCGTGGGGAAGTTGATTTCGGTCCTCTGGGCGAAGGACTTGAATCCAAAAATCTTTAGCTTCGTAATTTGCACAACGAGAAAAAAATAACATTTTTTTATCAATTCAAAGTGTTCCGGAGGGATAAAAGCGGCCATACCCCAGAACCCTTCCACGGGAGCCATTTTCCGCCCACTCCTGCTCCGAACAAACTTGCAGAAAAACTTTTTTTCTATATTCGCACCTATGACACATAAGAATAGTTTCGCACGTCTCGTGCTGTTTATCGTCATCGGTCTCCTCATCGGTGGCATACTGGGCGAATGTCTCGGCCTCTTGTTCGGCCAACTCGGCCAACTCATGAACGCCGGCGGTTACGACAATATCGTCCGCAACTTCTTTGTTTCGTCGTTCGACCTGAATATCGGGACGGGAAAGGGCGAATCCCCGATTATGCTTGACCTCTACATGGTCAAGCTCGCGCTCGGGTTCGGAATCAAGTTTAACATCGTCAGCATCATCGGTATGATCATCTCGATCTACATCATGAAATGGTCCGGAGATAGGTAATGCAAACCATCCAAGAACTGCAAGCCCAGCTCGAAAGCGGCAGCACGACTGCCGAAAAGCTCGCACAGGCTTCGCTCGAAAAGATTGAATCCACGAAGAATCTCAATGCGTATATTTCTGTCCTGAACGAACGCGCCCTCGCCAAGGCGAAGGAAAGCGACAAGCGCCGCGCCGAAGGCAAGAGCCTCGGTGCCCTCGACGGCATCCCCGTCGCCGTGAAGGACAACATGTGTCTCGAAGGCACCCGCACCACGGCCGCCTCCAAGATTCTCGAGAACTTTGTCGCCCCCTACACCGCCACCGCCGTCGAGAAGCTCGAAGCGGCAGGCGCCATCATCGTGGGCAAGACGAACATGGACGAATTCGCCATGGGTTCGAGCAACGAGACCTCGTATTTCGGCCCCGTCAAGAACCCGCTCGACGAATCCCGCGTCCCCGGCGGCT
>JAGCPF010000039.1 GCA_017642335.1 Fibrobacter sp.
AAAGAATTTTTTGAGCCGGGTTTCGCCTAAAATCAGCATGGGGCCGGATCCGACGTCTGAATTTTCGCTTTCGCTGGGTATCACTCCGAAGGAATACGCTCCCGAGCAAATTTTGGAATTAGCCGAAAGTATCGCAAAAAAACAAAAGAAGCGCATCGTTGTTTGCATCGACGAATTTCAACAGATTGGTGAGTTTCCGGATTCAATCTCGGTTCAGAAAAGGCTTCGCGGTGCATGGCAGTTACAGCAAAATGTTTCGTACTGCCTATTCGGTAGCAAAAAGCACTTGCTCACAAACATCTTCCAGAACAAGAGCATGCCTTTCTATCAGTTTGGAGATGCGATTTACCTGGGGGTCATTTCTACTGAAAAGTGGGTTCCCTTTATCTGCGACAAGTTCAAGAGGCATGGACTTCGTATCGACAAGGAACAGGCTTCAAGAATTTGTGGCGAAGTGGAAAATTATTCTTCTTACGTACAACAGCTTGCATGGTTGGTAATGTTGCACACGGAACGCGAAGTTACTTCTGAAATAATTGATACCGCCATGAATGAACTCATCGCCCAGAACGCGGCGCTCTTTATGCAGCAGACAGAGGGGCTTTCCAGTTACCAGATGAACATGCTCCGAGCGATAGCCGCGGGAATTCATAACGGTTACCTATCGCAGGAGGTGTTGGAGACCTATCGCCTCGGAACCAAATCGAACATTCCCCGAATAAAGAAGGCCTTGATTGACAGGGATATAGTGGAACAGCGCGAAACGGGCCTCTATATCAGCGACCCCATATTCAACAAGTGGTTTAGAAGATTTTAAAAATGAACATCGATTCTCTGCCGAAACACTACCGTAGCCGTTTACTTCGTGAAACGAATTGCAACCACAAAGAACCGATACCGTCGAAGACTCTTGTGAAACTTTTGAATGCTTGCCAGAAGGATTCTGTCCAGGATATTCATTTTTGCACGACGCCGGAATTGGAAAAAGATGATGTTTGCGAAGAAAATTTGCGCAAGTCCGAGTACGTCGAAATTCTTAAAAAGCGAATCCCGCAAATATTTAAGAGCTTCGTCAAGTACTCCGGTGATTTTGAATATTCGCTGTTCTTGGACTTTTTGCTTGGTGATTATGCGAATATGTCTCCCTTTAAGGAAATGCTCCCAGAAGGTTATCCTGCAAAATTCAATTTTCCGAACATGGACGAACGCATGTTCAAGTTCGTGGAACAGAATCTGTCCATAGGGTTTATGTTCCTTTTTGGAACAGATGAAGACAACTTGACATTGGTAATTCCGTCGGAATTTATTGAAATTATACATGAAACAGGACGGTCCATGGCCGGCTTCCATGACTATTGCAAGGTTTATGCCAATCTTTATGGCGTTTGCGATCCTGAGACCGTTATCAGCAAGTGGAATATGGATCATGGCGATAGCCACTTGACCAAGAGTCAAGGAATTGCGGCAATTAACGAGTGCAGCTTGTTTACCCGTTATTTTATAAGTTATGGCGTGTGCCTTTGCACCTGGAGTGTCGAAACATCTGTAGTGATTGAGCACATTATTGAAGAACGTAAGATCCATCGTCCCTATAAACCGACCAATGAGGAATTTAACGAGTGGCTTGACTATACGGACGATATCAATGAAAATCTTGCGGAATACAAGACTATCCTAGAACACTTTAAAAAGTATTCGAATAATCCCGCCTCCACTCAATTTGACGCATTATGTCTCCTAGATGATTTGCGCATAGGGCTGGAACATCCTACTGCAATTATTGAAAGGTATCGTCTGCAAATTGGTTTTACCCGTATTGATATGGACAAGATTACGCCTGTCATCAGTGCTATTATGGAACTCAACAATAAGGCTAGGCTTTGGGTTACTTACGGAAACGCTCCAAATGAATTGTCTTCATCTCCAAAAGTCGACTTTGGAGTGCGAGACATGAAACAGAATTTCTCCATTGCTCGTTCAACGCCGAAAGTGGGGCGCAATGATCTTTGTCCTTGCGGTAGTGGCCTCAAGTACAAAAAATGCTGCGGCAAAATGGTGAATTAGGGAACACGCGTTTGTTTCCACTATGCGTACCGCGCATACTGAGCATGAAAATTAAGCATTTTGCGCATGCTCCGAAAATATTTATATTACATATGAAACCTTTCGGAGTGGCAAAATGAAACTCAAATTTTTAACACTATTTTCAATCCTTGCGCTCGCTGCGAGCGTGTTTGCGGAGAGTGCCATGAGCAACATTACGGTAAACCTGCGCTATACGGGTAAGAATGGGGCGGCAAAGAAGTTCGCCGAAGAGATGGTCTCTAGCGGGACGGTGGCGAAAATCCGTGCCGAGAAGGGCAACATCCGCTACGAATATTTCCAGTCGCTGGACGATCCCGAAACCATCTTGCTGATTGACGCGTGGGAAAGCCAGGCGGCCATCAACGTGCACCACGCTTCGCCCATGATGAAGACGATTGCGAAACTCCGCGACAAGTACGACCTGAAAATGACCGTCGAACGCTACACGCCCGACAACACCATGCCCAAGACCGACGAAAAGTTCATCAGGAAATAAGTCGCGACAATGCAATGCCCGCGCACTATTTCATTAACTTCACCTTGAAGAATTCCACGTTCATTTCGCGGTCGGCGAGCGGCACAATCTTGCGGCTCTTGGGAATGTCGTAATCAAACTTCTGGTCCGAAACGAATGTCAACAGCGAAGACTGTTCGATGAGCTTTGAAATGCCTTTTGTACTGTCGTGTTTGATGAAGGTGACGTCGGGAATCTTCTTGCGCTTGACCTGCTCCCAGAACCCAACGTTGCTGCGCTGGATGATGGTTTCGCCCTTGAGTTCCCGGAGCCTGATGGACTTACGCTTCGCAAGCGGGTGCTTCTTGGGGAGCGCAATCGAGAGTCGCTCCTGCATGTATTTTTCGGCGCGGTATTTCTTTGCACGGGGGGCCTTAAGCGTGATGCCGATATCCGCCGTGCCTTCGTTCAGCGCCTTCAGCACGCCCGCCTCGTTGTCGATAATCTCGTAAGTGACCTGCGCGCCGGGGTATTTCTCCTGCAGTTCCTGCACCATCCGCATGGCGGGGAGGATGGCCACCGACGCGATAGAGAACGTGCGCGTGGCCCCCTGCGGGCTTACCTTTTCCATCATCTCGCTCTGCAAATCCATGATGCGCTTCGCATATTCAGCAACCGTGCGTCCCTTCTCGTTCAGCTCAATGCGGTTCTTTTTGCGCTCGAAGAGCGGAGCGCCGATTTCGTCTTCCAACTTCTTGAACGCGCGGCTCACCGCCGGCTGCGAAGTGTAGAGCTTGTCCGCAACGGCCGAAAGCGTCCCATATTCCAGGAATCCGGCCAGCAACCGCTTAATGTAGGTCTCGACAAACATAAACATCCCCTTTTGAGGGAGAATATAATATATCCGCTATGCGCCAAGTGAATAGTGGAGGCTTAAAACTTACCCACAGGCACAATCTTGAT
>JAGCPF010000040.1 GCA_017642335.1 Fibrobacter sp.
CTTGCGCTTGCCTTCTTCTTCGATGTGGAAGCGGAGGTTTTCGAGGAGGATGATTTCACCCGGCTTGATAGCAGCGCAAGCGGCTTCGACTTCCGGACCGACGCAGTCAGAGAGGAACTTCACCGGCTTCTTGATGAGTTCTTCGAGCTTCTTGGCAACCGGGGCGAGCGTGTACTTCATGTTCTTTTCGCCATTCGGGCGTCCCAGGTGGGAGGCGAGCACGACGGCTGCACCCTTGTCAAGAGCGTACTGGATGGTCGGGAGGGCGGCTTCGATACGCTTGGTGTTGGTGATTTCGCCAGTCACCTTGTCCTGCGGAACGTTGAAGTCGACACGGATGAACACGCGCTTACCGGCGAGTTCGAGATCTTCAATAGAAAGCTTTGCCATTGTAGCACCTTCTTTTGGGGTTTAGAGTTAAAATTTCCGGTCAAAATGTAGAATTTTTTACAAAGCCGGTTCGTAAAAAAAGTGCAATAACTTGTGTTGTAAATCATTTATTTCCAAAATAATCGCATATTAGTTGTCATTTTTATGAAATTTGCGAACAATTGGCTTTTTTTTTATATATTTCACTAGAAATTTGAGCTTATTGGAGCAGAAGATGAAACGTCTATCTTTTATAGTTCTTTGCGCAGCACTCACCGCATTCGCCGGTCCTTATGATATTGATGGATTCGATGCAACGGATGTCGGGTCTCCCGATAATTATATTACTGCGGAATTTGGTGGTGAACTGAAGAAGGCTCCGGCCTCCGAAGTCAGTTCTCTGCAGCCCGGCCGTTTGGTCGTGCGTCAGAAATTCGAGGACCCGTTTGGCGAGTCCGAAACGATGTATCAGCTTTACCAGGGACGCGCCGGCGACCTTTCGTCGCTTGTCCCGCTGACCGCCGATGGTGCCGACTATAGCGACATCGTCTCGGCAAAGATTTACCAGCGCAAGGGCATGGACGCCGAGGAAGATGCCGAGAAGGTCTACTTCGATGGCAAGTTCATCTATGTGCCTGGCATGAGCAGTGCGATTGCCTACGTGAACAACGCCCCGGTCGAGTTAAAGGGCGCTGCAAGCGAATCCGAATCTGCCGTTCCGGCACCCGCGGTTGAAGATGATGAGGAGGAAGAGGATGATGCTCCTGCTCCGGTCGCCAAGAAGTCCCGTGTCGAAGAAAAAGAAGAAGAATGTGACGAGTACGATCCGGATTGCGAAGACGAAGATGACGAATACGATGTCAAGGGAAATGTGGACCGCACCAACAGGGATGCCGACGAACGCGACTATGCGGCTCGCGAAGCCTCCGAAAATGCTACGGACCGTTTCGGTATTGCCGACGAAGTCCGCTTCTGGTCTGCCGTGGCTCTTTCTGCTGCCGCCGTGGGTAGCGCCGTCATGGGTGTGTACCAGCACATGAAGGCCAACGAGGCCCAGGATGCCTACGACAAGCTCGACGAGCTGAACGACAAGATTCTCAGTGGTTGCGAAGGCAACAAGAACTGCGAGATTGCTGTAAGCAGATACGGAACGAACGGAGTTGAAGGCGAGGGACTCTGGAGCGTGAGCAACCTGCAGAGCCGTATGCAGATTAACAAGGATACTCACGATTCCTATGCGACGGCACGTAACATCTGGTTTGCCGTGACGGGTGTGTCCCTGACGGCGGCTATCGTTCTGTTCGTATGGTAATAAATCCGGGTAAGATCTCACTCAAGGACCTTGAGTTCAACTGCATCATCGGGACCCTTCCTTACGAAAGGGAAAACGAGCAGCCCATTATTCTCAATGTTTCTATAGTGGTTGATTTTAACCAGGCCGCCCGTAACGAGGATTTGGCCCATTCAATAGATTATGCACAATTGGCGGAAGACCTTCAACGGTTCGTCCGCCTTTCTTGTTTCCAGTTGGAAGAGACTCTGGTCGTGGAGACTGCCAAGTATATCTTGGAGCATTACCCCAAGGCTCTGGCGGCTGAGGTTCGCGTATGCAAGCCTAACGCGATTCCTGGAGCAGCGGGTGCCGAATCGAGCGTCGTTGTCCGGCGCTAACTAGCTGTACGTCTTGTACCGCAGCGCTTCGGATAGGTCTGGAATTTCTACAGATTCATTTTTTCTTAGGTCGGCGATTGTTCGCGCCACCTTTAGCAGGCGGTAATAGCCGCGTGCGCTCAGGTTCATTTTGTCGGCGGCCGCGATGGCGAAGCGTTCCGTTGCCTGCGACATCATGGCGAACTGGTGGGCGCATTCCGAGGACATCTCGGCGTTCGACTTGAAATGTGTCCCGGCAAAGCGCCGGTGCTGGATGTTGCGCGCTGCACAGACTCGTTCGCGTATTGTTGCAGATGATTCGCCTTCGGGTTTTCCGGCGAACAAGCCCGCATCTACGGGAGGGACGCTCACTTGGATATCGATGCGGTCGAGCAGCGGGCCCGAGATGCGTTCCCGGTAGCGCTTTCGCGCGTCGGGCAGGCAGGTGCAGGCGCGCTTCGGGTCCATCGCGAATCCGCAGGGGCACGGGTTCATTGCCGCCCCCATCATGAAACGGGCCGGCCACATGACCGTGCCGCTCGCGCGGCTGACCGAGATGGCTCCGTCTTCCATGGGTTCCCGCAGGGCTTCCAGCACGCTGCGGTTGAATTCCGGCAGCTCGTCCAGGAAGAGGACCCCGTTGTGCGCAAGGCTCGCCTCGCCGGGCAGGAGGCGCGTGCCTCCGCCGACAAGGGAGACCATTGATGCGGAATGGTGCGGCGTACGGAATGGCCGGGAGAGAATCGGCCTGAAAATTTCGGAGTCGCCGGCACGCCTTGCGCACGAATGGATTCGCGTTGTCTCTAGAATTTCTTCGTCGGTCATTTCGGGGAGTATCCCGGGGAGGCACCGTGCGCAAAGCGTCTTGCCCGCTCCGGGCGAGCCCACCAACAGAAAGTTGTGGGCACCGGCGGCGGCCACTTCCAGCGCCCGCTTGACGCCGGACATCCCGACAACATTTCTGAAGTCGGGAATAGCTGAGGAAGGCGGGACGGATTTTTGAGTCAACCCTTTAGCTACATATATGGAATTTTCCGCCCCGCCTTCTAGGATTTCAACACACTCTGATAAAGTGTCCGAACATATATACCGCAAGCCTTCTACTAGCGAAGCCTCTGCGGAATTAGCTTTCGGTATGACGAGAATGCTATCGGCCCCCCTCGGCAGGCTCATCGCTACCGAAAGCACGCCCCGGACGGGCTTCAGGAGCCCGTCGAGGGACAGTTCCCCAACAAAGACATATCTTTCCAGTTTCGGGACTTCGATTTCGCCCGTGGCGACGAGCATCCCGATGGCAAGGGGCAGGTCAAGTGCCGACCCTTCCTTGCGTAAATCCGCGGGTGACAGGTTCACCGTTGTGCGGAAACCTGTCACCACCTTTCCCACGGAGCGGATGGCTGAAACGACCCGCTCGCGGGATTCCCTTACCGCGTTGTCCGGAAGCCCAACTAAGGTAAATCCCGGCAAACCTTGCGAGGCGTCAACCTCGACGGAGACCGGAACAGCCTTTATTCCAAACAGGCAGTAAGAACGGATCCTTTGGAACAAGTTGCACCTACACTCAGTTCATGCACTGTTGGTAACGCTCGAGCACGCAGTTCTCGATGTGCTCGCGGAGCTGGCGCGTAATTGGCGCGCATACGTAGCGGGATTCTTCGCCCTTGAAGAATGGATCGCTCGGATAGCCGACGAAATAGCCGTGCGTGCCATCGACGACGCGTAGTCCGCGAATCTGGAACTGGTCATTCAGGACAACCGAAGCCATCGCCTTTATCTTGCCGAGGGACATCCCTTCTTTGAATGGGAAAATTTGCACGTTCGTCACCGCAAGGCAGTCGAACGATGTCGATTCGTTTTGGATGATGTTCTCGGTAGTTTTTTCTGCAGTGTTTTCGGACATGGAGCCTCCTTTCTAGTTGCTTTTTTATGTCTTCTATAATGCAAGAGAATCTGCCGTGAAAATGCAAAAACCATGCCAATCCGAAAAAGCTGCAAAAATGGGCCAAAATGGCAAATCAAGATTCCTTTGAATTCTGGATTGAGCGATTAATCAGTGATTAATCATTTTTTAATCACTGGATTTCTATGAGCGGATGAAGAATCTCTACTGCGTAAAATGTTTCTATCTTTGGGCTATCAAAGAGAGGTTTTTATGTCCGTAATCGTGGTCGACTACAATGCCGGTAACCTGACGTCCGTGATGAACGCGCTCGCGCACATCGGTGTGGACGCGAAGTCCAGCCGGGACGCCGACGAAATCGCCAAGGCGACACGGTTGATTTTCCCGGGCGTGGGCGCTGCGGCTTCTGCCATGGAAACGCTGACCCGCACGGGAATCGGCGAGGCAATCAAGACCGTAGTGAAAGCCGGGAACCCCGTGCTCGGCATCTGCATCGGTTGCCAGATTATCCTCGAAGAAAGTGAGGAAGACGGAGGCGTGAAGACTCTCGGGCTCATTCCGGGCAAGGCGGTGCGCTTCAAGGACGAACCGGGCTTAAAGATTCCGCACATGGGCTGGAACCAGGTGGAATTCACCCGCGAACACCCCATCATGAAGGGCATCCGCAGCGGTTGCGACTTCTATTACGTACACTCCTATCACCCGCAGGTTCCGGCGGAATATGCCTTTGCCGAAACGACATACGGTACGCAGACGTTCCAGGGAATCGTAGGTAAGGACAACCTAATTGCAACACAGTTCCACCAGGAAAAGAGCGGCGACGTCGGACTTGCCATGCTCAAGAATTTCTGCGACTGGAAGGTCTAGGGGCTAGAATCTAGGGGGTAGGGGTCTACCCAAAGGGCCTAACTGCGACTATGCCAATAAATTGGCATGACTTGTCGGCTCGGCCATGCCGAAACGCAAGCGTCTTGGCATGGCATTCGCCTTGGTTGTCATTGCGAAGGGCGAAGCCCTGAAGCAATCTCCATCAGAGAATCTAGGGGCTAGGATCTAGAGACTAGGGAGAAATATCACGGCTTCGCCGTCTGTTATAAACGCACGAAGTGCGAGATTCTTATTCACTAGCCTCTAGTCTCCCCCAAAAGGGGCCATGCCCACATAAGTGCTAAAGCACTAAGTGGTCAAAGGTATTCTCTAGCCTTGAGCCTCATACCTCATTGCTCGCAGCTCATCGCTCATCGCTCGTTCCTCGAGCCTCGTGTCTATTAAGTGTATCATGAAAATACAAATTTTTTCAAGCGTGTATTTTCATTAACTTTTTTGTGTAAAATCATAAAAAATGTATCATAAAGTTTGTCTTTTTAAATAAATGAGTGGTATATTTGTTTGTGCAAAGACAGTCGGTTAAGTTGTTGGAAAGATTGTCTGAGTGTCACAACAAACTAAATCACGAGAGTGATAGGAGGAATGAAATAATGCTTAATGCGAAACACATACTGCCGATGGGCGCAATTCTGTTTGGGCTTGTCGGGTGTAATGAAATACTTGATACCGCAAATGCTGTGCCGGATGGGACCGTCAATATCGGTGGGACCGGTTCCAATGGGAATGCCGCGTGGCATGGGGGCGCCTCGTCTTCTAATGAAACGGGAAAATGCCTTTGGAACGGCTCCGGGAAGCAGGCCACTGCCGAAACGGGATTTAATGGCTCGAATGCCGGGCTCTGGTGGAACTTTAATGATAGCGATGTTGGAGGAATGTCCAATATAATCTGGCCGATTGGACTGGATAACCCCTATGGAGACCCTTGGTCCTTGGTTCTTTCGGATAATTATGGGTGTATCGCGGGAACGGCGTCCCTACATAGCGAATCGTCCGATATGGGCTATGCCGGTGTAGGCTTTATCGTTGCCGGGGAACAGCCCGTTGGTAATGGTTCTGCTCCTATCGCTGCCGATATCAGCGGCTGGAACGGACTTTGTGTTACCTATGCTTCTGACGGCGATATGCTCTTGGAATTGGACAACGGCAACGAGACTGTGCTTAGTGCCGATTTGGAACGCAACGAAAAGATGGTCGAAAAATGCTTTGCCTGGGATGAGTTCGCCAACGTTTCGTCGAATGCGGAAGCGACAAACCGTGCGCTTGCTGGAGAAATTTCTGTCGTGAAATTCGTAATGAAGAGTGCTACGGATGCGGACGTGAATTTCAGGATTGCCGCAGTCGCAAAGTATTCCTCCGTCGGCGGAGAGTGCGACGTGGACTGGTACCGACTGGAAAATAATGGCATGATTTCTATCAATCAGGGTAATTCTGAACATTCCGAATTCAACCTTTGGCTTGGATCAGATTACACCTATAATGTTGACACGCATCTGTGTGACGAATCCGCGACGTGCGGGTACTGGTACTCTGTCGAAGATACGGACGACGGGGAACCGTCGAGGATTATTTGGCCTGTGCTAGTGGGTGATGCTTACGATTCGGAATCCTTTAGCCCGATTATCGATTACTGTGGTGCTCTCTGTGGTGCGTTGAATTTCCAAAGCAAGGGATTTGCCGGTGTTGGCTTTAGCATTGTCAACAAGGATGAAATTGACGGGTCGATGAAACAGGGCGATATTACGAGTTGGGGTGGTCTGTGCGTGAAATACTCGTCCACGTTGAATCTCGAAGTCGTGATGAACAGTGCCGCACACGAGAATCCTTCCACCCTTCTTCTGTCTCCCTCGGTGACTTTGCCGAGAAGCGATAGCTTGACGACGAAGTGTGTGGAATGGGATGAATTTGGAGCGGGAGCCGCGGCTCATGTGTCGTCGCTGCTGTTTGTTGCTGAGGGCGGTGCAGGGACCGAAGGCAATTTCAATATCGTTGGACTTGGAACCCTGGCGAATAATTAATTGTACTGCTTGAGCGAAAGCAGGGAGTAGGAGGTGAATCGGTAAGGGATGTCAGGTCTCTTACCGATTCTTTTTTTAGGGGATTCTTGATAAAATAATTGTCTGTATCATGAAAAAAGAAAAAAAATAAAAATTTGCTTTTTTTAAGATTATTTGTAAAATCTGAAACAAAATGTATCACGGGATGATTATTTTAGGATCGAAAAATGGTATATTCAAGTTCATGAAACCGATTACTGAATATCAGGACTATCGGCGTTATATGCAAGACTATTATGACGAGCGCAAGCGTGTCTCGTCGTTTTCGTGGCGTGAATTTGCTCGTTCGGCAGGCTTTTCGTCGCCAACGTATTTGAAATTGGTTTGTGAAGGCAAAACCCGCCTTTCTTTGGCTGGGGCCGAAAATGTGGGGGCCGCACTGCATTTGGCTGGCTTTGAGTTGGACTATTTCAAGTCCATGGTTACTTATTGCCATGCAGAAACGGATTTGGAAAAGAAGAAAGCCTTCGAGACCATGCTGGAACTGGCAAAGAACAACAAGGTAAAAATTGTCGATGGCGAAGCGTTCAAGTATTTTGAATCCTGGGTACATTCTGTCGTTAGAGAATTGGCCCCGGTTATGCCCGGTGCAAAGCCTCTTGATATCGCAAGGCGATGCTGCCACGAAGTGACGGCAGGCGAGGTTCGCGAATCGCTTGACTTTATGGTAAAAAATGGCCTCCTAAAAAAAGAAGGCGAAGCCTATGTCCAGGTTGACCGACACCTGAAGGGATCGTCGGCGGTAATGCCGGTGGCTTTGCGCTCCATGCATAGGGAAATGGCTGAATTTGCCAAGGATGCTATAGATAAATTTCCGCCATCCGAGAGAAACTTTTCGGGCCTTATCATGGGGCTTTCCGACGGAGACTATAAAAAAATTTTGCAGGAATTGGATGTGTGCCGGAAAAAGATTGCCCGTATAGCTTTGAATAGTCGGGGCACGGACCGTGTTTATAGACTGAATTTACAGTTGTTCCCGCTGACGTGGGAGGAGGACAAATAAGATGTTGAAAAAGTCTTTCGGGCTATTGATGAGTGCTTGCTTGTATGTTTTCTTTGCATGTTCCGACGAGGATGTCGCTGGAGTTACGGAACAAGAAAATGCAATTGCGTTTGAGGTCGAAACTCCGAATAGCTATGATTTGTGGTCTTTTGGCGACTCTAGTCTTGTTGTAGGGAATGAAAATCTGGGACACTGGTTCAGCTATGGCGATGCGGAAGACGACGATGGTGCCCGCGTGATATTTGCGGGAACGACGAATACGGAACTTTCTACGGACGACATGGCTGCGGTCATAGATTCTTGTGATGGTCTGTGCGGAACGGTGGAATTTGGCAAATCCATGAAGCCTGCGAGTGCGGGTATTGGGTTTACTCTCGGGGCGGACAGCTCTACGCTAGATGTCTCGGCGTGGAACGGTCTGTGCGTGACATACAAGTCCGAACTGGCCATGAATCTGAAATTCAGGGGCGGTGCGGAAAAAGATGCCGGGAACGAATCTTTTGTGCAATTCCCCAAGGGGAAGCAGTTCAGCACGCATTGCGCGAAATGGGAAGATTTCAAGCAGACGCACAAGAAAAACGCTTCCAGTGAGTCCTCTGTGAAAAAAATCGGTGCCATCCTTTTTGAATTCAGGAACGAGGAAAAGCGGAATGGATCCTTTAACATCAAGGGAGTCGGTTCCTATAAGGATATTGTTCGTCAACAGGAAAATCCGCCATCATCTTCGTCCATGAAGAAACGGTCATCTTCATCCGTGGAGGAACTGTCGTCTTCGTCTGTGGAAATTGACATGAGCGTATGCCTTTGGAATGGAACACTGAAACAGACCTCTGTCGAAACGAAATTTAATGGTTCGAATGCAGGACACTGGTGGAACTTTAATGATAGCGATGCTGGGGGAATGTCCAATATAATCTGGCCTATTGGACTAGATGGCCCTTTTGATGACTCTTGGTCCCTGGACCTTTTGAATAATTTTGGGTGTATCGAGGGAACGGCCTCCCTACATGGCGAATCGTCCGATACGCGCTATGTCGGCGTTGGCTTTATTGTTGCCGGGGAGCAGCCTGTTGGTGATGGCTTTGCTCCTATCGCTGCCGATATCAGCGGTTGGAACGGACTTTGCGTCACCTATGCCTCTGAAAAAAAGATATTCCTGGAATTGGACAACGGCAACGAGACTGTGCTTAGTGCCGATTTGGAACGCAGCGAAAAAATGGTCGAAAAATGTATTGCCTGGGATGAATTCGCCAACGTTTCGTCGAATGCCGAAGCGACAAACCGCGCCCTTGCTGGAGAAATTTCTGTCGTGAAGTTCGTAATGAAGAGCGATACAAATACAAATGCGAATTTCGGGATAGCCGCCGTCGGAAAGTATTCTGCCGATGGTGCATGCGACGTGGACTTGAACAAAATTAAATTCACCCTCATCGGTCCCACAAGTCAGGTCGTTCTCGTTGGCTCGACAGACAACCTTTGGCTTGGATCAGATTACACCTATAATGTTGACACGCATCTGTGCGACGAATCCGCGACGTGCGGGTACTGGTATTCTGTTGAAGATACGAGCGACGGAGAACCGTCGAGGATTACTTGGCCTGTGACAAAGGGTGATGCTTATGATTCGACGTCCCTTGGCCCGATTATCGATTACTGTGGTGGTCTCTGTGGTACGTTGAATTTTGAAAGCAAGGGATTTGCTGGCGTTGGCTTTACCATTGTCAACAAGGATGAAATTGACGGATCGATGAAAACGGGTGATATTACGAGTTGGGACGGCCTGTGCATGAAATATTCGTCATCGTTGAACATCGATGTCGTGATGAACAGTGCCGCACACGAGGACCTCTCCACCCTTCTTCAATTGCCCATGGTGACTTTGCCGAAAAGCGACAGCTTGACGACAAAGTGTGTGGCATGGGTAGAATTTGGAGCGGACGCATCGTCCCAAGTGTCATCGCTGCTGTTTGTATTTGAGGGCGATGTGGGGACCGAAGGCGATTTCAATATCGTGGGGCTTGGAACCTTGGCGGATATTAAATGAACTAAGGCAATTCGCCGCCAATCAGTTCCATCTGCTTTTTGAAGATGTCCTTACATGCGTTCTCGCCCAGATCGAGGAGCGTGTTGAGCATGTTGCGGTCGAAACTGGCGTGTTCGCCCGTGCCTTGCACTTCGATGAAGTTCTTTGCGTCTTGCATGACGACGTTCATGTCGACATCGGCAGCGGAATCTTCTACATAGCAAAGGTCGCAGAGCGGCTTGCCATCGACGACACCTATGGAAATGGCGGTAATGCCGTGCTTGAGAATCTGCTGCGTGATGCCGAGGCGTTCCTTGATTTTCTTGAGCGCGATGGCGAGGGCGACAAAACCGCCGATGATGCTTGCGGTGCGGGTGCCGCCGTCAGCTTCGATGACGTCGCAATCGACGACGATTGCGTTCTCGCCGAGGGCGGCCAGGTCGGCGGCACCGCGGAGGGAACGGCCCACCAGGCGCTGGATTTCTTGCGTGCGGCCACTGGCTCCCTTGCGTTCGCGTTCCACGCGCTTGCCCGTGCTCTGCGGGAGCAGGGAGTATTCGGCGGTAATCCATCCGGTGCCGCGGCCGGCGAGCCAGTCGGGGACCTTCGGGAGGAGGGTGGCGTTGCAGATGACGCGGGTGCGTCCCATCTCGATGAGCACGGAACCGTCGGCACTGGAGATGAAGCCGGTGGTCATCTTGAGGTTGCGGTATTCGTCGAATTTGCGGTCAGTACGTTCGTAAGCCATAATTGCTCCAATTATCAATCATCCATCATCAATTATCAATTAATAACTCAACTTCTCCGTCGTGCCTTCGCGGAAACTTCCGAGACGGTATACGAAGTCGCAGTAGCTCTGCAATTCCTGCAGCGCCTCGACGACGGCTTCGTCTTTCGGGTTGCCTTCGAAGGAAAGGTGGAAAATGTATTCCCACGGGCGGTCGGGATGCGGACGGCTCTCGATGCGGGTGAGGTTCAGGTTGCGCTTGGCAAAGCAGCCGAGCGCAGCATGCAATGCGCCGGACCTGCCGGAATCGCTCAGCATGAACAGCAGTGTCGTCTTGATCTTGCCTGTTTCGGGGAGGGGGTTCGCCATCTTTTGGATGGCGTAAAACCGGGTGAAATTCACCCCCGGCAAGTTCTCGATGCCCTCGGCCAGAATGTCGAGGCCATAGAACTTGCCGGCGTAGGCGCTCGCAATCGCGCCTACGGTTTTATCGCCACGCTTCGCGACTTCTTCGGCACTGCCTGCGGTGTCGTAGAAAGCCGTGCTCTTGATGTTCGGGTTGCGCCCGAAAAAGCGGCTGCACTGGGCAAGGCCCTGCGGGTGGCTCAGCACTTCCTTGATGTCCTCGAGTTTTGTCCCGGGGAGAGCGCAAAGGCTGTGCGAAATCTGCAACTTGACTTCGCCCACGATGGGGTGGCGCCACTTGTACAACAAATCGTAGTTGTCGTAGATGGAACCCGCGGTGGAGTTTTCGATGGGAATGGCCCCGCCGTCCACGGCGCCGGTCTCGATGCCCTGGAAAATCTGCTCGAAGGTATCCATCGGGATGACTTCGATATCGTTTCCGAACAAATGGTAGGCGGCGCTTTCGCTGTAGGCCCCGCGACGGCCCTGAAATGCGATTTTCTTCATAGTGGGAAAGATAGAAAAGAGGGGATAGGATCTAGGGGCTAGGGAAAGACGAGATAAACGATACTAGGCACTTTAGTGCCTTAGTAGAGTTATCCTCTATGAGGAGAACGCCGCTACGCGGCTACAGACGAAAGACGAGAGAAAAAGTAGACAGTGGTTGGTGGTTAGGAGGGAACAGGATCTAGAATCTAGGGATTTGTCATTCGCAGGCGCATGACTCGTCGGCTCAGCCATGTCGAAACGCAAGCGTTTTGGCATGGCATTCGC
>JAGCPF010000041.1 GCA_017642335.1 Fibrobacter sp.
ACCGGACGCGGGAAGGTATCCCACACGGTGTCGGCGGAATGCGGAGTATTCACGAGGAAGGTTGCGCCATCCTTCGCGTACTTCAGCATGTTCACGGATTCCAGGTGCGGAGTGTGGTGGCATGCCACGAAGTCGGCTTCGTTTTCGCCAATGAGGTACGGGGCGTCGATGATGCTCTTACCGAAGCGGAGGTGAGAGGTGGTCATGGAGCCGGACTTCTTGGAGTCGTAAACGAAGTAGCCCTGTGCGTAGTTGTCGGTTTCGTTACCGATAATCTTGATGGAGTTCTTGTTGGCACCCACGGTACCGTCGGAACCCAGACCGAAGAACATAGCCTGGAAGAAGTCGCTTTCCAGCTTGAAGTTCGGGTCGATGGTGAGGCTCGTGTGGCAAACGTCGTCGTTGATACCGACGGTGAAGCGTGCCTTCGGAGCGTCCTTGGCAAGTTCGTCGTAAATGGCCTTGACCATAGCCGGGGTGAATTCCTTGGAGGAAAGACCGTAGCGGCCGCCGATCATCTTCGGCATAGCCATCTTGCCGGCCATCACGGCTTCGGAGATAGCGGTCAGGGCGTCCTGGAAGAGCGGTTCACCAGCGGAACCCGGTTCCTTGCAGCGGTCGAGGACGGCAATCTTCTTGACAGTCTTCGGGAGGGCAGCAACCACGGCTTCCATCGGGAACGGACGGTACAGGCGGATGTTCACGAGACCGACCTTTTCGCCCTTGGAGTTGAGGTACTTGACGGTGTCACCGATGGTGCAGGTCGAAGAACCCATAGAAATGATCACGCGGTCGGCGTCGGGTGCACCGACGTAGTCCACGATGTGGTACTGACGGCCAGTGTAGCTAGCAACCTTGTCCATGTACTTCTGGACAATTTCCGGAACCTTGGCGTAGAACGGGTTCACCGTTTCGCGGCCCTGGAAGTAGACGTCCGGGTTCTGTGCGGTACCGCGCATGGTCGGGCGGTCCGGGGTGAGGCAGCGTTCACGGCAAGCCTTCACGTACTTTTCGTCGATGACGTTACGGATAACGCCGTCTTCGAGAGCTTCGATCTTCATCACTTCGTGAGAGGTACGGAAACCGTCGAAGAAGTGCATGAACGGAACGCGGCTTTCGAGAGTGGAAGCGTGGGCCACGAGAGCGAGGTCCTGGCATTCCTGCACGCAGCTGGAGGCGAGCATGGCAAAGCCGGTCTGGCGGCAGGCCATCACGTCGGAATGGTCACCGAAAATAGAAAGGCCCTGCATGGCAAGGGCACGGGCAGTCACATGGAAGACCGTGGGGGTCAGTTCGCCCGCAATCTTGTACATGTTCGGGATCATCAAGAGAAGACCCTGGGAAGCGGTGAAGGTCGTGGTCAAAGCACCGGCCTGCAGAGCACCGTGAACGGTACCGGCAGCGCCACCTTCGGACTGCATTTCAAACACGCGGGGAACCTGTCCCCAAATATTCTTCTTGCCTGCAGCACTCCAGTTATCGGCGTGCTCAGCCATAGGACTAGACGGTGTAATCGGGTAGATAGCCGCAACTTCGCTAACAGCAAACGCTACGCTAGCGGTGGCCTCGTTACCGTCACACGCAATCATCTTTTTTGCCATGTGTATCTCCAGTTTTGAGTTTGAATTTTGAATATTAAAATCCGAAACTAAAATTACATAGAAATCGGGGAAAAAATATAGCGCAAAAGAAAAAAAAGGCTCCAAATGGGCGCCTTTTTTTCAAATCATTTCAAGCGGGTCCGCTACGGGGCTATTTCTTCTCGACGACGAGGATGTTGCCGTCGTAGGTCATGACCCCGAGCAGGATGCTGTGGATGAGCCGGAACTTGTCCACCTTGTAGTAGGGGCCGTTCGCCATGGGGTTCGTGCAGTCCGGGTCGGCCACGAGGAACTGCCTTTTTTCGTCGAGCCCGTAAAGCACCACGAAATGCCCCATCGGGTCGCCATGGATGTCGTCGAAGACGGACTGGTCCTTGTCGTTGGTGTACTCACGGGGGCTGCGGTAGAGGTAGGTGGCGGAAAGTCCGCACAAAACGGGAATGTCGCGCTTGAAGTAATGCTCGAACATGCTTGCGCGGAGGTCTGCCGTGGCGACCGTGCCGCCCAAATCCAGGAAGCGGATGTACGCCTCGATGGCCTTGCGGAGTTTGGGCGCGTGCTTGGCCTTGTGGAGCTTTTCGAGCTTCTCGCGGAGTTCGGGCATCTTGAGCTTGCTCCAGGTGGGGTCGAATATTTTTAGGTTGTACGAATAAATGGTCGCCTTGAAGCCTCGCTTGAGCGCGTCGATGCCGAGGAACACGCCGAGCGTGCCACCTTCTTCGAGGAATTCTATTTCGGAGATGAGTTTCTTGAGGGGAATATTGTAGCCGAGATGCGCATAGACTGCGTGTAGGCTGGTCGGTCCGCACGTAACATCGTCTGGCTGAGGGAGAATCTTGATTTCCATCGAAATGCCTTCATTGAACGTGGCGGTTTGGTACACAAATCGTCGAGTGCTGCGAAATATAGCAAAAAATGTTGATTTTAGAAAAAAAAGGATTAAAGCTTAAGACCTTCGCATTCATTCTCTAAACGAAGAAAAGCATTTTTTATAGGGATTGTTGTCTTGCTTTGTGATGAAGAAATGTTTTGTTGATGATGCTTTTTTTGTGTATAGTGAATGGAAAATTTTTTTTGAAAAAAATGCTGGGCTGACATATTGTGTCAGTCGTATTTTGTTATATTAGTGCACATGGTAGCACTAAATAAAGGTAAAGCAAAAAAAGAGATTGAGTTCCTTTGCACGAGTTGTGGTAATACCACGACAAAGTGGGTGGGGCGCTGTCCGTTCTGCGGGGAGTGGAATTCTCTCAAGGAACATGCGGTAATTCCGGCTGTCGACGGCGCAGGGCGCGGGGGCCGCGGCTTGGGCGGTCCGGTCCACAAGGTTGTCGCGCTCAAGGACGTCTCCACCGAGGACACGCGCAGGTTGAGCACCGCGAATACGGAATTCGACCGTGTGCTCGGCGGGGGTCTCGCGCCGGGGTCGCTCGTGTTGATTGGCGGCGATCCGGGCATAGGCAAGTCCACGCTCGTGCTCACGACGCTTGCGACGATGACCGCCGCCGGGGTGAAGACCCTGTACGTGAGCGGCGAGGAGAGCGCGAACCAGGTGAAACTCCGCAGTGAACGGCTGAACGTTTCCGGGAGCGACATGCTCCTGCTCTGCGAGACGGGGCTCGAGAAGATTATCGAGATGGCCAAGGAGGTCAAACCGCAGGTGCTCGTCATCGATTCCATCCAGACGGTGTACAAGGGCGACCTGCCGGGGACGCCGGGGTCTGCCTCGCAGTTGCGCGAGTGCACGCTGGACCTGATGGTGTTCGCAAAGAACACGGGCTGCATCACCATCCTCATCGGCCACGTGACCAAGGACGGGCAGATTGCCGGTCCGCGCATCTTGGAGCATATGGTCGACACGGTCGTGTACTTCGAGGGCGACCGCAACAACCAGTACCGCCTGCTGCGTACCATCAAGAACCGCTTTGGCGCTACCGACGAAATCGGCGTGTTCGAGATGACGAGTCACGGGCTGAATGCAGTGCCGAACCCGAGCCGAGTGTTCCTGCAGGAGGGTGTCCCGCCGACGCCGGGAAGTGTTGTCTGCTGCACGCTCGAGGGGTCGCGTGCGCTGCTCTTCGAGACGCAGGCGCTCGTGAACCAAACGAACTTTGCCGTCCCGCAGCGAGTCGCCGCGGGTATCGACCCGAAGCGCCTGACCATCATCCTTGCGTTGCTCGAAAAATTTGGCGGCGTGAGTGTCGGCATGTGCGACGTGTTTGCAAGCATTGCCGGCGGCATCCGCGTGACCGACACGTCGTCTGACCTGGCCCTCGCGCTCGCTGTCGCGAGCAACCATCTGGGAATCCCGCTGGGCCGCCAGACCATCGCGATAGGGGAGCTCGGTCTGTCGGGCGAGGTCCGGAATGTGAGCTTGCTGGACCAACGGCTCAAGGAGGCACGCCGCCTGGGGATGACCGTGGCGGTGATTCCCTCGGCCGGCAAGCTGCCGGAGTCCGTCGGGAACATGCGGGTCGTGCGCGTCGGTGGCCTCGGCGAGGCCGTGGCGTGGCTCATGGACCAGAAGTAACTGTTGAAATTTTGGATGGCGGTGTTCCCGCCAAAAAATAAAGGACGCCCTGCTGGGCGTCCTTTCTAAATCCGTTATTTAGGGAAGACTATTCTTCGTCGTCAGAGGAACTCTTTTTCTTCTTTTTCTTCTTCTTCGGCGTATCATCGTCGTCAGAAGCTTCTTCACGCGGCTTCCTCTTGCCGGTTCCTTCGACCTTGATGTCGGCGGCCTTTTCACCACGCTTGGTGAAGCCGTACTGACGCGGATCGAGACCGCCCGGGAACTTAGTCCTGTTGTCGTAGATGACCTTCTTGGCGGTGAACTTTTCGATCTTGGCGTTGCTCAGGTCTGCACCGGAGAAGTCAACGTCGTCCATCTTGGTGTCGGCGTCAATCTTCACGCCTTCCATGTTGGCGTTGAGGAAGCTAACCTTGACCAGCTTGGCACCGGCGAAGCTTGCACCGGAGAGCGTGGCGAGGTTGAAGTCCGTACGTTCGATGGTGGAGTTGGAGAAGTTGGCCTTGGTGAGGTCGGCCTTGTCGAAGATGTTCTTACGGATGTAGGCTCCGTCGAAGACGGCCTTCATCATTTCGGCTTCCTTGAACACGACCTTGTTCACGTCGGAGTCAAAGAAAGAGGCCTTGTTGAGCTTGGTACGTTCAAAGGAGCTCTTGGAAACGCTGCCCTTGTCGAAGACGACGCCGGTCAGGTCCTGGCTGTTGAAGTTCATGTTCTTGAGAGTGGACTGGGCGAACTTGGCCTTCTGAAGCTGCGTCTTGGAGAGGTCGACGTCGTTGAAGGACGTCAAGGAGAGGTCAGCTTCCTGAAGGTTGACGTTCTTGAATTCGGCACCGCTGAAGTTAGCCTGGGAAAGACCGGCCTTGGCGAAGTTGACGTTCTCGAGGTCGGTGCTGCCGAAGTTGGCGGCAATCAGGTTACAGGCGGTGAAGTCCGTCTTGACGAGCTTTGCCTTCTTGAGGTTCGTGTTGGCCATGAGAGAGCGAGAGAAGTTCGCGTTCGTCATGTTGGCCTTGCTGAAGTCGGCATTGGTGAGGTCGACGTCCATGACGGAGGCCTGCGTGAAGTCTGCCTTGTTGAAGTCAGCACCGTCAGAAACCTTCATGGCATCGAGGCGGGCGTTCTTGAAGTTCGCCTGCGGGAACTCGCTATCCAGGAGGGTTGCACGATAGAGGTTCGCATTTTCGAAGTTTGCGCCCTTGAAGTTGGAAGAACGGATGTCGGCGCCGCTAATCGTCGCCTTCGTCAGGTTGGCGTTCTTGAAGTTGGCGTTGCTGATCACCGCATTCTGGAAGGACACTTCGGGGAGGTTTGCTTCAGAGAACTTCACGTTCTCGCCAGCTGCGCGCTGGAAGTCGGTCACGTGTTTGACGGCCTTGGCTTTGGAAAAGTCGAAGTCGTCGATGCGCTTGTCGCGGAAAGAAACGTTCAAGTCTTTGCCGGACCAGTTCGTTTGCTGGGCAAACGCCGAGAGCGTCATTGCACAGACAAGGCCGAGTCCCAACTTGGATACTTTCATCATGTTCATATAAAAATCCCTTTAATTATTGACACATATAACGGATAGCCCTAAAATAACTAAAATTTCGGGAAAAAATTCCAAATAAAAAAAAAACATCTAAAAAAATGTTTGGTTCTCTTTACCTTGGGCACTTCTTTTGCAAAAATTGCTAGTTTTGGCGCAAATGTCTGAATTTATAGACAAGGAATACGATGTTGTCGTCTGCGGGGCCGGCCCTGCAGGTTTGATGGCTGCCTGTACCTATGGAAGGCTGACGGGCGGTGCCGGACGGGTTCTTCTTCTCGACAAGAAGGAACCCTGGAAAGAACCTATTTTCTGTGCGGAGGCCGTCTCGACGGGACGCTTGAACGCTTTGTGGCCGATTTCCAAGGAATGGGTACGCGGCGGTATCTCCGGTATATATTTTACATCCCCAAAGGGTTACAGGGCTGAGTTTTACAGTAAGGACTGCGGTTCCCTGTTGGATCGTTCGCGGTTCCACCACGCTCTGGCGGATGGTTGTGCCGCGGCAAATGTCGAGTGCCATTTCGATACCCCGGTGACCAAGCTCTCCCGTGAGGGGGATTCCTGGGTGGTGCAGGTTGTATGCGGGGGCGAATCCCGGACAGTGCGCACCAAGGTCGTGGTCGATGCCACGGGGCCGGGGTGCAGGCTGACCAGGAACATCGATTGTCTTAAGGGAATCGAGTCCGGTGATACTGACCTGGAACCGGCTATTTTCGCGGTGGCCGAAGGGATCGAGCATAGCCGCGAGCATATCGAGCTTTTCTTCGGGAGCGAGTTCCCGAACGGCTACGGCTGGATTTTCCCGCGTGACGGCGTGGAAGTCAATATCGGTTTCGTCCTGGGGAAGGACCACGATACACCCGTCCCGCTGCGCCAAAAACTCCTGGATTTCATTTCCCAGCGTTATCCGGGTGCGAAGGTCAAGGCCATCTACGGAGGCATGATTGCCTGCGGACAGTCCCGCCGCCCGCTCGCGATGCACGGCTTGTTCAAGGCGGGGGATGCTGCGAGCTGCGTGAACCCGATCAGCCGTTCCGGGATTGTCGAATCCATCCTTTGCGGAAAGATTGTCGCCGAGTCCGTTGTCGAATGGCTCGCTTGCGGATCGGATGCTGACCGGGTCCGCGTGGAATCCTCGGTGCTCGACCGCTGGATGAAGGCCCAGGGCCGCGCCCATCTGCAGATTGCAAACGCGAAGCGTTCGTTCGGCAAGATTTCGGATGCGCAGTTTGACCGCGCGGCCGAGAAACTGTCCCGTATCCCGCAGGGCCATGCTTCCCTTTGGCGTATATTCTTCACTGTTTTGAGCGCCTGTCCGTCGTTGATTTGGAAGATGCGCTCCTTCTTGCGGTAATGTGATGTCGGCTATAGAAGAAAGATTGGAATTGGTTCGCTCGAAGTTCGCCTCGTTCTCGGATCAGGACGACAAGTGGAAGTACCTGCTCGACTTGGCCCGTGCGCACAAGGGAATGGACGCTTCCCTGAAGGCCGAAAAGTATATTATCCAGGGTTGCGCATCTACGATGTACCTGGTTCCCAAGTTCGAATCCGGCATCGTCCATTTCGAGATGGAAGTGGAGGGCGGGACGACCAATCCGCTGATCAGCCGCGGTCTCGGTGCACTTGCCTTGCAGATCTACAACGACTTGCCTCCGAAGGACATCCTTTCGGTGGATGCGAAGTTTTTCCAGGATATTGGCTTGAATGTCGGACTTTCGCCCACGCGTTCCAACGGCTTTGCAAGTCTTATCAAGCAGATATATTTATACGCTCGCGTCTTTGACGCAATTTCAAAAAAATAGGTAGGATAACATGTCTTTTAGTTTCTTGAGTGGAAAGAGCCCCTTTGACGAGGCCGAAGAAAAACTGGAAGCCGGCGAGAATCCGTCTGGCAAGCCGAAACTCCCTACTCCGGCGATGGGCTGGCAGGATGTCGTGTTCCTGATTGTCCTCGTTGGCTTGGTTGTTGGCGGTTACTACTATTACCAGTACACCAAGAAGAACAGCGCCGAGGCGTTCGCCAAGTGCGACGAACTCTATGTGGCCGCGGAGACGGATCCCGCCCAGCTTATCGAGGCGGAGTCCTGCTACAATGCTACGTGGGATCTCGGCTTTGTGAGCGATTCCATGGAAATCCTTCGTCAGGACCGCCTGGGGGCTATCGAGGATAAGCGCAACCACCTCAAGGATTTGTTCACTGACGTGATGGATGCCATTGCCGACAAGGATTCTGCAAAGGCGCTCGAAATCGTGAACGGCTACAAGGGCCCGATGCTTTTGCCGAAGAGCGATCGTGAAACCTGGGAGTCCATTGCCAAGGCGGGCGCGCTGAAAGCGGCTGTCGAAGCGGCCGCGGCTCCGGCGGGCGACTCTGCTGCTGCAAAGTAGCTCTGCACTATATAAAAGGGTAACTGGCTAGACATTATATATTGTCTTAGCGGAGTTTCTTGACAGTAATTTCCCTCTCGGTTTCCGAGAGGATTTTTATTTGGATGACGTGGGTAATGCCCGAGTCGTTTCCCTCTAGGCGTTCCGGCCATTCGATGAGGCTGATGCCGGATTTCAGGTAGTCCGGGTCCATGCCGACTTCGTACAGGTCCGCGCCCCCTTCGAGACGGTAGAGGTCGAAGTGGAAGATGGGCGGATTGTTCGGGTATTCGTGAAGGATGGTGTAGGTGGGGGAGCATACCGTGCCCGTGTAGCCGAGTCCCTTGCAGACTCCTCGGCTGATGACGGTCTTGCCAGCACCGAGGTTCCCGTAGAGAGCCACGCGGTCTCCCGGCTGGAGAGACTTCCCGAATTCGGCCGCCCAGTTGAACGTTTCATCTTCGCTTTTGAATAACATGTCTTTCCTAACCACCAACCATTAAGTGACCAGAGGAGATTGCTTCAGGGCTTCGCCCCTCGCAATGACAACCAAGGCGAATGCCACGCCAAAACGCTTGCGTTTCGGCATGGCTGAGCCGACGAGTCATGCGCCTGCGAATGACAACTTTTTCTTTCGTCAAGATCACAGCTTGTCCTTGAACTGTTCGTAGGTGAACCTGTGCAGCAGGTGGAATTTCCCGTCCATGTCGAACATGCCGATATCCGGGTGGCGCACTCCGTTGAAGAATGTCGTCTTGACCATGGTATAGTGGATCATGTCCTCGAAGATGATGCGGTCCCCGACATGCAGCGGCTGGTCGAACGAGTAGTCGCCGAGCTGGTCGCCGGCCAGACAGGTATTTCCAGTTATTTTGTATGTAAACTTCTTTTCGCCGGGCAAAGCTCCGCCTGTAATGTTCGGCCTGTAGGGCATTTCGAGGCAGTCGGGCATGTGTGCGCTGATGGATACGTTCAGGATGGCGATGTCCATCTTGTTGTGCACGATGTCGGCGACCGTCGCCACCAGTTCGCCCGTTTGCCAGCCGACCGCCTCTCCCGGTTCCATCACGACCTCGAGGTGAGGATAGCGCTTTTTGAAATCGTTGAGCAGCTTGACAAGCTCTTCGCGGTGGTAGTCCTTGCGGGTGATGTGGTGGCCTCCGCCAAAGTTCACCCACTTCATTTGGGGGAGGTAGCGCCCGAATTTTTTCTCGAACGCTGCGAGTACGCCTTCCAGCGCGTCGACGTCCTGTTCGCACAGGGCATGGAAGTGCAGCCCCTCGATGCCGTCCAGCAGTTCCGGCTTGAACTCGGCCTCGGTCACGCCGAGCCTGGAATGCAGCCCGCAGGGGTTGTAAATGTCTGTTTCCACGGTGGAAAATTCCGGATTCACGCGGATGCCCGCGCTTATTTTACTTGCAATGGTCTTGTCCTTGAAACGCTGCCACTGGGAAAAGCTGTTGTACGTGATGTGGTCGGCGTATTTGAGGATCTCGTCAATTTCGCTGTCTTCGTATGCCGGTGCGAAAACGTGGACTTCCTTTCCCATTTCTTCCTTGGCGAGCCTGGCCTCGTTGAGACTGCTGGCTGTTGCACCGGGAAGGTATTCGGCAATGATGGGGAAGGAGCGCCAAAAACTGTAGCCCTTGAGAGCGCAGATAATCTTGACGCCGGTCCTTTCTTGAATGTTGTTCAGTATTTCCATGTTCCGGCGAAGGCGTTTTTCGTCCAGAACGAAACAGGGACTGGTGGCTTGTGTGTAGTCAGGCATGTGCCAAATATAGGAAAAGATGCCAAGGGTGCTTTTTTTGCCCCTTTTGGGGGTGGTTTTGTATAAAAATGATGTTTTTTTCGGGCAAATTGTTGTCCTTTAAAAAAACCTTTAACTAAATTTAAAGCAATGATTTGGTCTTCTTATACTCGTATTATCGCATCTATTTGTACGATAGCTTTCGCTGGGTTCGCATTCGCTGCGGATCCCGCTACGGCTCCTGCACCTGCAAAGGCAGCTCCTGCCGCCGCGGCCCCTGCTAAGGCTCCCGCTCCCGCACCTGCACCGGCACACGCCGCTGCACCTGCTCCCGCAACGACATCTACCAAGGCTGCTCCCGCAGCGGCCCCTGCTCCTGCCAAGGAAGCCCCGAAGGCTGCCCCCGCAGCGGCCCCCGCTCCTGCCAAGGAAGCCCCGAAGGCTGCTCCGGCACCGGCCCCCGCTCCTGCCAAGGAAGCTCCGAAGGCTGCTCCGGCCAAGAAGGCTGAACAGAAGGTCGTACCTAGCGTGCCGGTCAACGTCGCTCCGAGAGGCGCTTCCACTCTTGACGAGATGATCCAGAAGAAACTCGACTCCCTGAGCAAGGTCAAGGTGAGCACTCCGGTTTCTTCCAACTCCGATAGCCTCGCCAGGGTCAAGGCCGACAGCGTCCGCAAGATGATCCAGGAAGGCAAGTACGTCCAGCGAGCCAAGTACGACAAGTCGAACTTCGATTCCTGGAAGATTGATACTGTTTTCCAGAAGAGCATGAAGGAATCCGTTTATGGTATCTGGCGCACTCCGATTGTCGCTCACGGTCACGCTTTCCGTGACGCCGAACTGCGCTTCGACATGAACGACACTGTTTACGGAACGACCCGCACTTACTCTGATTCGGGCCGCTACCAGATGACGGGCGAATACACCTTCAAGGCTCGCTACCGTTTCGACAACGATACGTCCATGGTTACCCGCGAAGTCTTTGCCGACCGTCAGGTGGTTCGCTGGGACTACATCGCGTTCCGCAAACTCGAGGACACCTTGACTTACAACCTCAAGAAACTCGAATTCCGCGACATGAACGACAACTGGTTGAATGCCCTGCAGGGCTTCGACAATGTTCCGCCTGAAGTCTACATCAAGGACGAGAAGCTTACCGCCGAGATGAAGAAGACTGCGGAACTCTGGGCGAAGAGAAAAAAATAAGGGCCGATGAAAAACCGCATTTGGTTTTGCTTTGGTTTCCTTTTTCTAGTCGCCGTCTCTCTGAGCTTTTGCACATTGGCTACGGGACCTGTATGGGTTTCGTGGCCTGATTTTTTTTCGGCCCTTTTCGCCGGACCATCGGCTGAGGTCGGGGCTGATTCCATCACCTCGCAAATCATTTGGCGGCTCCGCGTGCCCAGGATGTGTGCGGCGGTGCTGGCCGGGACTTCGCTTTCGGTGGCGGGCCTTGCCCTGCAGACCGTCTTTTGCAACCCGCTTGCCGGACCGTTCGTGCTGGGTATCAGCAGCGGCGCGAGCCTGGGGGTGGCGCTCTCGTTGCTGGCCGGATTCAGTTTTGGCAACTTTGGCGTGCTCGGCGCGGCTGCGTTGGGTGCATCCGTTGTGACGATTATTGTCATGTGGGTTTCGGGGCGTTTCCGCAATGTGGGCGTGCTCCTGATTGTGGGGCTTTTGCTCGGCTACCTGATCGACGCTATCGTGAGCGTGCTGATTGCGGGGAGCGAGGCCGAAGCGCTTCGCGTGTACGTGACGTGGAGCATGGGCAGCTTTGGTCGCATGCTGCTCGACGGCGTGTGGGTCTTTGCGCTCGCCGTGGCCGCGGGGCTTGGACTCGTGGTGGTGAGCATGCGCTACTTGAATGCGGCGAGGCTTGGCGACGATTTTGCCCGCGGTCTCGGTGTGCGCGTAGAAATTTCCAAGAAGTGCGTGCTGCTCGGTGCGAGTATCCTCGCTGCGGCGTGTACGGCGTTCTGCGGTCCGGTGGCTTTTGTGGGTATCGCCGTTCCTCACTTGGCTTTTATGTTGTTCAAAACGACCGACCACCGCGTCCTTGTGCCGGGGGCCGCGTTGTGTGGCACAGTGCTTTGCCTATTGGCTGGGCTCTTCCCGGTGAGTATCCCTCTGAATGCAGTACTCAGTATCGTCGGCGTGCCGGTCGTGTTTTACGTGCTGGTCCGCGGCTCTAGGACGGGGTGGTGGTGATGGCTTGCGATGTGCTGTTGAAGTGCGAGAACCTTTGCGTAGGTTATGGTGCCGTCCGCTCCAAACGGGGTGCCGAGCATCCGCAGTCCCTGTTCGAACCGTTTTCGTTTGAACTGCATGCTGGCGAAGTCGTCGCCTTGATGGGCGTGAACGGCTGTGGGAAAAGTACGCTCCTCAAGACGTTTGCCGGTCTTGTTCCCCAGGTTTCGGGGGATGTGTTCTTGGATGGGACGCCTTTGCAAGCCTGGAACGCTCGCGAGCGGGCCCGTCGTGTCGGGCTTGTCCGCATGTCGGGCACGGCACCGGACCGCATGACGGTCCGGGAATTCGTGGGGCTTGGCCGTTCGCCGTATTCCGGTTTTCTGGATGGCCGGACCGCGGAAGATGAAAGAATCGTGGACGACGCGATGCAGGCGACGGACGTGGCCTGCTTTGCGGAGCGCCCTTTTACGGAACTGAGTGACGGCGAGCGTAGCCGTGTGTTCCTTGCCGAGGCGGTTGCCCAGCAGGTGAACGTGCTGTTGCTTGACGAGCCGAACGCGTTCCTCGATATCCCGAGGAGCCATGCGCTGTTCCGTCTGCTGAAAAAATTTGTCGGGATGCGCAAAATGGGAATCATCGTTTCGACCCATTCCATTGAGTATGCCGAAAAGTATTGCGACCGCATCGCCGTCATTGACGGTGGCCGTTTCCGTGTGGCGAACGCTTCAGAGGCGCGCGACCTCGGGCTTTTGGACTGGGCGAGGGCGGAATGATTGCCCGTCTGGCGAAGCTTTGCCTGGTGTTGCAGGTGCTGTGCGTGCTGTTGCCGGGATGGCTGTTGCTGTCTTGCGCTGGGAATACCCCGCGCGATGCTGGCGAGGGCGATTCTCGCGAAACCGCCGGGCAGCCGGACCGACAAGTTGCTGGACAGCCGTCCCAGCATTTTTTCTGGAAGGTCTCCGACGCAAATTCCTCCGTTTGGCTGCTCGGGAGCATCCATTTTGCCGATTCTTCGTTTTATCCACTCGATTCCGTTATCGAGACTGCTTTCGTGAATGCCGAGGAACTAGCCGTCGAAATTGATGTGACCGATGATTCCGTGAGTACCGAAATCGCTTCGGAGAGCATGCAGCAGGGAATGATGCCTGCGGGAAAGCGCTTGCAAGATATTTTGCCTCCGGAAATGTGGAATTCGATTGACAGCATTTGTACCGCATGGGGTTTCCCGTCGATGACTTTGCAGGTGATGCGGCCGTGGCTTGCTGCGATGACGTTGAGTGCCTTTGCCATCCAGCGTGTTGGTATCGATCCGACGCTCGGCGTGGATGCCGTGCTGCTGGACCGCGCTGCGCATGACGGTAAGGCCATCGTGGGGCTCGAGACGGCGAGCGAGCAGATTGGCGCCCTAGCCGACACGACGGATTCCGATTCGGCGGGCATTTTCTATCTCAAGTCCACGTTGCGCGAGGTGTCGGAGCTAGACTCGATGGTGGCGCGGATTGTGCGTGCTTGGAAAACGGGCGACGATGCTCTTTTGCGCGAGACGATGGCGGATGAACGGGACTATGACGAGGGATCCGCCGAAAAGGAAATCAGCGACAAGATAGACGAAAAGGTTTACAAGAGCCGCAACGTGAAGATGGCGGAGCGCATTGCAGAATTCCTCTCCGAAGACAGAAACGTGTTTGTCGTGGTGGGGGCTGCGCACTTGGTGCTTGACGAAGACAATGTCGTCGATTTGTTGCGCCGTCGTGGGCTTAAAGTACAACGTTATTAACGGATATCCTTGACATTCAGGCCGAGTCGGGCCAGTCTGTTGTACAGCGCCGTGCGTATCATGCCGAGCTTGTCGGCCGCCAGGCTGATGGATCCATTGCATTCAAGAATCTTTGCCTTGAGGAATTCCTTTTCCTCGTCAAGCTGCATTTCGCGGAAGTCTTCGTATGTGGCTGCTGTCGTCGCGTTCCCTGAACCCGGCGTTCTGCCTGCTGCAAAGCCCATGCTCGAGTCGATTTGCAGGTCGTCGGCGTTCAAGATGCCGGGGGCGGTAAAACAGAGCGTGCGCTGGATGACGTTTTCCAGTTCACGGATATTGCCGGGCCAGTCGTGTGCTTGTAGCTTTTGCAAGGCTTCGGGCGAGAGCGTGTAGGGTTCGCCTTCGGGAGCGTACTGGCGGATAAAGTAGTTGGCAAGGTCCTCGATGTCTTCCTTGCGTGCGCGCAGCGGGGAAAGTTGTACCGGAATCACGTTCAGACGGTAGAAAAGGTCTTCACGGAAGCGCTTCTCGCGGATTTCTTCGCGCAGGTCGCGGTTGGTGGCCGCAATGATGCGGACATTGATATGGCGCGTCTTGTTCGCACCGATGGGGCGAATTTCGTGGTTCTGGATAACGCGTAGCAGTTTGACCTGGGCGTGGAGCGGCATGTCGCCGATTTCGTCGAGGAATATGGCTCCGCCGTTCGCTTCTTCGAAAAGCCCGATGCGTTCGTTCTGCGCTCCGGTGAAAGCCCCGCGCGTGTGCCCGAACAGTTCGCTTTCGAAAAGGGCTTCGGGGATGGCGCTGCAGTTCACCGTGACGAACTTGTCGTACACGCAGGCGATGGCTCGCGCGATGAGGTCCTTGCCGACACCCGATTCGCCCTGGATGAGGACGGAACCCGTGTGGAGTATAGCCCTTTCCACGGTCTTGCGGAGGTTCTGCATGGCCTCGCTCTTGCCGACAAGGTGCGACATTCTCTCGCGGAAAGTGCGCTTCGCGGTGTAGATTTCCTTGAGGCGCGCGATCTTGCTCATCAGGTGGAGCCGCAGCGCTTCGACGGAAAGGATGATGTCGTAGAGGTTGTTCGGAATGTCCCTGAACTTGTCCGGATTCTCGGCGTAGGCGAGAATCATCGTGTCCGGGTTACGGCTTCGCAGCTTGGAGAGCGCGTCCGCGCTTTCGTTTGCGAAGGCGTCCAGGTCCCAGATGACGAGCGATGCGCGGTTGTCTGTATTGGCAGCCTGCGCTATGGGGAAGATGTTTACCGGATAATCCACGGAAGAAAGGACGTCCTGGATGAACGAGGACGTCGCATTTTCTTTCGTGAAAAAGTCGATGGGTAACATCTTTCTCGTTTAGCGGGGTGGGCTTTACTTGCCCAGTTCCTTGGAGCGTTCTGTCCCGGCAACGACGGCCTTGATGAGGGAGCTGCGGAAAGCTCCTTCTTCGAGGGCGTTCACGCCGGCGATGGTCGTTCCGGCGGGGGAGCAGACCATGGCGCACAAGTCGCTCGGGCTCTTGCCGGATTGCTTGACGAGTTCGACGCTGCCTTCAATTGTGCCGAGGGCGAGCTTGAGCGCGACATCGCGGGTGAGGCCGGCCTTGACACCGCCACGGGTGAGACCTTCGATGAACTCGAAAACGTACGCAGGGGCACTACCGGAAAGTCCGGTGACGGCGTCCATGAGGGATTCGGTGACGCGGCAGGTGACTCCGATGGTGCCGAAAATCTTCTCGGCGGTGGAAAGCGTCTTTTCGCTGACGCCGTCAGTGGCGAGAGCCACTGTGCCCTTGCCCACGGTGAGCGGGAGGTTGGGCATCACGCGCAGCACCTGGTTCTTGGCGCCGAGAACATCGGTGAGGCTCTTGCGGGCGACACCCGCCATGATGCTCACGAAGGTCTTTGTCCCCTTGAGGGTCTTGGCGGCATTCTTCCATTCGGGAGCGACGCTCTTGAAAATCTGCGGCTTCACGCAGAGGAAAGTCACGTCGGCCTTCTTGACGCCATCGGCGAAATCCTTCACGCGCACGCATCCGAGAGCCGTGACGGCTTCGGCGGCCTTGTCGCTAGGGTCGAAGAAGAGGATGTCCTTGGGATTGTTGCCGGCGTTCAGGAGGCCGCGGAGGATTGCTCCTCCCATGTTGCCGGTGCCTGCGAAGAAAATTTTTTCACTCATTGCTTTACCTTACTTGTTCATAGAGTTGAGGAACGTTTCGTTGTCCTCGTAGAGTTTCATCTTGCTGATCATGAAGTCCATGATTTCGGTGGAGGTCATGTCCTGCAGGTAGCGGCGGAGAATCCAGACGCGCTGGAGTTCGTCTTCGGTGAGCAGGAGCTCTTCCTTACGCGTACCCGACTTGAAAATGTCGATGGCGGGCCAGATGCGCTTTTCGGAAAGGCGGCGGTCCAGCACGAGTTCCATGTTGCCGGTACCCTTGAATTCTTCGAAGATCACTTCGTCCATGCGGCTGCCGGTTTCGATAAGCGCCGTGCCCATGATGGTGAGCGATCCGCCGTTCTCGATTTTACGTGCGGCACCGAAGAAGCGCTTGGGGCGCTGCATGGCGTTCGCGTCCACACCGCCAGAAAGAATCTTGCCGGAGTGGGGAATGACAACGTTGTTCGCACGGGCGAAACGTGTGATGGAGTCGAGGAGGATGACCACGTCGTTGCCGTTTTCCACGAGGCGTTTCGCTTTCTCGATGACGATGTCGGCGACGCGGGTATGGTGCTCGGGCGGCTCGTCGAACGTGGAGGCGATGACTTCGCCCTTCACGTGGCGGCGCATGTCCGTCACTTCTTCGGGACGTTCGTCGATGAGGAGCACGATGAGCTTGACTTCGGGATGGTTCTGCGTGATGGCGTTGGCGATGTTCTGCAGGAGCACCGTCTTACCGGTACGCGGGGGAGCGAGGATGATGCCGCGCTGGCCCTTGCCAATGGGCGTGAACAAATTCATGACGCGCGTGCTGAACTCGTCCTTTTTCCATTCCAGATTGAGTTTCTGGTTCGGGTGGATCGGGGTGAGGTATTCGAACGCGACGCGGCGCTTCGTCCTTTCGGGGGCGTCGAAGTTCACGGTGTCGATGCGCATCAGAGCAAAATACTTTTCCTGCTCTCTCGGCTGGCGGACCTGTCCAGTGATGGTGTCGCCCATCTTCAGGTCGAAACGGCGGATCCAGTTCTGGCTGATGTAGATGTCGTCCGGGCCGGCCTGGTAGTTGTGGTCGGGATTGCGGAGGAATCCGTAGCCTTCGGGCATGATTTCGAGGACGCCTTCAGCGTAGATCGGAGTGTCTTCGCCGTTGGTTGCGCTGAGGATGCGGTAAATCAGCGCCTGCTTACGCATCTTCTTGAAATCGGGGATGTTCAGTTCCATTGCCTGGCGCTGGAGTTCGAACATCGGGAGACCGCGCAGTTCCTTCCACTTGGCGCGGGAGGCGGCCACCTTCTCGGGGTCGGGGGGCGGCAACTGCACGGAATCGTCGAGAATGTCGTCTTGCGGCAAGAAACGGTTGCGGCGGTTCTTGAACTTGTTGAACTTGTTGAATTTGTTGAACTTGTTGTTGCCGTTGTTCCCGTTGTTGCCATTATTGTTGTTGAACTGCTGGCGCTGTTGGTTGCCGTCTTGGTTCTGCGGGTTGGCGTTCTGCTGGCCGTTTTCGCCGGCCTGTGCCTGGGCACCTTCGGATGCCGGTGCTGCACCTTCCTGGCTGGGGGCCTTCTGTTCGTTTGTCTCTATTCCGAGTTCGCGGGCTTGGCGGCGTTCTGCGGCTTCGATGCCGTCGACGGGTTCGTTGCGCGGGGCTTCGGGGCGCGGGGATTCAAAGACGGGTTCGAAGGCGGGCTCTGCCACACGTTCTGCCTTCGGACGGGGGGTGCGGGTCTCTTGTGCGATCTCCGATGCTTCGGGTTCGGCGGCTTTTTTCTCTGCGTCTGCGGCCGCCTTGGGCTTGCGTCCGCGGCGCTTGGGCTGCTGGGCGGCTTCGCCTTCGGGCTTGGGTGCAGTTTCTAGTTCCAATGCGTTATCTTGATCTTGAATTTTCTTTGTTCTAGGCACTGTAGCGTCCTTCTGTAGATTGAATTAAAAAAACTTTTTTTGAATTAATGAATGTTGATGAATTGAACAACAGCTTGGCTTGCAAGTCTGTGATTTCCGAAAATTTGATTGGAATAAATAAAACGTTCTCCTTGAGAACTGCCATAAGATACATAAAATTATTGGCTTTGTCATAGAAAAAGTTGAAAAAAGGGAAAAAAATTTTTTTTAGCGAATAAATCAGAAGTATTTCCTCTTTTTGGGCATTTCTAGCCGTTTTGGAATAGTTATATTAGTGCCGTGGATTCGTTAGAAAGAGTTTTTATCGCCCTGGGTAGCAATGTTGCGCCTCGTTGGGTCAATCTTTTTTCTGGCAGGGACATGCTCCGTCGCATTTCTTCGGGTGGCTGGAAGGAAAGCCCTGTGTACGAGACTCCGCCTGTAGGTCCGGCGGGTCAAGGTCCATATTTCAACCAGGTTGTGAGCTTCATGTATTCCGGGACGCCCAAGCGCTTGCTCAACTATTTGAAGGGCGCAGAAATTCTTCTGGGTCGCAAGGATCGTGGGCATTGGAATTCGCGTGAAATCGACCTGGACTTGCTGTATTATGGAAAGTTTGTCCAGGCGGGGCGCCCCTGCATCCCGCATCCGGAACTGGACAGGAGACAGTTCGTGCTGGTCCCCTTGAACGACATTGCGCCGGATTGGGTGGATGCGTTGAGCGGCTGCACGGTGGGCTCCATGCTGCAATCTCTCCTGGCTCGGGAAGAGAAAATCCCTTTCCGCACGATAACGGAGGTGGAACCCTAATATGCTAAAAGACAGCGGAATCCATTTTATCGCCATCGAGGGTGTTATCGGGGTGGGGAAGACGACGCTCGCCCAGATTATCGCCCAGCGCTGGAACGCGATGTGCATCGAGGAAAATTATGACAAGAATCCGTTCCTTGAAAAGTTTTACGAGAATCCCGAGGCTTACGCTTTCCAGACGCAGTTGTTCTTTTTGCTGGACCGTCACAAACAGTTGCAGAACTCGGCTCTCCAGAGCGACCTTTTCCACGATCTGTTAGTCAGCGACTACACCTACGACAAAGACCAGATTTTTGCCTCGCAGAACCTGTCCGACAGCGAATACGCCATGTACGAAACCATCGCTCGCTCCTTGGACAAGGACATCCCCAAGCCGGACCTCGTGGTCTACTTGCAGGCGAGCGTGCCTATTTTGTTGGAACGCATCCGCAGCCGTGGCCGCGCAATGGAAAAGGCAATCGAGGGGAATTACCTTAAGGATTTGCAGGAACGCTACGACCACCATTTTTGGCACTACACCAGTGCACCAGTCTTAATCATCAACACGGACAACATTGATTTCGTCCATAACGAGAACCATTTGAATTTGATCCTTGACGCAATCAGTGCGTGCCCGACTCAAACGACATATTTTGTACCACAAGGAAGTCTATAATGCTTTTAGTCAAGACGATTGACGAACTTCGCGAACAGTTGAAACCTCTCGCTAGACAAGGAAAAAAGATCGGGCTCGTGCCCACAATGGGTGCGCTCCACAACGGGCATGGTGCGCTCATCAAGGCATCTGCCGCGGAATGCGACGTGACCGTGGTGAGTGTTTTCTTGAACCCGATTCAGTTTGGCAAGAACGAAGACCTCGGAAAGTATCCCGTGCGCCTCGAAGCAGACGTGAAACTTGCAGAGTCCATGGGCGCCAATTTCGTGTTCGCTCCGTCTGTCGCCGAAATGTATCCCGATGGTTCGCCGATGACGACTGTCCGCGACGAAAAGCTCGAGGAAATGTACTGCGGCGCTTATCGTCCCGGACACTTCCGTGGCGTGCTTACTGTAGTTTCTAAGTTGTTCAATATTGTCGGTGCGGATGTCGCCTACTTTGGCGAGAAGGACTACCAGCAGGTGTTCATGATCGAGAAGATGGTGCGCGACCTGAATTTCGACATCAAGATTGTGCGCGTTCCCATTGTGCGTGAAGAATCGGGCCTTGCACTTTCTAGCCGCAACGAATACCTCTCTTCGGACGAGAAGTACAAGGCGCTCGGCATCCACGAAGGGCTCAAGAAGGCAAAGATTGCCTACAGTTCGGGCGAGCGCGGTGTCGCGAAGCTCCGCGACCTCGTGCTGAAATCCATCCTCGGCAACCGCGGCATCGTGCAGTACGTGGAAATTGTCGACCGCAGGACGCTCCAGCGCTGCAATGGACTCCTTCCGGACGATATCCCGGTGACGATCCTTGTCGCCGCGTTCTTCGGAAAGACCCGACTAATCGACAATATCGAACTCTAGTTAAAACAGGTTACGGAAAGTCGACTGCAGAAAGTTGACTTCCTGTAGAAAATGGAGTTGGATATGAATAAGAAGTATTGCCTTTGGACTGTGCTGTTATGGGCTGTTCTTCTTTTGGTATCCGCTTGCGGGGACGATGGGACATCTGCAAACAGCGATGTTCTCGGTGACAGTGACGAACTGACAAGTTCGTCGGTCGTATCGAGTAGCGGTAAGGCGAGTTCCTCTTCTGTGGCCGACTCGGCCGAGATTCTCCCGGATTCCTCTAGCGACAAAAAAACGGCATCCTCGTCATCCAGCAGTTCTGCGGGAAATGTCAGAAGAAACTCCAGCTCCAGCATAAGCTGGATTGCTGGGTGGCAGTTGCTTAGTAGCAGTTCTTATTCCTTCCAACCATTTAACTTGGCTCATTTTGAATACAAGGAGTTTACGGATCCTCGAAATAATCGTACGTACAAATATTTGAAATTTGAAGGAAAAGATACCGTAGGTAAGGTTGTGACCATCTATGCAATGGCTGAAAACTTGAATATTGGTGAAATGGTCAATGGAAATGGAGATCAAAAAAACGATGAAATCATAGAACGTTATTGTTATGACAATGATACGGCCTATTGTGACATTTATGGGGGACTTTATCAATGGGCGGAGATGATGCAATTCCCGAGCGAATGCAATACAAAGGTTTGTGATGATTTAATACAACCTAATCATCAAGGAATTTGTCCAGAGGGGTGGAGATTGTTGACTTATAACGACTTTTACATCATTGTGAATAGTAACGGAAATAAAGATGGGATAAAAGGTACTCGGTCAGCATTTGGTTTCGGAGGCAGCAATGATACTGGGTTTAGTCTTGTCGGCGCTGGGACGCGAGATGATAAGGGACGATTTATTGATTTGAAGGATGATGCCTACTTTTATTATCCAATCGAACAAGAAAATACAAATGGTGAACGAGCTGGTGCTGTAGGAATGAGTATAAGTGATACGAGAACATCTTTATTAGCATATAATGATAAAAACTGGGGCTTTCCAGTCCGCTGTGTGATGCTTGAAACCGAATCAGCACCGGAATAATCACAGCCCCAAGAAAAACATAAACATTGTGGCTTAGAAGCAAAACACAAAAAAAGCGGCCATCGAGGCCGCTCAAATTTGCTTAAGTATACAAACTACAACTCGCGGATCTTTTTTTCAGAAAGGCCGGTATTCCGCACAATTATTTCCATCGGAACGCCATCTTTCAGCAAACCCTTCGCGATTTCTTCCGCTTTATCCATGGCTCCTTCATAGCGTTCCATGGCTTTGTCATAGTCGCTCATGTCTACTGTCATAAGATACCTCGAACTGAAATTACATAATTTCACCTCGTTTTGCAATACCTTGAACACGGGGTCATTTGCAAATTCGCTGAAATCGGCTTCTCGATTCAAGGTGTCGATGGCGCGGAGCCATTGTGCAAGGCGGCTGCTGTCGTCCGCAAAACGTTCGGCATCCTTGAAGAATTTCTCCACCTCAATCAGTGTTACTGTCTGCCGGTCAAAATAGACCTGCTGTTCCTGATTGCACAGCTGTACTGTATGGCGGTAGTTTGCAGATTCGGGGAACGCATTGAAGAACTGGAATCCGATCACGTTCAGGTTTTCGAGTTGAGGCTCTTTCCCTTTCCTTGCCATGTTGCTTGTAAGACGAGCCACGTAGAGGACTAAGCGATCTCTAAACACTCTCTTGTCTTCGTGCTGAACCTCGATAGATATTCGGTCCCGAGGCGTATCGCCATCGCGGTTGTTCGTCAGGAGAATGTCCGGCTCTGCGTTTCGGTAGCCGAGTTCCCCGGGGATGAACGGGTTTACGAGTTTCGGGTTCATGATGCGGTCGGAGCCGATGAGGCCCAGGGCCGCGTTCACGAGATCCGTCGTGAGCATGATGTTCTTTTCGCTTGCGAGAATTTTCTTGATGCATCCGTCGTTGTAGAAGTACACGTTTTTGTGTTCGTACTCCTTGACGTATGCGTCAATATCCCCGCCGTTGTTGCTCGTTTCCCTCAGTTTCCCGAGGAACTGCGCGAATTCTTCTCGAATCATATGTCTTTTCCATTCCGGAACGCGCCGGTTCGCAAACGGACGAAAATCCGTCTGTGCTTATAGACGTTTTTACGGCGGTTTTTATCCGGGCCGGAATGAAATTTTTTTATGTAAGGTTTAGCCTAATTTCTTCAGTATTGCGGCGGCTTTCACGAACTGCTGCTTCACGGACTTCGGGCCCGTGCCGCCTTCGATGTTGCGGCGGGACACGCTGTATTCGAACGTGAGCGTCTTCTTCATCTGTTTCACGTTCGGGACGCCGGCGCTGGCCCAGGCCTCGTCGGAGAGGTCCGTGAATTCGAGGCCTTGGCGGGCGGCTTCGCCGACCAAGCTACCGACCACGTGGTGGGCGTCGCGGAACGGCACGCCGGATTCGACCAGAAGATCGGCGAGGTCGGTAGCCAACAGCGCCGGCAGCATCTTCGCATGCATCTTGTCGAAATTGAAACGTGCGCTTTCCAGAGCTTCCTTCATCACGCGGAGAATCACCTTCACGTTATGGACGGAGTCGAAAACCGGTTCCTTATCTTCTTGCAGGTCGCGGCTGTAGCTGAGCGGGGCACCCTTCACCAGCGTGTAGAGGGCGCTGAAGTTTCCGAGCATGCGGCCGGACTTTCCGCGGATGAGTTCCATGGAATCCGGGTTCTTCTTCTGCGGCATCATTGAGGATCCGCTGGAGAAGGCGTCGTGCAGGGTGAGGTAGCCGAATTCGCTGGTGCTCCAGTTCACAAAGTCTTCGGCGTAGCGGCTCATCGTGTTCGCGATAATCGCGAGGTCGGCTTCGAATTCGAGCATCATGTCGCGATGGCTCACGGCGTCGATGCTGTTCGGGCTCACGCCGTTAAAACCGAGTTCCCTTGCAACGAGGGCGCGGTGGTAGGGGAATGCGGAACCGGCCATGGCACCGCTACCGAGCGGGAGTTCGCTGTGCAGTTCCAGGAAATTGTCGAGGCGCTTCACGTCGCGGCTCACGGCAAAGAACATGCTCATCAGGTAGTGGCTGAAGTAGATGGGCTGTGCCTGCTGCAGGTGCGTGTAGCCCGGCATCATCTTGCCGAAGTACTTTTTTGCGAGGTCGAGCACCGTTTCCATGAGAGAAACTTCGAGGGCGCGGATTTCGGCGGCGCGGTGGCGCATGTAGAGCTTGAAGTCCGTGCAGACCTGGTCGTTACGGCTGCGGCCTGTGTGGATCTTCTTGCCAAGTGCTCCGATGCGTTCGGTGAGCACGCGTTCCACGGCCATGTGGATGTCCTCGTCGGATTCCTGCCACAGGTTCTTGCCGGCCTTGTAGTCCTTGAGGATGCTGGCCAGGCCGTCGCAAATCTTCTTGTAGTCGGCCTTACTGAGCACGCCCGATTCCACCAGGCCCTTGCCGTGGCCGATGCTGCCTTCGATGTCTTCTTCAATGAGTTCGGCGTCGAATTGCAGGCTGAAGCTCAGGTCCACCATGCTCTGCGCCATGCCGCTTGCGAAGCGGCCAGTCCACATGTTGGTCTGGGTGCCTTTCTTGGAGCCCGATCCATTGGCGGATGCGGACTTTTTTGCGACGGTCTTTGCCATATAGCCTCTATTTAGTATGTACGGTTTCCAGGTCTAGTTGTTGTTCTGAGAATTGTTGCTTGCATTAATCTTCATGCAATCGTTAAGGTTCATCCTGGTCTGGGCCATGGCGTAGCAGGTGGTCTTGTTCTCGACGTCGCGGGTGAACTTGGTCTTGGCAATCATCTTACCCTGGATATAGAATTCAAACTGGCCGTGCTTCTTGCCCTTGGCGCAGTGCCCCTGTACGTCAACGTTCTGGCCTAATTCGTCCACAAAGTGCCATGTGGCGTTCGGTACGTGTAGACCGGTGCAGCTAAACGGCTTGGTCATTTCTTCGGGAGTTTGCACGGTTCTGTAGGAGCCTCCGCAGGAGCAGAGCAATGCGGCAAGGCTACAGAGTGTGATAGCGGTAATGATTTTTTTCATAATAGGCCCCTATGTTTTTGGTGTTCTTCTTCAAGAACGGTTTTCATTCTGTCGTTCAAAAGTATAGCACTTTTGGACATGGGAATATCGTTGTAGGGCTCCACCGAGATGGTCGGCAGGACCTTGAGATTATACATATAGCGCTCGGTCGGGTGGAACTGGAGCATTTTGTCGTTCTTGCGCAGCCCGATTTTCTCGTTGCCGCCGAAATAGATGGGCACTACGTCCGCATGAGCATACAGGGCGAACCTTGCGGCGCCCTTCTTGAAGAACCAGGGTTCGCCCGGCTTGGAACGGGTCCCTTCGGGGAAGATGACCAGGTTGTTGCCTTCTTCCATGGATTTCTTCGCGCGTTCAAGCTGTTCGTCGAAGGGGATGTTGTTGGGAATGTAGAGGTTTCGGACGATGGCCGAGACAAAAGTGTTCTGGATGAGCGCCCCTTTCACGATGCAGTTGGCGTTGGGAATTAGCGAAATCAACACAACCACGTCCAGCAGCGAGGGATGGTTGGCGATGATGACCTTGCCTTTGAGACCTTTCAGGAGTTCGCGGTTCTCGACGTTCAGGCGCATGGCTCCCGTGATTTCGATGTACTTGACGAAAATCATGAAGAAAAAGCTGACGAACCGTCGGGATATCACGTTGAAGCGTTTTTCCGAAAATCCGGACAGCAGATGGAACAGCGGGAACAGCGCCGACGCGAGGAATATGCTCCCGATGCCGAATACGGCAAAGGACGAAAGCTTGGAAATCAGACGCCGCAGGTATTTGATTCGGCGAATCATGCAAGCCTCTGCTGAATAAAGGCTATGGCTTCTTCGGCGGCAGTGGCAAATTCCCCTTGCAACGGGGACTCGTCGAGTTCCTTGAGCCCTTCGCCGGGCGTTGTCGTGAGGCGGAGTGCCAAGGCGCAGACGGCGTTGGGGTAGGGGGTGCCCGCAACGGGGGCGTAGGTTTCGGGGATGCGTTCGTCGGCAAAGATGAACACGCGTTCCTGCTCGGACTGGGCCTTGAGTGCTGCAACGCAATCCCGCAGGCCGTCACGGAAAGCCTCTTTGCCCGAGAATACGGCGGAGTATCCCGCTGTATTCTTGGTGAGAATTGTCGCGTTTGCGATGGAGGCGTTGAATACGGACAGGCTGAAGTGTGCCGGCGAAACGTTGCCCGTGTCGAGCAGCGTCTGCGAAATCTTGAGCTGTTGCGAGATTTCGCCGAACTGCGACGCGAACGTCACCTTGCAGGGTTGCTCGTCTTTGCTGATGGCGTCGTTGACCGCGACGACCATCTTCGAAAGCTGGCTTAGGCGCCTACGCGTGAGCATCGGCACGAACTTTACGTCGGGGAGCGGAGACTCTTCGCTTGGGATAAAGTATTCGGCCCGTTTAATGTAGATCATTTCTCAACCCCGAAATGGAACGCTTATTTCACCCTGAAGCGGAGCAGCGAGTAGCTATTGGGGCCCACGTTATGGTGGGCTTCCTTGAGCTCGAACCCGGCAATCTCGACGGCATGCTTCAGTTCTTCGAAACGGTACATCTTGGAGTTGCCGTTCGCGATGCAGGTAAAGTAGAGCGAGGTCGCCTGCAGGGAGTATGCGGCGGCTTCGAAGCGCTGCTTGTCCCAGAGCGGTTCCAGCACGTACACGTCGGTCTCGGGCGATGCGGCGGTCCGGATCTTGGAGAGAATGCTCGTGATTTCTTCGAGCGAGAAGCAGTCGAGGAACTGGCTCATCCACACGGCGTCGGCACCTTCGGGGAAAGCGGTCGTCTTGTCGAGCACGTTGCAGGGAATGGTGTCGATGCGGCTTTCGAAACCGGCGGCCTTCGCATTCTTCTCGGCGACGGCGGTCTGGCCCGGCAGGTCGATAATCGAAACCTTGACGTCGGCGTTGTACTTGCAGCAGGCGATGGCCCACTTTGCTGTGTTGCCGCCGATGTCAAACAAACGCTTGCAGGGGTTCGAGAACACGATGGGGAGCGCTTCGGGGAAGGCAAGGTCGGAATAGAAATGGTCGAAGCCGAACCAGCTCTTCTTCTGCTGGTCAGTCAGCTGAGACAGACCCTGGTAGACGGTCTTCCAGTTGCCAAGATGCTTGAGTCCGGCGGGCTTGCCCTCGCGGATGGATTCTTGCAGGTCTTCGGCGCCCAGGTAGCAGATGTCTTCGGAGAAGTCCATGTTGACTTGCGTCATGGTGTCTTGCATCAGGAAGAAGCCGATTTTCCCGAGGGTCAGGCGCAGGTCGCTTTCGTCGGTATCTTTATGGAGCTTGATGGCTCCCATGCCGAGGCCCATCTCGATGAGCACCCCGACACCGTAGAGTGATATGTTCAGCTTCTGGGAAAGTTCCGAAACGGTAATCCCTTTCTTGCGGGCTTTGCAGATTTCGTCCAGGATGCCCATATCGCGGAGGGCCTTGGCTGCGTGGAAACTGAGGGGAGCAAATGCGATTTTTTGTGCTTCGTACTTGGCGTCTGTTGCGGAAATTTGGTCTTTGTAGTAATAGTCGAACATAGGACTCTTGGGTTGTGATGAATTTTTATATTATAAAATAGTAAAAACTGGACTTAATAGTTGACGCTTTCCTTATTTTTAGCTATTTTGCCGCAAAACTTTGGTACACTATGACTGAGCTAAAAACGAAAATTAAAGAAATGATCATCAAATCGCTGGAACTCGAAGACGTTACAGCATCCGATATTGTTGACGACGCACCTCTTTTTGGGGAAAGCGAAAATGGGCTTGGACTTGACAGCATCGATGCCCTCGAATTGGGTATTGCTATCAAGGAAAACTTCGGAGTGTCCTTCTCTGTCGTTAACGATGAGACAAAGAAGCATTTCTACTCCGTAGATACCTTGGCCGCCTATATTTCGGCCAACCAGCAAAAGTAAAGGGGACGGTAATGGACAAGCAAGTTATATTCGACAAACTGAAATCTGCCTTGATCGAAGATTTCGAAATGGACGAAGCCAAGGTGACCCCTGAAGCTCGCCTTTACGAAGATCTTGAACTGGACAGTATCGATGCCGTAGACCTGATCGTGAAGCTCAAGTCGTTCTTGCCCACGAATATCGACCCCGAAGTGTTCAAGACGGTCCGCACCGTGCAAGACGTGGTGGACGCCATCTATAATTTGATCCAGAACGCGGAAAACAAGTAATGAAGAAGGTGGCGGGGAAGATTCTCTTTGCCACCTTGTCGGTTCTATACCCGGCCTTAGTTTTTTGCGGGCTTGAGTTTTGGGGACTTTCTCCTCGCCGTTTGAGCTTGATGCTCATAGCGCTTGCCTTCGTCCATTTTTTCAATGTGACGCGGGATCGGTCTGGCGTTCATGACGGCGAGGCGTTCGACAAGGCAAATCTAGTCAAGAATCTGGGACTAGTCCTGCTGATGGCCCTGCTCGGGGCCTTGTCTTTTTTTGCAGACAACGTATTGTTCCTGAAATTCTACCCGGTCCTGGTGAGCCTGAGCCTCCTTGCGTTTTTTGCTTTCTCCCTTTGGAGAAAGCCGAGTTTCGCATTCCGCATGGCGAACCTGGGCGACAAGAGCTTGAAGACCGCTCCGGACCGTGCTTACGTGGAACGCTATTGCGACCGGGTCACGCTGGCCTGGTGTTTTTTCTTCGTTTTCAACGCTTCCGTTGCTCTGGTCACCGCTTTGGCGTGCGACGACAGAATCTGGTCCCTGTACAACGGTTTAATCTCCTATATTTTACTCGGCATTTTCTTTGCCGTGGAATTCATGGTTCGTAAAATGATGCAACAAAAGATGCACTCCTATATTCCCGTATGCCAGTTGCAGCGGGACTCACGTCCGGTGGACGCCGTTGTCTGTTTTGACGGCGATGCTACAAGGACTTGGGCGGAATTTGTGAAAGACGTGTCCAAGGTCCGGCAGTACCTGGAATCCAGCGGGAAACATGACTGGATTCTGCATTGCGAGGATTCGTACTTCTTTATCGTCGCTCTGCTGGCGATGCTCCAGGGCGGATTCAAGGCGATGGTGACCGCAAATCGCCAGGAAGCTTTTATCAAGGAAATCAAGACTCCTGAAAACGGATTCATGACCGACGAGCCGTTCGGCGATGCTTCGGCGGGTGCCGTGTTGATTCAGGATGTGCTGAAGGGGCCTGCGGGAGAGGTCCTCTGGAATACGTTTGACAAGAACACCGCCGAAATGGTGATGTTCACGTCGGGGACGACGGGCGAGCCCAAGTCGGTTCCCAAGATGTTCTGCCAGTTTGAAAACGAACTCTTTGAGCTGGTGAAGGTGTTTGGCGACGGCTGGGTGGGCCGCAAGGTCTACAGCACGGTGAACCACCACCACATTTACGGTCTTTTGTTCACGGTCCTTTTGCCGACAGCGACCGGGCTCCCGTTCCGCAGACACCGCATTGATTATCCGACCGAACTGGCGAGCCTTGCTTCCGAAAAGGCAGTGGTCGCCTCGAGCCCCGCGTTCCTGAAGCGTCTTGCCGCCGATTCCGACAAGCCGATCGGTTTCAAGATTACACCGATTATCTATTCTTCCGGTGGACCGCTTCCCGAAGAGGTGGCGCGCAAGTGCTGCGACATCACGGGTTACTGGACCATGGAAATTTACGGTAGCACCGAGACGGGCGGCATCGCCTACAGGCAGTCCAAGAACGGCCCCATCTGGAAACCGTTCGAAGTCTGCAAGATGAGCATCGGTGAAAACGATTGCTTGAACGTGAAGTCGAGCTATATCCTGGAACCCGAAGGCTTCACGACGGGTGACCTGGTCGAAATCTACGACGACGGGCGCTTCTTGCTCAAGGGACGCGCGGACTCCATCGTGAAAATCGAGGAGAAGCGCATCTCGCTCCCGGAAGTGGAAAACCGAATCAAGTCTTCGGGGCTGGTGCAGGATGTGCGTGTGGTCCCGATGTCCGGGAACCGCCAGTACCTGGCCGCGGCAATTGTCTTGAACGCGGAAGGGCGTGAAAAGTTCAAGAACGTGGCGAAACTCGAAATCAACAATTTCTTCAAGAAGCATTTGGCCCAGTTCCTCGAGAATACGGTGTCTCCCAAGAAGTGGCGTTACCTGGAGGAACTCCCTCAGGATACGCAGGGAAAAATCAAGATGCGCGATATCCAGGCGCTGTTCGGCATTCCCGAGAGCCCGAATTTTAAGATTTTAAAGATGCGCCGCGAACCGGGGATGGTGATGCTCCGGCTTACGTTCCCCGAAACGAGCGATTTCTACAACGGACATTTCCCGGCGTTCAAGCTATTGCCCGCTGTGGCGCAGGTTGACTTGACCGTGATGTTCGCGAACGCCCTGTTCGGCACGCCGCGTGTCTTGCAGCGTATCCAGCGTACCAAGTTCAGTTACCCTGTCCTGCCCGATACTCCTGTAAATCTTGAAATGACATACAAAGCAGAAACTGGCAAAGTCCTGTTTACCTATACGCTCGACAGCGGCCGTATGCTTTCGACGGGTACACTGGTGACGGGAGTGCAGAATGGCTAGTGCAAAGATGAAACCTGAAGATATGAAGTTTTGTGCAATTGTTCCCGTGTTCCGCCACGAACTTGCTTCGCGCAAGGTGGCCGAGACGCTTGCAGCGCAGGGACTCTCGATTATCATGGTCGATGACGGAAATGCTCCCGAGGGGCATGAAATCCTGGTGCAGATTGCAAAGGACGTTCCGAACACGACACTCGTGACGCGCGAAAAGAATGGCGGCAAGGGCGCTGCGGTGATTAGCGGGCTCAAGACGGCCTACGAGATGGGCTTTACGCATGCGCTCCAGGTGGATGCCGACGGCCAGCACGACATGGAGGCGATTCCGTTCTTCATGAAGGCCGCAAGAAAGCATCCCGATGACATGGTGGCTTCGTTCCCGATGTATGACTCCTCCGTGCCCAAGGCGCGCGAGCAAGGGCGCAAGATTACCAATTTCTGGGTTGCCGTCGAAACGCTTTCGAAGGAAATTCCCGACTCGATGTGCGGGTTCCGCGTTTATCCCGTGGCAATAGCCTGGCCGGTTGCGAAGAAGATACACAACTACCGCATGGGATTCGATATCGAGATCATGGTTCGGCTTTCCTGGACCGGACTCAAGATGCGTTTTTATCCCATCAAGGTCAAGTATCCCGAGGACGGAGTCTCCAATTTTAGGGCGGTCCGTGACAACGTGGCGATATCGTTGACGCATACCAAACTTTGCTTGGGAATGCTGGTGCGCTTGCCCTTGATTTTGGCCCGACGCCTTGCGAAGAAGAAATAGAAAAACGAGATGGAATCCGAAAAGCAACAGTGGTTTGAAGTAAAGGAAGTGGGCGGAAGCCTTTGGCACTTCCGTTTCATGCTGTGGATTACGTGCCACTTGCCGCTCCGCATTGTTGAACTGTGTACGGCTCTGGTCTGCTTCTTCTTCTGGCTGGGGGCAAAGCCAGTCCGTGCGCGTTCGAACGTTTATTTGGAACACCTCGCAAAAGTGCGGGGGAGCCGCAAGCCTTTCATGGGCACTTACAAACATGTGCTCTCTTTTGCGTTGTCGATGATAGAGAAACTGCTCGGCTGGCGCGGCGCCATCAAGTTGCAGAACATCGAGACGCAGGGCGACGACCTCGACAAGTTGGTCGAACAGCTGGACCGTGGCGAAGGGGCCTTCTTGCTTTGTTCGCACCTCGGCAACATGGAAATGCTGCGCTCGCTTACCGGTTACGGCGAAATCCATACCCACAAGGAATTTACTGTTTATCCCGTGGTCGATTTTTCGGGGACGTCCAAGTTCAACGCGCTGCTTTACGAACTGAATCCCGACCTGATGAACATCGTGCTCGATGCGAACAAGATAGGCGTGGATTCCGCGGTGTGGATGAAGGAAAAGATTGCCGCCGGGAACGTGGTGGTGATTGCAGGCGACCGCACGTCCGCCAATTCGCAGGGCCGGAACGTCGAGATGGACTTCATGGGGGACAAGGCGAATTTCCCCGAGGGTGCGTTTACCCTGGCGAGCATCCTGAATGCCCCGATTTATTTTGTTTTTGCGATTCGCAAGCATGACTTTGATATCCGCTCGTCCTACGAGATGCACGTGGTCAAGGCGAAAACCTCATTTGACTGCAGCCGCAAGGAACGCCCGGAACGAATTCGCCTGCTGGTGCAGGAATATACCCAACTTCTTGAGAAATATTGCCAGGTGCACCCGTACCAGTGGTATAATTTTTACAATTTTTGGAAAAAACAAACATAAAGGATCGTTGATCATGAAAACTATCGTCATAGGTTCAGAAAAACTGACTATTGAACAGGTCGTTGCCATCGCCAAGCGCGAGGCTGCTGTGGAACTGGATGCGTCGCCCGCGTTCCAGAAGAAAATCGATGCGGGTGCCGAATTCCTGGACGAGGCGCTGGCTGAACACGGTGGCATTTACGGCGTGACCACTGGTTATGGCGATTCCTGCACGCAGGTTGTGCCGCCCGATCGTTACTATGAACTGCCTATCAACCTGTCGCGTTTTCATGGATGCGGCATGGGCAACTACTTTGACCAGGAGACAACCCGCGCCATTATCGCTGTGCGCATCAATACGCTTGCCCAGGGTTTCTCCGGCGTGAGCTACGCCCTCCTCAAGATCATGATGACGTTCCTGCAGAACGATATTTTGCCCCTGATTCCGCAGGAAGGCTCCGTGGGTGCCAGTGGCGACCTGACTCCGCTTTCTTACGTGGCCGGTGCCGTGATTGGCGAACGTGATGTGCTCTACAAGGGTGAACGCCGCCCGTCCAAGGACGTGATGGCCGAACTCGGCATTACGCCGCACCGTTTCCGCCCCAAGGAAGCGATCGCCATCATGAACGGTACGGCCGTGATGAACGCCGTGGCCTGCATGGCCTATTCTCGTGCCGAATACCTTGCCGACCTGAGCTGCCGCATTACGGCGATGAACACGATTGCCATGAAGGGCAACGCCTACCACTTCTACGAACGCCTGTTCGCTGTCAAGCCGCACCCGGGTCTCGTAACTGCCGCGAAGAAGATGCGCGACGCCATGAACCTGGAAGTCGAGAAGAACGTGATTCCCGAAAAGATTCAGGACCCGTATTCCCTGCGTTGCGCACCCCACGTGGTGGGCGTGTTCTACGATTCCGAACCGCTGATTCGCCAGCTGATTGAAATTGAAATGAACAGCGCAAACGACAACCCGATTATCGACCCCGAGACGAGAAACATCTTCCACGGCGGGCACTTCTACGGTGGCCATATCTGCCTTGCGATGGATACGCTCAAGAACATTGTCGCTAACCTCGCGGACCTTCTGGACCGCCAGCTTGCGACGATTGTCGACATCAAGTTCAACCGCAACTTGCCGCCTAACCTTTCCGGTAGCCATGGTGAATTTGCGCTCAACCATGGTTTCAAGGCCGTGCAGATTGGCGTTTCTGCCTGGACTGCCGAAGCGCTTCACCTCACGATGCCGATGAGCGTGTTCAGCCGCTCCACCGAATGCCACAACCAGGACAAGGTAAGCATGGGTACGATCGCTTCCCGCGACTGCATCCGCATCATCGAGCTCACCGAGCAGGTGGCTGCTGCGGTGCTCTTGGCTGCGGCCCAGGCCCTCCATATTCGTTTGGAACGTGGCGAGATTACTGCCGACCGTATCGCCGGCGTGAAGCAGACCTACGACCAGGTGTTCGAAAAGTTCGCTCCGCTCGCTTGCGACCGTCAGCTTGAAGGCGACCTCCGCAAGACGCTTGAACTGATTCGCGAAAAGCATTACGCTGTGTAGCAGGGGGCACCATGGCTCAAAAGAAACTCAAGACATCGGTCGAGTTCCAGGTCGAATTCTACGACGTGGACTCGATGAAGGTGGCCTGGCACGGCAACTACGTGAAGTACATGGAAGTTGCACGTTGCGCCCTTTTGACCAAGATAAAGTATGATTACTTTGCCATGGAAGAAAGCGGCTACGCCTGGCCTGTCGTCGACATGCACGTCAAGTACCTTCGCCCGATGATCTTTATGCAGAAAATCCGTGCCGAGGTGACGCTCGAGGAATACGAAATCTGTCTCAAGCTTTCGTACAAGTTCTTCGACGTCGAGACCGGTGCGCTCTTGACCAAGGCCGAAAGCATGCAGATGGCTTTTGACATGGAAAAGAAGGAATCGCTGATGGTTTGCCCGCCGTGCTTCGTGGAACGCGTGCGTGCCGCCATCGCCGAAGAAGAGGCTGCGGAAAGCAAATGAGTCGCGTGTTTCTAGCTTGTTTGCTGTTGCTTGCCTGCTCTGCTCTCGCGGACGTCTTTGGCCGTCCGCTTACGGCAGAAACGAAGCCCGCCCTTTTGCAGTCCCTGACGGTGTTGACCGCATCGCCTTTGACTGTGGGCGAGTTCAAGCAGGTGCGCACGATAAAGAAGCTGAACCGCGAATTTGTCTCTACAGGATTCTTTGCGATTGACCGCCAGTCGGGTATTGTGTGGGATACGCACAAGCCCTTCGCATCGGTGTTCTGGGTGGGGGACGATGCCATGGTGCAGTTCGACCCGGCGCGCAACACGAAGAAGACCGTCTCTGTCAAGGAGAATCCCGTGTTTGCGGAATTTTCCAAGACCATCCAGTCGGTGTTCTCGGGCAACTACGGCGAACTGGAACGCAACTTCAAGATTTATTTCGAAAAGAAGGGCGATGCGTTCAGCGTGGGGCTTGTTCCCAAGGAAAATGCCGTCGCCCGCGTGATTGCCTCGATTGTCCTGGAAGGGACGAAAGAGCTGGACAAGGTGAAGATTACGGATGGCGATGGCAATCCGGTCGTCTACGAGTTCTCGGCGCACGGGCATTTCCAGAACCTGGAATCTGTTGACGGTGCGTATCGCGACATCGCGCAGAAATTTTCCAAGTTGAAGGCGAAGTAAGGCGCGTTTCGCTGGCGCGTGCATTGGAGTTTCATGACTTCTAGGCAAAAGAAAGTTTGGGCAATCTCGGTTTGGGTGGTGCTTCACGCCATCCTTCTTTCGATTGGCCTCTGGACGCCCTGGAAGGTGGACTCGAATCTTTATTCCGTACTTCCGGACGCTGCGGAATTCAAGAATGTGAGCGAAGCCGAGAATGCGCTGAGTGCGCGTTCGGCCCGCAATCTTACTGTTTTGCTCGGGCATGAAAGTTTTGACGAGGCGAAGGCTGCTGCTGAATCGCTGGATAGTGCCTTCGTGTCGGATTCTGCGTTAGCGGAGACGCGCCTGAAAGTCGACGAGTCGACGATGCAGCAGATGCGCGACTTTTTCTTCGAGTACCGCTATGTGCTGCAGGGCCACGACGTTCGTGCGCTCCTGAAAAATGACGATGCAGCTTCAATCAGGGAACTGGCTCTGCAGAAGGTGTACGGGGCTTTCAGTCTGGCTGATTTGACCCGCTTGCAGGAAGACCCGTTCTTGCTGGGTGCCGAATCGTTCGACTACTTCACGTTCCATTCGCCGATGATGGCGGGGCGTTTCTCGCTTCGCGACGGGGTGCTTGCCGCCGAGGATTCTTCCGTTGTCTACGTGATGTGGAGTGCGGCCCTTGCGGAGGGGACGTCGTCGATGGCCTCCGACGGGCATGTGCTGCAGCGCCTCGATTGTGTGCTGGATTCGTTGCAAGGCGTTCATAAGGGATTGCGCGTCGAAAAGTCGGGCGTGCCTTTCCACAGCTACGAAAGTTCGAAAAATGCGCAGTCCGAGGTCGCCTGGATTTCGGGCGTGTCGGTTGTCGCCATCCTGCTGTTGCTGCTTTGGGTGTTCCGTTCTCCGCTGCCGATTGTCTGCACGCTGGCATCGATCAGCGTTGCGGTTTGTGCGGCCCTTTCGGGGACGTGGGCGATTTTCGGGAGCATTCATGTATTCACGTTCGTGTTCGGGACGAGCGTGATTGGCGTGAGCATCGATTATGCGATACACTTCTTTACGGAACGGCACAACATTTTCAAGGGATTGCTGCTCGGCTTCATGACGACGGAACTGAGCTATGTGGCGCTTACGTTTGCCCAGTTCCCGTTGCTCCGCCAGATGGCCGTATTTTCCATTATCGGGCTTGCGAGTTCCTTCGCGACGATAATGCTCCTGTTCCCGAACTTGCCGCTTCCTGTCCGCCAGGATTCACTCCCGACAAGGCTTCCGGGGAAGTTCCTTGCGGTGTACGAATCGCTTGACCGCATCGTGGCTCGCCGCTTTGCCAAGGTCGCCCTGCTGGTAGTCGCCATTGTCGCGCTGGTTCCCGGAATCCTGCAGCTCGACATCCATACGGACATGCGTTCTCTTTATGCCATGAGCGATTCCCTCAAGCGTTCCGAATCGTTGAATGCCCGCCTGAACAACCTGGGCGTATCGGCGAATTACCTGATTGTGGAAGGCGAGAGCGTGGAGGAACTTCTGCAGAACGAGGAACGGCTGGCTCAGCGCCTCGAGGGCGCGAAAGCCGATTCGCTGGTGTCGGGCTATCTTGCGACCAGCGCCTACATTCCCTCCATTGCGACGCAGCGCGAGACATTCGGGGGCGTCCAGAAACTCTTCCGGTCGAGTGCGTACACGGAGCTGCTCGCGGACTTGAAACTGGATAGCGCTTCTGCAGCCTCGTCGGACCGCTTGGCGGGTGGCGATATGGGATTGGCCCCTACTTACTTGACTCCCGATTCGAAACTCCCGGGCTCGTTCAACAGCATCATCGACATGCTCTGGATTGGCAAGGTGGGGGATCGCTTCTACAGCGCAGTGTTCCCGCTGCATGTTGCTTCCGGTTTTGACGTCCAGAAGGTTGCCGAGGGAATGCCCGGCGTGTTTGCTGTGAGCAAGATGGAAAATGTGAACGCCACCTTGACGGTTCTTTCTCGTCTTGCGCTCTTGCTGGTGGGCGCCGCCTACCTGGTGGTGGTGATTGTGCTTGCCCTGGTTTACGGGTTTAGACAGGCCATCAAGGTCATTCGCGCTCCGGTCATCGCCTGCCTTTTTATCGCCGCTGCGTTCGGCTATTTTGGAATATCCTTCAACTTCTTTGCGATTGTGGGCGTCATCCTCACGCTGGGCATCGGTATCGACTACACGCTGTTCTTCAAGGAGGGCGGTTCCCGGAATATGAAGACGACCCTTGCCGTGATGCTTTCGGCGGCGACGACACTTTTTTCGTTCGGGACGCTCTCTTTTAGCAGTTTTGTCCCGGTTTCGACATTTGGGCTTTCGGTACTGCTTGGAATCCTGTGCTGTTTCTTGCTCTCTCCTTTGAGCCGTCGTTGATTTTTCTAAATTTGGCAGCGCATAATGTTTAATGGTATTGGCAGTCTACAAGAGTTCGGTATGCTTCGCCGCCGTGTGGGGCATACGGCCTTTTTGACGTTGTTTATGCCTGTGGCGCTTGCCCTGTTGGCGTTTCTTGCGTCTTGCCATAATTCACGCGTTGCCCCCGGAACGACCCCGGTCTATTATTCGGATTCTCGCGCTGTCGCGCTTTTGCCCACTTCGGCGATGACTCTGAAATTCGATATGCCGCAGTACATGCGCGGCGAATTCCAGAAACCCGATGGTTCCACGGATTCCTTCGAGGCCGAATCCTGGGTCCGCGCAAACGACAGCGTGCTTTCCATTACCTTCTTTACGGGGTTCGGCACGACGCTCGGTGAAATTTCCTATGTCGGTGACAGCGTGAAGGCCGAAAGTTCGGTGATGAATGTCGCCAAGCTCAAGACGGAATACGTTCTGGCCGATTTCCAGGTGTGTTTTTACCCGTTTGAGGTTCTCAAGAAAAACTTTGAGCAGGCGGGCTTTTCGTTTACCGAGCAACGTTCGGGGGAATCCGATTTCGTGCGGACACTTGCCGAAAACGGGACGACCATCCTGACGGCCCGCAAGGCAGGTTCCGAAATTACGCTGGTCAACGAATTGCGCCATTACAGTTATCATATTACGTTGGGGGAATCCAATTGAGCAGGCCGTTGTACATAAACGATTTTGCGTTCCACTGCATTTTGGGTGGCGATAAGACGTCGGTTCTCGAAAAGTTGAAGAATGGGGAACGTGGCGATTTTACGGTTTACGACGTGGCGGGAGTCATGCGGCCTGCGGCGACAATCGACCCGGAAACGTTGCCCGCTGTCGACAGTCCCAAGTACGACAACCGCGTGAACAGGCTTTCGCAGGCGGCGCTTTCGCAGATGGAATCCTCAATCCATAAGGCTATCGAAAAGTTCGGTCCGGACCGCATCGGGATTTTCATCGGTTCCTGTGACAACGGCTCGGAGACCTCCTTAAATGCTCTGAGGACGTTCAGGGAGACGGGGGCCTATCCCGAGGGTTATGTTCTCGATTACCAGGCGGCGGACTTCCCGGCGCGCTTTATTGCCGAACGTTACGGGATTTCCGGGATGCTCTCGGTGCATTCGACGGCATGTGCATCCAGTGCAAGCGCTTTTGTTTCGGCTCGCAACAACATTTATGCGGGCAACTGCGATGCGGCTATCGTGGGCGGCGTGGATATCGCCTCGCGTTCTGTCATTCTGGGTTTTGCATCGCTGGAGGCCATGTCCGACAAGCCGACGAACCCGTTCAGTGCCAACCGAACGGGGCTTACCCTGGGTGATGCTGCGGTATTTTTCCTGGTGACTCGTGAAGATTTCCCTGATTTGCAGGCCGAAGGCGTGCAAGGGCTCAAGGCGCTTGGCTTTGGCGAAAGTGCCGATGCCGACCACATTACGGCTCCCCGTGCCGATGGTGAAGGGGCGTACCTGGCGATGAAGGCTGCCCTGGAAGATGCCGGGCTGGATGCCGCTTCCATCGGTTATGTCAATTTGCACGGGACCGGCACGCGCCTGAACGATGCGATGGAGGCCCGCGCGGTCAATCGTCTCTTCGGTGAAAGCGTTCCTGCCAGTTCCACGAAGGCGCTGACGGGGCATACGCTGGGTGCTGCAGGTGGCCTGGAGGCCGCGTTCTGCTGCCTTGCCCTGCAAAATGGCGTGCTTCCCGCTCACCTGTTTGACGGCTGCGAAGATCCCGAGTTGCCCAAGGTCCGCCTGGTAAAGCCGGGCGAGGCTTGTGCGGCAGGGAGCCCACTCCGGTATTGTATCAGCAACTCCTTTGCCTTTGGCGGTTGCAATGTGTCTTTAATTATTGCAAAGGAACAGTAAGATGGAAAAGACCGAATTCAAAACTCGCGAAGAAGTGGACGAACTTGTTCCCCACACGGGCAAGATGCTTCTGCTTGACCGGATCAACCGTTTCGACCTGGACGAGATTACCATTGAATCCCAGGTGGATATCAGCGAGAACTGCATGTTCTACAACGAGGATGTGCAGGGCGTTCCCTCTTACGTGGCGTTCGAGTACATGGCGCAGACCATTTCCGCATTGTCCGGAATTTATGGACGTTCCCGCGGGCAGACTCCTAGGGAAGGATTCATTATGAGCGTGTCGAACTGTAAGGCCGAAGTCCCTGTATTCAAGAGTGGGGATGTAGTGACCATTCGAGTAAAGCAGACTATGCGCGTCGATATGGCGGTCACGTTCGATGGAAAGGCTTTTGTGGGGGATACACTCGCCGTTTCTGCCACGCTCAGCACCGTTGAAGTGGACGATCCGACGTCAATCCTGAAGATGTAAAGCCCTGAAAGCAAAAAAAAAAGGACAGTGAAATTTTTTTTTACTATATTTGGGCAATCATGGAAAATAAACAAAGCGTTTTGATTACTGGTGCCAGCGGTGGTATTGGAGCGGCAATCGCAAAGGCGGTTGCTTTGGCCGGCTACGAGGTTGTGGCGCATTACAACAGGAACGGGGCTCCCGTCGAACAGTTGGCTGCCGAAGTTCGTGAGCAGGGAGGCGTAATTCGTCCGCTCCAGTTCAATATCCGCGACCGCGAACAGTGTCAGGCTGTCCTTGAGAAGGACATCGAGGAAAACGGGATTTACTACGGTGTCGTTTCCAATGCGGGCGTCTGTGCCGACATGGCTTTCCCCGCTATGACTGGCGAATACTGGGATAAGGTAATCGATACAAACCTGAACGGTTTTTACAACGTAATTCATCCGCTGGTGATGCCCATGTGCCGCAAGCGCCGTGGCCGCATCGTGACGATTTCGTCTGTGTCGGGTGTTATCGGTAACCGCGGCCAGGTGAACTACAGCGCTTCCAAGGCCGGGTTGATTGGTGCAACCAAGGCCCTGGCTACCGAACTTGCTAGCCGTAACATTACGGTCAACAGTATTGCTCCGGGGGTCATCGAAACTGAAATGATTAAGGATGCTCCGCTCGATATGATTCTGCCGGCTATTCCTATGAAACGCGTGGGCAAACCCGAAGAAATTGCCGCGACGGTGGTGTTCCTGCTTTCGGAAGGGGCTGCCTATATTACCCGCCAGGTTATCTCTGTGAACGGAGGTCTTGCTTAATGCGGCGTGTTGTTGTTACGGGTGGTTCCTGCGTCTCTTCGCTTGGTTTTGATGCGGACGAGGCCATCGAAAATTTGAAATCGCTCAAGAACCGTGTTGTGCGCATGGATTCGTGGGATGTCTACAAGCAGATGAATACGCGTCTAGCATCCCCGATTTTGCAGCCGCTGCCGCAGTACCCGCGTAAAAAGGTGCGCGGTGCCGGCCGTGTTGCCGTGATGGGTCTGCTTTCTGCCGACAAGGCCATTCAGTGCGCCGGGCTTTCCGAAGATACGGCCCTGATGAAGTCCGGCCGTATGGGCGTGGCTTATGGCTGCTCGATGGGTAACATCGATTCCCTTGTCGACTTTTTCTCGATGATTCACACTTACGACTGCTCTGGCATTACGGCGACAAGCTACATCCGTGCCATGCCGCAGACCTGTGCCGTGAACATCAGCGTCTTTTTCGGCCTTACGGGTCGTTTGGTGACGACGAATACCGCATGCACCAGCGGCAGCCTCGCTATCGGTCAGGCTTACGAACTGATCAAGTATGGCAAGCAGGACGTGATGATTGCCGGCGGTGCCGAGGAACTGAGCCCGACCGAGTCGGCCGTGTTCGATACGCTCTTTGCAACCAGTACCCGCAACGATCACCCGGAACTTGCTCCTGCCGCCTACGACAAGGACCGTGACGGCCTCGTGATTGGTGAGGGCGCGGGAAGCCTGATTCTCGAAGAATACGAGCATGCCAAGGCCCGCGGCGCCAAGATTTATGCCGAGGTGGTGGGTTTCGGTTCCAATACCGACGGTGACCACATCACCCAGCCCAAAAAGGAAACGATGCAGATTGCGCTCGAGATGGCCATCCGCGATGCGGGTATTTCTCCCGAGGCTATCGGTTACGTGAACGGCCACGGTACGGCGACGCACCATGGCGACATTGCCGAAACTTGGGCGACATACAACGCCCTGAACCAGCGTGCCGTCCCGCTTTCCAGCATCAAGAGCTACATCGGGCATACGCTCGGTGCCTGCGGCGGTATCGAGGCTTGGCTTGCCATCCACATGATGAACCGCAAGTGGTTCAGCCCCAACCTGAACCTCAAAACGGTGGACCCGGAGTGCGCTCCGCTGGACTACATCACGGGTACGGGCCGCGAAATGGACGTGGAATACATCATGTCCAACAACTTCGCGTTCGGTGGCATCAACACCTCTCTGGTGTTCAAGAAAGTGTAGACTCCAGGCTTATAGCTTGAAGCTAATCTATTGTGAAAGGACCGCTTTTGCGGTCCTTTTGCGTTAGTGTCCGGGAAACTTCGTGAGAGTCTCGATGTTGTAGCCTTTCAAGGCTTCGCGGCCGTGCAGGTCGAAGAGCTCGATGACGAACAGCAGCAGTTCCACCTTGCCGCCCAGTTTTTCGATAAGGTGGGCCGCGGCTCTGGCCGTACCGCCTGTCGCGAGCAGGTCGTCGATGATGACCACCTTCTGGCCGGGCTTCACGGCGTCCTTGTGGACCTCTATGCTTGCCTGCCCGTATTCCAGGTCGTAGGTGACGCCGACGGTTTCGCGGGGGAGCTTGCCCTTCTTGCGTACGGGCACGAATGGCTTGTGGAAATGCTCGGCGAGCGAGACCCCGAACAGGAACCCGCGCGCTTCCAGCCCGGCGACCAGGTCGAATTCCATGTTCTCTAGCGCCTTGTAGAGGGCGTCGAGCGTGAGCTTGAGGCCATCGGCATCGTTCAGGATTCCCGTGATGTCGCGGAACAGGATTCCCGGCTTCGGAAAGTCCGGAACAGAAATGATGTAGTCTTCGATACGTTTCATTTGCTCCCCTAATCTTTAGATTCTTCTCCCTAGCCTCTAGATCCTAGATTCTAATCCCTTCCCAAAATCTCTTCCACCTTCGCGATTATTCGGTCCCTTTCGCCGCACCAGTTGGGGGCGATGAGCATCTCGCTCGGACTTTCGCCGCTGAACCGTTCGATGGCAGTCTCGGGGCCGATAATCCGTATCATTTCGGCCACGGCTTCGCAGTATTCCTCGAATTCCAGGAGCTTGAAGTCGCCTGCGATGTAGTCCTGCGCCATCACGGTGCCCGCGACGATGTGCAGCGGGTGAATCTTCACGGCGGCGAGGTGCAGGTCGTGCACCACTTCGGCGGTATGCTTGAAATCCTTCATGGTTTCGCCAGGGAGCCCGACAATCACGTGCGTGGTGACGGTGAGGTTTGCCGCCTGGCAACGTTTTACGGCATCTTCAAATTCGGCGAGGGTATGCCTGCGGTTGATGGCGGCAAGCGTCAGGTCGTTGGCTGTCTGGAGCCCGATTTCCACGATGATGGGCTTTATGCGGTTCATTTCCGCGAGGTATTCGATTTTCTCGTCTTCGAGGCAGTCGGGACGGGTCCCTATCGCAAGTCCGGCGATTTCTTCGTGCTTGACAATCGGGCCGATAATCCCCTTCAGGTGCTCGAGCGGTGCGTGCGTGTTCGTGTACGGCTGCAAGTAGGCGAGGATGCCCGCATTCGGGTATTTTTTGCGGAGCCTTGGCACGAATGTGTCCAGTTGTTCTTGGATGGAAACCTTCGCCTGGTCGAACACCGGGCTGAAACTGCGGTTGTTGCAGTAGCTGCAGCCCGAGAATCCCTTGGTACCGTCGAGGTTGGGGCAGCTCATGCCGCCGTTCAGCGGGAGCTTGCGCACCTTGAGGTAGTTGGGGAAGAGCTTGAGGAGCAGGTCGCGGTAGGGAGTGTAGTGCATATTGCGAAAGATAGTTATAGACGATAGGCGATAAACGCCTGCCAGTCACCGAAATTAGGCTTTTTTTGGGGGTGGAACGTGTATTTTTTCATGTTTCTTGTTATTTTAATAAGGACTAGGAGAAATTATGAAGGGATTTGCTTGTACAAAGGCATTTTGGGGCATGGCATTTCTTTGCCTCGCTTTTGCGTTTTCCGCTTGTGGTGGTGATTCCAGCAGCGTTGCCCCGCGCGACGAGGATTCGTCTTCGTCCGTTTGCGAAGACTGCGATGATTCCAGCAGCAGCAAAAAGGTCTCTTCCTCCAGCAAGGAGAAAACCTCGAGCTCTCGCAATGACGATCTGGAAGAATCCAGCAGCAGTTCTGCGAAATCTTCGAGTTCTCGCAACAAGTCAAGCAGTAGCAAAAAGGTTTCGTCTTCCAGCAAGGGAAAAACTTCGTCTTCATCTTCGAGTTCTGACAACGATAAGTCCTGCAGCAGCAAAGGTACGGAGCCTGCCGAAGAATCCAGCAGCAGCGAATATGTGCCGTTCGACCACTCGCAAACGTTGGCCGGTGCCTACAAGGTCGGCGAAGATGCCTATAAGACGTTTACGGATCCGCGCAATGGCCGTAGCTACTATTACATAACGATCACGTCGGATTACAGCGGGAAATCTGTCACTGTCATGGCCGAAAACCTGAACATCGGAGAAATGGTGCTCGGCACCGAAAATCAAGCGAACGACACCCTGATTGAACGCTACTGCTACAACAACGACACGACCAAGTGCGACGAGTTTGGCGGGCTTTACCAGTGGGCCGAGATGATGCAGCTGCCGAGTCGTTGCAACACGGAAAGCTGTGCCGACTTGATTCAGGAAGATCATCGGGGAATTTGCCCGGTAGGCTGGCGATTGTTCACGTACGATGATTATGAAATTGTCCGAGGTTATAAGGATGAAAACGGTGACGGAATCAAAGGCCTGCGCTCGACATACGGCTTTAGTGGGACGAATGCGAGCGGTTTTTCTCTTACAGGTGCTGGTATGAGAACCAAGTTGGGCGCATTTGATGGCTTAAAGGAAGTGATGGCTTGGTTCCGTCCTGAAGAATATGAATCTGATGCGGCAAATCGTGCACACCATGGCTTATTTGATAATAACGATTTTGCACCGGCGAAAGAGAACAGAGATTTAAAAGTTAATGGCTTTTCCGTCCGCTGTGTAATGCTGGAGAAAAAGCCGGAGGAATAGAATCCCTTTTTGCAAAAGATACACTTAATACACTTTTGTCGTTTTTGCAGAATCCAATTTGCCCCTATTCCTGAAAAAAAGGCATTTTATAGGCGGATAAGTGCCTAGCCGTAATTATATTCTAGGTGAAACAGACGAGGTCTTTATGAATTTTTCGAGCGTGAAGTTTGCGTGTGCTGCCGCGGCCCTGGTCGCTGCTCCGCTGTTGGCGCAGAACCTCTTGACCAATGGCGATTTGTCGTATGGTGATGGTGGCTGGTACCTCTGGAACAATCCCGACGGTCCGGCCGAAGTGCAGACCAAGGTAGGGGAGATGGGCCTCGGGGTCGACGGCTCCGAAGGCGCGAAGGTGGTCGTGACGAAACTTCCCAAGGACTGGTGGGGCCTGCAGCTCCAGCCGCCCAAGTGGCTTGCTCCCGATACCGGCTACTATACGCTCACTTTCAAGGCGAAGGGCAACATGCCCATCAACGCCGTGGTGCAGGGCGGGCCTCCCGATTATCGCCAAAAAGAGAGCGGCAGTTTCCAGCTGACCGACAAGTGGAAGACGTTCTCGATGACGTTCCTTGCCGACCAGAAAGGGTATGGTTTGAACAACGTAACGTTTCATGTCGGGCTCCAGAAGGGCTGGATGCAGATTGACGACGTGGAAATCGAGAAGGCCGAGTCCATGGATTCCGAATGGTATTCCAAGGCGAATTCCCGTATCGAGTGGCTGCGCAAGCAGGACTTTACCGTGGAGGCCAAGCCGGGCGAGAAGGTCAGCGTGAAGCTTGTTCGCCATGCGTTCCCGTTCGGCACCGCGCTCAACATCCATACCGACAACCCGCGCGACAGTATCGAGAACTGGTACAAGGCCGAGGCCAAGAAGCTCTTCTGGTACGCCGTGAGCGAGAACCAGTTCAAGTGGCCTGAGTATGAGCCCAAGAAGGGCAAGCTCCGCAAGGACGAGATGTACCGCTACGTGAAGTTCACCCAGGCGAACGGCTGGAAGCTGCGCGGCCACGCCATCATGTGGGCGCACCAGGGTTACGACTACGACAAGCACTACTCCAATCCCAAGTCGGCCAAGCAGTGCGGCGACCTCGCGAAGTACCTCAAGGCCCGCATCGAGCGCGACCTGACGGAATACAAGGGCAAGATTACGGAATACGATGTGTGGAACGAGCCGCTCCACGAGGCCTACGCTTTCAACACCTGCGGCTGGGGCATTCTCGACAGCGCGTTCATCTGGGCGCACCGCGTCGATCCTACGGCTAAGCTCTACATCAACGACTACAACGTCGTCGCGGCGGGGGAGACCGACCGCTACGTGGACCTGGTCAAGGGAATGCTTGACCGCAAGGTGCCCGTCCACGGCATCGGCGTGCAGTGCCATTTCGGGCTGCGTCCCGTGGTGCCGGGCCTCATCAAGCAGCGCCTGGACAAGCTCGCCGCTCTCGGCCTCCCCATCAAGGTGACGGAGTTCGACGTGGGCGACTGGCAGGTCGGCATGAACGAGTCCGAGGAGGTACAGGCCGAGAAGTTCGAGACCTTCATCCGCACGGCGTTCAGCCACCCGGCTGTGCACGGCATTGTGCTGTGGGGCTTCTGGGATAACCGCCATTGGGTCAAGAACGGCGGCATCGTTGCCGCTGACGGCCGCGAGAAGCCCGCAGCGAAGCGCGTCTACGACTTGTGGCACAAGGAATGGACGACTGACACTACCGCTACGGCCGGCCCGGACGGCATCGCGAAGTTCCACGGGTTCAAGGGCCGCTACAAGGTGACTGTCGGCGACAAGACCTTCGACAAGGATGTCTGGTAGGCGCGGTTTTGCTAATTTCTATTGCATGAAACGACTGCCCGGTATATTGTTCTTGCTTTGCACACCGCTGTCCGTGTGGCTCTATCTCAAGGTGGCGGCTGCCTCCGGTTCCGAGATCCTGGCGCTGTTGGCCGCGGTGGGCCTGTATGTGCTGGCCGCGATTTGCATTGCGTTCGTGTTCAATCGCAAGTCCGACCTGAATGGGCGGTCCAGTCAAAAATGTGACGAAAAACACACTCAATCGTGACGAAAATTAAATTGATGTTTTTTTGTTTAACTTAATCTTACGCAACTATGTCTATCGAAGATCGCTCCTCCCTAGTTTTTGTCTCCGGCGTTGGCCGCATCAAAGAAGAAAAGCCCAAAGCGGAACGTCCTCATGGTGACGGAATTGTTCGCATCATGTTGAAGCGCCTTGGCGGTGGCAAAATGGCGAGTGTTGTTTCGGGTGTTCCTCTGGACGAATCCGAGTTGAAGGATTTGGCTCGCACTCTGAAACAGAAATGCGGTGTCGGTGGCGCCGTGAAGGATTTCAATATCGAAATTCAGGGCGACAAGCGTGCCGTCCTCAAAGCTGAACTCGAAAAACGCGGCTTTACCGTTAAAATTTCGGGCGGCTAGACCCCAAAAAGTTGATGTAAATCATACTCCGCGCCTTTTTTCTCCAAAAGGTGTGTTTTAGCTTACTTTTCAAAAACGCTAAATCAAAAGTTTACATAGATTACTATTATTGGTTCATTACTCAGTCAGGGGTATATATGTTTAAACACTCTTTTTGTATGGCCATGGTGGGATTGCTCCTAGTTCCCGCATTGGCTTTTTCTGAATCTACTGCCGGTAAGGTCCGTTCTAAGCTGGGTGATGTCAATCGCCAGAAAGAAAATCAGCAATCCTGGAAACCGCTAGCTGTCGGTGCTAGCGTGTATATGTCCGACCGCGTGCGCACGGGGACGGAATCCGAGGTCGTCGTCGGTTTGCCGGACGGAAGTGCGATCACTATCGCTGAAAATGCGGAAATGGTGATTTCGGACCTTTTTGCAAAGAATGGCGCCTTCAAAACGAAATTGGACATCAAGAAGGGCCATGTAGGCTTCGATGTCAAGAAACTTTCGGAGAAGTCCTCGTTTGAATTCAAGACCGGTACGGCGACCGCTGCTATTCGTGGCACGAAGGGCTTTATCGGCGGCGAAAAGGGCTTTGTCGGTAGTTTGAAGGAAGGTAAGCTCGAAATCACTTCTTCCAAGAGTGGTAGGAAGTTCTCCATCGGCGCTGGCGAAACGGCTCTGGGACGCGATTCCCTCGTTGTGCTGAAGCTCTCGACTTCCGGTAGCCCGTCGCTGGCCAAGGCTTTGGCCAAGGTCACCGAGGACACGACGCTTACAATCGACCAGATTGTCGAGGCGGCCAAGGTTGCCGATTCCACGGTTGCCGCGAAGGAAAATGTCTCGCTCGAAGAGGAATCCGTCAAGGTCACCTCCGTTTCTTCCGCGGTTTGCTCGGGTGGGCTCCAGATCGAGGGCTCCTACCGCACCAAAGTTTCGACGGCTTCCCTTGTTGTAAAGATTGGCTCGTTCGTTTCTGAAAATCTCGCTTCGTCGACCGACGGTAAGACACATACGTTCACTGCCAGTATTCCCGTGACGGACGAAAACAAGCTCTGGACGCTCACTTCTGGCGAAGTGGTGCTGACTGCAGGCGAAAAGGTCGTTTCCGAGAAGATCGAATTCACGGCTGACAGATCTTGCGCCGAAGTGAATACGCTCCCTGCTACAATCCGCTTCAGCAACTATGATTCGCTCCGCTGTGTCGCAAATATTGCCGTTTCCGGCCTTGAGGACGATGCCGCCATATTCGCCGTGAATGTGGATGGAACTCCGAGGACTCATGAATCTCTGACCCGTAACGCCTTGAAACGCGTCAAACTCTCCGAAGGTGTTCATGATTATGTGTTCTCCGCTGTCGATATGGCCAAGAACAAGGTGGAACTGAACAAGAAACTGGGCTGCTTCCCGCCGAAAAAGTTCAATGTCCAGATTCTCGGCAAAAATCGCGAGGTCATTTCTACGCCTCCTGGAACACCGCAGGGGTCTGATAAGATCGTAAGAACCGTTCAGTTTACTGTCCGCGTGCCGGGTGGTGACCCGATTGTTCTTTACAAGGTCGTCGTCAAGCACAATGGCCGCATAATCCAGCAGGAAACTTTGTCTCAGATTCAGGCCCTGGATTATCAGGTTCCTGTCGAACTGGTTCGCAAAGGTATCAACAAAATAGAAGTAGAAGTCACTCATAAGAGTGGTTACATTGTAAAAGCTCAGAAGGTATACGAGGTCTTTTAAATGAAATTCCTATATCGAATTCTCCCGCTAGCTTTCCTCATCGCCCCTCTTTCTTTCGCAGCAGGAGAAACTTCCCAGGCTCCATCTGACGCTCAGGCGGCCGCGCAGCCACAGGCTACGGCTCCGGCACCAGCACCCGCTCCGGCTCCCGCCCCGGCTCCTGCGTCGGCAGACGCTCCGGCCCCTGCTCCCGCTCCGGTTGCCGAACAGGCTCCAGCCCCTGCCCCCGCTCCCGTTGCGGAAGCTAAGGCAAAACCTGCCGAAGAAGAAGCGGTAGACGATATAGATGCTCTTTCTGGCGATACGCTCCCTGTCGTGAACGGCACGCCGCTTGCCGGTTCCGTTTCCGGCTTCCTGAGCAAGGACAAATCCCCTTATCTCATTAGCGACTCCCTGATTGTTGGCGAAGGCCAGGCTCTCGTCATCCAGCCGGGGGTCATTATTGCATTCAAGCCGAATGCGGTTCTCGACGTTCGCGGCGGTTCTCTCGCCGTTGCCGGTGAGGAAAGGAAACCGGTCGTGTTCCGTCCGTTCAACAAGATGGGCCACTGGGGCGGTATCCGCATCGCGGGCCCCATGCAGGCCGACTTCAAGAACGTCTTCATTCGCAACGCTGTTAACGCCATCTCGGTCGAGAACGGCTCGCTTTCTGTTCAGAACGCCTACATCGACAAGCCCTTGGAATCGGGCGTTTACGTTCGCGGTGCTAGGGCGGTTCTCCAGAATTCTGTCGTGAAGAACTCCCTGGGCGTTGGTTTCTGGGCTTCCGAGAATGCGACGCTCCGCATGGATAACGTGAATGTCGTGGGCAACAAGGTCGGCCTCGTTAGCGAAGCGCAGTCCGAAGTTCGCCTCAATTCCTCCAAGTTCGAGCAGAACGAAGTGGCTGTCCTGAACATGGGCGACAACAACGTCCGCGAGGCGGGCTCTTCCATAACGGGCAATCAGGTGGGCGTCGTCTCTTCTGAATTCCCGGTATCGTTCCGCAAGGCAATCAGCTATAACGACGAGGATGCCGAATCCAACGCGAAAAAGCTGCATTCCACTTTGCCCAAGGAACCGAAAAACCCCAACGCCTCGAATTACAGCGCCAATCAGCCGATTCTGGAGGATGTTGACCCCAACGCTCGCTGGGCGATGTCCGGTAACGTGGTTTCCGACGTGGGATACCATCTCGTTCGCACCCGCCACAACCATACGGGCGGCGACTTCTATAGCGGTGTGAAGGATACTGTCAAGAACGGCGATCGCTACGTCAACTATTTCCAGACTCCGGGTTTCTTCGCGAACCTGAACGCCTATATGATGTTGCAGTCTCCGTGGGGCAGCACCTTGGAACTCACGGTCGACCTTTCCAGCGATACGTGGAATACCTTCAATCCGCACACCTTGCAGGCGATTTATACGGATCCGTTCCAGAAACTCTCCTTGGGTAACATCTTCCTCTCCGGTGGCAACACTTACCTCGAAGGTATTGACGTTCTCGGTGGAGCCTACGACCTCAATATTCTGCATAACCGCAAGGGTGACCCGCTCTTTGTCTTGAGCGGATTTGCCGGTGAAACCCGTAACCCGCTTTTCGAAGGCAAGAAGAACCCGGACATCTACAAGGACTATGTGGAAGAGGGCGAGGCTGAATCCCAGGAAATGGTGGCTGGCGGTATGGTCCGCTGGAACATGCATCCGCTCTTCTCCGGTCTTCTCGGCTTTATGGGCAGCAAGGACTATATCGAAGATCCGTTCCTGCGTGACGGCATGAGTGAAAACCGCATCCTTGCCACCCCGCGCCGCAGTTCCCAGACGGCCTTTGCCGAGGGTAGCTGGATTGCCTATCCGGGCAATATGGAATTCCATGGCAATGTAGCCATGGGTGCCGCCGATACGGCGAATGCGCGCTCGATGCGTGCTGTGAACCAGGTGTTCTCCGAGGCGGGCGTGAGCGCTTCCAACTATAACTTGCTCAACCGCTTGATGAAGAATCCGAGCGAAGTTTCGCGCATGAGTGAAAAGGACCTCGTGGCTATCTTTGGCGACAACACCATGATGACCACCTCGCAGATGAGGGCCGAATTGAAGCGCTTGCTCGAAAAGGCCAAGCAGGTTCGCAATCAGTACGCCAGCAACGGCTACGAGAACGACCGCCTTTCTGACTGGAACGGCAAGAATGTCGCCTTCGGTGCGGATTTCCGCTGGACATACAACAAGTCCGAACTGAGCGCCTACCTCCATGCCGTGGGCCCCGAATTCTATAGCGCCGGTTCTCCGGACCAGATTCAGAACTCTCGTGAGTTTGGCGCATTCTTCAAGCAGGGCTTCTCCGACTTCTGGCTTTTGACTTTGACCTACGATGTGGATGTCGAGAATGCTGGCAACGGCAACCAGTACAACGCCTTCGGCTTCAACGAAGGTACGACTTGGGGCCTGTTCAACGAGGCTCCGGATAGCTGGCTCGAAAAACACGAGATGGACGAAAACCGTGCCATCAACACCCAGGACGCAAGCATCAAGAACGTCATCAACATCGGTTCCTATGTAGACTTGACTCTCGGCTACTCGATGAATTACAGGAGCCATCACCGTCCGACGCGCCTCTATGCTGATTACGACAAGGCTTCCGGCGTCTATAAGGACAAGTGGTTCAAATCGAATGGCGGTGCTTCTCTGGAACTTACGGATTCCCTCGAAATCGACTCCGCTCGCTGGGCCCAGTATTACGCTCACGTGCAGGACGAATACCTGGCCTCCGACTTTACCGAAAAGCTGCTGAAACAGTCTGTCCAGGTGAACTTCGATATCAAGGTGCCCTACAACGTGCTGAGCCTCGGCTGGATTCTGACGTTCCGTACGGACCTCTCCGAATTCAAGGATGATTCCGCCCTGGACGAGTTTGACTTCAGCGACGAAACCTACGGTCTCCTCGGCTACTACTTCCATGGTGGCGACTATGTGGAACACCGTTTCCCCGTCAGCCTCACGACTACGGTGGGCGATGTCACCAACGTCATTGCCTTTACACCGCGTTACAAGGTGTTTAACCGCAACGACATGACCGATTTCGAATGGTACCTGTCCGATAACTTTACTTGGGGCATTTCCAAGAACTTCCTTGAACTGACCCTTTCGGGATCGCTCCGCCACGAGAATCTGGATTATACCGATGAAGGCGAAGAATATTCCGAAAAGGAAATCGACGTGGATGGATCCGTTATGTTCCGCGTGTACTTCACGAAGACATTCTTTACGGACTGGACTTTCGGAGCGGTGTATGACTACCGTCCGGACAACCGGTCTGACGAATATAAGGACTTCTATGGAATTCTTTCGTTGAATTATGCATTCTAGATAAGTGGGGAGGTGAAAGATGAAAAATTTTAATAAAGACAACAGTATGAAAAAATATAAGTGCGTTCTAGGAATGGTACCCCTGGTTTTTGCCATGGTCGGTAACGCCTTTGCTGATGAACCGGTGTTGCCCGTAGTGCCTGAAGACGCTATGGTGTTGACCGTTACTAACGTAACGGAATGGAATGAAATCCAGGACAGGGTAAATGAACTTCCTGCGAGCAAGAAAGATCTGATTATCCAGGTGAGTGGCGATATCGAGTTCTCCAGCAATGTCGGTGAGCCTTGGTCCGGAGCTCCTGCCAATTTGGACAAGACGATTGACATGGGCAAAAGGAACGTCTACATCGTGGGTGATGAGAACTCTTCTTCCAATTCCCTTACGGGTATTCTTCTGAAGGGCGCTGGGGTATCCCTTTTTAAGAATGTTGACACTGTCTATGTCGAAAACGTGGATTTCAGGAATTGCTACTTGTTGGCAAAAACGGATGCCAGCCATAACTCTGCGTCGTTTCTTGCGGACAATCCTAAGGGTGTTTACCTGAATAAAGTTACCCTTGAAAATGTCGGCATAAAAGGTGTTCCCGATACCGAAGGAAAACAGCCTGAATTTTCGACCGTCGGTTTCCTTGCCGATTCATCTAATTGCAATGGGGCTCGCTGCGGGGCGTTCATCTTCCAGGATGTTTCCGTTGACGGCTTGAGCATTGACTCCTTGCTGTCCATAAGAACGGGTGGATTCCTTGGATATGTCAGTGGCAGTTGCTTGATGCAATCTTCTGATTTTAAGAATGTTTCTGTAAACTTCTCGACGAACTCGTCTAATTGGTCTTCTGTCACTATCTATTTGGGTGGTGTTGTCGCTAATATGTCATCGGTGTCTAGTATCTATGTGAAGAATTCTTCGATTGAATTGGCTCCGTTGAAACTTGAAGCAGTAGACTTCTCGAAACATTTTATCCATATGGGTGGCTTTGCCGCTGAACTTGAATCGGGTTCGGTTGTAATAGAAAAGTCTAAATTCTCCGGAGATATTGAGGTTGTCAACAATTTCAATACAGTTGATGATGATCTCCCGATGAAGTTAAGGGCGGGCGGTGTTTTTGGCTATTGGATGCCGAAAAGCTCCACACCGGTCTTAAATCTGCAAATGGATAGTTCTGTTTCCACGGTGGATATATCGGTAAATCTTGAAGCTCCTCATTTAAGTACGTCTACGAATACAGAAGAACTTGATTTCTCTTTTATATCTGCTGTAGGAGGGTTCTTTGGCTCCATGGCGCCGGGTGTGAATACCTTGAGTGGCTCTATTGATGGTTCCTCTTATTCTGGCAAGATCGACTATAAATCAAAGGATGAGGCGATTCCGAGTATAGGCGGATTTATCGGTGTATGGGCAAATGGACCGATTACTTTCAATGACAACGTCGTGAGCGGTTCGAAGATAAGCTATCAGGGACCTTATGCGTCCATTGGCGCTCTTGTTGGTACCGTAAAGAATACGAAAGCCGGTGTTTTCGTGAATAACCTTAAAGTTGAAAAGGATATCGAAGCCTCGCTTTCTCCCGTGGAAGGTGCTTCCATTGGCGGTGTGTTCGGCCTTGCGACTAATTCTCCGGTGGAATTGAACAATGTTTCGATCAGGGGAGACATTTCTGCCAATGATGTCGCTACCTTTGAACCGACCCTGACGCACGTGATTGATTTGTCTATGGGCGGAGCTATCGGTTATATGGGCAACTCGAATCCGACCCTTAAAATGGAGAATATCAGCTACGAAGGCAGGCTTACGGCTGACCGTTCGTATGTTGCTGATAACAAGGCGCAGTATGTCGGCGGTCTTGTCGGCAAACTCAAGAACACGAATGTCTCTATCGAAAAGGCCAGTGTCGTAGGTAAATCGACCAGTCCTGTAAATAAAGACCTTTCTTTGATGTCTGTAAGTTTTGCAGGGGGAACCAATACCAATAGGTTCGAACCTGTCTATATGGGTGGCCTTATTGGCGGATCTCCGTTCGCTCCCAACGGAGCAAAACTGCAACTCTCTATAAGTGAGGCTTCTGTATCCGGTGAGATTGCTGCCTCGGGCATGTGTAATTCCGACACCTCCTATTTTGCTGGGTTTGTTGGAGCATATGCCATTGCAGACAGTGTCAAGATTTCCGATTCGTATTATAATGGTGGCCTTTCGATTGACATGACAAAGCCCTCTGCTAATAAGGTCTCTGGGCTTATGACCCTTTCTGTGGATGCAAATGATTTCTCCTTGAAAAATAGCTATGTTTATGATGAGGAATCGGCTACTAGTAACATTGTCACAGGGCAGCACGACCTGGCCATGACGAAGACGTATATGTTCAGTTTGCTGGACTATTTGGAAGACAATGGCGTTGTTGTGGATCCGTCTTCTCCTGCATTCGCGTATAATTTGAACCAAGGCGAAACGGAACCGCTCTGGTATTACGACGAGAGTGAGAACGATGGCCTCCCGCAACTGGCCTCCCTTAAGGGTAAGACCGTCGTGCCTACGGGAAAGGTGACTTTGCTCGGCTTCAATGAAGGCGAAGGCACTCCGTCCGATGTCGAAATCTACTCCGATGCCAATGGCGAATGGGCGTTGACGAGTGGTGGCAAGATTTTCAAGGATGACCTCAGCGTCAATAATTACGATCCCGTGAAGAAAAAGTTGGTCGTTTGGAAGCAGGAAGGTGGCGACCTTGTGTGGAAAGGCCTTGCTGAGACGTCCGCTGCCCTTACCGACGGCATGAAGTTCGCAAAGGAACTTATTGACCTCCCCAAGGTGACGTTCAGCGTGGATACCGTGGGTAGCTCGTCTGGAGCGGCAAACAGGGTCGTGTTCTGGGATAGCCCTGAATATAGCCTTGTCGATAGCGCCGCCTTGCCGGTTGCTGTATTCAAACTTATCGATGGCAACAACGACAGTACGTTCTACAAGGGTAGCTTCTGGAAAGTTGCTGGCCAGCCGCTCCTCGTTCATTCCTCGGATGAGCTGATTGACTATGTTATTCATAATCCGGTTTCCGAAGTGACACTGGAGTTCGCTCTTGATTCGTTGTACAAGCTGATGCTTGCAAAACATAATGGGGGCAATGGCATGACTGCTGAAGAAAAGACTCTGCAGGCGTCTCTGGAAAGCATAAAGTACCAGACAAAGATGTGGTCTGTCTCTTCTCCGACGATCAAGATTCAATACACCTCGGATGACCATGATGTCGTTGCGGATTTCAGGCCGCAGCTTATCGTTCTTCCGAAGGTGCAGAAGTTCTCGATTATCGATATCGAAATTGCCGATTCCGCCGCGACTTCGTTTGCGATATTCACGCCTGCCGGCGATTCCCTCGGCTCTAATGTCCTGTTTGGTGAAGAAATTGTCTTGACTGGCGCACCTAGCGACACCTTGATCTATGTGCTCAAGAAGGATCGCAATTCCGCTCCGGTCGTTTTGCCGACGGATTCTTCTGGAACCGTGATCATCCCGGGCCCGGATTCTACGTATGCCGTTGATTCTACCGGAAAGACGATTATCGTACCTATTGATTCTATCGTGCCTTCTGATTCTAGCGATTCAAGCGAGGTTGTTCCGGATACGAGCAAGCAGGTGCCTGTTGTTGATGAATCCGACAAGTGTGCCGATAGCGTCACGATCGCCGATGTCCGTGTCGCCAAGTCCGGTACTGCAGCGCAGTTCACCTTCAAACTCGACGCTCCTAGCTCTTGCACATCGTTCATCAAACCCAAGGTTGTCGTTTCTGGCCCCGATAGCGTGGTTTTGGAAACCGTCAAGGACTTCAGCAAGAACTACAAGTTCGTACTCTATCCGCTCAATCCGGGTACGTATTCCTTCAAGGTCATTGCATCCTCGAAGGTTAGCAAAACCGTCAAGGAGGATTTCTCCGCCGATATCGAACTCCGTGGCCGCGTATGGACCATGGTGGCATTCGGTTCCTGGCCGAAGAATGTCTTGAAGGACGCGAAGCCGACGATTTATACGTGGAACGAATCGAACCCGATCGGTGACTACTGGCAGTACGAAGCATTCCCCAAGAATGGTGAGGCTGACGAGATGGTCGGTTACTGGGTCCGTACCGAATCCAATGTGGAATTCAGTCTGGATCTGCCTTTGAAGGCTGCCGAATCCGATTCTTTGAGCTGGACTGTCGAGAAAAAGTTCAGCGGCTGGAACATGCTCGCGAACCCGTATTCATGGAACATTTATGTGGGCTCCGTGGAAGACTTCAAGTCTTCGGAAAGCGAAAGTGCTCCGATCTGGCGTTGGGATGCCTTCTCTGCGGGTTATATGATTGCCGACACCCTGTATGCCAACGAGGCCTTCTGGGTCAAGGCTGATCGCAAACGCACCATCAGCGTGAGCTCCAAGCCTGTCTTCCCGGCTGCCAAGGTGGTTTCGGGCCCGAGCAGGAACCCGCTTTTCAGAAACGTTTCCAAGAATTCCTGGAGCATGATGCTTGTCGCATCAACCGAAGACGGCGCTACCGACTCCTGGAACGTGCTGGGCGTAGGCTCCAAGGATATCGCCATTGCCGAACCGCCTGCGGGCATGGAATCTGGCGTGGCTGTCTCCTTCGTTGGCGATGACGCTCTGCTCGCAAAGCGCATTTTGGCTAAGACCTCCGCTGATGAATACTCCTGGAAGGTCAATGTGAAGTCTGCAAAGGGCGAAAAGGTGAACCTCTCGCTCGAAGGTCTGGACGAAGTTCGCGCTATGGGCTACCGTGCCGTGCTCGTCATGGATGGCAAGACTTATGAATGGGGCGACGCTTTCACGATTAGCGTGGATGCTTCGGGCTCCAAGACTGCCGAGCTGAAGGTCGTTCCGGCCAAGGCTCAGGTCGCGCTCTCCAAGGGTATCAGCGACATGAAGTACAGTGTCGCCGCTGGCGAAGTCTCCGTGAACTTCAACGTTTCTGCCGAGATGGCGGGCAAGGCTGCCGAAGTGCGCCTGCTCGACATGAACGGCAACGTGCTCTCGATGGCCCGCGGCAAGGCTCATGCCGGGACGAACGATATGCGTCTTGGCTCTGTCGCCCGCAACGGCGTGTACGTGCTGATGGTCCGCGTGGGCAGCGCAACCCGCAGCGCCCGTATCGCTCTTTAATCGCTAATGCTTATAGGATGTCATCTCTCTTCGTCGCAAGGATTCCTTGCGATGGGGGAGTGCGCCCTTTCTATAGGGGCGAACGTTTTCCAGTTCTTTACTCGTAATCCGCGCGGCGGTGCCGCAAAGCCGTTTGACCAGGGCGACGCCTCCGCTCTGGTCGGCTTGTTGCGCGAGAACGGGTTCGGTCCCGTACTCGCGCACGCCCCCTACACGCTCAACCCCTGCGCCGCGGACGAAGGCCTCCGGCAGTACGCCCGCGACGTGATGAAGGACGACCTGTGGCGCATGGACCATTTCCCGGGCGCAATGTATAACTTCCATCCGGGAAGTCATGTGAAGCAGGGAACTGAACGCGGAATCGAACTGATTGCAGAACATCTGAATGCGATTTTGCACCCTGAATTGAAGACGGCCGTGCTCCTCGAGACGATGGCAGGAAAGGGTAGCGAGGTGGGACGCACGTTCGAGGAATTGCGCGCAATTATTGATCGCGTAGAACTGGCGGATAAGGTCGGTGTGTGCCTCGATACCTGTCACGTGTACGACGGCGGATACGACATCGTGAACCACCTCGACTGGGTGCTTGAACAGTTCGACAAGATTATCGGGCTCGAACGGTTGCGCGCCATCCACTTGAACGACAGCAAGAATCCGCTTGCAAGCCACAAGGATCGCCACGAAGTTATCGGTGGCGGTTTTATTGGGCTGGATGCGCTCGTGCGCGTCGTGAACCATCCTGCACTGAAAAATTTGCCGTTCTACTTGGAAACTCCGAACGAGCTTCCCGGCTATGCAGCCGAAATTGCGCTTATGCGTAAGCATGCAAAGTAGTTTTGCCTGCGTCGGCCAGGGAAGGGGAGGGGCCCTTCCCGCATATATTCAAAAAAAGCGTTTTTCTTCTTTTTTTTGATTTTTTTCCAAAAAATCCCTTGACAAAGTTTTTTCTTTATCTATATTTGGGGGCGTCTAACAGACGATGCTTCATAGCTCAGTTGGTAGAGCCCGCGACTGTTAATCGCGTTGTCCTTGGTTCGAGTCCAAGTGAAGCAGCTTAGAACCCCGTTCGAAAGAGCGGGGTTCTTTGTTTTTTCCCACTTTATTTGTTATTGGATTTTCTTAGCGTTTTTTTATATTGTCGCAAACAAAAAAATTACAATGACGTGGAGGAAGTATCCAATGTATAAGTCTGCTTTGTTGAGTATCTTGCTTGGGCTGTTTTTTTTCCTGAGCGCTTGCGGTGATGTCGAAATTACGACGTCTGAACTTGACTCAGGGCGAGGTTCCGACAATGCTGAAGCCATCGATTCCGTCAAGACCGTTTACGATCTGGGTGAATGTACTAAAAAGCGTGACGGTGATACGTCTTTTGTTCTAAAGGATGATTCCTACTACACCTGCAAAGACGAGGATTGGTTAAAGTTGGATAAGTCGTCACTGTCTTCGTCTTCCGCTAAGTCTAGTTCGTCGAAATCCAAGGTTTCCAGTTCATCGAAGTCCAAGTCTTCGTCTTCCGCTAAGGCTTCCAGTTCATCGAAGTCCAAGTCTTCGTCTTCTGCCAAGTCTTCCAGTTCTTCTGAAAAATTGAGCTCTTCCGAGGAGTCCAGTTCTTCTGAGGAATCCAGTTCCTCCGAGGAATCCAGCTCTTCCGAAGAGTCCAGCTCGTCGATACTTGATTCGTTGTTGCTGCCGCGTGAACCGAATATCGACTTGTCCGTGGAATATGATTGCGAGGTGTACGAGTGCGTGACAACAGCGCACCTGAACAAGAATATGCTCGATTCCGGCGTGTACGGCCAGTTCCTTGATGTCCGCGATAGTCAGGTTTATCGTACCATAGCAATCGGTTCGCAGATTTGGCTTGCTCAAAATTTGAATTACATGACTGATTCCAGTCAATGCTATAACGCTTGCTCAAAATATGGACGCCTCTACTATCAGTCGGAAGCTCTGCATATTTGCCCTGAAGGATGGCATTTGCCGAGCAGCGAGGAATGGAACACTCTGGATACAATCGTTAGCGCCTTGAAAAAAAGCGACATCGGCAATGGAAATGCCCTGAAATCCATTAATTCGTGGACCAGAGAAAAGGGAAATGACGAATTCGGATTCTCCGGTCTTGCCAGTCATTATTTCGGAAGTGTCTATATTTGCAGAGGAGACCACGGCGTGTACTGGACATCGGATGAATATGAATATCGTTGTCTGCTGAATGACCGCTCTGACCTGTATCCTTACAAGGAAACTTATAGTAAGGATTGGGGCATGGCTGTCCGCTGCCTGATGGATTAGTTATTATTTAGCTATGGGGTTAAATATGGATAAATTCATTTTTTCTTGTGCAGTCAGCATGCTGACAATGTTTTTTGTTGGTTGCGATTCTGTGCAACCCTCCAAGCCTCTTGTCATTGGTGGAGAAGAACCTCTGCGGATTGATCCGGATTCGACCCAGAGCGAAGACATTAACGCTCTGGAAATCGTTCTCCGCGATTTTGCCGCGGGCTATCCGGATTTCGACAATTTCCAGTCGGAAGCCTATGAAAGCCAGACTGTCTCCAACAATTTCGATACCTGGACATTTCCCGGCTATGCGGACAATGAGGACTGGCTGTCTCGCCGCGAGATTCCTTCGGGCTATGCGACTTACGGATGCGGTAATGCGACGACTCCCGAATACGGAACGCTATTGCCTAACGTGTGGTATGGTGAATTTGGCGTATGTGCAGGATTGGATCAATCCATGACTATGCGCGGCCTTGTCTCCGACCTTTGTACAGATGCGATTGAAGGTTGGGATCCCGATTCCAAAAAGGAATGTGATAAGTTATGTTCGTTCCATATTTGGTCGAAGCAGGTTTATGTTACTCAGGGGATGGTCAAGCCGAATCTGGCATTCCCGAAGGATGAAGATGGTAAGCCGAATCTGCGTGAACCGCTCATTGAGAAGGCCCGTGACGCTTGCGACAACAAGTACTTTGAGCAATGGTTTTCCGATAACGATTTTAACAAACGTTCCGCCGGGACAATCGCTCTAGACTCGTTGGATGAAACTTCGTCAGGAATCAAGCGGGACTGGAACAATGGCGGTTTCTATCCGCTGGATTCTGTTTCGGAGCGAATGGAATGGGTGCGAGTGAACGAAAAATTTGAAAACCAGTTCGGACCCCAATCCCTGAATATTTATTGTCCTCCCTACCAATACCCGTATGCTGCAACGCAGACGGATAACAAGGGCGAGAGCACGGCCAGTTTGTGTTCGTCTTGGCAACTTGAGGGTGGCCCGAGAGTCCCTGACGCCGCATTGAATGCTGCAATGAAAACCAATAAATCCATCGGATTGCGTCACTTACGCAATTCCGGCTTTACCATGATGGCCTATGCCCCGTTCAAGTACAAGAAGGATGCCAATAAGGTGTTCGAGTTTGCCTCTCTTGGTGATTTGTGGGTCTTTGTCGATGGCGTGCTTGCTTTGGATCTGGGGGGCTCGCACTTGGTGGCGAACGGGAATCTTGACTTGCAAAAACTTGCTGCGGCCGGTTTCGGATGCCATGCAGGGGAGCCCCTGGAAGCTTTCTGCGATGGTCGTGTGGATGAAAATGGGGCCTGGAAAGACGGAACCTGGCATCATATCCATATTTTCTATGCAGATAGAAGTTCCGATGGGTCGACCCTCTACTTGAAATTTTAGAAGAATCATACAAACGAGACCTGCCTTCATGGTGGGTCTATTTTTTTTTAGGAATTTTATATATTTCTGATATGTTCAAAAAACTTTTTATCGCTATTCTCGCTGCGGCCGCGTTCGCACTGGCGGCTGATTCCGTCACTGTCGAAGCCCGCCTGACCGAAATTCCGGGCAAGATGCCGAGCAACGACCTGTACAGTTATGTGTACGTGTTCAAGTACAAGGTGCAGAAGGTCGTCTCCGGTAAACTCGATGCCAAGGAAATCCTCGTGGGTGTTTATAACCCGCTTATCGCCCGCGGCAAGGTCAAGGACAAGATGGCTGACAAGAGCAAGGGCAACGTGGGCGAGTTCAAGGCGAAGGCCAAGCACACGCTCAAGATTGTGCCGCTCGAGGGTAACTGGGACGGCGCTGTCGAGGACGAGTATTTTGACGATGAATCCCCGCGCTATCTGGCGATTGAAGTGAACGAGTAGGCCGTGGTCTTCTCTTCCCAGATTTTCCTGTTCTACTTTTTGCCGACGTTCCTGGTCGGCTACTTTGTGCTGTTCCGTGCCGGGGTCAAGCATTCCGGCTTGAACTTCTTCATCACTGTATTCAGTTACATCTTTTATGGCTGGCTTGAACCGTGGCTCGTGTTCCTGATGTTCGGCTCGACGCTCGTGGTGTACGTGAGCGGTCGGTTCATCTCGGCTCCGGGGGCGAGCAAGCGGCAGCGTAACCTGGCGCTCCTCGCGGCGATTGTCGTGAACCTCGGTGCGCTCGGGTTCTTCAAGTACTACATGTTCGGCATGGGCGTCATCAACGACGTGGTGGCCAAGCTCGGCTGCGAGCCGTTCTCGGTGATGACGGTGCTTTTGCCTGTGGGCATCTCGTTCTATACGTTCCAGTCCATGAGCTACGCGATTGACGTGTGGCGCGGCACGGCCCCTCCGGTCAAGGACTTCGTGACGTTCGCCTGCTATGTGGCGCTGTTCCCGCAGCTCGTGGCGGGCCCGATCGTGCGTTACAATACGGTGGCCGAGGAACTTGCAACTCGCACGCACACGCTCGAAAATTTCGTGCGTGGCATCATGTTCTTCAGTTTCGGCTTTGCCGAAAAGATTTTCCTTGCGAACCAGGTGGGCATCATCGCCGACCGCGTGTTTGCGGCCGATGCTCCGGGCGTACTCAATACGTGGTGGGGCGCCATCGCGTACATGTTCCAGATTTACTTCGACTTCTCGGCGTACAGCAACATGGCAATCGGCCTTGGCCTGATGCTCGGGTTCCATTTCCCGCGCAACTTCAACGGACCTTACCGCGCGGTGAGCATCACGGATTTCTGGAAAAAGTGGCACATCTCGCTCACGAGCTGGTTCCGCGATTACCTCTACATCGCCCTGGGCGGAAATCGCGTGGGCAAGAAGCGCTTGTACTTTAATTTGTTCATGGTCATGTTCCTGAGCGGCGTGTGGCACGGCGCGAACTGGACTTTCGTTTGCTGGGGCCTCTACCACGCCTTCTTTATGATTGTGGAACGTGCGAACAACAAGAACGCTTTCTACTGGAAGGCTCCGAAGGTCGTGCAGATTTTGATTACGCAGGTCATCGTGCTGTTCGGCTGGGTGCTGTTCCGTGCCGATAGCATCGGCGAGGCGTGGCGCCTGTGGAAGGCGATGCTCGGGCTTATGCCGGTGAGTGCTGCTGATGCCATACTTTCGACGGAGATTTTCACGCCGACTTGCGTGGTGTTCATGGCGGTGGCGGGCCTGCTTTCGTTCTGGAAGTTCCGCAGTTTCGACTGGTGTAACGAGGTGAAGATCTGGAAGGCGGTTGTTGCGCTTGGCCTCTTTGTGCTCGCGACGCTTGCGCTGTTTACCCAGAGCTACAACCCGTTCCTGTATTTCCAGTTCTAGCGCTTTTTTACTAATTTATGGTCATGTTGATGCGAAAAAATTTCGGACGTGCTCTTTGCCTGTTTTCGCTCGCAGCGAGTTTCGCCTTTGCCGATGCTGTTCCTGTTGCCGCTTTTCCGGAGGCGGGGGCGCATGCTCGAGACCAGCAACTCCGCGAAATTCGCGACGTGATGCGCGGGGGCCGCGGCGGTTTCGTTGATCTTGGTATGAACTACACGCCCCTTGCGAGCCAGCTCCCGCTGAAGAGCCCTTACGGGGAGCACGAGGGCTACGCATTCAGGCAGCACGTTGCCGGTTTTGGTAGCGGTGCGGTAACGGAACAGTCCCAGGTGGGTGCCCTGCTTTGGTTCGAACGTTCGGGATGGGATGGCGAGGATTTCCTCTTCTATCCGCAGTACAACTCCTTCTCCCGTGTGTCCACGCTGACGACCTGGGGCCTCACGTACACGCACATCGCTAGCGACGTGACTGTTGCGGCCGGTATGCAGCATTACAACGTGGAACATCTTGGCAGTGTCTATCCCGAAGAGAAAGATTCCCTTTTATATTCTTGGGCGCACTTGCGCTGGAGCCATTTCAGCTTGCAGGGTAACTTCAACCGTACCGACGTGAGGATGCTGCGCCTCTCGCTTGATTTGGAATCGCGACTGGTCTATGGCGGACGATCTCAGGGTATCTTGACGTACCTGCCCAATATTGATTTCACGGTCTACAACCGCTCTGCAGACAAGTTCAGCGCCGATACTTACCGCATGCACTGGGAACAGAACCTCTACGGCCAGCTCCTTTATGCCGAGGTCTCGTTTGACTTCCCGGATGACGGGTTCCATTCTGCAGCCCTCAAGTACTATCCGGATCCTTCGCGCATGGTGGCTTTCGAGGCGACGTGCATTCGCCGCAACAAGAAGATTGACGGCACGGACGATCTCCTGTGGGGTGGCGCTATAGAGTTCCCGTTTGTCCGGTTCGCCTACAATTCCGCCTATGATTACGAGAATTTCTTCCATGCCAAGGGAACGTTCATCGTGGAATTCCAGTTTAACCTGGCTTCCATCGACGGGTTCCTTTTCGCTCGTGGCGGTACGCGTTCCGCACCTCTCGAGACTATCAATGTGGATAAGAAGAACAAGGACAAACTGCCCGAGGGAGACGGCCTGATTCACCTGAATCCGTCGGATGGCAAGACGAAGACCCTTGAAGCGACCGGGATTCGTTACGAAAAGTCCGGCACCGGAAACGGAGGCAAGCAATGATTTCTCATGTCGTGATGAAGTGGGTGCGCCACTTGGCAGTCTGTTGCGGACTTCTTGTTCTGCCGCTTGTGCTTACGGGTTGCCTGAGCTATCTGTTTGTTGAAACTGTAACGAGGCTTCAATTGGAAAACGCAACCGGGGAATACTCCATCCTATCGCTGGATGTCGTTGCTCTTGACGGTAGCGTTTCGTCTCCATGGATTACCGAGACGGTCTTGCCTGGGGAACGGAGCCGGGTCGTGGAACGCGACTGGATTGGCGAATTCAAGATTCGCGTGAAGTACACCGAGAGCAAGGATGCGAGCGGCGATACGCTCGAGGATTACCGCGTGCTCGATTTCGAGGGCGGAAGCATGTTCCTCAAGGTGGAAGCCGACGACGGGAAACTGGAGTACCACTTCCGCTAGTCGACTTGCTCTACTCTGTCTTTGATTAGTTTGTTTGATTTTGACCGGTGCATTCATGCGCCGGTTTTTCGTTATTTACTTGATGCTCCAGTCGATTGGCTCGAGGCCCTTGCTTTGGAGATAAGCGTTCGCCTTGCTGAAGTGCTTGCAGCCGAAGAACCCGCGGTAGGCCGAAAGCGGGCTCGGGTGCGGGGCCGTGAGAATCAGGTGGCCGCGGTTCGGGGCGATTAGCGACTGTTTCTTGATGGCGAAACTTCCCCAGAGCAGGAACACGAGGTTCTCGCGGACTTGCGAGAGCCTCTGGATGATGGTGTCGGTGAATTGCTGCCAGCCGATGCCTGCGTGGCTTGCCGCCATGTGGGCGCGCACGGTGAGGGAGGCGTTGAGGAGCAAAACGCCCTGCTGTGCCCAGCATTCCAGATTGCCGTGGGGCGGGGGCGTGATGCCGAGGTCGTCGTGGAGCTCCTGGAAGATGTTGAGAAGCGATGGCGGAGGCTCGATGCCGAAGGGCACGGAGAAGCAGAGCCCGTGTGCCTGGCCCGGGTTATGGTAGGGATCCTGGCCGATGATGACCGCCTTCACCTTGTCGACGGGGCAGAAGTCGAGGGCTGCGAAAATCTTGGAGCCTGGCGGATAGACGACGTGGTGCTCCGCTTTTTCTTTTAGGAGGACTTCCTTGATTTTTTTGAAGTAGGGTTGCTCGAATTGGTCTTGCAGGAGGTCGAGCCAGGATTGTTCAAGTTTGACGGACATGGGGAATGGAACTGGTTAGTGGTTTGTGGTTAGGGTCTCGAGCCTCGCACCTCATTGCTAAAATGGCGACTTTTTCTCCATAGGCGCGGGTGTAGAAGAGTATGGCGGATTCTTTGCCCTTGGGCTTGAGTCGTGCGATTTCGGCGTCGGGGTCGAGCTTGACTCCACGGAGCTTGAGCGTGAGTTTGCCTATGCCGTGGGTGGCGAGCATGGCGCGGACGGCGCCCGTGGATAGCTCGCAGCGGTCGATGACTTCATAGTTGGTGAATCCAGGTGCGGGCATCGGGATGTCGCTCGCCACGTACGCGATGCCTTCCGAGATAAGGTGGGCCGACGGGTCGTGGGCGAGGGCGGCGAGGCCGAAGAGACGGCTGCGCACCAGGACGGCTGCGGGTTCCGAAAGGTACTTTGATATTTCGCCGAGGGGGAGGTCGGACTTGCTGCTGGCCGTGCGGTAGACCCTGTCGCGGCCTTCGCGCTGGAAGTTCTCGTCGAACAGGCGCTGTTCGGCATCGTCGCGGGTCTCGCGTGCCGTGTCCCGCTCGGCGCTCCACTGGTTGACCTGTTTTCCCGCCTTGTCGACCATGACGGCGCGTACGGTTCCCGGCGTTTTCGCCAGTTCGCCGAACAGGACAAGGCACTCGCGGCAGTCGGAATGCCCGCCGATGTAGACGATTTCGGTGTCCGTGGGGATTTCGCCCGTGGGGTACCCGGGCGGAAGCTTCGCCATCCCGCCCCGGTACCGTTTGGCGATTTCGAGGACTTCGGCGAAAGTAGGGGTGAGGTTCGTGAGGTCGCGCTGGTTTTCGCCCTCGGCTGCACGGCGGGCCGGGTCTATCGTGAAGTAGTCGGCGCGTTCGCTGTCCGGGATGTTGCGCACGTCGGACTGGAACGTGTTGCCCTCGCCGCGCATCGCCTGGCTGTTATAGCGGTACATCGCGAGGCGGTCTGAGTCCATGTCGACCCCAGTGACATGCAGGTGGCCAGGCAGGAAGAAACTGTCGCCCCCCATGCCGCAGCACAGGTCGTGCACGGTCGTGCCGGCGTCGGGCCCGCTCGGCCATAGTTCGGCCTTGTAACGTCCGATATCCTGCGCGGTGCTCTGTTCCAGTGCAAGTTTGTCGCAAAGGAGGAACCCGCCGCCCTTCTTCGAATAGCTGATTCCGAACTTTTCGCGGAACTTGGGGACGAGCGCCATGTAGTCCATGATTGCCGCACGCTCCTCGAAACTGTATTTCTTGCCGAGCGCACTCGACACCTGCAGCACATCCTTCTTTAGCTTGATTGCGTCCTGGATGAATTCCTGCACTGTAGCCGATGTAAGCAAATCCGTTAAAAGCATATGGCAGAGATAATTTAGCATATAAAACGCCCCCGAAATTGGGCGATTCTCAAATAAAATCTATATTTACCGCATGATTTCGAAACTGATTACATCTGTTGTTATTTCTTCTTTTGTCGTTTCTGCCGCCTTTGCCGACGATGCCATCCGCTTTGTTCCCGAGACTTACCCTATCGGTTACGTGAACCAGGGCGATGTCAAGCATATCGTGCTCAAGGGTGCGAACGTCTCGGGCAAAGACATCAATCTCGAAAACGCCTTCGGGCAGGGCATCGGGATGACGAATTTCAAGTATCCCACCAAGATTGCCAAGAATTCCCCGGTCAAGATAGAGTTCGACATCGACTTTTCCGAAATGGAAGGCCAGATCAACCCGGTCATCGTGATGGTCGGGACGGACGGCAAGCCCTACACGGCCAAGATGGACGGCTTCGTCGTGGCTCCGTTCTTCTTCAGCGAAAAGCTTTTTGACGCCGGTTACTACGCCAAGGGCGAAAAGCGCGAATGGACGTTCTACGTGTGGGCGACCGACAAGAAGGACCGTCCGGACCTGGCGCTGGATTCCGCAAGCCTCCGCGAGTTCTCGATGAAGTCGAAGAACGTCATGCTGAACGTGGACAAGATTGACCAGGTCAAGGAAGGCGGCAAGGTCCCCGGAGTGAAGATTACGCTCATGACGAAGGGGCTTTTGCGCGAGGGTTGGGAACTCAAGCAGCAGAGTCTCCGCAAAATTGTGGCGTTCAAGAGCAAAAAGTTCCCGAGGGCGACTCCCGAGGTGCTGATAGTCGGTTATTGGAAGTAAAATTTCGTTTTTTTCGGGGCTTTACCTTGAAAAATTGCGAAATTTAACCTAAATTTGACGCCGACCCACGGGATGTAGCTCAGCCTGGTAGAGCGCTTGAATGGGGTTCAAGAGGTCGCTGATTCGAATTCAGTCATCCCGATAAAAAGACACCGCAGAGCGGTGTCTTTTTGTATTTGGAATTTCGGGGCATTGCGCTACAGGAAACTGATGTTCTTGTCCCGCTTCATGGCCTTCTGTTCTTCGGCGAGTTCGATGGCGGCGGACCTGTAGTCGTCTTCGGTCGTGCGTGCGGGATCCCAGATGATGACCTTGTTGCGCCCGGTTTCCTTGCCCTCGTAAAGCGCCTTGTCCGCGGTCTGTATGCTGCGGCTGGCTCCGAGCCTCGGGTTGAAACGGGTCACGCCCAGCGTGATGGTCACCTTGATCTTGTGATCGGCGTAGGTGTATTCCTGTTCTTCTACCTGCTTGCGGAAGCGTTCGGCCACGACCGCCGCGCCGTCCAGGTCGGTTTCTGGAAGGAGCGTGAGGAATTCCTCGCCGCCGTAACGGGCCAGCACGTCGTAGCGGCGCAGGAGCCCGCGTACGGTATGCGCCACCTCGCGAAGGACCATGTCGCCACAGCTGTGCCCATACGTGTCGTTGATGCTCTTGAAGTGGTCGATGTCGATGAAGATGAAGCAGAACGGCTTCTTGGAGCGTTCGCTGCGGCCAATCTCGTTGCGTATCGTACGGTTCATGTCTCGGCGGTTCGGGAGTCCGGTCAGTTCGTCCGTCCTAGATATGATGTCCAGCTTGGCGTTCGCGATTTCGAGCTCGCGGGTGCGTTCCTTGACTTCTTGCTCCAACATGTTGCGGTGGGCGTTCAGCTCGCAGATTTGTCGCTTAATGGTGGCGTGCATGGTATTGAACGCCTTGGATAGCAGCCCGATTTCGTCGTCACGCCGCCCGACGTTGATTTCGTCGATGTCCAGGTCGCCGTTGTTGATTTGGTTGATGTGCGATATGAGCTTGTTCATCGGGCGCCCGAGAATGAAGAACAGCCAGACGGCCATGGCGAGGAGCGCGATGATGGAACCGACCAGGATGATGATGCTTGCCGTGATGACCGCCATGACGAGTTTGTTGATTTCGTCTTGCGGCTGGAAGGCGAATAGCCCGAGGTCGTAGTTGGAGTCGTACACGTAGTTGGCGAGGTAGGTGTTGCCGTCATTCAGCGTGATGAATGTCGCCGTCTTGATTTCGTAGTTTTTGGGGTCGATGTCGTTGATGCCGATTTCGGAAATCTTGTGGATTCCATTTAGCCATTTTTTCAGGTCGGGATGGTAGAGGATTTCGCCGTTCGCGTTGATGGCGACGAGGAATCCGTTTTTACCGATGTGGTGCTCCGAGAATATTTTCCACAGGCGCTTGGACGAGAAATTGCCGACCAGGCTGCCGTCGCCTGCGGTAAGGTCGGTGACCGCCGTTCCGAATGCCCTAGTGGGCGTATTGCTTTCGTCGCGGTACCACGGTGAAATCAGGGGGCGGTGCGGCGTTATCCTGGTAAAGTCGATGGGGTAGACGGCGGGGGCCGAGTTCAGCATGGAGTTGTCGCATATCATCTTTTTCTCGCGGTTGAACAGCGATATGGTTTCACCGGAGATGAACAGGGATGAGATGTTGTAGCTCTTGAGGTAGCTGGCCGCCGTGTCGGGAATCATGCTCTGGATGGCCGATGTCCTGGCTAGCAGCTCGAGCGTGCTGCCGAACTGGTGCATCTCGCTGTGGGCCGACATCGAGGCCTGTTGCAGCAGGCTGGAGTTGTTGTTGTGGCTCCATTCGAAGATGAGGCTGAGCTGGCGCTGCGTGAAGAACGCTGTCCCCGAGACGATAATCAGCGACATGGAGACAATCAAGAGGAGTATGCTCTTGAAGATGATGCTCTTGGAAATCCGGGTCGTCTTGAAGTCGTTGCCTGCCATGGGTCTTATTTTTTCCTTTTGCGTCTATATGCGGATGCAAATCCGAATACGAACAGGATGGCGAACAGCCATGGCGCGATGCGCAGGTTGTTCCGGATGTGGTCTGTGCTCGTGGCCTCTTTCGGTTTGTCGGGCTCGACGGGCGTTTCGATAATCTTTTTCCAGAGGGCCTGGAACTCGGCAAGTGTCATGACCGAGGTTCCCTTGTAGCCGAGCCTCTTGTTTATTTGTTCGGTATACTCCATGAAAATGTTGTAGAGTTTTTCGTCGGAGTAGAGGGCTGGAATTTCAAGCTGGTCCCATACCGCGCTGAACATGGCTACGAGCATCTGCTCGATATCGCCCCATTCCGGGATGGTCGTGTAGGTGCGCCCCGTTTCGAGGGACTTGATGAGCTCGCTGTAGACGGGGTCGGTGGACCAGGATTCGAGCACGTTCTTGGATGTCGGGAGGAACCCGATTTGCTTGGTATAGGCGTCCTGGTTGTTGTCCTGCGTGAGGTACAGGAGCAGGTCCTCTGCTTCGGGGCGGTTATTCTTTGCCGGAATGGCGAGGTTGCTGCCGCCGACAAAGCTCACACTGCCTTCGGTTCCCAGTGGGATGGGGAACACGTCAACGCTGTCCGTGCCGATACGTGCGTTCGAAAGCCCGCCCTGGTCGCCTTGGAAGCGTGTCTGCATGATGATTTCAACCGTGTGGATGATGAAGGCGATTTCCCCGTTGTTGAACTGTTGCGCGATCTGGGCGGAGTTTTTTTGCAGGGCTTCGGGCGAGACGAGTGAGTCGAGGATGAACTTCAGGTAGCGGCCGATGCCGAGCAGGGTCCGCTCGTCCATGATGTTTGCATGCCACTTGCCGGTTGAATCCTTCTTTACGAAAGAGCCGCCGTTGCTCCAGATCCAGGGGGCGAAGTTGTGTGTGATGTTCCAGTCGCTCTTGCCCGGGAACGCATATGCCCTGACCTTGATTCCGTCATCAAGCGTTTCCTTGGTCTCGTTTATCTTGCGGACCGCGTCCATGAATCCCTGGTATGTTGCGATGGATTCGCGCGTGATGCCGTTTTTCTTGAGGATGCGCTTGTTTCCGAGAACGGGCCGGATGTCGATGAACCAGGGAACAGAATAGATTGTCGTGTCGGAGTCGATGTGCGTCGTGCTCCAGGTTATGGGGATGAACCTGTCCGGGTCTATCTTGGAAAGGAGCGGATTGAGTGGCTTGATTTCGCCCCTTGCTGCAAAATAGGGAACCCACGTAGTGCCGAGCTGCAGTACGTCGGGGGCTTTTACGCCGGATTCAAGCGCCGTGGAAATCTTGTTCCATGCGTCGCCCCAGTCTAGCACTTGGACCGTGGTCGGGATTCCCGTCTGCTTTGTGAATTCGGCGAGGGTCTGTTCGAGTTTGTCCTTGGGGGAGGCGCCGTTGGGCATGATCCATACGGTGAGAGGTTGCTTGGATGCAAAAGAGGCCGATACGGCAAACGCAACGAATGCGAAAAATCTCCCTAGAGTGAGTGTCATATGGTATTACCTTTTCCGCGGGATTGTTGGCCTGCGGGATTCCTAAATTGTAAATTAGTTAAAAATTTGATAGAGCGAAGAAAAAAAATATTTAGGCTTCAGGAGGAATAATGCTAGTTGCGATGGGTATTGTCGGATATGGTGAGAAGGTCCTGATGCGCAGGAGGCAGCCTGGCTCGCCTTATGCGGGAACCTGGGAATTTCCCGCCGTTCCCCTCGATTTTGGCGATACGCTGGAGCGTGCTCTCGAGGAATGGGTGTTTGAATCGTCGGGCGTGCGTGCTTTTCCCGGCTTGCCGGAACCCGCTTTTTGCTGCCGGAACGTTCCCGGATTCCGCTTTTTCCCGGTAAAGATGGGAACCGAGTCTCCCAGACTTTATTTTTCGTCACCAAATTTTTATAAGTGGTTGAAAATTAAGGAGTTACATAATTTTCGGCTCTCCCCGCCGGCTGTGACGTACGTCAAACAAAATAAAAAAATATGCTTTTAATCCCCAAAAAAAACATTTTTAGTTATATTTTGGGACATTCAAAAACAACCCTCAAGGAGCAAAAAAATGAAAAAAGGTATCTGCACTCTCCTCTGCGCCGGTATAATTGTGCTTACCGGTTGCTACGGCTCTAACGCTTGCTTCAACAAGCTTCACAAGTGGAACGGAACGCTTGGCAACAAGTGGCTCAACTCCATTGTCCACTTCTTCCTCAGCTATTTCCCGGTGTACAGCATCTGCCTGTTCCTGGTGGACGGCCTCGTGCTCAATACCATTGAATTCTGGACCGGCTCCAACCCGCTCGCTTCCGGCGATTCTTACTACGAGAAGGACGCCCAGGGCAACTCCATCGCAGCAGTGAAGAACTCCGACGGCTCTATGTCCGTGGAACTCATCACTGCCGAAGGCCAGAAGGCTAACCTCACTCTCCAGCGTGACGAAAACATTGTCCGCGCTCTGGACGATGAAGGCAACCTTGTTGCTCAGTACGAAATCGAAAAGTAATTTCGAAATTGAAAATTTCCTCAGAAGATCCTCGCTCACATCAAACGGAGCGGGGATTTTTTGTTTCTTGAGCGCAAAAAAAAAGACGGATCGCGACAATCCGCCTTATTTTTTTTTGAGGGAGGCTAGTCTTCGACGGCGTCCGGATTGACGCGCTTGACGGTTACGCCAATCTTTGCCATCTTGGCTTCGAAATCCTCGTAGCCGCGGTCCAGGTGGTAGATACGGCTGATGGTCGTCTCGCCTTCGGCCATCATGGCGGCGAGCACGAGGGCCGCACTGGCGCGCAGGTCGGAGCCCATGATGTCGGCGCCTTCGAGCGGGAGCCCGCCCTTGATAGTTGCCGTGTTGCCGTTCAGCTGGATGCTCGCGCCGAGGCGTTCGAGCTCGGCGACGTGCTTGAAGCGGTCGTTGTAGACGGTGTCCTGGATGAGGCTGTTGCCCGGGACCGCGAGCAGAGTCGCCATGAGTGGCGCCTGCATATCGGTGGGGAACCCGGGGAAGGGCAGCGTGGAAATGCTGATGGGCTTGAGCTGCACGTCGCGGGCGTCCACCTCGGCCCAGTCGGTGCCGGTGGTGACCTTGCAGCCGATTTCGCGGAAGGCGTCGAGGGTCGACGCGATGTGTTCCGGGATGACCTTGGTGACCTTCACGCGGCCGTGGGTGATGGGGGCGGCGCACAGGAACGTGCCCGCCTCGATGCGGTCGGGGATGGTGTTGCCGTTGCCGGGGCGGAGACTCTCGACGCCTTGCACGGTGAGCGTGCGCGTGCCGCGTCCCTGAATCTTGGCGCCCATGTTGGTGAGGTAGTCGATCAGGTTGTCGATTTCGGGTTCGAGGGCGGCGTTCTGGAGGACGCTAACGCCCTTGGCAAGGGTCGCGGCCATGAGCACGTTTACCGTCGCGCCCACGCTCGAAATCGGGAAGTTGAAGTTGCCGCCGGGCAGGCGACCTTCGCAAGTGGCTTCGACATAGCCGTGTGTCACGGTGATTTTCGCGCCGAGCGCCTCGAGGCCCTTGAGGTGCAGGTCCACGGGGCGAGGGCCCCAGGCGCATCCGCCGGGGAGCGAAACACGGCAACGTCCGAAGCGGGCCACGAGCGGTCCAAGCACGTAGAAGCTCGCGCGCATGGTCTTCACAAGCTCGTAGGGGGCTTCGAGGTGGTCGGCGCCGCGGGTGTCAATCTTGAGAACGTGGCTTCCGCCGCTGATACGGCAGCCGATGACGCGCAGCACGTCGGACATGGTCTTCATGTCCTTGAGGTGCGGGACGTTCGTGATTTCGGATATACCGTCGGCAAGGAGAGTCGCCGCCATGACGGCGAGAACGGCATTCTTTGCACCAGAGATTTCTACTTCGCCGTCAACGGGCCCTTTGACTTGGGGGACGACAAACTGATCCATAGTTATTTCTCCGTGATTTGTATAGTCTTGGGTGTGTTATAGACAACGCATGTACTTGCGATAAAGTCGTGAAGGCCCCTGCGCTTGGGGTCGATGAGGACGGTCAGGTAGCCCAGGCAGTAGAGCATCATGCTCATGAGGCTTGCTAAGTAGCGGATGATGGCACCGAGCCACGTTATCTTGTCGCCCGTCCTGGTTTCCACGTGGATGCGGAAAAGCTTCTTGCCGATGGTCGCACCGAACAGTGCGTGCATGATGACGAAGTAGACCGTCTGCATAAAAAAGGAAATCGTCACGAACATGTCCATCCCGGGCGCGCTGAAGAACTTGTTCATGGTCTCGAGGGAGGGGGTTGTAGCGAACGCTTCGGAATATTGCATTAGTTCCTGGATGTTGAGGAGTCCTGCGCCACTCATGACGACAAGGACGATAATCCCCGCGATGCCGAGAATGAAACTGTCCACGCTTATGGCGAGGCTACGGATAAAGAAACCGGCGTAGTGCTTGGTCAGGACCTGCTGCTTGAGAATCTCGTTGATCGTTTCCTGGAGTATTTTGTCCTGGTTGGCGTCGTTCTGGTCAATCTCGGCCTTGGCATCCCTCCAGGCCTTCCAGGATTCCTCGCCGCTGTGCCATACTAGCGTCGAACTCGTAATTTTGCCTTCCTTGGCAAGGTTCCGGATTTCGTCGATAGAAAAGGGGCCCTGCCTCCGGTCACCTTCGGTTATGCTTTCGTCAATGTAAAACCATTTCATATTCGCCCTATAATTTAGTATTTAGATGCATCGGGGTATGCCGAAATCCTCAAAAAAAACTAAATTGGGGCTCTATGATAGCATTTATGCCCGGCCAGCGTTTTGTCAGCCAACTTGAACCCGATTTGGGATTAGGAATAGTCACCGAAATTCAGGGAAGGACTGTCAAGTTTAATTTTCCCGCAGTAAATCAGTGTCGTATGTACAGGACAGATAGCGCTCCTGTCGATAGGTATGTCTTGCAGCCCGGGGAAACGGCCAAGAACGAGAAGGGCGTGTCTTTTGTCGTGGAGTCCGTGCGCGACGCTGGCGGACTTATCGTGTATGTGGGCCGCGGTGGCCGCGAGATAAAGGAATCCGAACTGAATTCCAAGGTGTCCTCCAGGCCGGCGGACTTTTTCAAGGCGTTGGTCAACAATGAGACGTTCTCGTGCAAGGAATTCGCCCGTCGCGAGAATGCCATGAAACTTTCGTGCAAGTGGCAGTCGTCCCTCGTCCGCGGAATGATCGGTCCGCGCGTGGACATGATTCCGCACCAGTACTACCTGTGCTACCGCGCCTGCGCCAGCTCGACGTTGCCGAGGCTCATGCTTTCTGACGAAGTGGGGCTTGGCAAGACTATCGAGGCCGGCATGATTTGGCATGCGCTCAAGGCCCGCAACCGCGTGTCCCGCACGCTGATTATTGTTCCCGAGACGCTCAAACACCAGTGGATGATCGAGATGAAGCGCCGCTTCAACCAGCTCTTTACCCTGGTAGACGAGGGCTATATCCGCGGACTTTTTGTCGCTGTCGACAAGGAAGAGGAAAAGCCCAACCCGTTCCTGCAGAGCAGCGACATCATCTGTTCGATTGACTTCCTGATGGAACAGCCCGCCCTTATCGAGGACTTGCTCAAGACGAATTGGGACATGACCATCATCGACGAGGCGCACCACCTTGTATGCGAGGACGGTTTCACCAGTCGCGAGTACATGCTTGCGAACGCCATTCTGGCCAAGTCCAAGGGCATCCTCCTTTTGACCGGTACGCCGTTGCAGCTGCACCCGGAATCCCAGTTTAACCGACTGCGCATGCTGGACCCTGCCCGATTTGCGGATTACAACGAGTTCATCAAGTCCCAGGAAACCTATCGCAAACTGGTAAACGACCTGAGCAAGTTGCCGACGGACCCGAATCACCATATGAGCTGGGACGACCTTTACGAATCCGTCCCGAAAAATTCCCCCATCCGTCCGTGGCTCGAACAGGAAAATTCCAAGAGCATGCCCGCCGGCGAATGGATGCGTCGCATCGTCGATGCCATGGGCACGGGCTCGGTCGTGTTCCGCAATACCCGCAAGGGCGTAGGCGGATTCCCCAAGCGAGTTCTTGACGAAATCTGTCTCAAACCGGACCCGAAATATCGCGAGATGGTGAATATCGCCGCCGAGAAAAACCTTGACGCGTCTACGGATATCCAGGAAAACGGGTTGCTCTGCACCCCGTATGCCGACGCCTGGGCCATGGACGAACGTTTTGTGTGGCTGAAGAAATTCCTGAAGGAGTACAAGGACGAAAAGGTCCTCCTGATTTGCGAATCTATCGACGTGGTGCAGGCTTTGGGCCACTTGCTTACGGAATACTTGGGCGAGGGAACATTCTCCATGTTCCACGAGAATATGTCCATCATGGCGCGCGACAAGGCCGCGGCGTGGTTCAGCCGCCCGGATGGCGCCAACTTGCTCATCGCCTCCGAAATCGGTTCGGAAGGCCGCAACTTCCAGTTCTCGCACCACCTGGTGCTTTTCGACCTGCCGCTGGATGCCGCCCTGGTGGAACAGCGCATCGGTCGCCTCGACAGAATCGGGCAGACAAAGGACATCGTGGTCCACGTGCCGTATGTTGCCGGTTCTGGGCAGGAAGTCATGTTCCGCTGGTACAACGAAGGCCTGAACGCCTTCGGCGCTCCGCTCATGAGCGGTGGCGAACTTTTCCTCAAGTATACGGACAGCCTCATCGAGGCCTTGGCTGATCCGCAGGGCTGCCTCGAGAAATTTGTCGCCAGCGTGATCCCGCAGGTGAAAAAGGATTGCGAGCAGATGCGCAAGAACATCGAGAAGGGCCGCGACAAGCTGCTGGAATTTAATTCCCGCAATCCGGAGAAGGCGAAGGAAATTACCGATGAAATTCGTCGGTTCGATGTTGACCCGGAACTGGAAACCCTGATTGTGGATTCGCTTCGAGACAGGGGACTTTACGTTGAGCCGAGTTCCATCCCGAACTGCAGCGTGGTGACGATGGGGCCGCAGGTAGAAGCCGGGACGATTCCCGGAATGCCGTCGCAGAGCATGGTTGCCGTCGCTGAATCCGAGGAGGAACAGGGCTCCGAAAATGTTTCGCTTACGGTTACGTTCGACCGCGCGACGGCGATGATCCACGACGAAATCGACTTTGTGAGCCTGGAGCATCCACTTGCGCAGGGCGTCATCGATTTCGAAACGGGACTCTCGCATGGTGCCGTAGCCTGTAACATCTGGCAGAACTCGGGAATGCGCGGGCTCATGATGCAGTACAATTTCCTGGTGGAATTGCCCGTACTCGAAGAATGGGGCGTCGCCGATATTGCTGGCCCCAGGTACGTGAGTGTCGTTGTCGATGCCAAGGGTGAAGACCATTCCGATCTCGTGGAATCGCTGCGTTGTGGACAGTTCAAGGACGTGGGCGTGCCGCAGGGCAATCCCGCTGTCGACATGACGCTCAAGTTCTTTGCGAAAGAAGGTTTTTCTGCCGCCCGCCGCATAGCGATGGCTTCGGCCAAGGAATACGCGGAAGGCGCTTCGGCAGCAGTCGAGGCCCGGTGCGAGCAGGAATACCAGCGCATGAACCACTTGCTGACCATGCGCGGCAAGGGCGGCAACAGCGCCCAGCTTCAGCAACTGCGCAAGAACGTGCAGGAATGGAAGAAGACCGTTTCGAACCCGCAAATTCGCTTGGATGCAATCCGACTGCTTGTTTGTAGATAAACGACAAAAATTGCCGTTTTGAATGGAAATATAGCCTAGCGGCGCTTGCATTTTGTAAGCGACGGATATAGATTAATGTCGTGAACATCTTACCCGGTTGTTTTGCCGGACTCATGGTGTATGGGTATGGATTGGGGAGGTTATATGAAACTGATATCAGTGTGCGTTCTGCTTCTCGCTGTTTTTGCGTGGTCCAATATTTTCTCTATTGATGCGGGCGTTAGTTTTGAGAAAGGGTATCTAGAAATCGATACGACAAAAACGTGCAATGTCGATACGTCCTATATCAACTGTTCGCTGGAAAATGGTTTGGCATATTACTCGACATTGGATACTGCTGTTGCAGTGTTCTTTATGCCTCGTATTGCAAAAGCTTCTGTCTATGCCTTGCAAACGGCTCCGAATACGCGTTCCTTGACGGAAATATTGCGCTATGAGTTCATAAAATGGGTCGAATGGGGAATTATCGTTATGACGAAGGATAGTGCTCAGCGCTTATTGGACCGCATTTTGCCGGATTCGCTGCAAATGAATAATCGTCACATTCTCCATAAAAAAGTATGTGATACAGATCCTTCGCAGTGTCCAAATTGGGGACCGTATGGAGGCGGTTTGAGTAGCGGACTTTCCGATGAGGACGCTGCCCGCCTCCCTCAAAAAAAAATTCTGGCAGAATCAGCGGAACTCGTCCCGGCAGACACGTCGGCAAAAACTCCGGTAGGTGAGCAACCGACGGATTCTGTTGTTGCGCAGCCGAATGATTCGGTCGGCGTGACGACTCCCGATTCCACAGACAAGCCGCTCTTCATTTCGCGCGGGGCTCCGGTGGGCGGTTCTTTGCTGGGCCTGCGTTACAGCGAGTTCGACGCGAATGGAGTCTTTATCCGCAGCGGCATCTGGCAGGGTTCGCTGAAGGCGACTGGTTCAACTAGGGTAGTTCGGTTCGAGAACGGCAAGACGGCGATTTTCCGCTAGTTTTTTGTTGCTAAAAAAGGAGGATACATGAGACTGATATCAATGTGCATTCTACTTCTCGTTGCTTCGGCGTGGTCCGTTTTTGGCGTGAAGTGGGCCAGTTTGCAGTTTGAAAATGGCTATTTGAATATAGACACGACAAAAACTTGCAATGTTGATACTTCTTATGTTAACTGCTCCTTAGAGAATGGACTTGTTTATTATTCGACACTAGATACGGATTATGCTGTATTTTCTAATCCTCGTATTGCGGAAATTCGAGTTTATGGTTGGATTCCTAATGATTCTCTAGCGGTGTCGTTTGTGTTCAGGCATACTATAAAAGAGGTCTTGCGTTACGAGTTTATGAAGTGGCAGGAATGGGGAATTCTCAACATGACAAAGGATAGCGCCCAAAATCTGATAGATAGGGTTGTGGATGAAAATTTCGTTGAAGGTTGTCGTATGCACCATGCGACTCGGTGTGAACAAGATCGTTCACCTTGCATGTGTTCACCGGCTGGAGGTGGCGCAGGTGGCGGAATTTCCGAAGAGGATATGGTGCGTCTTCCGCAGAAAAAGGTTCTGGCAGACACGTCGGCAAAAACTCCGGTAGGTGAGCAACCGAAGGATTCCGCTGGCGTCCAGCAGAGTGATTCTGCGGATGTGACGACTCCTGATTCTACGGATAAGCCGCTCTTCATTTCGCGCGGGGCTCCGGTGGGCGGTTCCTTGCTGGGCCTGCGCTACAGCGAGTTCGACGTGAACGGCGTCTTTATCCGCAGCGGCATCTGGCAGGGTTCGCTAAAGGCGACTGGTTCAACCAGGATAGTCCGGTTCGAAAACGGCAAGACGGCTATTTTCCGCTAGTTTTTTCCCGGTGACTTTTTTCGTTGCGCTGATACATTCTATTTTTTAGTTGTATGAGTGAACTTCGTAAGAATATTTTAGATGAATCCCGCCGTATCGTGGTGAAAATCGGGTCCCGAATTTTGGTGGATTCCGAGAAGGGCGGTGTACGTACCCGCTATATCCAGAAACTTGCAGATTCCGTCGCCCGCCTCATGGAAGCGGGCAAGGAAGTCGTGATTGTCACAAGCGGTGCCGTGGGCACCGGCATGAGCCAGCTGGGCTACAAGGAAAAGCCGACCGTGCTTGCCGAAAAGCAGGCCTGCGCCGCTGTGGGCCAGATCGACCTCATGTACGCCTACCGCGAAATGTTCCGCTGGATGCAGCTCTCGGTGGGCCAGATTCTTTTGTCTGCCGACGACTTCCGCGACCGCACCCGCTACAAGAACTTGCAGAACACCATCAAGGCGATGCTGGCGCGCAAAATTGTGCCCATCATCAACGAGAACGACTCCCTCGCGGTCGCCGAAATCAAGGTGGGCGACAACGACAAACTTTCGAGCGACGTGGCTTTGTTCCTCGATGCCGACTTGCTTTTGATTTTCACGGACGAGGACGGCCTCTTCGACGACAACCCGAAGAAGAACCCCAACGCCCGCCTGTTGCGCTTTGTGCCTGAGATTACGCCTGCAGTGCTCGCCCTTGCCGGCAAGCCCGGCGAGACGGGTTCCGCGGTGAGTACCGGCGGCATGCGCAGCAAGCTCGAAGCCATCCGCAACGTGACGAAGAGCGGCTGCAACGCCTTCCTCGCGAGCGGCATGAAGGTGTTGCCGCACCAGGTGCTTTTCGAAAATGCGCAGGGTACGCTCTTTGTGGGTTCCAAGAAAAAGCTCAACAGCCGCCAGCGCTGGCTCAGTTTCGTCACGACTCCGCGCGGGGCCGTGGTGGTGGACGAGGGCGGCGTGAAGGCGCTCCGCGAAAAGCATTCTAGCTTGTTGCCCGTAGGCGTGTGCGCCGTGAAGAAGCATTTCGACAAGGGCGACCTCATCGAGGTCCTGAGCCCCTCTGGCGATGCGGTCGCGCGCGGTGTCGCCGGCTTCGACAGCGAGACGCTCAAGCTCGTGCTGCACAAGAAGACGGCACAGGTCCATGAGGTCCTGGGCAAGGATGTCCCGGACGAACTCATCCACAAGAACGACTTGGTCGTGTTCTAGTTGAAAATATAAAGTGGGTTATTATGAAAAAGACAGGCTTGTTTTTTGTCTTGTTTGTAATGATACTCGCTATTTGTGCTTGTAGTGGCAAGGGATCGTCTTCGCCGAATGAAAGTGGCTTACCTGCTGAAGTGGCGGACAAGGCGGAACTCGAGACCTACGAGTGCAGCGAGGATGTCATCGGCGAGAAGGTCTATGTGACCGAACTTGAAGAGAACTACGAATGCGATGGCGCAAAGTGGTTCAAGTCCTACGATCAAACAAAGCCAGTGTCTTCGTCCAGCAAGAAAAGTGATGGTTCATCGAACAATGACGACGATGCAACTTCAAGTAGTTCTGCTAAATCCAGTAGCTCGCGACCAACAGAAATTCTTGAACCCGAAATTACTGTGAACGAGACTTGCACCGAAGTGGGTGCCTGCGATGCCATGGTTAAGACCGATATAAGCACATGGCATTTTGTCCGCAAGGATAATTTTGGAGACGACGCGGAATACATCTACACGGTGGACGGCAAAGACCTTGCCGTGACCATCAAGAATGCCGATGGCACGACCGATTCCAAGACCTATTCTATGTATAATATGGAATCCGAAGCGGGAGTGGAGATGGCTTTCAATGCCGCAAAGTCCACCTGCAAGGACGGCGACGGAAATGACAATAAAGTAAAGAGTTGCGTGAAGGATACCGTAAAGGCATTGCCAGAATGTAATAAGATTCGGGAAGACTTTCTTGGAATGGAGGATTCTTCCTATGTAATTTGCAGGTCGGGTTCTTGGATAAAAGCTTCAGTTCTCGAATACGATACATATGGTTTAGAATGCTTTGATGATGGACGCGTGGTTACAGGAAATGTTGTAGATAGCAACATATATGTTTGCGAAAAAGGAGCTTTTCGTGTTGCATCGGAAAAAGAAGTTGAATTTTATAATGATACTTATGGATTAACATGTGTTGATGGACGAATCGTTACTGGTGCAGTAAACCCGACTAACAAATATATGTGTGAATCTGGAAGGTTTCGGACGGCAACAGAATG
>JAGCPF010000042.1 GCA_017642335.1 Fibrobacter sp.
AAAGGTTCCTGTGTTTCCATCGAAAATTGTAGAGGATGTTTTCGAGGCGTTAAAAATCAATCCGAAGGCAAGGTTGTCTTGGCTTGCCGATAACCTTGGCGTTAGCGAAAGAACAATCAAGCGAGCTGTAAACGACCTGAAAGAACTCGGCTACATAAATTCCGAACATTCCAAGGTAAAGGGCGTCTGGCAATTGTTGAAATAAGGAACAATAACCAAAGAGAGGAAAAAATGGACTATACATTTACAGAAAAAGAAGTTGAAATTAAAATTCCTTAAGAACCTGATTTGCCTAACGACCTTCTTTTTGAACTAGTTCCAAAATGGAACTAGTTGCCGCTTCCTCTAACTCATGGGATTCTATGATGTTTTTGATGTGTTTTGTAATCGCTTGTCTCTGAACATTGAACAATTCCGCCATTTGCACTACGTGCAATCGGCTGCAACTCGGTCATAAAATCAAGCAAGCTTGATTTTGCGACACTCGTTTTGCACGATTTTGCGCCTGCGTAAGCCACACCGTCTCGCCCTCCATGAACGCGCTATTCGCCTTTTTTCCGAATGAGCCGTTTCGTAGTATGCATTTCCTTTTGCAGAAGGCGCATGCGCTCTTCCAACAGTTCCTTCGAAGGCAACGCATCTTTGATGCGGATGTTGTTGTATGTCGCAACCCCCATCGGCGTGCCCAGCCCACGGAAAGACCACTGTACGTCGGTCGAATCCATGTTGGAACAAATCAGCAGCCCGATTGTCGGATTATCCTCGGGTGCCTTCAGCAACTCATCTACCGCGTTCACGTAGAAGTTCAGCTTGCCGACAAATTCCGGTTCAAACGGCTTTGCCTTCAGTTCGCAGGCGACGAAACAGCGCAGGCGGATATGGTAAAACAGCAAGTCGATTTTGCGGCTGCGCCCACCAACAAGTACCTCTTTTTGCCGTCCGATGAAGGCGAAACCAGTACCCATTTCGAGCAAGAGATCGGTGACATTCTTCGTAAGGGCTTCTTCCAGTTCAGCCTCGTCGTAAATTTCGTGACCAACAGTCGCAAAGCCGAAATCGTAGTTCTCTTTCAGCACATCTTGAACCAGTTTGCTCTGCAAATCGGGCAGTTTTTCGGTAAAATTGTTGACAATCTTGCCTTGGTGGCTGTAAAGATCTGCCTTGATGCAGTTGATCAACGCAGCGCGGCTCATCCCTTGTTCCACAGTTTTTTTGATGTAAAACAGGGCCTCATCTACAGATTTGCATTTCGTGATAATTTCTACATGGTGACGCCAAGGGATACCGGCAAAGATTGCTGGTAATTCTGCACCAACTTGGTGCAGTTTTGCCATGTCTAATTCTGCAACAGGCTGTTGCAGTTTTTCTCTGTCAAGTCGGTTAGACTTAGTTTTGGCTAATTCTCTACCAGCTTGGTAGAGAATTTGATTAGCCCCTTTCCGCGTATAGAAACAGTACCATTTCTTCATAAACCACAGATTCGACACTGAAAATCCGTCTGCATTAGGGAACTCCCGCCGCAAATCCAGGCTGAGCTGTTCCACGACTCCCGTACCCCAGCGCTCCTCGGCCTTTTTGCGCACCAAGTCGCGCCCCAGCAGCCAGTTGAACTGCAGTTTTTCGGCATTTACCTTGATGACCGCCTTTACCTGTGCCGAGCGGTAACGCTGCTTTAGTTCCGTAATCCAGTTGATGTAATCAGAATCAATATGGATATTGTGAGATTCAATCTTTCGATTGCTCATAAAAAACCTCTCTTTAATAACAATACGAAGGCGCAAATACGCAGACGCACAACGTATGTTGAGCCTTAGCTTTCTAGTAGTTTTATTTGGGATGCTCTTGCGGTGCTGTTGGCGGGGGCTTTCCCCGGCGTTACCTGGTGCGGCTTTCGCCACACACTCGAGCAGGCTGCTTCTCCTGCCAGCTATCCAACAACATCAACAAGAAGGTTGATGAACCCCACCGCGGATGCACGTACGGGCCGCAAGGCCTATGCCGACTGTCGCAGGGATTGTCGTAATCTCAAGTCAGGCGCACAAGAACGGATCTGTACGTCCGTTCACTAAATATACATCCTCGTGCGGCCCGTGTCAAGAGATTTCTCGAAAATTAATTGTACCGTTTTCGCCATAATTTCCATGTCATTTTCTGTCACGCGCATTATCTATCTTTCGGGGCGGAGGCACTATGGAACACGACACGTTCGGCGGCGCGATACTCGCATGGGTCAAGAGCGCAAAGGCGTTCCTGAAAATTCAGGCGGGCACGGGCGACAACCTGCTCGAAGACGACATCCGGGAAGGGTTCTCCGATTATTGCCTATGGTCCACGTTCCGGCCGGAATGCATCGACATCGACGGCGAACTCGACATGGAATGCCTGGACAGCGGCATGGTCCTGTTCAGGGAAAGCTGCACCCCGCAAGCGGCGCTGGAATCGAGCTACCAGCAAGCCTTCGGCACTGACTTCGACAGAAACGACGTCATAATCCTGATGCGCGGGAATGACGAACAGCCTTGATTTCGGCCTCGATTTCCTCTTCGCTCATCCCAGCAGTCCCGTTCTTGTGGGCTTCGTCATTGAGTGCATACAAGGCTTGCATCAGTTTGGAAGTGTCATAATCAATGCTAGGTTCATTTACAATAAATCCAGATGGAGCGGGCTTAATCAATTCGTAAAAATCCTTGGGCGATATTGCAAAAGGGCATCCTGGAAAATGTTTTAAATTCCCCGTCACAAGAAAGGCTTTCTTATCCTGATGAGCGAAAGCAACATCGTAGAAAATCTTGTCATCCATATCTGGCAAAACAACACCAGACTCTTTTACCGGCTCATTGACCGCGTATTTTGAAATCTCGTCAATAAAAGAATTCTGATAATCTAACGAGAAATTAAATTTTTCCCTTTGTAGGACTTCCCGATATTCCTCAATAATATTGTTGTCAATAATGGGAATATACTTCTTTTGGGCAATGCCTAGTATCAACGACTGCGTACACCATGTTTCTTTTTCCTCTCGGCCCTAGCCGCCTTGATCTCGGCTTCGATTTCCTCCTCGCTCATCCCGGCGGTTCCGTTCTTGTGGGCCTCGTCGTTGAGCGCGTACAGGGCTTGCATCAGCCGACTGTTGTCTTGCGTGGTGGCAGAAGGGATTTCGTTCACGTTGAACGGAAGTCCCCTCTCGATGATAGCCCGCTTGAAGAAAATACGGACCGCGGTTGGAATGTCCATCCCGAGCCTTTCGAACAGGTCGCTCACCTCGTTCTTGAGATTATCGTCTACGCGGATTTGTAGAATTGACATTGCCATATGTGCCTCGCAGTTGATACAACTACAAAATATAATATAAACAACGTGTAAAAGCAACTGTTTTTCATTTTTGCCACCCTTTCATGGGCAACTTGTAAATACCCCTTACAAGTTGATGTGCTCATCTCGGCTGCTGTTCTCCAGCTCAATCCGTTTTTCTTCCGACTTCTTTAGCACCTCGTCCAGCGTGAATTCTTCCTTGCTAAAGAAAAACGTGTTCGTGTTCCAGCAAGCGAGCGTCCTGCTCGAGCATTTTTGACTCCACATTGGACAGGCGGTTGACCAGACCGCCGTTCCGGAGCAGGATATGCCGCATCTCGACGAAAGCATCCATGATTTGGATGGTCGCCGTGATGGCCGTGTCGCTATGCAGAACAGAAGCAAGCATGGCAATCCCCTGTTCTGTGAAGGCGAATGGCAAATATTGTCGACCACCGCGAGTTTCCTTTTTTGAAGTCACAATTTGTGACCTCAAACTTTCGCTCTTCTTTGAGGTCGCAAATTGCGACCTCAAAACTAAAAATTCGTCTTTTTCGAGCTGAAAACAAAATCTTTCAGGGAATTTCCTTGGATTTCGCCTAACAGCCTCATTGATACGCTTCGTTTCCACCCCGTAGAGTGTCGCCAGGTCGCGGTCCAACATAACCTGTTTATCTCGGATGACAAGAATTTGCCGGGTAATCGGCATGTCTTCGACAGTTGGTTCTAGCGGTTTTTCCTCGATTTTTCTCATACAATCGGCATTGAATTAACCCATATGTTCCAAAAAGGAACCTGTGCAATTTTTGCACAAGTTGCCCCCGTCCCAACTTGAAGTCAAAATTTTTGACTTCAAGATTTATGTTTAAAGTCGCAATTTGCGACTTTAAAGATGGCGTCTTTTATAAGGTCACAAATTGTGACCTTAAAGCGGCTTATTGGTTTTACGGGTTTGTCTGGGTTTGCAATTTGCAAAAAATGCAAATTGCCCTTTTCTTCGCTGATCACAGATTGAACTGTCGCAAAATTTGCGACAGTTACCCCCTCGAATTCGAGAGGTTTAAAATCATAAATGGAAAAGTAATGTGCAAGATTTGCACATGTGATAGATTCACCTCAACTTGAAGTCAAAATTTTTGACCTCAAGTTGCCTTTTTGCTCGAAATCGCTCTTTTTCGACGAATTTCGCAGATTCTAAGGTCAATTTTTTTGACCTTGAACGTCGCTGGTCAACTTGAAGTCGCAATCTGCGACATCAAGATTGTTCATCGTCTAAAGTCACAAATTGTGACTTTAAAGCCATTTGGAAATCGCAAAATGCGATTTCCAATTTTGCGCATCTATTTCAGGCTTCTTTCCATGTCATTTTCTGTCGCTAGTATTATCTATCTTTCGGGGCGGAGGCACTATGGAAAACGACTCGTTCGGCGGCGCGATACTCGCATGGGTCAAGAGCCCCTAAAACCTTATTAGCTTATTTCAACAACTTGTTTTCCCCAATCGACTCCAGTACGGTCATCTGCGAAATCGCTATCTGGTTCAGCTTTTGCAGCCTTTCGGGCTGCGGCAGCCCTTCCTTAATCAATACGGAATTCAGCGATTCCATATTCGAAAGGCAAATCAGCTGGTTTACCGTCGCATAGTCGCGGACATTTCCCTGCAAGTCGGCATGGGCATCGCGCCATTCCTTCGCGGTAAAGCCAAACAGGGCGACGTTCAAAACGTCTGCCTCGCTTGCATAAACCATGCTCATCTGCTGCTTCGAAAGCGTCGCGGGAATCAAGTTTTGCTTGATTGCGTCCGTATGGATATGGTAGTTGATTTTTGACAGTTCTCGCCGCACGGACCAGCCCAATTGAGCCTGTTCTGCAGCCTTGAGACGCTGGTATTCGTGAATGAGAAGTAGATGAAATCGTGGACTAATCCACATTCCGAAATGATAGGCGATATCCCTATGGGCGAATGTTCCCCCATATCGGCCTGTTTTTGCCACTATGCCAAGGGCATTAGTGGAAAGTATCCATTGTTTTGTCGAAAGGACGAAATTGTTGCTTCCTGCCATATTTTTAATTGTACCGAATTCGGTATAATTAAAATCTGGATTGTAGAGGGACTCCCACTCACCCAAATATTCGATTGTACTTTTGGTGCTAAGCCATTTGAAAATAATGTGTTCCTGCATTTGGCTACGAGCCATATCTGTTAGCGAGATGTAATCCTCGTTCCCGATTCTCTGCACCGAAATCTCGGCATCCATTACCTTTATCTTCATCTTTCACTCCTTTGACGCCTATGGCGTCCGTGGCATCGGCTCAGAAATAAAATCAAGTAACTTGATTTTGCTTCATTCGCCTCGCACACTTTTGCTGCGGACAAGCGTAAAACCGCAACTTTTTGAAATTTTGAGCACTAGAACATTTGTTCACTGAATATACATCCTCGCGCGGCCCCTGTCAAGAGATTTCTCATTTTTTTTTGAACAATGAAATGTCACAAATTGTCACTCCGCCGGATCTATATTTCCGTCCATGAAATCACTCGCAAATATTATTTACTCCTGTTTCAAGGACAAGGGCGAATTCTCGCTCAAGGACGCCTATTCCGAAAACTCCGACAAGCCGAAGGAAACCGTCCGCGCGCGCATCTACGACAACCTCGGCGTAAAATTCGAGCGCATCGCCAAGGGCCTGTACAAGACGATCGAAGGCGACGAAAGCTGCGTCGTGATAGAAGGCGAAGGCCGCGACCTCTCCATGCTCGGAGACGCATCCATCGACTGCATCCTGACCGACCACCCGTGGCTAGACAAGAAGTCCAACAAGGGCGGCGACCGCAACTTCGCCACGTACGACTGCTTCAGGTACACGCTCGACGACTTCAGGGAAAAAGCCCGCGTGCTCAAGGACGGCTCCTTCCTCGTTATAGGGAGGGGGAAGAATCCCCCTGCCTGCAGCTGCATCGTCATGGCGGCCTAGAGCCGCCATCTTCTCGCATCTTCCGGACACCCCCTCTGCGGGGCCTCAGACGCCGGCCCCGCAACGCCCCGCTTGACCGCAGACCATCATTAGTGTATTTTAAATTAAGCATATTTTTTCGGAGGCCATCAAATGCAGGATAAACCGTCTCACTACTTTGTTATTCGTTCGCCATATGCGCAGTTGATTCTTACTGGCATAAAAACATTTGAATGGCGAACTAACGCGACAATGTTTGCAAACAAGCGGATTGCTGTTGCTGTTTCTAAATCTCGTGCTCATGAGGACGATTTGCAAGATGATATTGTCCGGTGGGAAAAACGATGGAACAAATTCCTGAAGAAAGTGACTGCGGAAGACCGCGAAGAAGCTCTTGCAAAACTCAAAAGAAACCGAGTTAAGGCCGAAAAATTGTTTGAGAAAACGAACGGATGTGGCATGATAATCGGTGAAATTTTGACGGGAGACGTTGCCACTTATGATGGATTTTTGGGTGTATCCGTGCTAAAATTCAAGCTTTGGCCAGAATCCGAGTGGATAGAATCTCCTGGTGGTCTCGGTGTACGCCACATGCCCGACAAGAAACGGAAATAGCTTTTTCCATTTTGTATTTTTGTGCCATTTTATTTTACTATCTTCCAAGATATGAAGCAAGAAGCAAAACCTTTCGTTAAATGGGTCGGTGGTAAAACCCAACTTCTGGATGAAATCCGCAAGTACTATCCTTCTCAAGTGGATAAGTATTGCGAGCCTTTTGTCGGAGGAGGTGCTGTTCTATTTGATGTTCTTGCCAAGTGTCATCCGAATGATGTCTTGATAAACGATATCAACCCTGAGCTTATAAATACATACAATCAGATAAAAAGGAATTGCAACGGCTTAATTGACACACTTGCGGAACTGCAAGAAAAATATTGGAGTTCATCGTTAGAAGAAAATAAGGCTTTATATCTTGAGAAACGTGAACGATTCAATTCGTTGAAAGTTAACGGCAATAAGAAAGAAAATCTTGAAAAGGGTGCTCTTTTTATTTTTCTGAATAAGACCTGTTTCAACGGGCTCTTTCGCGTAAACTCAAAAGGCTTATTCAACGTCCCATTCAACAATGCTAAAAAGCCCCTTCTTTGTGACGCTGAAAATTTAAAAGCATGTTCTCGACTTTTAAAAAAAGTCAAGATGTCTGTTGGTAATTATTCTCAATGCAAAGATTTTATTGATTCGAAAACATTTGTCTATCTCGATCCTCCCTATCGACCTCTTACAGAAACTGCGGCATTCACCTCGTATAACGAGAATGGTTTTGGTGACAAAGAGCAAATTGAATTGGCAAAGTTCATAAAGGCTATTTCTAGACGCAAGGCGCTTGTTGTCACGAGCAATTCAGATCCAAAGAACGTCCGTGAAGACGACAACTTCTTTGACAAGCTCTACCAAAAATTTTCAATAAAGCGTGTTTCTGCGTCCAGAATGATTAATTCAAATGCAAAAAAACGCGGAGCAATAAACGAGCTGCTAATTAGTAATGTAGCTGGGTTGTTTTAGGAGGACTCTATGGCAAAGCGGAATTTCATCAATTGGTTGAAAACTTTCCGAGAAAGCATTGCTACCTATTCATACTATGTTGATTTCAACAAAGTGTTCCGAAATGTTGATTCAATCAAAATAGAGTTAAATATTTTGAATTCATTGATTGGTTCAAAAAATATCAAGCAGGATTTTGAGTCTATTCTTGTTAAATATCCAGAAGTCGTCAAATGTATCCCTGTTCTTTTAGCTGTTCGCAGTATGGAAATTCCTATAAGTGACGAAAATGGGATGTTTGTTTATGAATTTGGTGGCATGGTGTATGACTCTTCTGTTTATTCGGAATTCATGGAAAAATCTGGGTTGTTTGATTTGATGCAAAATCACCTGATTGGCAATCTAGTAGATTATGTAACTGGAGTTGAAACCGGTTTAGATTCCAATGGCCGTAAAAATCGTGGTGGTCATTTGATGGAAGATCTTGTTGAACTTTTCATTAAGAAAGCTGGCTTTAAGAAAGATAAGAACTATTTCAAAGAAATGTATGTCTCTGACATTTCCAAGAAATGGAACATTGATTTATCCGCCATATCAAACCAGGGTAAAATGGAAAAAAGGTTTGATTTCGTGGTAAAAACGGACAAGAAAATTTATGCCATCGAGACGAATTTCTACGGCAGCGGCGGTTCGAAATTGAACGAGACTGCAAGAAGTTATAAGACAATTGCAATTGAGGCTAAGACTATTCCGAATTTTGAATTCGTCTGGTTTACAGATGGAATTGGCTGGGCTTCTGCAAAAAATAATTTGGAAGAGACTTTTGATGTACTTGAACATATTTACTGTATTAATGACATGGAAAATCAAGTGATGAAAAACTTGTTTAGGTGATATATATGGATGAATTGTCCCAATTTTGCAGAGACCTAAAAAAAATATACGGCAGTGCCTCTGATTTGAATGTAAATCAAGCCCGACTTGTTATAAAAAAAATTAACGAATTTCTTTATACCAATTATCCAGAGATTGGTAAAACGGAAGCCCTAGGCCAGTCGTTTCCATTTTTGTCAGATTTCCATAGATATTGGGAAAAAAATCACAAAAAAATTCTTGACGCGAAAATAGACAGAAAACAGTGTGAAAAAGTTGCTGATGCTTTATATGCTGTTTATAAACAAATCGGGAAAAAAGCCTTTGAATCTGTTTGGGATACATGCGGATTGAAAAAAGAGGATATTTGTAGAATTAGACTTTTGACTGCCAACCAAGATTTTAGGGGCTCTAGGAAGTTTTCAGACTTTGCAGAGATATTCAATAACGATAAATCCATTTTTGATGAAGAAAAAATTCTAAATGAACCAGCTTTATTTCTTAATTCTATCAAAATCAGCGATTTATCTCAAAATGATAAACGTATTCAATACGCAAAAAAAATATCCGAATTTATTATCAGCCTCGGAAAAACTCCATATAGATTAATAAAATGCTTTGATAACGATATTTATAAACTCCGCGAAGCGTTAATTAATTGTCAAGGAGCCGGGTATGGACGAAAGAAAACAGATATGTTTATTCGCGATATGGTTGTTCTGAAAATATGGAATAATGTTAAAGGCTTTGAGAAAATTGATGTGGCAAGTGACGTTAATACAATAAAGGTGGCCTTGAGGACCGGCATTCTTAAAACATCAATTCCACTTGTTTCAAGTTTTATTGATATCTTTTGCCATCAATATGGATACATTGATGAGCAGAATGCTTTGGCATGGAGAACCGTATGGGAAATCTGGGAAAAAAAACATCCTTCAGAATCATTGGCTAGCCCTTGTTTATTGGACTATTTTATATATAATGTTATAGGAACACAATTTTGTAAAGAATCTTTAGCTCTTTTCAAATGTAATAACGAAGGACATATTTTTACATGGCATTCTTCACAAAATAAAACATGCCAAATTTGTTACGAACGAGGGAACAAAAAGAATAGTGCAAGCCTCATTGGCAAAATGTATCCATGTGATAGTCCTGATGGAAAGAAAGCTATTCTTAATACGCCGTTTGTTAAGGGATTGTCCTCAAAAGAAAAGATGGAGGAATGTCCTTTTAAAAAAATTTGTATATCTAATGGAACGAAAAAACTTCAACCACCAAAATCTATAAGCATTTCAGGAAGAACTGGGTGGACATCTGCTTACTCAGAGAAAGGGCATGGTGGTGGCGGGCTTATGGCGTAACATTTATAATATTAGTGCCTTTTTACTGTATCCACAACTGGTAAAACACAATGCTTAAAGTCTTCTTCAAATCAAGATCTCACGACTTCAATCTGGTTAAGGGCGATTGTGTCAAAGTCCTTTCTGAACTTGATTTTCAATTTGACATGATTTTTGCCGACCCTCCGTATTTTCTTTCAAATGGCGGAATATCCGTTCAAAGTGGAAAACAAGTCAGTGTTAATAAAGGCGATTGGGACAAATCTCAAGGATTTGAGAAAGACAACGAATTTAACCGCAAATGGCTTTCCGTGTGTCGTGAACGTTTGAAAGAAAATGGTACAATCTGGATTTCCGGCACATACCACAATATTTTCTCAGTTGCCCAAATGTTGAATGAATTGAATTTTAGAATCCTCAATTGTATCACTTGGGCTAAAACAAATCCACCACCAAATTTGAGCTGCAAATTTTTTACCCATTCAACAGAATTCATTTTATGGGCTCGTAAGAATAAGAACATCACGCATTACTACAATTATGAATTGATGAAACAAATCAATGGCGGTACGCAAATGCGAGACGTGTGGCAAATGCCTGCTATCGGCCGATGGGAAAAAACTTGTGGAAAACACCCTACACAAAAACCTTTACCACTTTTGGCTCGTATAATACAAGCGTCCACAAAAGAAAATGCCTGGATTCTTGACCCGTTCTGTGGTAGTTCGACTACCGGAATTGCGGCAAATTTGCTGAATCGTCGTTATCTTGGAATAGACCAAGAATTAGACTTCTTGAATATATCCAAGAATCGACGCAAGGAAATAGACAAACTTTCTATCCGCATAGATTACCGAGAACGCATATGTAAAACCGCAGATAGCGGATTACAGCAGGTCTTAGAATTACGTGAAGGCACGCCTTATTATGGCATAGATTTGCCGATAAAATAACTGTTTATCATTCTATTCAAATAGAATGGCATAAATTGCTAATTGAAGAAAAATCGGCACAATAAATAAAAATCGCAAATGAGGGGGCTTGACTTTTTGAAATCGCCTTTTCCAGGGATTGTCTTCTTATTGCCTGTTTAGGAGTGACGTTTTTGTGCAAAAAACTGATTTGCTGGTGTATATTCGCCTGTATTTAATGTATTTTTCCATACAGATCATTAGCGAATGTCTAGAAAAAAGGTTTATAAAATGGCCAGAGAAAAAGAATACAAATTGAGCATTGACCCGAGAATTTTAGAATTACTCGGCCCAAGTCTTTATACAAATATCTACTATGTGCTTGCCGAACTAATCGCTAATGCTTATGATGCAGATGCTCAAAATGTTTACATTATAGAACATCCGGATGAAATCGTTGTTGAAGATGATGGTCATGGGATGTCGTATAACAACGGAGATATAAAAAAATATCTTGATGTAGCAAAAGAATCAAGAACTTCCGACAAGGACTCTCAGACGCCCCTTTTCAAGCGAAAGAAAATGGGCCGTAAGGGTGTTGGAAAATTAGCAGCATTGTCGGTTTCTGAAAATGTTTATATAAGAACTATTCGAGATGGTGAAAAATCAGGTTTTATTCTTTCTAGGCATGTAGACGACAGTCATATGCTGACACCTCTTCCAGAAAAAGAAATAATATTTGAAAGAATTGCAAATAATGGTACTTCGGTTTCCATGAAAAATCCTCAATATTCTCTGAATAAAACAATAGATTCTATAAAAAGAAATTTTATTAAAATATTTCCATTGCTTGATTCGGATTTTCAAATACATGTTGTAAAAGGAACAAAAGACTACTTAATTGAACGAAATGACGAAGAAATAGTAAAAGAACTATCTTCTTTAATTACTTTAGGAGCAGAGTATAAACGCTTGGGAAATTTCTTAGATTCGAAGATTGATAAAACAAAACTTTTAAAGAGTAGAGCAAATAAATGCATACCCATTAAGATGTTAGATCGTCATCAACGCGAAGTTGATTGTACCGTTTCAATTGAAGGCTGGGTTGGGGCATACAAATCAACTACAGGTCGAAAAGTAGGGGGAGTGATAGATTTCCCTGATAACTATATATCTCTTTACGCGAATAAAAAAATGGGAGAATTTAACATTCTACCCCTTGTAGGTGAAAACAGACTACAAGAAGTTTTTGTTGTGGGACAACTACATGTAGATGTATTCGAAGATTCAAACCTTCCAGATATGGCTCTTAGCAACAGGCAAGGTTATAAATACGATGATCCCAGATATCAAGCTGTTTTAAATTACGTGAAAAAGGATTTACTTTTAGAAATATTGGGGCTCAGAACGGCTTATGCAAAAATGCAGAAAAAAGATAAAGATGCCCGAAAGAATCAGCAAATGATTAATCAAGAAAAGGAATTTCGTCAAAAAGTTGACAAGTTCCGGAAAGAAACTTCAGAAGAAGCTGCAAAAGAAATAAAAAAACTCGGGAAAAGCATAGATTCGGATAAAGTAGAAAGAATTATATCAGACTCGTTAAACAGAAACAGCCATTCTTTAGGGATAAAACCACATTTAGATAGTCAAAAGAAAAAAATACTAATAAGCCATACATCCAAAGACAAAGCTCTTGCAGATGTAATTTTTAATGTTTTAAAATTCAATGGGGTCCCAGCAGAAGAAATTATTTACAGCAGTTCAGATGACGAAAATTCAAGAATCCCAGATGGTCAAAATATATTTGATTATCTTCGAAACTTTTTTGTAGAAAGTTACTCAGACGCAAAAATATGGGTTATTTTTGTCACTAGCGAAAATATTCAAGAATCTTGGGGAACCATGTCTGAAATTGGAGCGGCCTGGATTACTAAAAAGGAGCATAGAATATTTAATACTAGAGGGTTTGTTCCGAAAAAGCCTCTAAATGTGGATTTAACGTGGGTTGAAATAAAAAGAGGTGAAGACGAATCTTTATCAGTTGACAAGGTGAATGCTGACGAATTTTGCGTAAAAATAAGACATATTTGTTCTTCCTTAGATTTTATTCCAAAATCAAAACAAGAAAATATGTCTTATCTAAAAAAACAGATTGATGTTGAAGACTAGTTATTGATTTAAAAATTTTTTTATACTCATCCCAATGACTTCACCCAATTTGGGAGGAACGGCATTTCCGATATATCTAGATGCTAATGTTGTAGAAACTGATCTTTCATCAATAAAAAATTGATAATTCTTAGGGAAAGTTTGAATTAAAGCGGCTTCTCTGAGGGATATAGCTCGGTCTTGTTCGGGATGTCCAAATCGACCATTTCCTAGGCCTGTGCACTGTGTGGTCATGGTTGGCGCAGGCTTGTTCCAATCCATACGGCCATATACACTACCAAAGGTTTTACCACTTTTTCTTTTATGACATTTAAGCTGTAGTTCTTTGGGCCAATCCGTCCAGCTTCCATTTGCAGGAGTTGCTTTTATTCGTTGTAGATTTAAAGGTGTTAGTGCTCGTGCTTTGTGTAAAGCGTCATTTGGATCCCGTTCTCCTGCCTCAAGGGCTGGCAAACCTCCAATTACATCCTTTACGGTTACATAATCTTCTGCAGTATGTGTTGGGGGGATTAATTCAATTTTTCCTTTTTTTGATGCCAACAAAACTAAACGTTTTCTTGTTTGTGGAATTCCATAATCGGGACAAAAGACAACTTTATAGCTTACATTATACTCGTTGTGCTCCAAAGTTTCAACAAAACGTTGAAAAACATGTTCCAATTTGAATTTTAAAATTTGCGGAACATTCTCCATTGTGACTATATCGGGTTGAACCTCTTCCACTAGTCGTCCGAATTCATCTAGCAAACTGTACTTATTCGGGTCTTTATTTTTGTTTTTGAATGCGTATGAAGAGAATGGCTGGCAGGGAGCACACCCTGCAAGGACACGGATTGCTCCTTTGCTATAAGTATTGTTTATTTCTTCCGCTGTTACTTTGCGAATGTCTTCATATCGAAATTCGGCATCATTATTGTGATGATATGCATATTCACAAGTATAGTCTAGGTCGTATCCGGCTTTTATTTTAAGCCCTTGGCTCTTTAATCCGTAACTCAGGCCCCCTATCCCGCAAAACAGATCGACGACTTCTATAAGGGGCGTTTTTTTTTCAGCGGATTTCTTGTGATTTCTTGCCATATAAACAAAAATACCAAAAAATTTCAATAACCTTCATAATTGGAGGAAAAAACTCATAAATATAGTTAATATCCCGCATCTGTGTTAGGGATTGTGACCCCTTGGGGCGGAGACGCGCTTGCGTGGCTCCGTTGCAAGAGCGGCGCGGGGGTGCCGCAGGCACGCACAGGATGCTTTGAAATATAGCCCAGAAATGCCGAAAATCATGATTTCAAAGGAAATCACCATCTTGATGTAGAAATGTTCAATTTAACTGTTGTTTTCCTTGATGAATCCCAGAACTTCTTCAAGACGCTCGTCAGCCCTAATAATCGCATCATCTAGGCTAAGACCTCTAAACATTCCTTTGTTGTCCGTAGTCAATCTAAAGCTTCGCATCATTGTTTGAGCAACAAATCCTCCACCTCGATTTTCAGAAACAATATTAAGAACTTCACGCTCAATTCTTCTTAAACTTAGTCCATCAAACAGATATGCTTTCAAACATCGTGCTATTTCTGAATTGTTATATGCCGTTCTACGTTCATGCGCATTCTGCCTCCCCGCATTTCGATTGCCATCTGCAGGCGGTCGTTGAATAATATTTCCGAAGGAAACAGCTATTCGCTTAGCCCCCAAATTTTCGCAATTTTCTTGAGGCGTGTCCGCAGGATTGCCAAGCGCTTTCGCCAAGAAGTCATTATAGTCATCGTCAAAAATGTTAGAATACTTCTTTTTCATGAAATCAACGATTTCTTTTTTTTCGCCGATTTGGTACACGCTCACTCGGCCCAGTCCCGGAACCAAGAAATAGTTTATAGGGTCCACAAATCTCAAAAACTGAGCCTTGGCGATTTTCTTTTGATCTTCAGTTAAAATATCTGGAAGATTACGAGTAAAACACCCATCTCGTTCAATCCATGCATCATTTGCACCATTTGTAATAATATTTCTTATATCTGTGTTCGGGAATCCAAAGTATTCATCCTTTTTTACAGCAAGGATATGGGCCAAATACCAGCCAGGCGTATAGAATTTTGTATTATAACATTTTGCTCTGAATGCCGCTCGTTCCCTTTCTACAGGAGTTGTGCCTACAAAGCTAAATAGAGAAAAACGCTTTTCCGTGAACATTCTAAGAAAGTCTTCGTATTCAGGAACAAAATCATAATAGGCCATAGTAAAGATAATCCTGGCAAAATGGTTTGATGCACAGGCGTATGAAAAACCATCAGCCATTCGCGTCAACATACCTCTTCTTGTTTGCCAATTACCGCGCTGACCAGCACTTTCATATAGGCGGCTCAAAATAATAGCATTAGGGTCATCCATATACTGTGTCAAAAGACGATGCCATTTTCTAATGGTTTCGGGGTTCTGCGGAACGCGTATAGCGTTATCGAAAAACTCTGAAACGGTATTTGTTTCCCCATTGGGTACAGTAGGGAATCGGATGTTGTTGCCAGGATTAAGAAATTCCTCTATTGTCATAATTTTGGTCCGTATATTGAAGCTGCTATTGTAGAAAACTATAATAAATTGAGCAAAGAAGTTTTAATTGGTCTTGAATTTTAGATCGCGTTAAAATATAGCCCGACCCGGCCCTTCGGCAAGCTCAGGGACCTGGGCCGGGGAACGCCCGTAAAGAGGCTCGCAGTGTTCACTTGGAAATCTGCATCAGCATCCGGTTTTCCTCTTTCCCCCACTGGACCTGGTACGTGTCCCCGTCAATCTGGTCGAGCATTATAAAGTTGTACATGTTCTGCGTAGGGAACAGGGCGTAGCGTCCTGCCTTCTGGCTCCTTTTCAGGGCCTTCGCGATGTTCCCCGGGTTCAGCGGCACTTCGAACCGGGTGTCGTTCCCTTTCACCGAGTACTGCACTTGCCAGATTCTGCCTGTCTCCGTGTCGAGCTTCAGGAACGTCCACATGTTCTGCGTCGGGTACAGCTTGTACCGGGCATCCGTCCCGAACACGGGATCCGAGCATGCCGCAAGGCCGAACATGCAAATAGGCAGGAACAACAGGGCGATCATCCTTTTCATCGTACGCCTCCGTCTTTTCGTGAACCGCGCCGATACGGCGGCCATCATAGTAAATATACGCCGATTCCGCTGTCAAATAATGACAAAACGAATACCGCCCAAAAAGCGATAGATAAGCAAATTGCATTTTTTGCAAAATGCTTTTGGAAAGCAGCAATTTTTATGTATATTTACCCCTGTATTACGACAATCCTCGTGACAGTCGGCATAGGCAATTGGCCCGTAAGTGCATCCGCGATGAGGCGCATCCACCTTCTTGTAGGTAATGGTGGATTAGAGCAACCCAAATCAAAACATAGACAAACCTTAATTGCGTCCGCAGTGTAGGCGCAATTCTCGCTTTGAGCTATGGCTCTCCGTTTTAAATCGCCAGCCAACGGCTGACGAATTGGGAAATGCAGAAATCGCCGCAGCCCGGAGCGGGATGGAACCGGTCACAAATTGTGACCACATGGAGGCTATATGACTAAAAATAAAGAGAACGTCCCTGCAAATGCGGTGGAATCACTGTTCAATAAGGTTTCGAACTTGATTGAACAAGCCCGTGCTCGTGTGGCTACGGCAATGAATGTTGCCGAAGTCTACACGAAATACCAGATTGGGCGATATATCGTGGAAGACGAACAGTCCGGGAAAAAGCGTGCCGAGTATGGGAAACAGGTTCTAGAGGGCTTGTCGGAGCGCCTTACGGCTCGTTATGGGGATGGGTGGTCCTATTCAAATTTGAGGCAGATTAGGCAATTTTTCTTGGTATATAGCAATTTGACAGACAGTGTCTGTCAAATCTCGGATTCCCCAAAGTTTACGTTAAGTTGGAGCCATTATCAGGTGCTCATGCGTATCAAGAATGCCGACGAGCGCCGTTTTTACGAGATAGAGGCCACTTCCGGGAACTGGTCTTTTCGCGAGTTGCAGCGGCAGTATGGTTCAAGCCTGTATGAGCGTCTTGCGCTGAGCCGGGACAAGGAGCAGGTTGCCCGTTTGGCACGGGTTGGCAACGTGGTGGAAAAGCCGGAGGATATCATCAAGAATCCGGTGACGCTGGAGTTCGTTGGCTTGAAGCCGGATACGTCGTATACGGAATCGAATCTGGAATCTGCTATCATCGGTAAATTGCAGGATTTCCTGCTTGAACTGGGGAAGGGGTTCCTGTTCGAAGCGCGTCAGAAGCGTTTCTCCTTTGACGAGGACAATTACTATGTGGATTTGGTCTTGTACAATCGTCTGCTGCAGTGCTATGTGCTCGTTGACTTGAAGGTCGATAAGTTGACCCATCAGGACCTAGGCCAGATGCAGATGTACGTAAACTACTACGACCGGTATGTAAAGCAGGATTTCGAAAAGCCGACTATCGGCATTCTGCTTTGCAAGGAGAAGAAGGATACCCTTGTGAAGTTGACTTTGCCCGAAGATGCGAATATTTACGCCTCCGCTTATGAGTTGTATCTGCCGGACAAGAAACTTTTGCAGGCGAAGGTCAAGGAGTGGGTAAATGAATTTGAAAATGCAAGATAAGAGTATTCAACGCCGAGATTGCTGCGGTCAGAAGCGGGAAGTAGGCGAATCTTGCTTGTTATCTTTCAAAATAATTTAGTATAGATTCATAATATGTATGATGAAGACTTTATCAAACAGGCGATGGCTTTGTTGCCAGAGATTCAAGGAATGAAAATTTCTCACGGGCGGGCAGCGGAAATTCTTGGAATTGATAAAGAAACTCTGATAGATTTTTACGGTGACATGGGCTACCCGTATCTTGACGGGAGTATTGAGTCTTTGAAATAAGAAAACTATCTAATCCAATTCAATCGCAGTTTGAATCAACGCCAGAAGCGGATGACAAAAGGTCTTATTGACTTTTCTCAATCTTCTTTGTATATTTAACCCTGTATTACGACAATCCTCGTGACAGTCGGCATAGGCCTCCGGCCCGTAAGTGCATCCGCGATGAGGCGCATCCACCTTCTTGTAGGTAATGGTGGATTAGAGCAACCCAAATCAAAACACAAACAAACCTTAATTGCGTCCGCAGTGTAGGCGCAATTCTCGCTTTGAACTATGGCTCTCCGTTTTAAATCGCCAGCCAACGGCTGACGAATTGGGAAATGCAGAAATTGCCGCAACCCGAAGCGGGAAAGAACCGGTCACAAATTGTGACCACATGGAGGCTATAATGACCAAAGAAGAAATTCTAGCTGGTGAATCAGAACTGCTTGAGTTCAAGCGGGATGTTCCCGAACAGAGCGTCAAGTATATCAAGACCGTTGTAGCCTTTGCTAACGGCAAGGGCGGCATGATTGTCTTTGGCGTGGACGACAAGACCCATAAAATTGTAGGCATAAAAAAGAGCGAGGTCTTTCAGAAAGCCGACACTATCGCCGATACGATTTTCAACAGTTGCGAACCCAAAATCAGGCCGAGCATCAATCTTCAGGAAATCGACAAGCGCCACATTATCGTGGTGACGGTGCCTTCTGGAATGCAGCAGCCCTATTACATAAAGAGCATGGGCATTACCGAAGGTACTTTTGTTCGCGTGGCGGCAACGACCCGTGAAGCAGAACGATACATGCTCAAGGAATTGCTTCTTGAAGGTGAAAACGAATCGTTCGATCAGCAACCTGCTGGCGAAACCGTTTCGAAGGAAGAAGTTGAAAATCTTTGTGACAAGATTTATGATTTTACAGCCGGGACATTGAGCAAAAAAGAACGTGCAGCATTGCGAAGGCCGACCGTCAACCAGTTGCTTTCGTGGAAACTGTTGAAGAAGGAAGGACGCTCTTTGGAGGCCACAAACGGATTCAGACTTTTGCAGGGCAAAAATGAGGATTTCCCTGATGCGAAGATTCAATGCGCCGTATTCAAAGGCCGCACTCGTGGCGATTTCTTGAAACGCCAAAATATGGAAGGTCCTCTTTTTGAGCAAATTGAATCGGCCTATCAGTTCGTAATGCAGAATTTGCCTGTTCAATCCAAGGTAAAGGGGCTTTTTAGGCACGATAGTTCCCTTTTGCCCGAATCTGCCGTGCGCGAAGCCATTGCAAATGCGGTGTGTCATCGCAGCTACTTAATTCCTCGTAAGGTGCAGGTAGCTTTGTATGATGACCGTCTAGAAGTGACGTCGCCAGGGACGCTTTGCAGGGACATAACCTTGGAAAAGATGCGTGAAGGGATGTCTAGCGTCCGCAACAAGGGAATTGCCGAAACGTTTATCTATATGCGCATTGTCGAAACTTGGGGCAGTGGCATTCCAAACATCTACAAAGCGATGCAAGAAAGTGGCTTGCCTGAGCCCGTGATGCAGGATTTTTATGGGGATTTCCGGATAACCTTGTATTGGAAAAGGGAGTTACCCAAAACTACCCAAAAGACTACCCAAAAGACTACCCAAAAAACTACCCAAAAAACTACCCAAAAGATATCCGAAATGGAGTTGAAAATTCTTGAAGTGATTAAGGAAAATAGCGGTTTTTCTCGTAATGAAATTGCCGAGGCTATCGGAGACATCACTCCTGACGGCATAAAATACCACCTTTCAAGTTTGCAAAAGAAGAGACTGTTAAAACGAGTTGGTGGGAGAAAAGAAGGTTATTGGAAGGTTCTCATGCAGCAACTTTCCGCCGACGCCAAGAAGGCTGGTTCCGCCGAAATGACACTTGACGAAATCAACGCCGAAATCGCCGCAGCTAGGCGCGGGAAGTAACTGAGGGAGGTCACGTAATGAATCTTGCAAAATTCGAGAATGCCCTGAAGATAGGGGAAACCGCGGCCATAGAGTTCAAGCGGGCTGGCGGCACAATCGAAACGGATACCTTCGAGACGGTCTGCTCGTTTTCGAACCGGTTCGGCGGCGATATTTACCTAGGGGTGCTTGACAACGGGACAGTCGTCGGCATTCCTGAAAATGCTGCGCCGTCCATGGTGAAGAATTTTATCAGCGCCATCGGCAATCCGGACTTGTTCAGCCCCACGCTTTACCTTGAACCGGAAATTTTCAAGTACCGCAAGAAAACCTTGATTCATATCCACGTTCCTTCGAGCGGCGAAGTACACTCGTTCAAGAAGCGGATTTACGACCGTGTGGACGAGGCAGACGTGAAGGTAAGTGCGACGGCGAAGATTGCGCAGATGTATATTCGCAAGCAGGAAATCTACACGAAACGCAGGGTGTATCCGTACGTGAAGCTGAAGGACTTGCGCCTGGATTTGCTGCCGATGGTACGGATTCTGGCGAAGAACAATGCCGGTGGCAGCCACTTGTGGGAAAAACTTTCGAACATGGATTTGCTGAAGAGTGCAGGGCTTTACGCCGAGGACCATGCGACCGGCAAAGACGGGTTCAACCTTGCCGCGAAATACTGGTGGTCAGAAAGGTGGTCAGAAAGGTGGTCAGAATGAAGACTTGGAATTGGATTCTACAGAATTTATTTTGGAACAAATAGCACGCAATCCTCACATAACAAGGAGAGAATTGTCAAAATCAGTCGGTATGGCCTCATCGGCTATTCAAAAACATATTGAAAAACTCAAGTCGTCCGGCCGCATCTCCCGTATTGGCGGCGATCGTGGCGGTCACTGGGAGGTGTGCGACGAATAGCGTTTATGCGTTTCCTAAACCAAATCTAAGCCGTATTTCCCTACGGAAAAGTCCCGCAAGCTAGAACTCACGGGACTTCGGGTGTATATGGAAATTCTATTCTAGAGGTTCGCTCTAGGCTTCGGCGCGCAGCTGCTTGGCCGCGGCGACCAGGTTCTTGAGGCTTGCGGTCGTCTCCGTTTCGCCACGGGTCTTGAGGCCGCAATCGGGGTTCACCCACACGTTCTCCTGCGGGACCTTGTCAAGAATCTTGTGGAGCGTGTTAACGATTTCCTCAACGGAGGGTACGCGCGGCGAGTGGATATCGTACACGCCCGGGCCCACCTGCGTCTCGAAATGCGCCTCGTTGAGCGCGTCGAGCAGCTTGAGGTCGGAACGGCTCGCCTCGAACGTAATCACGTCGGCATCCATGGCGTCGATATCGCGGACAATGTCGTTGAACTCGCTGTAGCACATGTGCGTGTGGATCTGCGTCTCGGGCTTGACCTTCGCGTGCACCAGGCGGAACGCGGGGATGGCCCAGTCGAGGTATTCCTTGTGCCAGTCGCTCTTGCGCAGCGGCAGCTTCTCGCGGAGGGCGGCCTCGTCGATCTGGATAATCTTGATGCCGTTCTTTTCGAGGTCCAGGACTTCGTCGCGGATGGCAAGGCCGATCTGCTGGGCCTGCGCCTTGAGAGAAATATCTTCGCGCGGGAAAGACCAGTTGAGAATCGTCACGGGGCCGGTGAGCATGCCCTTCACGGGCTTGTTCGTCTGCTTCTGGGCGAACACGGACCATTCGACGGTGATTGGCTTGCTGCGGTGGATATCGCCCCACACGACAGGCGGCTTGACGCAGCGCGTGCCGTAGCTCTGCACCCAGGCGTTCTGCGTGAAGATGAACCCGTCGATCTGCGTTCCAAAATATTCCACCATGTCGTTGCGTTCGAATTCGCCATGCACGATTACGTCGAGGCCGATGCTTTCCTGGAGCGCGATGCATTCCGCGATTTTCTTCTGGTTGAACGCCACGTACTGCTCGCGGGTGATTTCGCCCTTCTTGAAGGCGGCGCGGTTCGCGCGGACTTCGGCCGTCTGCGGGAACGACCCGATGGTCGTCGTGGGGAACGCCGGGAGCCCGAAGACTTCCTTCTGCACCTTCTTGCGGTCGGCGCGGGACGGACTACGCACGAAGTCGGCATCGCCGAGGGCGGCCAGCGCGGCCTGCACTGCGGCATTCTCGCTCACGCGGACGGCGGCAAACAGGGCCTTGTTCTTTTCGAGGGCGGCTGTATCGGCATTCGCGAGGTCGGCAAGTTCCACGAGCTTTTCTTCGGCGAAGGCGAAGTGCTTCAATGTTTCCGCAGGGAGCTTCTGTTCGGCGGCAACGGTGTACGGCACGTGCAGCAGCGAGCAGGAGGTGCCCACCACGACATTGGCGGCGTCCACGGACTTCTCGATTTCGGCGAGGAGGGCGTTTTTCTGCGCGTAATCGGCGCGCCAGATGTTCTTGCCGTTCACCACGCCCGCAAAGAGGACCGTATTCTTCGGGAAGCCCGCCTTGACGAGTTCGAGCGACTTGAGACCTTCCACGAAGTCGAGACCGATGCCGTCGAAGCCAAACGAAACGACATCCTGGTAAACGTCGCGGATATCGCCGAAGTAGGTCTGCAACAGGATTTTCGCAGAGGTCTTCGCATGCACCTGTTCCAGCAGGAAGGCGTAGATAGACTTGAAGAGTTGCTTTTCTTCGTCGTTCACGTCGAAGACGAGGGCGGGTTCGGCGATGGCGATCCATTCCGCACCCGCGGCCGCAAGCTGCTCCACCAGCTTAAGGTAAGCGTTCACGGCGGAAGCGGCAAAGGCGCCAGCCTTCTTGTTGCCGTTGTAGCGGGCCAGGCGCAGGAACGTGTAGGGACCAATGAGGCTCGGCACGGTCTGGATGCCGGCAGCCTTGGCCTCGTTGTATTCCTGGAGGGGCTTCACGTCGCCGGAGAGGGCCAGTTCGGTAGAATCGTCCAGTTCGGGAACAATATAGTGGTAGTTCGTGTTGAACCACTTCTTCATCGGGAGGGCCTTGACGTCACCCTTGGCGCCCTGGTAGCCGTGGGCCGCGGCAAAGTACGTCTCGAGGGCGGAAAGTCCGAGTTCCTTGTAGCGGGCCGGAACGGCACCGAGCAAGAATGCGGTGTCGAGAACGTTGTCGTAGAACGAGAAGTCGTTGGACGGAATGAACGAGATTCCGGCGGCCTTCTGCTTCTGCCAACCGTACTGACGGATTTCCGCGGCGGCCTTCTGGAGATCCGCTTCGGAAACCTCGCCTTTAAAGAACTTTTCACTAGCAAACTTGAGTTCGCGGGCCTTACCGATGCGCGGGAAGCCGATAACCGATGTCTTCTTTGCTGTCATATTCATTTACCTACCTTTTTTACATGTTTTTCTTGAACGCTCCCAAATATATCCTCTTTTTTGAAATAGGTAAAATACTATTTTTTGTGTGTTCACCATAGTTTAAAGCTATGATGAAGGAGATCCATCAACAAATAACCTCATTGTCCATACCTCAAAGCACCGAAGGTGCGGCCTGATACCTCTATGACATTACAACAACTTAAATACGCCATCGCCGTAGCCGACACACTGAACATCACCGAAGCGTCCAAGCGCGTCTTCATTTCGCAGCCGAGCCTGACCGCGGCCATCCACGAGCTCGAAGAAGAGATGGGCGTCACCATCTTCAACCGCAGCAACAAGGGCGTCACCATAACAAACGAGGGTGACGAGTTCCTCTCGTATGCGCGCCAGGTGCTGGAGCAGGCGGCCCTCCTCGAAGAGCACTACAAGGGTGGCGAGAACGGCAATACCATCTTTTCGGTCAGCTGCCAGCACTATTCCTTCGCCGTGAACGCCTTCGTCGATGTCATCCGCAAGTTCGGCGGCCCGAGCTACGACTTCACCCTCCGCGAGACGCAGACAAACGAGATTATCGACGACGTGGCCAAGATGAAGAGCGAAATCGGGGTACTCTACCTCAGCGGAAAGAACGAGAAGGTCATCCGCAAGCTGATGCAGAAGAGCAACCTGGTATTCGAACCGCTGTTCACGACCCCGCTCCACGTTTTCATGTCGTCCAGGAACCCGCTCGCACAAAAGGAACGCATCACGCTCGCCGACTTGAAGCCCTACCCCTACCTGACTTACGAGCAGGGCAACTTCAACTCGTTCTACTTCGCCGAGGAACCGCTCACCGCCATCGACTTCGACTGTCCGCGCAACATCAAGGTCCGCGACCGTGCTACGCTTTTCAACCTGCTCATCGGCCTCGACGGCTACACCATCTGCTCGGGCGTCATCAGTCACAAGCTGAACGGCAAGGAGATTATCGCGAAGCCACTTTCCGTAACCGACAAGATGACTATCGGATTTGTCACCCGCAAGGGGATTGCGCTTTCGCGTTATGCCAAGGAATATATCTCCGCACTAAAGAAGCACTGCAAATAAGTTCGATTCTTTTTTTTATTATAATTGGATGCATGTCGATTATTTCTATGACCGGATTCGGCAAGAGCGAATCCACACTGAACGGAGTCAGCTGCGTTATCGAAGTGCGCAGCGTGAACAGCCGATTCCTCGAGATTTCGAGTAAGATTCCCAAGAACTTCGCGTACCTGGAAAACGATCTAAAAGCACTTGTCAAGGACAAGCTCGCCCGCGGCTCGGTGAACATGAGCATCACCCTCGGCGAAGGCAACGTCGGGAACATTCCCGTCTGCTACAACGAGGCCGCCATCTCCAAATTCGTCGAAATCACGAAGGCCATGCAGGCCAAGTACGGCATTGCCGGCGAAATCAAGCTCGAACACGTGCTTTCTATCCCCGAGGTTTTGCAGTTTACGGACGCAGGCGCCGACAACGAAGCCTGGGAAAAGCACCTGAAGGCGGAACTGAACAAGGCGCTCGACGGCGTAATCGCCATGCGCGAAAAAGAAGGCGCGAACCTCGCCGCCGACCTGGAAAAGCGTGTCAATCACCTGAACGTGGCGCTCGACAAGATCGAAGTGCTCGACCCGCAGCGTATTGAAACGTGGAAGGTCAAGTTCCGCGAACGCATCAATTCGCTCATGAAGGACTCCGAAATCGACGACGTGCGCCTGTTGCAGGAAGCCTGCATCATGGCGGACAAGCTCGACATCCACGAAGAAATCACTCGCTTCCGCAGCCACAACAAGCTGTTCCTCGACGCGCTCAAGAAGGGCGGCGCCCAGGGAAAGAACCTCGGGTTCATCTTGCAGGAGATGGGGCGCGAAGCGAATACTCTCGGGACAAAGTGCCAGAGCGCAGAGATTGCAGCCCTCGCCATCGAGCTCAAGAACGAGATCGAGTGCATCAGGGAGCAGTCTTTAAATATTGCTTAATTATTTCCGTCCTTTCTTTTTGTCCTTCATCTGGACACGGCGCGTTCCGGAGCGGAGTTTTTCCCACGGGGCAAACGACGTAATCGGGAAGAAGAACACGAAGAACCAGGCGACCACGATTACATAGCGGAGCGCGGCATGCAGCCAGGTCGCGGCATCCACGCCTTCGGCCCCGGATTCAACAATCGCGACAACTAGCAGCAGGGCTCCGACAAACACGGGCACGAGCATCTGCTTGGAGGCTTTCACCAGGGCTCCGGCCTGCGGGACTCCGGCCCCGAGGTGCTTGCCGGCAACGAGCGCGAACGCCATAGAATTGGCAAACGCGAATATCGAGAGCGTCGCCCACCAGAATTCCATCGAGGTCTCCCCCGCACTCCACGGGCAAAGTTTCAGCAACCCTTCGAGGAACAGGCTACACAGGACAAACGGGAATAGCGCACAAGCGACGGAGTTCTTGACAAACAGGAACAGCGCCAGGGCGACCAGGGAAAGGATCCCGAACATCGGGAGCACAACGCCTTCCCCGCCGTCGAGCACGAACAGCGCGGCAAGGCAAACGGCCGACGTCACAACAGACGCGATTCCCGCGCGGACACCGCCAAAGACAAAGAGCATCGCGATGCAGGCGACCGCCGCAACGGAAATGTACTGGGTCGTGGCGAAAAAGCTGCCCACGGAATCGACTTCGGCAAACCACATGCCGAACGATTCGGACGCAGAAAGCGGGAGCGACACGAAATCCTGCCAGCCGGTCGCCACAAAGGAAACCGTAGCGACAACCATCACCACCAAAGCAATCAGCCTGAAGCGAAGCATGAGTTCCAAAAACTTCTGTACCTTGCCCGGCTTTTCTCTCAAATCCATAATTACCTCGAAATCAATAGTTTCTGTTTTTTCTTCCAAGTCTTGCCAGCAAAATCATCGCTCCGCTCGACCTCGCTCTTGACCACGTAGTGGTAGAGCCCGTTCGCGAGCAGCCTACCATGGTTGTCGCGGCCGTCCCAGGTCGTCTGGCCGGAAATGGCATTCTTGATAACCTTGACCAGTTTTCCGTTCTGGTTATAGATGAAGATGTTCACCTTCGACACCCTGTTCACGGCGAAGTTCTTGAAGTAGAAGGTCGTCCCCTTCTTCCCCATCGGGTTCGGCACGTTGAACACGTCGGCCAAGCCCGACTCCATGTCTTCCGTGATGTCCACGGTCACCGACTTTTCGCCGCGATTGCCCAGCACGTCGTAAGCTACGGCCTTGAACACGTAGCGACCGGCCGGGTAGAGTTCCTGCGCGAAGTTCATCCTGACGACAGCCCGCCTGGAAGTCTGTTCCAGATACGGATACGGGTGGAAGGGAGTCTGCCATCCTTCAATTTCAAACGACACGCCCTCATCGGCCTGCTCACGGTAGTCCAGCGCGGTGGAATCCTCGAACACGACCTGCAAGCACGCGGGCGACTGCAACTTGACAACTTGCTCGTCAGCAAAATCCGAAGCCTTGCCTCCGTTGAAGCAGGACTGGATGTGGATTGTCGGGGGCGTTTCGTCGTGGATGGAATCCGCATACGAAGACATGCCCGAGATGGCGATGTTCCCCTTCCAGTGGCGAGAAATGGGCCTGAGTTTGTTGGAGTATGCCCACGCCTGGAATTCGACAGAAGTGTCACCGAAGGCAAGCTTGCGCGGCGTCACGAACTCGACATTGAAGCGGCCGCCCGTCACATCGACTTCTTCGGAATAAATCAGAGCGCCATCGAACGGCACATTCAGCGTATCCTTTACCGAGGGAACGGTATCGCTTTCAAAACCGATATACATCTTCTTGTTGTAACGGCCTTCGCGCAGCGAGAGATGGATTTTTCCGTTGTCGATGCCCTTCACGGAGCCGCTCAGTTTGACCTTGTCGAGCGCCTTCAGCGTGTCAATTTCATTGTCCAGGGTTATCGAGCCCTGGCTGTAGGGCATCATGATCACCGGTTCGCCGAACAGCACGTAGTGCCCGGTGTTGTACCTGTACTTGTTATCCAGAGACAAGCCGGCTTGGTTTTTCGCCTTCAGGAACGCTTCACCGATAGTCACCGAGGAATCGAACAGGGCACTCATGATGAATCCCCTCGCGAAGTCCTGGTTCTGTTGTGCGAAAGTTTCCCTAGTAGCGCCGATAGAAGCAATACCGCCGACTTCGGGCGACACCACGAAGGAATGCGTCAGCGAGGCCGTCTTGCCGTTATCGAACCTCGACGTCGAGCACGAGAACGAGTTCAGAATGGTATAGCGCTTCTTGTTGAAAAGCCTGGTCACATAGGACGTCTTGAGCAAGCCCTCGGACGCCCAGTCCGTCACCGACGCGTGGCCGAAATAATTCGTCATCAAGGCACCCTGGTTCAGGGCGTCCACCATGTGCTGGGCGGCATCCTTCTTCTGCCCCGCGGCATCTTCCTTGTAGTTCAGCAGATAGATTTTTTTCTGGTTCCAGCGATACTTCTTGACCCTGGACACGCTGTCGATCAAAGCTGCGACTTTCTCGTGAATGGACGTATGGACGGTCTTGTCAGGGACGTTCCCGTTCTTGGCATCGTCCGCAGCCGAAATCAGCGTCGAGCGCCAAGAAGAATGGTCGTACTGTCCGACCTTCTCGTAGTCCCTCGCCTTATCCAAATAATTGCGAAGCTCGGTCTCGTCGACAACGGTCAGGCGCCCCACGGCAAGATCCACGTCGTCGGAACCGTAGATGGCGATATGTCCAGAATCCAGGACACCATAGAAATCATCCGTGGAGGCCGCTTCCTTTTCGAAAGGAGGAATGAAGTTCTTCGGGAAACGGGAATTGAACCCGCGATAATCGAAATGCCCGTAACCAACCAGAAGGACGTGCTTGAGGTTCGGGCAGATGTTCCTCGCGTAGGCAATGTAGTTACGGATGGCGACCGGAGAAAGGGAGCCGCCCTTGTAATAGCGGTAAATGTCCTCGACCAGGACGAGCGTTGTCTGGAACGAGACGATGGAGGAATCACTCGAGCGGAACTGCGCAAGCTCATAGGCGGCCGTGCCGAACTCGGTCGGGGCAATAATCAGGTATTCCGTCTTGTTGTTAATGGCGGCAAGGTTCTTGAGAGCTCCGGTGACATGCACCGGGATGCCGGAAACGGAAACGTCCTTGCGGTAGACCCCGTTACGATACAACAGGTAGCGAACGTCCTCGCCGGCGGCGATGCTGTCCTTCGCGACGCCATTCTCTATTTTCAGCAAGCCCAGGGGTTCGTAATCCCGGAACTTCATGATGCGCATGTCGCCACCCCCGCTAACAGGGATGCGGATGACGCCACTAGCGGCACCAGGCAGCACCCACTCCGCAGAATCCGCGACGGGATTCCACTCGTAAGCGATGGTATAACCGTCAAATCGGTCGTACTGGACATCGTTGGGCAGCATGGTCAGTTCGTACGCGTTCCCCTTGGCCTTGAGCTTCACGCCATCGATGCGGAAGTTTCCTCCGGGAATGAGCGTCCTTTTGGTGAACGTTTCCCCATTGACATCCAGGGCAAAGTTTATCTTCTTCATCCTTACTTCGTAAGATTCACGCGACAGCGAAGTGTTACTGGGCTGGTCGTTGGAACGTTCAGCACTGCTTTCGTGAACGGAACGGTACGGGAAATAACTCACGGCGGCATAGCCGACTCCACCATCGACAAAGCCGGGCAGGTCGGTCGTCTGCGGGAAATACATCTCGGAGTTGGAAATCCTGGTCGTGTCGAACCGACAGTGCCAAGACCAGAACCATTCCTTACCGGTCTCGCCGTCCCATTCCAGGTCCTTGCCGTAATAGGAATCGCGCAGCAGGAGTTCTTTCTCGGCGCGGGCATAGCGCAGGAACTTGACAGAGCTCCCGGACCCTGCCGGCGAGGCGAGCGAAGAAACGCGCTTGCCCGACCCGTTCTTCTTGTAGCCGAATACGAAAGACTGGTAGAACGAATACGGGGAATAGGAATGGAAATAATCCATTGCGCCATTGGTGTAGCTGGAGTCTTCGCGGTCAAGGCGTTTCCAGATGGAAGTGCCGTAACCGACGAACACGATGGAGTCGCCCTGGTCAAAGACGCCGGGCAGCGAATGGTCACGGATTTCTATGGGAATTTCGAACAGCTGGTTCGGGGTAAGCAGATCGGAACCCGGCACCCTTTCGGAAAGCGTGTCAGGGTTCGCGCCGTAAAGGCAAATCTGGTCTATCTTGATGCCGTCCACGTCGCCCTGGCGGTTGTAGGGCAAGAGCGCATTACGGATGGTCTTGTATTCAATGGCGTACAGGCCGTCTTCACTGAACGAGGCCACGTTGCGGTCGCCCACATTAAAGGTCGCCAGGAACTCGACGTTGTCCAGTTCGCCCTGGGCACTGCGGCGAAGAGCCTTGCGGGCCTTGCCGCGGTCTACGCCGAAGCGCGCGGCAGCTTTGGGGTTAATCACGCGGCTGACGGCACGTTTGCCGGGATACACCCCGGACGATGCACCACCTGCAAATTCGACGGACAACTGGAAACTCTTGCGCAGCGCAATGGACTTGCCGCGCTTCTCGTAAAGGGGGACTGCAATTTCGGCAATCCACAGACCGTCACGCATGTACGGGGCGCTCACCGAAAGCGGGCGGATCTTGAGAGAATCCCCCTTGCAGTGCCTTGCCCCGAGCTGCACGAACTTCACCTTGCCAATGCTGACCGAAGGCTTCGCGTTTGACGGGAGGGCGACATGGTACACACGGTAGGCGCTGCCATCTTCGGATACCGCAGCATTCTCCGGAAGGAACTGGGCCCCTTTCCCGGATTCGCAACCGTAGACCGCCGATTCGTAGACCTCGTCATCCAGGACAAAGCGGGAACGGGAATCTTCCACAACCTGGGATGCCAAGCAGAATGCGGTAACGGACAGCAGCAAAAATACGGTTTTCTTGAGTAAACAAATCACGATTCCTAAAATAGAAAATCGGTCCCCCCGAAAATAAGGGAACCGAGCTAAAAAAGCCACACCGGGCCCATTTTTACAATTTCGATATTACGAGTTCCGCAAAACCATTCCCGTTCGCCCTGAACTCGACGATCTCGCCGCCAGAGGTCTTGGTCTTGAATATGGTGAAGAACTGGGGCGCGACCCCGCTAGAAAGGACCGCCTCGAGTTCCTTTTCCTGGATGAACGACTTCGAGTTCCATTCGGGCATGTACCAGTGCCACGGTTGCCAATTGAAGATCCCGTGGGTCGACTGCACGAACGCGCGCAGCATCAGCGAATATTCGTACTTCAAGAAATCCATGTACTCGCGGACGAGCTGGTGCTTCTCGACAAAAGTCTTTTTCGAAAATTCAGGGTCGAACTTGAGCGGTTCTTTGTCCGGATTCACGTAGGCAAAGCGGATACGCGTTTCCGACACCATCACCCTCAGGTTGTCCTTGTCGCGGTGGACGAACTCGGTCGCAGAAATTTGTTTGTAATCGCGGAACACGACACCGGGATCCATAACCTCGTTCAGCTTGAGCGCCACGGGTTTCGCGTCCAGTCCGGGAAGTTCGTAGAACACGAGCGACTCCCCCGCCCCTTGCTTGACCAGCACGGCCATGAGCGGCTTTTTCCGTTCGCTCACGACCCAGACCATCTCGGGTTTGCCCCCCACCGACTCCAGCGCATTCGTTACCGATGGGTCCTGGATGCCGTTTGCGTCCCATTCCATCCAGTTGCCGCCCGCACCCAGCGAGTCAAGCACAAAGAACAGGCGGTCCCCCGAAAAGGCCTTCGGCGAAGACACCTTGGCATAGACGGGAGCGGATTTTACCGGTGCGGCAAAACATGCCGCCGAAAGGCAAAGCAACAATACGGAAAAAAGGCGCAGAATCATCAGGTTCAACCGGGGCTATTTCGGCAAGGGCCTAGTAAATGGGCTCGTAGAGGCTGTCGTCCAGGCGGGAATACGACTGGTGGTATTCCTTGTCGAGCCAGTACATCGCGAGTTTCTTGTTCGACCAGCTCTTCTTCACGGCGATAGATTCGATGCCCTTCGTAATCAACGGGAGCGTCTGCGGCAGGTTCAGTTTCCAGACGGAATCGTCCCACTCGAAAATCATGATGGGCACCTTGGGGCTCGTCGCAAGGCCGATGCTGCCACGGTCGTTCTTCACTTCCATCGGGCCGAGTTTCAGCCTTGTAAGCCTGTCGACCATGCCGCTCTTCGAAAGCAACAGGTAGACCATCTTGTCGTCCGGGCCGGCGAACAGGTGTTCGCGCTCGTAGAGGCGGTACAGGAGGATAGCGTAGACCTCGTAAAACTGGCAGGTGTCCAGGTTTTCCGCGGTGTATGTCCGGGCATGCTGTTCCAGCGAGTCAATCCAGTATTCCGAGGTATCCGTCATCATGGCAAGCAGGGTGTCGGCAGCGACATTCATGCGGATGGCGTTCTGGAAGTTCACGAACATCTGTTCCAGCAGGGCCTTCTTGTCTTGTTCGCGTTCCTTGTACTTGGCCTCCTTGGCCGATGCGGAATCAGAACGCTGGGCAGAAGGGTCCGCATTGCCTGAAGAACCGGCACAGGAAGCAAACACCACGAGGAAAGCCACGGACAGGGCACAAAGAATTGTATTTTTTAAAGCATGCATCGCGATACCTATCTTAGAATGACGCTGGACGAATTGCTCAGGGCATGTACGCTCAAGGGTTTCCAGGGCAGCGGGCCGGGAGGCCAGCACCGGAACAAGACCAACACGGGCGTCATACTCACCTTGCGGGATTACAATTTAGAAATCAAATCCTGCGAAGGCAGGAGCGCGAAGGAAAATAAGACGCATGCACTGCGCAGAATGCAAATGGCCCTCGCCCTCAGGGTCCGGGAGACGCCGCCTGCAACCGAAATCCCCTTCCCCGGCAGCAACGGGCACATCCAGCCCTCGAACGCCCTGTTCCCCCTGTTCATCGCCCACGTTTTCGACCGGATCGCGCAAAAGAACGGCGACACGAAGGAAGCGGCCCAGGCATTCGGGCTCACCCCGAGCGCGCTCGTGAAAATCATCCGGCAAGACAAGGCCTGCGCCGAAAAGCTGCAAAACAACCGCCAATCGGCAGGAAAGAGCAAGCTACACCTGTAACCGGCCCCAAAAAAAGCGACGTCGGAAAAGCACGCCACAAAAAAATTCACTTTTTTTAGAAAAAGGCCGAAAAAAAACCTCCTTAAAGCGTCTATAAGGACACGGACCATTCCACAAGGAGGTTATATGAGTCCAAAAAAGAAGCAAAAAGCCGGCGCCAAGGCGATTTTCTCCGCCCTGACAGCCGCCACCCTCATCGCCGCAGGTTCCCTGACAGCTTGCAGCAACGACTCCAGCAGTTCGAAGCCGCAGACCATCGAGATGTCGAAGGTGTCCGTCGAACTCGCCTATACGGCCACCCCGAGGCTCGACAGCATCGTGCTCGACTGCATCGGTGCCGACACCCTGCACATCGTGCAGGACAGCAAGGACAGCAGCTTCGAGCTCGACCTGTTCCCGCACGACAGGTGGGTGCTTTCGGCCAAGCTCTACGCGAACGGGGGTCTGATGCAGGAAGGCGAGATCGTGACGAAGATCGAGGCCGGGAGTTCCGTCGACGTGACCATCCCCCTGCATGCCATCGTGGGGTTCGTGTACGTGGAGATTCCCCTCGGATTCGGCAACCCGTCCGGAGTGGCTAGCGGAACGCTCACCCTCGCCACCGACGACACGAGCTACAGCTACAAAATGACGATAGACGGGGTCAACGCGGTGTTCTCCAGCGGCATGCTCCCCCTCGGCAAGACATACGAGTTGAGCCTGCTCCTCAAGGACAATGCGGGAAAGACCATCTACAGCCTGCAGGATTCGTTCCTGCTGACCGAAGACTCCCCCGTTCCCGACTTCGCGGTGAAGTCGATTCGTTCCAAGGTGCAGCTCGCCGTCTCCGCGGCTGACGAGGTAAACAAGGAGCTTTCGCTGCGCCTGCCCGGCCATTTCCGCTACCCCACGTCCGGCGACATCGTCGTTACCGAGGTGTTCACCGCCGTCAACACGAAGGACTCCGCGCAGTACGAGTTCGTCGAGCTGTACAACGGCAGCCTCGACACGCTTAGCCTGGAGGGGTGCACCATCGGCACAACATCCGTGGCGAGCAGTTCCTGCGCCATCGTGCCGGCACGCATCAATCCGGGAGACGTCCTCGTATTGGGAGAGCTCGGCGAAAGGACGCCCGAAGCATACCGCAACACCGAAAAGTGGAAGGCGCTCGGCAACTCCAAGGGTTCCATCGTCCTGCAGTGCATGGGAGCCGTCCTCGATTCCCTGTACTACGCCGACAAGCCCGACTCGCTGCACCTGGAGGTCATCCCGGCCATGGGTTCGAGCAAGTACGGGCAAAGTTCCCAGCTGAATATCCGCAAGTGGCAAAAGCGCGACAGGGCCGATTCCTGGTGCCTGAGCGAACCTACGCCCGGAAAGCTTGACTACTGCGAGTAACCTGGCGCCGAAAGCACAGACAAACTAACAATTCCGAAAAAGCGTCCCCGCCACCGGAAGCCCCGAGGATGTTTTTTCTCTTTTCTCGTTCCCCTTTTTTAAGGAAAAAAGAGGAAAATCACCCCTAAACCAAACTTTTTGGGCTAAAGGCAAAAATTGACACCCGATTTTTGTTATTTTTGCCCACGAAAAAATAAACATAATTATAGGATAGAAACATGGCTTACCTGAACAAAGTGATGCTTATTGGAAATATCGGCAAGGACCCTGAAATTCGCGCCAACCCCGTTGGACGCAAGCGCGTCTCGTTCTCCCTCGCCACCTCCCGCCGCTACCGCGACAACAACGGCGAAACCAAGGAACAGACCGACTGGCACAATATCGTTGGCTGGGGCAAGATTGCCGACATTATCGAACAGCTCGGAGTCCGCAAGGGCATGAGCCTCTATGTCGAAGGCACCCTCACCAACCGTAGCTGGACCGACCAGACCACGGGCCAGAAGCGCTACGCCACCGAAGTCAACATGGACACGTTCCAGTTGCTCACTCCGCGCGGTCAGGGCGGCGCCCCGAACGGCGGCTTCAGCCAGGGCAACGGCTACAACCAGTCCAACAGCTACAGCCAGTCCTCCGCTCCAGCATACGACGCCCAGATGCCGGAAGGTGACGACGACCTCCCGTTCTAAGGCCTATGAATACGCAGGTTGCCGAAATCGCATTGATGTTCGTTCTCCCGCTCGGGATTACGTTCGTCACGATACTCATGTCCGCATCCGCCGCGACGCGAAACCAGAAACTCTTGGGGACGCTGCTCTCGCTGTTCCTCGTGGCAATAGACTGCATTTTCTATTTCATGAAGAACACCATCGTCACCTATAACACGGACGGTGGCGTGCTTCTCGCATTCGCGAGCATGTTCCTTTTCGGCATCCTGTACGTCATCCGCAGCGAAGACAGCGCGGCCAAGGCCGGCAACTCGATCTTCGCGGCACTGATGCTCGTCGGGTTTATCGGTATCGCCTACTGGGAACGCCCGACGCTCATCATCACCTCCGACAAATCCGCATCCGAGATTGCCGAACTCAACGCAAAATACCAGGATTACATTCAGTCGTTTAGCAACGGCGAAGCCGCGAAAGAAGTTGGCACGTCAGGGACTGTGGTCCGCACAGGGACACACCTCTCGACCGGCCATGCTAGTACAACAGAAACATACGAAAACGCCAAGCCCGGTTCGCCCGAAGCTGCCAAAGGCCGACTGAACAGCTACATCACCGAGACGGACAAGGTCATTGAGCGCATGCAGTCTATCGCTGAGGCCATCAACGAGTTCGAGCTCATTCCGCCGAACATCAGCGAAGCCGACCGCGAAGCCCGTAGCCAGCAGGCACTCGCCATCAACAACAACGCGACAGCGCTGAACCGAAAGACGCTCGGGCTATTCCACCCGCACAGCGCAAGCGAAGCGCATTCCGAACTCATCCAGGCCACGGAATGCCTCAGGCTCGCCGCTTACTCCCTGTATACCTATTCCCTGCAAGAGAGTTCCGAGGAACAGGTCAAACAGTACCAGCAGGCCCGCGACCAGCTCGGCCAAACAAGAGTTTATCTGGGACGTTTCCAGAACAACATCAACAATCTAGTTTCAAACTATCAACCTCAACAAGAAGAAGAGTAAGGTTAATTATGATTCGCAACGTAGCCATCATGGGCGCAACCGGCGCCGTCGGCCAGGAAATCCTTTCCATCCTCGAGGAACGTAACTTCCCGCTGCAGAGCCTCAAGCTACTCGCCTCCGAGCGTAGCGCAGGCAAGGAATTCAAGTTCAAGGGCGAAACACTCAAGTGCGAAGTCCTGAACAAGGATTCCTTCAAGGGCATCGACCTGGTGCTCAGCTCCGCCGGTGCCGCAATTTCCCAGGAATTCGCCCCCATCGCCGTCGAAAACGGCGCCGTGGTCGTCGACAACACGAGCTTCTTCCGCATGGACCCGAAGGTCCCGCTGGTCGTGCCCGAAGTGAACCCCGAAGACATCAAGCTCTACAAGGCTGAATTCGGCGGCAAGGGCATCATCGCCAACCCGAACTGCACGACCATCATGATGGTCGTGGTCTTGAACCCGATCGAAAAGATTTCTCACATCAAGAAGATTCACATTTCTTCTTACCAGAGCGCGAGTGGCGCAGGCGCCATCGCCATGGAAGAACTCAAGCAGCAGTACAAGGACATCCTCGAGACCGGTACTACCACGCACATCAACAAGTTCCCCTTCCAGCTCGCGTACAACGTAATTCCGCAGATCGACAAGATGACGGAAAACGACTACACCAAGGAAGAGATGAAGATGTTCAATGAGACGCGCAAGATTATGCACTCCGACGTCCGCACGAGTGCCACCTGCGTGCGCGTGAGCTCGCTGCGCTCTCACTCCGAATCTGTGTGGTTCGAAACGGAACGTCCGGTGTCTGTGGAAGAAATCCGCAACGCCCTCAAGAACGCTCCGGGCGTGACCCTCAAGGACGACCCGCAAAACTACGTTTACCCGATGCCGCTCGAAAGCGCCGGCAAGGACAACGTGTTCGTTGGCCGTATCCGCAAGGACCTCGCCGACGACAACAGCAACACGCTGTGGCTCACCGGCGACCAGATTCGCAAGGGTGCCGCCCTCAACGCCGTGCAGATCGGCGAGATTCTCGCAAAGGGCGTGTAATCCGAGAGTCATCCTGATTCATACGCATATTTAAAAAGCCGTCCCGCCAAAAGGACGGTTTTTTTCATAATTGAAAAGATCCATGTGTAAATCTATATTTGAGTGTATGAATTACAAGAAAATCCTTCCCTTTTTGATTTCTTCCGCATTCCTGTTCGCAGCATGCGGTGACGACAGTTCTTCCACCTCCGCGGATCCTTCTACCGAAGAATCTTCCGAATCCCAAGACAGTTCGTCCTCCAAGGGCGAAGCCAAATCTTCATCTTCGAAAAAGGACACAGCCGAATCCTCATCGTCAAAAAAAACTGACGCCAAGTCTTCGTCCTCGAAAAAAGACGACACAGAATCATCCTCGTCCAAGAAAACCTCAGACAAGTCATCTTCCAGCCAAGACAAGGCATCAACACCTTCGTCCGACAAGCCTTCCGAGGGAAAACGCGCAGCGAAACTGGAAGACCTCGAAAAGAACTATGAACTCAAGCTGTTTGACCAGACAGTTTACCTTTCCACCGGCAGCAAGCAGGGGGTTATAGCCCTCCGCATTCCGAACGAATTGTGGGCGGTTACCTATACAGATTTTGCCAATGGCGTGGTGAGTTTTGAAAAGGACAATACGGGCTTGCAGTATAGCGAAACCGATGCCGCCAACAAGATTGCGGAAAAAGTAAAAGAAGGCTTCAAGATTTCGTTCGTGGTCGATAAAGACGGTAAAGTCCTGTACTCCGTCGACGATTCGGAAGACTACAGCGAAGCGGTAAAGGCCAGCGTCGCTGTCCAGAAGGGCAAGATTTCCAAGGCCGAAAATATCCAGGATAAAATCTATGAATGTGCCGATGGCGATTCTACGAAAATCTTCAAGTTTTTCGACAACTCGTATATCTGCGAAACTTCGGTCGACGACAGTGTGATGAACTGGCATGCTGGCCGTTACGATATCCAGCGCAGCACCCTGTTGATGCGCCCGTTACATCATTACGCAGGTTGGTTGCGTACGATGTTCAATTATTCCGTGGGTACCGACAATACAATCACGACGTTCAAGGGCGAGATTATGAACTGTACGGTCAAAGATGTCGAGTACGATTACGAAAAGGCCGAGGATTTTGTCGGCGAATGGGTGGCGACCAACGATGGCGTGGAATGGACGTTCTCCCTGAATGCTGATGGGACCTCCAAACTGGAAGCCTTCGAAGACGGAGAGAAAGTCGAATACAAGTCGGGGACTTGGGAAATTTACGGCTACTACATGTTGATTAACAACAAGATGTACATGCATCCGGGCAGTACACCGAGCATTTACGGACAGTTGCAGACAGGACCAATTGACCGTAAAACCGGCAAGATCAGCGGTTTCTCGTACATCCATTCCGACCCGGATACGCCGCACATTCCTACCTCGTTCGAGCCGTCAAAATAAGAGGACTCATATGAAAAAAATAATCCTGTTCCTGTTGGCCCTGTTCGCGGTCCCTGCATTTGCCCAAGCGGACAATCCGCTTGAAAAAGCGATGAAGACCATGAAAGATTCCAAAATCCTATACAAGGTCGAATGGCTTTCAAAACCTGTCCCGGTTCCGGACCGGAGCAAGATGTTGAACTTAATCGTCCATCGCAAAAAAAGCGGAGATAGGTACATAGTCAATTCGTTTGATATGAACGCGGAAGCCAAGAAGGAATTCGACAAGGCCGAAAAGTATTTCAACGCCAAGGAAATGCCGAAAGCGCGTGAATCGTACAAGCGTGTGATGCTCCTGGATCCGAGTGCGACGTATATGAAGACATTCGTTGCCCAGACCTATGGCATGGAACAGAATTGGGACATGGCGGAATCCTGGTACAAGAAGTCCATCGAGTCGAACTACGTGGATTACCTTGCGCACTGGCTGCTTTCGGATGTCTATTTGCAGAAGGGCGAAAAGAAAAAGGCCCTGGACGAAATTTCCATTGCGAAGGTTTTGAACCGCAACAATCCCAGGCTCGAGGAAAAGCGCAGAAAGATTTACGCCGCCAATGGCCTTAGAGCCGACAGCTGGGAGTTCAACCCGCAAGTCCGCCTGAGCCGCGATTCTTCGGGCGCCGTGACAATCGAGGCAGATTCCCTTTGGATGTACTACGCGTTCATCCGTGCGGCCTGGGAGTTCGAGCCGGAATACCAAAAACGGGCAAAAACATTGCCTGAACCGCCCGAAGAAATGTACCGCGAATGGCTGATGGGGCTTATTCCGGCGATGGAAAAGCACCTAAATTCCTTTGAAGTCCTAAAAAGGTTCGACAAGGTCCTTTCAGCGAAGAAAATCAGTCTGTTTGTCTATTACGAAATCTACCTCCCGGACCATCCGGCATCGGTGTTCCAATTGGACAAGAACCTGATAGAGCTTACGAAAGACTACTTGATCTGGATAAACCAGAAGTAAAAAAAGCCTGCTTGCGAGCAGGCCTTTTTTAGATGAAAGGTAAATTTATTACAGCTTTATATCGCTCAGGCGCGTGTGCTCCACTGCATCGAACTCGTCCTGGATTTCCTTGCTCGGAGTCTTGGTGCAAAGGCTCACGATGACGATAGTCGCGAAGGAGAGAACGAAGCCGGGCACGAGTTCGTAAATCTGGAAAATCTCGGCGGAGAATCCGGAGAGGTAGAACTTCCACACGAACGTCGTGATGCCGCCGACGAGCATGCCCGCGATGGCGCCCGGAAGCGTGGTACGCTTCCAGAACAGGGCAAGGAGCATAATCGGGCCAAAGCAGGCGCCAAATCCGCCCCAGGCGAAGCTCACAAGGCTCATCACCACATCCAAGAAGCTCTTGCCCTGTTTAGCGCCGTCGGCGCCGGGCGCCCCCTGCATGGCGACAATCACGGCAATCAAAGTAATGAGCACGACCACGCCGCGGCTGACCCACATGACTTCCTTGTTGCTCGCATTCTTGCGGAACAGGTGCTTGTAGAGGTCGTTACTGAAGGCGGAAGCCGAAACCAGCAGCTGCGAGTCGGCGGTACTCATGATGGCAGCAAGGATGGCTGCCATGAGGATGGCGGCAATCGCCGGGTGGCAGAGCGTCTGGCACAAAATCATGAAGATGCGTTCCGGGTCGGCGACGGTGATGCCGTGCGCTTCCACGTAGTAGCGGCCGAGAATGGCGATCATGATGGCGGCACCGAGGCAGATGGAAACCCAGGTCATGGCGACGCGGCGCGAGAACTTGATGTCTTCGGCGTTCTTGATGCTCATGAAGCGCACCAGGATGTGCGGCATGCCGAAGTAGCCGAGGCCCCAGGCGAGGCTAGAAATCAACGCAATCAGGCCGATAGACTTGCCGGTGGTAGCGTTCGTGAACAGGCTCATCAGGTAGGGATTCTGCGCGTTCACGGCATCCATGGTGGCCGCAAAACCGCCCGAGCCGGCCATGATAATCGAGGGAATGGCGATGACGGCGATAAGCATCATGGTCGCCTGGATAAAGTCCGTCCAGCACACGGCGAAGAAGCCGCCCATGAAGGTGTAGCTCACCACGACGACTGCACCGATGATAAGGCCGGTGGTGTAGTTCATGCCGAAGATGGTGCCGAAGAGCTTGGCGCTAGCGACAAAGCCCGAAACCGTATAGAACAGGAAGAACGCGAGAATGAAAATCGAGGCGATGACGCGGATGATTCCCTTGTTGTCGCGGAAGCGGTTTGCAAAAAAATCGGGCAGCGTGATGGAATCGCCGCAGAAGTGGCTGTACTTGCGGAGCCTGCGGCCCACGATTTTCCAGTTGAGGTACGTGCCGATGACGAGGCCGATACCGATCCACGCTTCGGAGAAACCGCTCACGAAGATGGCGCCGGGGAGGCCCATCAAGAGCCAGCCGCTCATGTCGGAGGCCTGTGCGGACATGGCCACGACCCACTTGTTCATGCCGCGGTTGCCGAGGTAGTAGGCGTTCAGGCTGTTCGCCTTTTTAGAGAAGTAAAAACCGATGCCGAGCATCATCAGCAGGTAAAGGATAAAGACAGTCAATACCATTTGACATTCTCCCTGAAATGTGATTTCTTCTAAAATAAGATATTTTGCGCTGCGATTTCCCACGAGAGCGTTATTTTTTCTAAATAAAAGAGCCTAGATACGAACATGCAAGAGATATCCTTCAAAATCATCGCGAAAATCAAAAGCGATTTCGACACAAAGTTCGGGGTGCCCAGGCAAAGCGGCCTTGTCCCGGGTCTCAAGTCGCGCATCCGCTTTGAGCCGGAGTTCAGGAACGCCGACGCCCTGCGCGGGCTAGAAGGATTCAGCCACCTGTGGATTGCATGGATATTCTCCGAAAACATCCGCGAGACTTGGAGCCCGACCGTACGCCCACCTAGGCTCGGGGGCAACAAGCGCCTCGGCGTTTTCGCGACCCGTTCCAGTTTCCGCCCGAATCCGCTCGCGCTTTCGTGCGTGAAGATAGAGGAAATCCACCTTGACGGGGATGAAGGTCCCGAAATTGTCGTAAGCGGCGCCGACCTCATGGACGGCACCCCCATCGTCGACATCAAGCCCTACATCCCCTACACCGACGCCCGCCCCGAAGCCATCGGCGGTTTTACGGATTCCGTGTTCAAGAACAGGCTGCACGTCAACGCCCCTGCCGAAATTTTGAACAAGCTAGAATCTGAAAAAAGGGACGCTCTCGTTGCCGTACTGGAACAGGACCCGCGCCCCGCCTACCAAGACGACCCCGAGCGCATCTACGGGTTCAGCTTCGCCGGCAGGGAAATCAAGTTCAGGGTCGACGGCGACAACCTCGAACTTGTCAGCATTGACTAACGCCGCAACGAAAATAGTGCCCCGGCCCTCCATGTTGGACTGACCGAAGGCAAGATAAATGTGGAAATTAAAGACTTCATTCCAACACCTAAATCCATTTCGACAATTAATATACCCCAAGGACGTCCAAATCTAAAGAAACGAGATTTCTTTTCATTGTAAGGTATTGCAACACAAGAAAAAATCCCCGCCTATGAAGCGGGGATGGGGGGATGAATGGAGAAACTGTTTTGGAGTAAAGCCTTTTACCTTACTTTACCGGGACCATCCTGCCGTAGTAGGCGCCGTGGGCCCTGTTCGTATTGTTGACCTTGCAACCCTTCAGGTTGTAGTCGCGCTGCATCTTGTAGCCGTAATCGCGCATGTACATCTGGCGAATTGCATTCGTCGAATCGGTCGGCGTGGCGATAGACGTGGAGTCGCCGGGCTGCAGCGTAGTGACACTCGAGGAATCGCCGGGGGTCGGCGTGGTGGTCGTAGAGTCGCCGGGCGTCGGCGTAGCGGCTTTCGGAGCCGTGAAGGTCACCGTGTAAAGCTGGCAGTCTTCGAACCAGTCGATCTTGTCGCCTTCCTTGAATTCGGTATCGCCAATCTTGGTGGCTTCCATCGTCTTTTCCTTCACTTCCTTCGGCTTCGGCTTCCAGATCTTGAAGTTGCCGGTCAGGTGGAGCATGGCGAGGTAATGCACCAAGCCGTCATAGTAGCGCTGGCTACCCACGATAGGCTTTGCGTCCCAGGCCATCTGCAGAACCTTCTTGACCAAGTCCTTATATTCGGGCACGTCCAGCAAGGCGTAGGTCGCCACGGCGTTCGCACCGGCCTGGCCAATCGTGAAATCACCATAACCGCTAGTGCCGTCCCAGTTGAAGTGGCCGTGCTTGTAGCCATCCCTCTCGAAGAAGTCGGTGATGACCTTCGCAATCTTCGTCTGGCGTTCCGCATCGACTCCGAACAGGTAGTAGTCCATGCCGTAGTTCATGGGGCAACGGATAGCGTCGAAAGCGTACTTGGTAGAGTTGTCGCTGAATGCGTGATGCGGAGTTCCGTCAAAGTTGCTGTAGTCGCTGCACAGGCCCGACTGCGGGTTGGCAGAATTGTAGATGTGGTCGCGAGTAGCCTTTGTGGCCTTGAGCCACTTGTCCTTGTTGGTGTCGGACCAGCGGCTGAACAAGTCTACGAACGCGGGCAGGCTGTACGATGCGTCGCCCCAGGTATTGTTGCCGTCAGACGGCTGGAAAGTTGCGATATAGGACTGTTCACTGTACAGGGACTGACCATTGCCTTTCCAGCAGGCCTTCAAGATGGTCTGCGCATCCTTCATATACCCCTCGTCGTTCCAGCGGTGGGCTGCGAACAGCAAAGACATCATGAAGTAGATTTCGCCATCGGGCGCATTTCCCTGGTCGCGCGTGGAACCGTCACGGTTCGCCTGCCAGGAGAAGTAGCCGTTGCCACCTTTGGCGGGATCGTGCCACAAGTGGCTCTTGGCCCAATTCCAAAGTTTGCCAAATTCTTCCTTGTGGTTGGTCTGCACGGCAATCATCATGCCATAAGACATACCTTCGGAACGAATGTCGTTGTTGTTGATGTCGACAATGTAGCCGCCGTCACGGTCTTCGTAATACACGGTCTTGTCGTTCTGGCCGCCGAAGTAGTGGTTCCAGAGTTCATCCAGTTTATCCTGGATATCCTTGTCGGTTTTCCCCAGAATGGTCTTGAACGGGCTCGTGTAATCGCCAGTGTAGTAGGCTCCCGTGTAATTCTTCTCGTCGCAATCCGGGCCGTAATAGGCGCCGCTCTCGTCAAAGAATTTGGTGGGAACGTTGGTTGTGGAAGTTGTACCCTGTGCAAAAGAAACCGAGGCTACGAAGGCCCCTAGGCACAGAGCGGCCGCAAAAGTGGATAGTTTTGTTCTCCTCATAATACTCCTCTTTGTACACAAAAAGATAATCGGCTTTACCCCCAAAGAGGACCAATGCAAAGTTTTTTTTGTTGTAATGCTTTAAACACACCAAATTCGGCCAAAAAAGGCAATTTTGTTCAAGACGAAAAGGATTCCCAGCATTTCGCGGGAATCCCTTCGGACAAAATCCGATAAAATTATCTTTGTCGAACCGGCCTAGCGGGCGATATCGATACGGGCCGTAGAACGGGCAGCCCCCGCTTGCACGGAAATCATGTAATTCCCGACAGGCAGCTTGGCAGCATCCAGACTTACCGTATTTTCACCGGCAGCAAAGGAGGCGTCCATGCTCATGACCTGCTTACCGAGAACCGAGTACACGCTCACGTTGACGCGGGAGGCTCGGGCAAGGGAAACCGGGACAATGATTGCGTTCTGAGAGACCACGGCCTTGCCGATGGAAACGCCCTTGGCCGAGACACTGCGAACAGCATCGGAACCGGCAGCAGAAGAGGATTCCGGATTGGCAGCCGAGGACACGTCGGCAGCGGAACAGCTAGACAAGGCAGCACCGCTCGAAGAAGAGCCATGCGAGCTATGGTGGTGGCCAGAACTGCTGGAGCCGGAAGATGCCGGGGCCTTGCCGCTACTGGACGATTCTGCGGCAGCGCTGCTGGACGATGCCGGAGAAGCCGAACCTTCGACGGGTTTGAGTTTTTCTGTCCCCAGGACCTCTATCATCTTTTCGGCATAGCGCTTGCCGAAATCGCGGTATTCCGATGAAGTGAAATGCACATTCTGGCCGTCACCCAAGGCCTGGTTGAAGCCTTCGGAAGAGACGACATAGAAATTGTTGGACTGCTGCGGGAGCTTCGCGATATTGTTGTTGGCTCCGCTGCTCACGCCGCTGCGCAGGACCTCACCCGCGAGGAACGGGATGTCGTTGCCAAGGCCCAAGTCCTTGATGATGTTGTCGTAGACCTTCTTGACTTTGGAGGGCCACTGGCCGTTACCAGCATCCGTTTCTCCCTGGTGGAAGATAATGCCCTTGATAACGCCGTCTTCTTGAGCCTTCTTGGCCATTTCGATCAAGCGTCCGTAGGGATTTCCGCCATAGGTATTGATACGCTGGGTCATCCAGCTCTGCTGCGACCTCGCATAATTTGCATAGCCGTCCTTGTCAAACAGATCGATACTGCACCCTGCGACAGCGACCACGATGATACCCACCTTGATCTTGGAATCCGTCTTTTCGACCATCGTACGGCCGAAGTAGTCTGCGGGCCCAAGCTTTGCGCCCTGGCAGTGTGCCAGCGGCGGGACGGCCTTGATCCATTTTCCCTTGGATGCGCCCTGGTTGCAGGACCCGGCGTCCGCCGACCAGAGCAACTGGAAACGCTCGTCAACGTTCTTGTCCTCGTTGCCGATATCGCCCTGGCCTTCCATGTTGGACTGGCCAAACGCAAGATAGATGTGGAAATTCGGGTCGGGGGCTGCAAAAGTAGAAGCAGTCATAAGGGCCACTCCGATTAATGATCCCATGATATTGATTTTTTTCATTTTTTCTCCAATAAGCGCACACCACCCCAACACGGAGTTGTTCAAGCATGCGCCTCCAACAGTATGTAATATACTCTCAAATATGGAAATCCGAGCGAAATATGTCTTTTTTCCCATTGCAATTACGCAATAACATCCTGTTTTGCGTGCCTTTTTTGCAGTTTTTTAACATATCCTCAGTGAATACATTATTTATATTACCTTTGTCCGCCTGTTTGGCCACATTCTTTAACGTCAAAATCAAGGTTTTTTCATGAAGAACAAAATTTTTGCCACATCCATCCTATCTCTTTCCCTTATCTTCTGCGCCTGCGGAAGCGAAGAAGAAAAGGAATCCCTTTCCGACAAGTGCCGAAAGGGCGACGATTCTGCCTGCCTGGTAGGAACATGGCAAATGCTCGCCATCCAGGACGCTGCGGTTGACTACAACATGGTGGTCGACTTCTCCACCGGACCGGGCCAACTCGTCATCAACGAAGACGGAACCTTCACGTACACCTACGCTACCGCGGTGAGTTCCCTCATGGCTGCCGATTGTGGTGGATTGAACGATTCCGGCAAGTGGACGTACAACGCCGAGACCAAGACAATCTCCATCAAATTCACCGTCGGCGAGCAGTGCAATTCCAACCCGACATCGGCGACAGTCAAGGTCAACGAAACCGACTTGACATTCGGCAAGCAGGTATTCCAGACTTCCGAAGACATCTTCGGGGCCTCGCAGCCCGTGGAATACTTCAGGCGCGTAGAACCGCTGGCACCGGCAACGGTCAAGTAAGAATTTTTAGGCAAAAAAGCGACGCACGACCTGCAGGAGCACCCTCAGGCCGTACGTGACGACGTTCAGGTGCGACTTCTCGTTGCCGTAATGCGTCGGGATAGGCAGTTCGGCCATCGGGAATCCGGCAGCGTCCGCCTTCGCGATTATTTCCAGGTCGATGTCGAAACTGCCACTCAGCTTTTCGAGATCCAGCGTCTTGAGGAAAGCCGTCGAGTACACCAAGAAACCACTGTGCCTGTCGGTCAGCGGCTGGCGGAACGCGAGGTTTTCAATCGCGGTCAGGATGGCACCGCCAATGCGCTTGTGCAGAGGCATGCCCCCATCCTTGGCCTCGCCCTCGATTGCCATGCGAGAACCCTGGAGCAGTGCCAGGTCGTGAATCGCCATGGCGGCAAAGAACTCTCCCAACTGTTCGCCGGGATACTGACCGTCACCATGCAGGCAGGCCACGAACTTCGCCCCGGAGGCTATGCCCTCGGCAATGCCCTTCTTGACTACGGCTCCGTAGCCCTGGTTCTTTTCGAAACGGATATAGCGGAGAATGTTCTTCTCGTGCGTCCGTTCACGGAACTCCTCGAACACTTTCTGAGTCCCGTCGGTGGAGCCGTCATCGATGACGAGTACGCGGGAACGCTTCCAAACAGCCGGACGGATACGCTCGAGCGTCGCCGCCAGCGTAGATTCTACGTTATATGCAGGAATGAATATAAAGGAATCAATCGGCGGCATAGCTATAGTGTCCTATAAACCAATTCAAAGATTCCTCAAGCACCACATCCAGCGGCACCTGCGCACGGAAGCCGAGCAAATTTTCGGCCTTCTTCACGGACGGCAGACGACGCAAAGAATCATCGTAGCCGCGGCCATAGAAGGCTTCACCATCAACCACCTCCGGCTCCGGAAGCGATTCGAGCGGGAGCCCCTTCAGGCGGGCATATATACGGCGCATGCGATCGGCCAGTTCGGCGATGGAAACCTCGTTCTGGGGGTTCCCCACATTGAACGCCTGCGACAAGCCCTTGTCGCCGGACGACAGAAGGGCGAACACAAAATCGACGGCATCGAACACCGAGGTGAACGTGCGGCAAGCCTTGCCCCCGTTGACCAACTTCAGCGGTTCGCCACGCACGAGCGCCGTGGAAAAGTTCGCCAGCACCCTGGGAATTCCCTCGCCGTCGACACCGGGCATAAAATCCATATAGGGGCCGACAAAATTGAACGGACGGACGACGGTCCAGCGGAGCCCGTCCAGCCCGGCAATGAAACGCTCCGTGAGCAGCTTCGCCGTAGCGTAGCTCCATCGGCTCGACGAGACCGGGCCGAACACGAGTTCGGATGCGTCCTCCTCGAGTTCGGCGGAATCGGCAGGAGTCCGGCCATACACTTCTGAAGTAGAAAAGTGAATAAGCCACGCCCCCGACCTCGCGCAAGCCTCGGCCAGGGCCGCCGGATGGTCGTAGTTGCTGCGGATGACGGTCGGCGCCTCCGCCATGTAGCGACTCGGGATGCATATAGCGGCGAGATTCACCACCACGGGGTATTTCGCGATGCGCTCGACGACATCCGCGTCGGCAAGGTCAGCATTCAGGAACTCGCAGCGTTCGTCATTCAGCCGATGCTGAATCCGGTAAAAGTCGACATCGACGCCGAAAACGCGCCACTTGGTACGACACAGCACAGCATCCAACAGATGGCTACCAATAAAACCACCGCAGCCGACAATGGCTACGGTGACGCTTGCGTCGTTAAACTGCAGAGGCAAAATTACTCCGTAACGGTGAACTTACCGGACTTCCCGTTTTTCCTTGTTTCAACGTAGGGGATGACCTGGATGAATCCCTCTTCGGAAGTAGCCAACTCGGCATCGAGCACGACTTCCTGCTCGTAGCAAGTCTTGCCATCGGGGCTCTTCTCGCCAACAGCCTCGTCCGTGAGATCGGTGCCCGCATCATTTTCGCTTGCACGGTAACGGAAAATGAACTGCGGACCGGCCAGGTTCTCAGAAGCACCGTAAACGACCTTGATGGTTTCACCGAGCTTGAACTTCTCGCCACCCTTCGGGTAAGCGACGACAACGCCGTCTTCGACAGAGCAGTCATAAGAGGCGGTCGACGAGTCCTTGTTCGAGGACGAACTCGGGGTCTCGCTAGAGGGTTTCGTCGAAGACGAATCATCATCATCGCATGCCCAGAAAGCGAGGGCAGCAACCAGAATGGCGACATAAGAGAATTTCATTTTTTTACCTCATAAGAAAATTATCAAAATTACAGCTTACGGATTAGCGGAGTCTCTGCCAAAATCTCGTTTGAAATCCTGTTGATGAGCTTGCTCCAGACCTCTTCGCCGGGGACGAAATCTTCGCTTTCCTCGAGGATGTCAATTTTTCCGAAGGCAAGCTCTTTCTTGGTATCCATGGAATAAATGGTATAACCGGCATAGGCCTGGACACCATACAGGTAGACCTTGTTGCCGTTATGGCGCTTGACCGAAACATGCCTGTTGAAGGTCAGGCCAGAAATCGTGACGACAATCCCCTTGACATCCTGGAGTCTATCCGGCTTCGGGTTGGAAACCATGAAATCCATGTAGCCCTTCATCGACTTCTTTGTACGGCTGAAGTTGCCGGACCTGGAAACCTCGGGCAAGACGTTGATTTCCAAGCCAGACATGCTGACCATGTTCTGCGTCAGCAGAGGCAGGAACCAATCGTTAAACTTACCCACATAATCCGGCAGGGCCTTGGTGAAGTCATTTCCGTTCTGGACCTTAAGGTCGAGGACGTAGACCGTCACACCCGAAGGGGCCTTGGTCCATTCAGGGCTAACCTGCTTGTGGAGCCCGCCCTGGGCGCAGCCGGCAAGCAAGACAAGTACCAAAGAACTCAAGATAATTGTTAAAATTTTTTTCATAAGTTTCCTTCCTAAGATTCTTTCGGAAAGATAGCTTTTTGTAAACAACGTAGGGAGAAACCGACCGTTTTATACCCTATCCGCGTGACAGGCTCTGTCGGGCTATTTCGTACGCCCCGACCCGACTAGCAAACTTTTGGGGTTTCGTAAGCCCCTTCTAGGCTGTTTATTCGCTGCAAAACCGCAGTTTCGCCCCAAAAGTACGGCCTGGCCCGAGAGAGCCTCGCCACATTTGACCATTTGAGCACTAGATGACAAAAATTATCCCGATTTTTTTCTACATTTACCTCCATGAATTCTAACACGCCAGATACTACTCTTGGACTTTCCAACGTAAATCATCTTGAAAGGCTCTACGATGGCTGGTTCCTCGACTACGCGAGCTACGTCATCCTCGACCGCGCTGTGCCGTACTTCGAAGACGGCCTCAAGCCGGTCCAGCGCCGCATTTTGCATTCCCTTTTCGAAAACCACGACGGCCGCTACCAGAAGGTGGCCACCATCGTAGGCCGCACCATGGCCTACCACCCGCACGGCGACGCCTCCATCGGCGATGCGCTCGTCACCCTCGGCCAGAAAGGCCTGCTTATAGACACCCAGGGTAACTGGGGCAACCCGCTCACCGGCGACGACGCTGCCGCCCCCCGTTATATCGAAGGCCGCCTCACCCAGTTCGCGGTCGATGTCGTGTTCAACCCCGAGACTACGGAATGGATCCCGAGTTACGACGGACGTAGCGAAGAACCGGTCACGCTCCCAGTCAAGTTCCCGCTGCTGCTCGCCCAGGGCGTCGACGGCATCGCCGTCGGCCTTTCCACGAGCATCCTCCCCCACAACTTCCGCGAGCTCTGCGAAGCGAGCATCGCCATCCTCAAGGGGAAAAAGTTCACGCTGTACCCGGACTTCTTTACCGGCGGCATCATCGACGTGAGTGACTACAACGACGGCATGCGCGGCGGCAAGGTCCGCGTCCGCGCCAAGATCGAGAAGGTCGACAACAAGACGCTCGCCATCCGCGAAATCCCATACGGCACCACGACGACGAGCCTTATCGACAGCATCGTGAAGGCCAACGACAAGGGCAAGATCAAGATCAAGCACGTCGACGACAACACGAGCAAGAACGTCGAAATCCTGATTCACCTGCAGCCGGGTACGGAACCGCAGGTCGCCATCGATGCCCTCTACGCATTCACGGACTGCGAAAAGTCGCTTTCCCCGTGTACCTGCGTCATCGTGAACAAGCACCCGAAATTCATCGGCGTCTCCGAAATTCTCCGGATGAACACGGAACACACCGTGAAACTCCTCCAGTGGGAACTCGAGAACGAGCGCAAGCACCTCGAAGACAAGTGGCACATGACAAGCCTCGAAAAGATCTTCATCGAGAAGGAAGTCTACGAGGTCATCAAGAAGGCTCGCGACCGCGACGAGATGGTGAACCTCATCGACGAAGGCCTCAAGCCCTACGTCAAGCGCTACCTGCGCCGCAGCGTCACCCGCGAAGAAATCCTGAAGCTCGCCGAAATCCCGGTCCGCCGCATCAGCCGTTTCGACCGCAAGAAGGCCGACGAACTTTTGGCCGAACTCGACGAAAAGCTCGCCCAGAACAAGTACAACCTCGAACACATCACCGACTACGCCATTGACCACTTCAAGAACATCCTCAAGAAGTACGGCGAAGGCCGCGAACGCAAGACGCAGATTGCAGAATTCGGCAAGGTGAACGCCGTCCATGTGGCGCTCGCCAACCAGAAGCTGTACGTGAACCGCAAGGAAGGTTTTGTCGGCACGGGCATGAAGAAGGAAGAATACCTCTTCGATGTTTCCAACTACGACGACCTCATCGTGTTCAAGGCCGACGGAAGTTTCAAGATCGTGAAGGTCTCCGACAAGGACTTCGTGGGCAAGGACATCATCCTCGTCGAGAAGTTCAACAAGGACGACGAACGCCATATATACAACGTCATACACCAGGATGGCAAGGACGGCACCGCCTATATCAAGAGATTCAACGTAGGCGGCGTGACCCGCGACAAGGACTACTACATGGGCAAGAACAAGCCCGGCAGCAAGATTCTGTACCTGTCCAGCAACCTGAACGGCGAAGCGGAAGTGGTCGAAGTGACCCTCAAGCCGCGCCCGCGCATCAAGCTCAACTTCGAAGTGGACTTCAGCGAAGTCGAAGTCAAGGGGCGTGGTGCCATCGGTAATATCGTCACCAAGTACCCGGTCAAGCATGTGAAGCGCATCCGCAAGGGCGTGAGCACGCTCGGCGCCCGCGTACTGTATTTCGACGCCCCGAGCGGCATCGTCTCGACCCAGAGGAAGGGCGACCGCATCGGCGAATTCGACGAGAAGGACAAGCTGCTCATCATCAAGGAGAACGGCACGGCCCGTATCCACGACATGGCGGACCCCATCCTCGTCGGTTCCAACGTCAAGTACCTGCACAAGTTCGACCCCGCACAGGTATTCACCATCCTCTACTTCGAGGGCGGCAACTACAACTACATGGTAAAGCGCTTCAACCTCGAAGGTTGCCCGATGACGACCGAATTCAGCCTCGTCACGGACCACAAGGACACGAAGATGATTGAACTCTTCGCCACAGACGATGCGCGCCAGCTCATGGAATACCAGGTCGGCCGCGAAGTGCAGAAAGAGGAACTGGACCTGACCGAAGTCGCAGACGTCAAGGGTTACAAGGCCCTGGGCAGCAAGTTCACCGCGAAGAAGGTCAAGCGCACCAGCCGCATCTCCCCGCCGGACAGTTTCGACGACGGCACGGGCGACGAGGGCGAAGACGAAGGCGACCCGAAACTGCTCTAGTCACCCCCCTCAAACAAGCTATACGAAAAGAACTCCAGGGCAAGCCCTGGAGTTCCTTTTTGTGTTGGAGAGCATACAACCCGAGATCGGGTGGAGATTAGAATTATTTTGACGTCGATACAGTCAGCATCTTGCCGCTGCGGACATTCTTGAGCATGTAGATTCCCTTGCTGAAGCCGGCCTGCGAAAGGGCCTGCTGCGGAGCGCGACCTGCGAGGTCGACGGAACCCATGCGCTTGCCGCTGATGGAGTACACATGGTAGACGTTACCATCGGACATCGAGAACTTGGCCACGGTATTCCTGAGCGATGTCGTGGGAGTCGGATCGCCGAAGGAGAACCAGTCCACGTTCACGTTGTCGCCCTGGATGACGAGGCGAATTACGTGTTCGCCGGCAGCAAGATGGGCGGAACCGCCAGTGAATTCCTTGTACACGCTCCAGTCATCGCCCGTTTTCGGGACGACAATGGTCTGGCCGACATCCTTCTCGTCCACCTGGAACGAGAGGCTAGCAGAATCCATACCCGTCGAGGCAGAAACCTTGATGGCATAGTCGCCCTCGGTAGGAACATTGACCGTATATTCAATCCATTCGCCAACGCTCGTGTAGCCGACAGCCATGCCCTTCGAAGCATCGGCGGAATCCAGCAGCACAATGTCCACGCCTTCGTCCGCACGGAAATTGGCATCGCCCTGGTTCGCCTTTTCGCCATCGCTGTAAGCCTTGCGGGCACCGCCCAAGTCATACTTTTCAGCCTCGATGACAGCCGGGAGCGTCACGGCAACGCTGTCGTAAGGCACCTGCTGGGAAACGCTCGGACCGCCCGCACCTGCAAAGCTCCATTCGAGAATGCCCATCGTGGAGTCCTTCGAGCCCTTGAACACGAGGAACAGTTCGTCCACGACGCCGGTCAGGCCGGTCACTTCGCAAGTGTTTTCGGCATAGTCGTTCCAGCCGCTCGTCTTCTGGATATCGCAAGTACCCGCGAGAGTACCGGAAGCGGAACCGCTGTGGATTTCGATCTTGTTGCCGTCGCCAACGCTCGCCGCGACCACGTTGAACGATGTGGCGCCACTGCCGAAATCCACACCGGAAACGCGAATCCAGGATTCCTTGCTCGCATACGGAGTCAGCACATGCTTGGCTGCGACACCGCCAGACCAGTCGGATTTGTTCCAGTCGGTACGGCTGCGGATGTTCTTCTGCTTGGAACTCGTGAGTGCCGGATAGACTTCGTAGGGGTTGAAGTTCTCGATCTGCTTCGGGCCATTGTCCGTATAGGTCAGCTTGTTCATGTCGTCGCCATTGTAGGTGAACTCGTCGATGCTCACGCTACGGTGGTAGGCCGGGTCGGGATTGGGATTGCCCAGAGAAGCCGGGTGTTCGGAAGCCTGAACGAGGCGACGGTCATGGTAGACGACATACCACTTGCCCTTGAACTGGGCGATACCGTGGTGGTTATTGTTGTTCGCGTTGATGTTGCGGCCGTTGATGTTGGGGTTATCCATGAAGATGCCCTTGTACGTATAGGGGCCCATCGGTTTGCTCGACGTGCCGTAAGCGATACGCAAATCGGCGGTACTGTACGAAAGGTAGTAGGTGGAGCCCTTCTTGTGGATGTAAGAGGCTTCCATCGCCTTTGGGCCGCCAATCTTCAGCTCGACCTTGGAACTCACGTCAAAACCGTTGATGTTCTTGTTGAGCTTGTAGATGTTGAAGATGTTGTTGTTGTTGTCCCTGGCCGGGCGCGAATCGCTATCGCCACCACCGAAGGTGAAGTAGCCCTGGCCGTCGTCATCGAAGAAGATGGCCGGGTCGAAGCACCAACCGATGCCATCGCAGTCCGAGATGCCGCCACCCCAATTGTTGATGAGTTTCTTGTTGTCGGGAACCGGGTTCTTGTAAGGTCCCTGGATTTCGTCAGCACCGACGAGCCCCACGCCACCGCCACCGCCATCGGGATAGACGATGTAGAACCGGCCATCGGGGCCGATATCGATACCCGAAGCCCAAATGTCGCCGATATTATCGTATTCGCGCTTGGCCTCGAGAACAATACCGAAGTCCGTCCAGTTTTTCATGTCGCGACTGCGAAAAGCATAGAGCGACTTGATGGTATAACCATTACTGCCGGCCGGGTCATCCGAGTCTGTTATGATGTAAAAATATTCGTCATCCGCCGTAGCCGCCGGATCTGCCAAGTAATGGTAATTAGAAATCGGGTTGTCCGCCAAGGCGGAAGCAACCAGACTGCAGGACATCGCCAGCACCAATTTCCCTTGTTTTTTGAATTTCATAAAACATCCCTTATATTTTTTGACGACCTGAACAGGCCCATGTTGTAAAAATATACGGGGAATACGCGTTTTTTTTGGTCAAAAACGCAGGTTCTATGGATTTTTTATCAAAGGAGAAATGCTAAAACCAGTAATGCCGTTCCATGCCGCGAGACAAACGTCACTCCGCAGAAGGTTTCGAAACGACCGGACGGATGCGCTTGCCGCAAAGGGTGACAACAATCCCCGCCTGTGCAAACATGTAGTAGGCCGTATCGCGGCTGTTGTTGAGAGTCGACTTGGGATCGTAATCGTCCTTGGTCACAAAGACTTCCGCGACACCGGAAAGGCTTACGTCCAAGGCGCAGCGTTCGCACGGGAAACCGATAACGTAGAGCTTGGAGCCGGGAGGCACCTTGCCACGGGCATAATGCAGCGCATTGATCTCGGCATGCACCATGAAGGGGTACTTGTTCGCCTCGAACTCGTGATGGCTCAAGAGGTCGCCCGTATCGGCATCGAGCAAATCGTAAGCGAGTTTCTGCTTTTCGCGCGTATAGGGGACCGTCTCGTCGTCAAAACCGGCAGGGGCCCCGTTGTAACCTGTACTGATGACACGGCCGTCGGCGCTCACGAGCACGGCTCCCATCTGTGTATTTTGGTCCTTGGAGAGGCGGGCCTGCGCCACCATCATCTGGGTATAGACTTCGTCACGGAGTTTTGTGCGAGTAGGATTCTTGTTCATGCCAAGAAATATAGTCAAAAGAACCCGGATACAGCCACCCCCATTTTCAAAACAATACATAATTTCTATAATTGGGAATCCGAAAAAACCAAAACAGAAAGCGACCCCAAAATGGAAAAAGGCACTATCTCTACCGACAATTTCTTGTCCATCGACGATACCAGGATAATGAAGGCCATCGCGATTTGCTGCATGCTCATGCACCATCTCTGGAGTTTCCCCGCCCGCATCGCCGACAAGCCGCTCGAAAACTTCTTCACGATTTTCGGGATGCCGTCAACCCTGTATCTTGGCTTTTTTGGAAAAATCTGCGTCCCGATGTTCTTTTTCTTTGGCGGGTACGGCGTATACAAGAGGTCCATCGGCAAGAAATACGATGTCGTGTCGAGACTGAAAAAGCTCTACCTCGCCTACTGGAAAGTATTCCTCATCTTCATCCCCGTCGGATTCATCTTCTTCTCGAACCAAGGAATCTACTGTAGCGAACCGTTCCTCTGCAACCGATTCGCCAGTCTCTCGACAAGGGAAATGATTTCCAATTTCCTCGGATTCACGTCGACCTACTGCAGGGAATGGTGGTTCCTGATCAGCTACGCGTTCGCCCTCGTCTGCTTCCCGTTCGTGAGAGCCATCATCGACCGTTTCTCGACATGGGCAAATATCTTCATCGCCATCGTCGTTACCATCCTGATTACGAACATTTTCCCGGGCATCAGCAAGAGCGCGAACCTGGGCGTACTGGGCACGAACTTCCTCTATATCAAGTTCTTCTGCCAGATTGCCCCCTACGCGGCATGCTTCTGGATGGGCGCCGTAGTCGCCAGGAACGGCCTTTTGGACCGGCTCAACGATTCCATGAAGTCGAACGGGCTCCTGAATCCCATTGTCGACATTCTCACGTGGGTATTCATCGTCTTCCTGAGACAGAGCGAAATCGGCGACAAGTTCGACATCTTCTACATCCCCGTGCTGACGGTTACCGGCCTTGACCTGATCAGGAGAATCAAGTTCGTCCGGTCTGGATTCGTCCACCTCGGCAAGCAAAGCACGAACATGTGGCTTATCCACCCGTTCTGCTGCTATTACTTCGGAGCCCTCGCAAAAGTCGTATCCGCCCCCAGATACGCGGTACTATCACTTCTTGTCCTTATCGCCATGACCTATGCGCTGTCGGTGCTGGTGAGCCTGTTCTGGGCCGGACTTGGACTCGCGTACGGGAAGGTCAAGGGGAAGATTTGTAGGAAGCGCGAGGCGACGAGCAGCGAGGAGTGAGCGGTGAGCGGTGAGCAATGAGCTGCGAGGCTCAACACCTCATACCTCAAAGCGAAGCAACCCCACCCCCACTACCACTTTGTTCAAAATGAACGTATATTTATTGTATGCGTTGTCTTTGCTTTCTTTGCATATTATTATGGAGCACATGGGCTTTTGCAGGTCCATGTGTTTCACAGACTACAGGAATGCAAGTTGCTGTAGACAACACGCCAATCGCTACAATTTTGGAAAGCTCTGTGAACATTTCGGGAATCGTTGTTAACCCTGATGTAGATTACATAACTAGTGCAGCATGTTGGATAAGTGCAGGACCACGTTGCAATATTGCAGTGATTTCCGAAAAATATTCTCATGAGGTCATATTAGGAAACGACACGATATCTGCATACTCATCAGCAATGGTCGCCGCATTACGGAATTTTAAGATTGATTCCGAAGAAAAAAATGCAATGTACAATGCGGTAGATTCAGCGTGGATTATCTACCCTAAGGGACTTAATCTGCAAGTCGGAGATTCCCTCTATATAAAAGACTATTCCGCAGTATATTCTTTTTTATTTAAAGAAAGCACCCATTGCGATGGGCCTGCCGAAATCTACGCCACTGGCGAATACTTCGTCAACCCGACTGAAGACATCCTGTCGACGCCGCGGTCCCGAGTTTTGAAAGTTGAAAAGCCCAAATTCCACAACCGCGATGCCGGTGGCCGCTGCGTAAACGACAAGAAAAGGAATGTGATTAGGTATTAGGCTCGAGGCACGAGGCGAGAGGCTAGAAAATAGAGACTAGAGGCTAGTGAAAAGAATCACGCACTTCGTGCGTCAATATAAGACGGCGAAGCCGTGATATTTTTCCCTAGCCCCTAGATTCTAACCTCTAGATTCTCTAACGGAGATTGCTTCAGGGCTTCGCCCTTCGCAATGACAACCAAGGCGAATGCTACGTCAAAACGCTTGCGTTTCGGCATGGCTGAGCCGACGAGTCATGCGCCTGCGAACGACAATTTTTTAGGCTCGGCCCCCCCCTAGATCCTAGTCTCTAGATCCTTATCCCTCTACTCCACCTTGCGGCCTTTTTCGACGGCGTCGGCGAGGCTCATGCCAGTAAATTCCTGGGCGCTGAACCAGCGGCCGCTCTTTTTGTCGTCAAGCAGGACGGAGACCATGGAACCCGGAATCACGGTTTCGGGAGCATTGGGAGCATTCGGGCCACCGAGATCTGTGCGGAGCCACCCCGGATCCATCACGTTCATCATCACGTCGGTGCCGTTCAGCTTGCAAGCGAAATCTTTAACAAACTTGGTGAGGGCAGCCTTCGCACAGGCGTAGCCCATCAGCTCAGGTTCATTGGCGATGCCGCTCGTGGTGAGTTGCATGCGGCCAAAGCCGCGCTTGATCATGCCCGGCAAAAAGTGGTAGGCAATCTTCACGGGGGCGTAGAAGTTCACCGCCATCGCATGGTGGAAATCTTCCATGGTGTTGGTGAGGTAGTCGGTAAAGTAGTGGCTCATGAGGCCTGCGTTGTTGAACACGAGGTCCACCTGCACACCCCAGCTGTCGATTTCGGCAAGAGCGGCGTCAATTTCGGCTTCGCTTTCGAGGTTGCAACCCACGGCACGCGCTTCGACACCATATTTCTTGATTTCGGCAAGTACCGGTTCGGCATGGGCCTTGTCGCGCCCCTGCACGATGATGTTCGCTCCGAGTTTCGCCATCTCTATGGCGGTGAGACGGCCTACCCCACGGCAGCCGCCAGTAATCAAGGTCCATTTGCCCTTAACGTCAATCATCTTGTTCCCTTTGTGCCCGGCACCTTTAAAAATTTCAAACAACCTCCAAAATCATTCTGGAGACCGATAAAAAAATAGACAAAATGGAATGCACGGGGGCATAAAACAGGCATACTTTTGGTTACTCCGGGAAACACCCGGAACAAAAGCCAGCCTTTCCAGCGTTAAATGGATTCCCGAATCCGTTCTGCAAGGCGGATTCCAAGCGCTCGGGCATTCTGGAGCCGCCTTTCAAGCGATTCTCCGTCAAAACCGGAAGCAGATTCCGCAGCGGCGCGAATCAGGCGCTGGCACCCCTCGTCCCAGTAGATTCCACGAATTTTCAAGGTGCGGCTACCGTCCGCAAATTCTGCGAAACTGGCCACGGGGAACTGGCAACCGGCATTGAGCGCCTTCAAGTACGCCATCTCGGCAACGGCGATGCAGTTGGTGTCTGCGTCGTTCACACGGGAAAGGATGTCGGCAAGAGATTGCTTCGGGCAATCGCCCTCGCATTGACCGACGGAACTCAGCGTCTCTATCGCAAGGATGCCCTGGCCCGATGCGGGGAGCATTTGTTCGGTGCTAAAGAATTCTGTCACCAGGCCTGCAAGTCCCATGCGCTTGAGCCCGGCGGCGGCAAGCACCACGCCATCCAATTCCTCGAGCTTCGAGAGGCGCGTCTGGATGTTCCCGCGAATGGGCACGTATTCCAAATCCGGACGGAGCGATTTCAGTTGCACCACGCGGCGAATGCTCCCAGTACCGATACGCGCACCCGACGGCAAGTCCATGAACTTAACGCCGTCCACGCCCCCACGGGCAATAAAGGCATCGCGGGGGTCTTCGCGCTTAAGGACTGCGGCCAGTTTGAATTCCGGCATAACTTCGGCAGGCATGTCCTTGAGGCTATGCACCGCAATATCGGCGCGACCTTCGAGCAGGGCGACTTCGAGTTCCTTGATGAACACACCCTTGCCGCCAAAACTCGCCAGCGACTTGTCAAGACGGCGGTCGCCCTCGGTCGTCATCGGCACGAGTTCGTAGGCAAGGCCCGGATTGGCCGACACGATGGCTTCGGCGACCAACGTCGTCTGGGCCTGGGCCAAGGCACTTTTGCGGGTAGCGATATGGAGAAGTTCGGCCATCACTTACCTCCGCGCAGGCACTTGAGGTATGTCCGCACGTCATCGAGCGGATTGCATTCCTTTACCTTGTACAAATACTCGTTCACCATCTTCTTGGCGAAACGCACATACATCATCTGGATGCGGCTGCGGTCGACTTCCGACACCTCGGGTAACGAACGCAACAACTTTTCGCACTCCATGTCGGCCGACTGCACCGTCTTTTCGGCAAGCAGGTGAATCTCCTTCGCTATGTCGTCCATGCGGTACCACTGCAAAAATTCGTCCAGGCCTTCCTTCAAAATTTTCTGCGCGGCTTCCAGTTCGACCATGCGCAAGCGGCGGTTCTCGGAGACAATCTTTTCGAGGTCGTCGACGCACACGTACTGCACGCCGGGGAGTTCTCCGATGGAGGCTTCGGCATTGCGCGGGCTACCGAGGTCGATGACAAGGCGCGCCGCCTTATTTGCATCTGCACCCCCAATCGCTTCGGCAAAATCCTTCTTCGTGACAATCGGTTCCTGGCAAGCGCTACACAAAATCACCACATCGCACTGGCCAAGCACCTGGTAACGGTCTTCGAACTTGACGGGAGTGAGCACGTCAGCAAATTTCTGGGCATTCGCGAACGTCCTGCTGCTCGCAAAAATCTTCGTCGTATTTTCCTGCACGTACTTAAGCATGAGCGATCCCATCTCGCCCAAGCCCACGATATACACCGTACGGTTTTCGAGGTCATCGAAGGAATGCTGCACCTGCTTCATCGCCAAGAACGGGATGTTGCAGCTGAGCTTGCTCAAGTTGGTTTCCGTCTTGATGCGCTTGGTCGTATGGATGGCGCCCTGGAACAACTTGTTGAGGCTGTTGCCCGTCGCCCCGAACTTGAGGGCGGTCTCGTAAGCGCGGCCAATCTGGTGCAAAATCTGGTCTTCGCCCACCGCCACGGAATCAAGCCCCGCACACACGTTCATCACATGGTGGGCCACTTCGTCACCCGACTTGAAATAGAAAAACTTCGCAAAATCTTCGTAGCTTTGGCGGGCCAGGTCGCACACGTAACGTACAAGTTCAGCCTCGCCAATGTCGCGGTCCGACGCCACGTAGACCTCGGTGCGGTTGCAAGTTGCCAATATCAAGAGTTCGTCAAAAGGAGAATGAGCAAGCGCTTCCGACTTCACATCCATCGGGATGTAGAACTTCTCGCGGACTGCAATTTCGGCCACCTTGTGGCTCATGCCTGCCATGTAAATCTTACGCATGTTCCAAAATTAGAAAAATATCATGAGGCAATTTGAGCACGCAGTTTTCGGTATTGCGGACAATCGGACCCCGAATCGGGCTTCACTTGAAATTTATGGCCATGCACCTCAAAAAATAAACTATATTGTCGTCATCTCAAACTAATAAGGAGATAATCATGAAAATCGTATATTCCCTTATCATCGTCGCAGTCGCTTTCGCCCTGTCCGCCTGCTCCAACTACAGCAAGCACAACTACACGGAAGTTCCGCTCAGCGACGGCGAAGAAATCGCTCCGCTCAATGAATTCTGCTACTTCGACACCGAACCGCAAGGCGCAGCATTCAAAGTCGTCAAGAAGAAAGTCATTGTCGCCGGTAATTTCTTTGGTTCCACCGACGGCCTGCTTCCCAAGCTCGAACAGAAAGTCACGAGCCGCGGAGGTAACGCCATCGCCAACTTCAGCGCTTCCCAGCTTTTCGGCTTCTGGCCCTGGCGCATTATCAGACCGTACACCAGCGGTGACGCCATCCAGATTCTGAACGCTCACGGCAAGACCTGTGCCGAACTCGGCGGACATCTCCGCGCACAGTAATATCGGCAAAAAAGTTCACTTTAAATCAATGGACTTAAATCCCACGCGCACTACGCGTGGGTATTTTTTATGCAAAAAAAAGGTAAAGCTCGTCTTCTTGAGTTCACGCACGGAATTGAGGACGGCGTAATCAGGATTGCCGATAGAGGCGGCAGCGTCTTTTATATACTGGTCCAGTTCGGCGGCAGACGGCGCATGCATCATGGCATAGAGAGTATACGGGAAACCTTCAAAAGCAGGCCGGTTGTAGCAATGGGAAATGTAGGGCTTTTGTGCGAGGACCGCGCCACATTCCACATCCAACTTCCTACCGTCGACTACTTCAAAGCAGACCATCGCATTATACGCGAAGCCGGCGTCTTGATGACGGAGAACAGCACCGAAACGGCGCATTCTCTTTTGAGCAAGGTCGTCGCGGAGTTCTTTACAGGAGACACCCCAGTCCTTGAAAGGGGTCAGCGTGTGCGGGATGTCGGTACAGGCAATGCTGATGCGGGCGCGGTCGGAATCGGACAAAATGCGGGCAGGAGATTGCTTCACTTCATTGCATTCCGTTCGCAATGACAATCCAGAGTTACACACTTCGCTCAAAAAGACACTTCTCTCGTCTCTCGTCTTTCGTCTCTCGTCTAACCCCTTCCCCATCACCGTGTTTATCTTGAATTTTTTTGTCGCGGAGAGAATATGCACGTCATGCAAGTCCGTGCTGGCGCAAAGCCCATCCACAATCCTGCGAATTTCCTCTTCGGACTCTGCAATGACGGTAAACCACACGTTGTATTCGTGGGAGCGGACGTAATTGTGCGTAATCGCCGGGACTGCATTCACTGCAGCAGCGAACTTGTCGAGGGCCGAATCATCAGAAGCCCCCGTTGCAATTGTCGGCACTTTCCCCGCGCAAAGCCTAGAGATAAAGCCCAATGTCTTGGAATCGTACACGCCACCGATACGGCGGACAATACCCGACCGGCGCAGATTTTCGATTGCATCGAAGACCTGCTGTTCCGTGAAAGTTCCGCTAGCATCGGCGCCAGCATTTTCACCAGTCCCCTGCGCATTCAACATCTCGGCCAATCGCAGGTACGGGCGCTCTTCCAGCGGGAAAGCATCCTGGATGACAGAGAGAAGACGCTGTTCAAGTTCAGTCATATTCAATGTGAAGCGAGAAGTGAAAAACTGATTGATAATTGATGATTGATAATTGATAATTGATAATTTCACATCATCCATCATCCATTATCAATTATCCATTAATCTCCGCGTCCGTCAGGTAACACGCCGGGTCCTGTTCCCAGAAGTCGCCGGTCACGGCCTCGGCACGGGTGCGGAAGTTACCGTTGCAAAGGTTCAGGTAGGCGCACTTGGGGCAGCGTCCCTTCAAAATCGGCTTGCGGTTCTTGAGGCCCGCCATAATCGGGTTGGATTCGTCGCTCCAGATTTCACCGAAACTGCGCTCGCGCACGTTGCCGAGCGTGATGTACTGCGTGAACTGGTCGGGGTGAACGTTCCCGATGCTGTCGATGTTGCCGAACGCCATGCCGCTGCGGTTGCCACCGTTACGCTGGATGAGTTCCAGCACCTTAGCCGCACGGGCCGGGTCTTCGCGCTTCATGCGCAGGTACAGGTAGACGGCGTCGGCATGGTTGTCTACCGTCAGAATTTCCTTGTCGATGCCGCGTTTCTTGAAGTCGAGCGTGCGGTCGATAATCAAGTCCATCGCCTTGCGGCTTTCTTCGTGGTTCAAGTCGTTCTCGACCATCGCGGAACCGCGCCCGCTGTAAACCAAGTGATAGAAGCACACGCGGTCGATGTTCTCGCTTTCGAGCAAGTCGAACATCGCGTTCAGGTCTTGCACGTTGTAGCGCGTAATCGTAAAGCGGAGTCCCACCTTCTGGCCGGTCGCCACGCAGTTGCGGATACCGCGGAGCGCAAGCCTGTAGGCGCCCTCCTTGCCACGGAACTTGTCATGCGTCGCTTCGCAGCCGTCCAGGCTGATGCCCACGTAGCCCACGCCCATGTCCTTGAGTTTCTGGGCCACGTCAGGCGTAATGCAGGTGCCGTTCGTGCTGATGGTCGGGCGGATTCCCTTGCTTGCCGCATAGTTCGCGAGTTCAAAAAAGTCGGGGCGCAAGAGCGGTTCTCCACCGCTGAAAAGGATTACCGGCACCTTGAAATCTGCCAACTGGTCAATGAGGGCGATTCCCTCTTCGTGGGTCAATTCGTTCTGGTACTTGATGGCCTCGGAACGGGCATAGCAGTGTACGCAACTCAAATTGCAAGTCTTGGTGCAGTTCCACACCACCACGGGGCCACGGCCCGGCGCCACGCCATTCTTGCATTCATGCGCCTTAGGTTCGTAACGCAGTTGGTCGCCGTAATTCGGGGAATCCATCAAAAGCTTGGTAATGCTAATCATAGGCACAAATCTAGAAATTTACAACAGAAAACGCCCCACTCACGTGGGACGTTTTCAAATTCAGAAGTATAAGCAGCTTTACTTTTCAGCAGCGAATTTCTTGGACGCGGCCTTGACCTTGGGGTCGGACATGGCGTCCTTGATCTTCTGCTTGATGCCGTCTTCGATGGACTTTTTAAGCTTGGCTGCGAGGTTGGGGAAACGTTCTTCCAGGGAATCGCTAAAGATGGCCGGCTTCTTAGCGGCGGGGGCGCCACCCTTGCGCTTGGCATTGGCGGGACGCTTCTTCTTGGCCGGGGCCTTCTTCTCTTGAGATTTTTCTGTAGATTTCGGTTCCTGAGGCTTGACTTCTTCTGTGGTTTTGACTTCTGTTTCTTCTGCCATAATATACCTCTTGGAAAATGATTAATAGACGCGCCCAAAGATAGTAATTTTTGCAAAAATTATCAAGTGAGCCCCCCTAGCCCCTAGATCCTAGCCCCTATTCTCCAACCAATGTGCGAGAACGGTGATATCGGCGGGGCGGACGCCGGGGATGCGGCTTGCCTGCCCCAGCGTGAGCGGCTTGTGGGCATTCAGGCGCTGGCGGCTCTCGATACTGATGGCGGTCACCTGCATAAAATCCATGTCGGCGGGAAGCCGAACCGACTCCATCTTCTTCTGCTCGACAATTTCCCTTTCCTGGCGGTCGAAGAAGCCCGCATAGAGTTCCTGGGCGTACATGTACCACTGGTCGCGGCGGGTGAGCTGCATGTCGGGCAGGGCCACCTTGAAAAATGCCTCGGGGTCGATGCCGGGACGGCGGAACACGTTAATCCAGCGGGTGCGCTCCGTCGCAAGGGCTTGGCCACCCGCAGCGAGGATCTCGTTCGCCCGTTCGGGCATCGCAGATTCCTCAACCATGCGCGTGCGGGCTGATTCCATCAAGCAGCGTCGACGCTTCCAGTCGTCGTAGTCGCTGTCCGAAATCATGCCGATTTCGTGGGCGCGGTCCTTGAGGCGCATCTCGGCGTTGTCGCTGCGCAGGAAAAGCCTGTACTCGGCGCGACTCGTGAACATCCTGTAAGGCTCGTCGAGCAGGATGTTCGAGAGGTCGTCCGCCATTACCCCCAGGTAACTGTCGGAACGACCTAAAATAAAGGGGCCCTCCCCCTTTATTTTCAGAGCCGCGTTGATGCCGGCCAGCAAACCCTGGCCCGCGGCTTCTTCGTACCCGCTCGTGCCGCAGACCTGGCCCGCAAAGTAGAGCCCCGGAACCTTCTTGCACTCGAAGGTCGGGTAAAGCTGCGTCGCGTCGACCGAATCGTACTCTACAGCATAGCCGATTTGCAACACGCGGGCGCGCGTGAGCCCGGGAATCGTGTGGATGGCGGCGAGCTGGATGTCGGCAGGCAGGCTCGAACTGAACCCGTTGATGTACACGCGACCGATGTCCGCCTGTTCCGGTTCCAGGAACAACTGGTGCCCATCGCGGTCGCCAAAGCGGTTAATCTTGTCTTCGATGCTCGGGCAGTAGCGCGGTCCCTTGCCGTGGATGCGCCCGCTGAACATGGGGCTATCCTTGAAGCCGCTGCGCAAAATGTCGTGCGTCTTGACGTTCGTGCGCGTAATCCAGCAGACGCAGTCGTTGCGGACAAACTTGTTTGCCAGGTCGCCCCAGAAATAGTCCGCATCGCGGCCGGGAACGGTTTCCGCCAAGTGACGGTCGCTCATCGGCCACGGCACATCGTCGCCGTGCTGCACGTCGCATTCGTTAAAATCGATGGAATCGGGGTCGAGACGGCTCGGGGTTCCCGTCTTGAGGCGGCGCAGCGCAACCCCCTCGCGGGCGATACATTCCGAAAGCTTGTCCGCACTCGGTTCCCCCACGCGCCCACCGATGCTCGTTTCGAGCCCGGTGAACATCTTGGAAGCCAAGAATGTTCCGCTCGTTATCACGAGCGCGCGCGTGACATAGCGGTCGCCGTTCAGCAGGGTAAGTTCCAGGCGCCCGTCCGGCATACGTTCGAACGCGGCGAGTTCTCCCTGGATAACGGAAAGGCCCGGCAGATTCGTAATCACTTCACGGGCGATTTCGCTATAATACTTCATGTCGCACTGGGCACGCGGTCCCCACACGGCAGGGCCCTTGCTCATGTTGAGCATGCGGAACTGGATTCCCGCCTTGTCGGTCAAAAGCCCCATCAGGCCGCCGAGTGCGTCGATATCGCGCACAATCTGGCCCTTGGCCACACCGCCTACGGCAGGGTTACAACTCATACGCCCGATGGCATTAATATCCATCGTGAGCATGGCGGTCTTTACGCCGAGTTTCCAGGCGGCGTGCGTCGCCTCGATGCCGGCATGGCCGCCACCGACGACAACAACGTCATATTCCGCTAATATCATGATTCACCGAATCGACTTACAACGCAAAAAAGGCACACCGATGGTGTGCCCGAACGAATAATTACTTGGCTGCAGGAGCCGGAGCAGCCGGAGCGGCCGGAGCAGCAGGAGGTTCAATCTTCCACTCGACGTTCTTTCCGCCGAGAAGGGCCTTGATGTCTTCCTTGATCTGGTCCTTTTCTCTTTCGATAGAGCCATAGAGCTTGTAGGAGCCATCCGGGTTCACGAGGTAAATCTTGGGAACGTAGCCATCACTGTAGAGTTCACCAAACTGGCGGTGTTCGTCCCAGCCGACCTTGATATTATCGTTCCACTTGAGGTCGTCGATGAAAGTACGGATGCCGCGCTTCGGGTTTCCACCAGAGGCGACTGCGAGCGTCGTGAGTCCGTCCTTCGCAAATTCGTCGGCAATGGCGAGAACTTCAGGCGCAGCATGGCGGCAGTGCGGGCAAGTCGTGGAGAAGTAGAACACGAACAGCGGCCTGTTGGCAAATTCGCCGAACTTTTCGCCGGAATAGCTGACACCGGTAACCTTTACGGCCGGATTCATCTTGGCGGGCATGCCGTTCACGAGGGTATCGCCACGGAGACCGGCAACTTCGGCCTTGAGCTTTTCCTCTTCTTCACGCTGCTTCTTGATAGCCTCTTCGCGGAGGGAATCCATTTTGGCCCTGTAACGAGTACCAATAGAATCCAAGGATTCCTTGGACATCTGAAGATTGAACGTGGAATCCAAAGACTTCTTGGCGCCATCAAGGATACCCAACTCAAAATAAGCCATTTCGAACTCAGTATTGAACTGGCGTCCGATATTGCCAAAGTTGTTCCCCAGCTGCATACCGACCAGGTAGGAGAACTTGACGTTCATCGAAGTGTTGGCTTCGATCTTGACCGGAAGCGTTACACCTTCGTCGGCGGCTTTGATGGGAAGCGTCTTTTGCACAGAATCCGTATACGCCATAATGCCCGCACGGTCACGGGTAGCAATTGTTGCGCTATCGGGCCTTGTCGCTTCGTAACGTTCACGGGCAATTGCTGCATAGTGCGAATTGATAACCCCGATTGTATCCGGTTCCAACTGGACCTTGAAAGCAGTGTCCTTCGAAGCCTTGACCATGTCGCGAGCGCCCTGAATCAATGCGTTCTGGTTCACATATTCGCCCATCTGGCGAGCGAGGGTGCCAAAAGCATGTTCGCCCATCTGGGTACCCAGCATATAGGCAAACTTTTGGTCATCTGTAGAATTGGGGGTAATAGCAGCGGGAGCCTGCTTTTCCTGGTTACATGCAACAAGGGCAAGTACACAAGCTCCATAGACAAAAATTTTAGACTTCATTTTAGACTCCTAGGAATCGTTTTTGTAAAAAAGACGCAAGGTCCCTTTTCGCGATGTCAAAAATAACAAATTCGCCTGAAGACGGAGGTGGTCCGGCAAAGGAAAAATGTCTGTACAGAGCTATCTAAAGAATCATTCAGGGATAAAAGTGACGCAACGGACGCTAAACCCTTTATATTTGTGCTCAAAATCGTTAGATGCACGACCATAATCACTGAAAAAATCTACAGAATACGTATACTCATGGTCAACCTGCGAAGATGTCCAGAAAGACGTCCTTTCTCCCTCTTTGATATAGCGCCCATCATATCTCTTTACACCTGCAGGCAAAACGGAAAATGAATATTCATCCGATCCGTTCCAACCATCTGCTGACTTAAGAACCTCTCCAGCATCAGACCAACCGCCCACTGATTCAATCATGGAAGTCCATGTTCCAATATCGGGCAGGAACCAACCTTTGGGGCACACCCCTCGCACCGGAACTCCGCTCGAATTCACGGCACACGTCGTGCCATCGCCACAACCTTTACCCGTAGAAGAAAATTTACCGGCACTATCTATAGCAGCCGCCCAAGTGTAAAGACGGCCATATTTTGCGCAATTTTTTTCATCATCGTCATAGCAATAACTGTCAAACGTTTTAAAATTCAGATTTTCGGCCATCCAAACCATATTGCTAGAAATTTTTACGGTTCTGTAAACGTGGCCGTCCCGCAAATCCTTAAGCGTATTTGCAGAAGCATTATAGTCGCTACCATCCGAATCATCGCTACCCAAAATGTCGCCGCAGGCGGTAAAAAACAACGATGTCAAAAAAACACTACAGCAGGCACTAAATTTTATGATGTCCATATTTTTCCTCATGATATGCTCAATTATTATTCAAGAAAGACTCTTTGTCAAGCCTTTCTGTACAATTATTTCTATTTTTTCTCGCCGTAATCAAAAAGCCCGTAGGGCACCAGAAGGACAAAAAATGAAACTCTCCAAGTATTTTTACGTCACGCTCCGCGAAACGCCGAGCGATGCCACCATGCCCAGCCACATCTTCCTGATGCGCGGCGGCTACATCAAGCCCGTCTCTACCGGTATCTACTCCATGATGCCGATGGGTTTCCGCGTGATCCAGAAGATTGTAAACATCATCCGCGAAGAAATGAACAAGATTGGCGGCATCGAAGTAGACCTCCCGGTGGTGCAGACCGCAGAACTCTGGAGTGAATCTGGCCGTTACCAGGCCATCGGCGAAGAACTCCTGCGCTTCAAGGACCGCAACAACCACAACATGGTGCTCGCCATGACGCACGAAGAAGCCATGACCGACCTCGTTCGCTACGTGCTCAACAGCTACAAGCAGCTGCCGGTGATGCTCTACCAGTTCAAGACCAAATACCGTGACGAAGCCCGTGCCCGCGGCGGCCTCATCCGCGTCCGCGAATTCCTGATGAAGGATGCTTACAGTTTCCACACCAGCCAGGAAGACCTCGACCGTCACTACCAGGAAGAATACGACGCCTACCTCCGCATCTACCGTCGCGTGGGCATTGAACCGGTGGTGGTGCAGAGCGATACGGGTATCATGGGCGGTAAGGTCGCTCACGAATTCATGCTCGACACTCCGAACGGCGAAGACTACTTGATTCTTTGCAAGAAGTGCGGCTACCAGGCCAACCGCGAAATCGCCAAGTTCCAGCGCGTGCCGTTCAAGGGCGACGAAAATAGCGAAAGCGCAGCCCTCGAAAAGGTCGCCACGCCGAACAGCGAAAGCATCGAAGAAATCACCAAGTTCCTGAATGTTCCGGCTGAATCGACTGCCAAGTGCGTGTTCTTCGACTTCGAAGGCAAGCTCATCACGGTCGTGGTTCCGGGCAACCTCGACGTTTCCGAAATCAAGCTCCACAACCTCTTGAAGGCCAAGGAACTCTACCCCGCCGAAGACAGCCTCATCAAGGCCTGCGGCATGGTTCCGGGCTTTGCTTCCCCGATTAATTCTCACGACACGCGCATCATCGTGGACGAAGCCATCGCTGATTCCTTCGACCTCGTCACGGGCGCCAACGAAGAAGGTTTCCACTTCAAGCATTGCAACCCGAAGCGCGACTTCCCGAAGTTCGAAGTGGCCGACATCGCCGAAGCTTCCGAAGTCTGCAAGTGCCCCTGCTGCGGCGAACTCCTCACGGAAACCCGCGGTATCGAAATGGGCAACATCTTCAAGCTCGGCACCAAGTTCTCTGAATCCATGGGCGCCAAGTACCTCACCGCCGAAAAGACGACCGCTCCGGCCATCATGGGCTGCTACGGCATCGGCGTGGGACGCTTGATGGCCTCCGTCGTCGAAAACAGCCACGATGACTTCGGACCGATTTGGCCCAAGTCCATCGCTCCGTTCCAGGTTGAAATCGTTCCGATTGGCAAGGAAGCCGAACTCATGGAACTCGCCGAGAAGTTCGAGAAGGAACTCGAAGCTGCCGGCATCGACGTGCTCGTGGACGACCGCGACGAACGCCCGGGCGTGAAGTTCAAGGATGCCGACCTCTGGGGTTCTCCGGTGCGTATCGCCATCGGCAAGAAGGGCCTCGCCAACGGCGAAGTGGAATGGAAGTTCCGCAACGAGAAGGAATTCACGATGGTCAAGGTCGAAGACGTTGTCGCCAAGGCCAAGGAGTTTTTTAGGGACTAGGATCTAAGGGCTAGAATCTAGAGACGAGGTTCCTGAAAGACAAAAAAAAGGGACCCGCCGGCGAAGCCGGCGGTTCTTCATATACGGGCGTAGCCCTACAATACTAGCGGCGTGCAAGGGCACGCACGTCAATCTGCCACCTGCAAGGGTCCTTACTA
>JAGCPF010000006.1 GCA_017642335.1 Fibrobacter sp.
CCTTGGGAATCGGGCGAAACGACAGAAGTTCCTTATTGTTGTCGGCAGCAATTTTCAAATACGGCGAAATCATCGAAAAACCTCGATTTATGCACCTAATATATAATTTATACCGCCAAAATCAACAATTTAAACCGCCATTTTGCATTTTATACCGCCATTTTTAGCAAAATTTGCAGATTTACACCGCCAAAATGAGTTTTTGGAGGCCGTTACCGCTTCTTGAATACGACAATTTCGGCATCGGCTCCGTTCTTGCCGTATTCGCTCACGAGAATGTAGCGTTCGTCGCAGGCGATTCCGTAGCAGCGCCCTTCGGCACCCTGCTTTTCGACCTGGTTGCCCCAGTAGCTTGCATTATCGTCCAAGAACTTGATGCTGTTGCCGTTGATCTTGTATTCCTGATTGATGAACGAGCCCTGCAGAACAAATAGGTTGTCGATTTTCGGCATGTCCTTGATATTAAGCGCATTGACCTCCTCGATGAACTTCTGCTTCATGGGCGAAGTGGCGTGCGGCAATTGGTCCGCAGGGAGGCGCCAGCGCTTGAGCGTCGGGAAGTACTTGCGAAGCTCCACTTTGTACTCTTCGCGGGTGAGGCCCTTGCCCGTATTCTTGTTGAATTCTTCGACGAACTGCGAGCAGAATTCGACCATCTGTTCCATGTTGAAGTCGCCGGTGAAGGCGCCGTCTTTATAGCAGTAGATGCAGTATTCTTCGTTCTTGCTGCCGTCGGCGTTGGTGCCCAAGATTTCCGGCGTGAGCGGCATTCCGCAGCTCTGACAAAATTTCATTTCCATAAGTTCTCCTTTATTTGATACATACACAAATGTACACTATTTAGAAGGTTCTGTCAAGCCAAATCGTATAAAAAGTAGGCGCCAGCAAACATTTTCCTTTTCGTCAGCCCATCGGAAATTGTTTTTTTTCACTACAGAAAGTTAAATTAAGAGTTAAATGAACGTATATAAGCTTTTAATAGTAGCAGTCATTGTGCTGTTAGTGGGCTGTGATAATCTCGACAAGAAAAAAGTCGCCCGAAAGAATTTTGATCCGTCCAAGGATTTATCGCTGTCGGATCATCTTTCCGCCGCTGATTCCATGGCAGTATTTTCTTGCCTAATGAAAGATACTTCCCAATTAATTGAGACAGCTTTTAATGTGATTGCGGAACCGGTCTTTGAATCTCGCCTAAAGAGGGATTTTGACGAACTTACAGACGCACTAACCATAAAAGATGAAATGGAGTGTAATTCTTGTATCGCTTTCGACAAACAATGGGTTTCGTACCATGTGGAACTGTATAGAAACGGATTGCCTATAGATTCCATTCGAATTTATGCCTTGTGTTCAAAGCCTGGGTATAGAAAGAACAATCATATTTACCATTTTGCAGATTCCCTAAAAGTCCGTAATTTCTTTGAATCCAGACATATCCAGCGAATGCCTTATCAATGCAAGGCAAATCTACGCCCCCAGCCTGGAGACTGCGGTTTCTCTTGCCGTTACGCACTATTGAATGAAATACAAGTTCTGGATATTGAGGGGAATGCCTTGCCCAGCATTCTTGTGGCACATTTTGCAGATTCTCTAAAAAAAGAGGTCCTAAAATCCTATGTCCGTTACAGCGCCAGTCATAATCAACACATGAACGTAGATGCTGTTTTTGAAATGAGTTTCGGTTCTAGTTTTATGTCACCCCAGGAATTGTCATCCCAAAGGTTTCAAACAACACCAGAAGTTATGGAGATGACCCATGACATATACGATTTTATTTTTTCATGCGACCAGAACAATTGTTTTGGATTTGAACGAGGCAAAATCAAATCTGTAACCATAAAAATGGCTCTTCGGGATAAAAATTCCAAAGCAACTTCATCCCCATTGGCTCACAACATTGCACAAGCAGATTCCATGGCGGTCATTTCGTGCTACCCAGAAACACCTACCCCTCTTTTACCCCCCAAAAAAAACGAGACATTCAATTCAATCAGTTCATCTTCGGAACACTTCGCTCCAGTTCCTCTTAAGGATGATCCCCGTCTTAAAAGAAAAAGGAGATCACATCCCAAGTTAACATCCTATGTTGCATACACCTCAAACAAGCAAAATGACCTTGAGATGTTTGCTGACGCCGTTGTCTTTAATGAATCAGAATATTGTGACGGTATTTGTTTTGATAAGCAGTGGTCCTCCTATTACGTAGAACTCTACAAAAATGGCAAATTTATTGATGGAACACATTTTTTTACAGGACCAGCCAAGGGGTATAACAAGGACGGATTCAACTACTATTTTGCCAATGTGGCAAAAGTTCATGAATTTTTCAATACTCGAAACGTTTTCCCCATGCCTTGGGGATGCTATGCCGATGGAAATCGTCATCTCGGATTCAAAAGAGAGAAATCAAAAAAGCGAATCAAACTATGAAATTCTTTTTTCTGATTGTTCTTTATACTCTTCTTTTTTTACTTTTTCGCGTTTATTATGTTTTTTACAGCGCCTTGACAATCGGTTCCAGGGTGTCGAGATTCACGAAGTCCACTTGCTTGCCATAGGTGGCGATGAGGGCGCGAACTTCGGCGTTACGCTCCGCTTCGGGGATTTTCGTGACCTTCGAATACAAAAGTTTCATCATGATTCTGTGTTTCAGGCTGAGTCTGGTGTAATCGATGGCGCCGCGAAGGTGGAAAATTTTACTTTCGTCGTAATGCGATGCGGGAACCTGCTTTTTGAGGCAGCCCCTGATGTGGTTGACGTTTTCGGCATCGGTCGGGTCGGCGAGACCGATAGTCGCGACAAACAATTCCTGACTTGCGGAGAGGCCGCAAACCGTTTTCTTGAGGCCCATGATACCGCCTGCGCAAAGAGCGCCCAGATAAACGATGCGGTCATAGCCGGCAACGCTTTTCACGTCTTTAAAGAAAACTGCCTTGAGCCCCGTGATTTCGGCGAGGCGTTCGGCGTAGCGTTTTGTCGAGCCGTAGCGGCTTCCGTAGATGATAATAGAGTTCATCGAAATACAATCCTTTCTGTTCCCACAATTTAAAAAACTAAATTTACGCCCGTTTTCAAGGTACTGCATGGCGGCATCAAAGACGAACATCGATATGCTGAACGGGCCCCTCGGGAGAAAAATCCTGAGGTTTGCCATCCCTATTGCCCTGAGCAGCATTTTCCAGCAGATGTTCAACCTGGCGGACATCGCCGTGGTGGGGCAGTTCGCGGGCGACAAGGCCCTCGCGGCCGTGGGCGCGAACACGTTCGTCATCAATATGCTCATCAACTTGTTCGTCGGGATTTCCGTGGGCGCGAACGTGGTGGTGGCCAACTCCATCGGCGCGCGCAGCTACCGCTCCGTGACCCGCAGCGTCCACACATCGGTGATGGTGGCGTTCTTCAGCGGGATTTTCCTTTCGTTCGTGGGAATCTTTTTTGCAAGACCGATTCTTGAACTGATTTCGACGCCCGAAGACGTTTTGGACATGGCGGTACTTTACCTGCAAATCTACTTTGCCGGCATGCCCTTCGTGATGATTTACAATTTCATCGCCGCCATCCTGCGCAGCAAGGGCGATACAAAGCGACCTCTCTACGTGCTCATGGTGGCGGGAGCCGTCAATGTGGCATTGAACCTGATTCTTGTAGCGGGCTTTGGCATGGGTGTATCGGGCGTTGCGATTGCGACGGTCATCGCCAACGTCATCAGCGGGATTATCTTGTTCTACATGCTCCTGCACGAGGTGGGTCCCTTCAAGCTGGAGTTCTGGAAGTTGCGCGTGACGCCCTTCTTCTTGAGCCGCATCTTGCGCGTGGGGCTGCCGACGGGGCTTCGCGGCGTCGTATTCTCGTTCAGCAATGTGTGCCTGCAATCGGCCATCAACAGCCTCGGTTCTGCGACAGTGGCGGCCTCGTCCATCGCGCTCAACTACGAATTCGTGGTGTATTACTGGCTGAGTTCTTTTTCGCAGGCTTGCGTGACCTTCGTGGGGCAGAACTTCGGCGCAAAGAACATGGAGCGCTGCCGCCGCACGGTCCGCTGGACGCTTCTGCTCGGGTGTTCCACCACCATCGTATTGAGTGCTCTCTGCTGCATTTTCGCAAGGCCCATGCTGAGCGTGTTCACGTCCAATACCGAGATCATCGAAATCGCATCCATCCGCATGTACGTAGTGGTGGGGCTCTTGGCCATCAACGTTTTTCTGGACGTATTTTCGGGCGCGCTTTCGGGAATGGGCAAGTCCCTGCCGCCGGCGCTCACCTGCATGGTAGGCGTCTGCGGCATCCGCATCCTCTGGGTAATTTTCGTATTCCCCAAATACAACTCGTTCGCCTCGCTGATGGTCGTCTACCCCGTCAGCTGGGTCATCACGATTGCGGTCATCGTGGGGATATATTTCTACAACATCAAACGACAGAAATTTTAGTCCAAATCGATGTCGGAAACAAGGTTCCAGCCCCCAACAAGCCTTATAATAAAATTTATTTATAGCCAGCTAACGAAAAATAGTATAACCAAATAGCAGCAAATTGGTTGACGGAATCCATTTTTTTATCTATTTTCCTACAAAAATCATAGGAAACAAATATGATGCTTATCTACTCTTCTTCTTGTTGTTGGTGTCGATGTCGAGCGGGCGACTAGTTTTTAGGCTATTGATTTAACTAAGCTCTAAACAAGTTCCCGCTCAATCGTTTGAGCGGGATTTTTTTATTCAAACTTTCATCAATGCTCGGCGCGGCAATTGAATGCGCCAAAGGATTTCAAAATGTCAACTTCCAAGTATATCGAAACGAAACTCATTCACGGCGGCATCGATGGCGACAAGGTCACTGGAGCGGTCAATGTACCTATTTACCAGACTTCTACCTATAAGCAGGCGGGCCTCGGCGAAAATACGGGTTGGGAATATTCCCGCACGGGCAACCCGACGCGTGCAGCACTCGAGGCGCTGATTGCGGAACTCGAGGGCGGTGTTGCAGGCTTCGCTTTTGCAAGCGGCATGGCGGCCACCTCGACGGTACTTGCTCTTTTTAACAAGGGCGACAAGATTATTATCTCGAGCAATGTGTACGGCGGCACTTTCCGCGTTTTGGACAAAGTATTCAAAAATCTCGGCATCACCTATTCCATCGAGGATACAACCGACTTGGCGACGCTTGATACCAAGGTGACTCCCGACGTGAAGGCGTTCTTTGTGGAAAGCCCGGCGAACCCGCTCCTGACCGTGACGGACTTGGCTGGCGTTGCTGCGATTGCGAAGAAGCATGGCATCTTGACGATTGTCGATAACACCTTCATGACCCCGTATCTGCAGCGCCCGCTGGAACTCGGTGCCGATATCGTTGTGCATTCTGCGACAAAATACCTGGGCGGCCATAGCGACTTGGTGGCGGGCCTTGCGGTGACGAATAACAAGGAAATCGCCGAACGCCTCGCCTTCACGCAGAATGCCGTGGGCGCAGTGCTCGGCCCCTTCGATTCATTCCTCCTGATTCGCGGCATCAAGACGCTCGGTGTGCGCCTCGACCGCCATACCGAAAATGCGGACCGCATCGCTCGTTACTTGGAACAGCACGAAGCTGTAAAACACGTTTACTATCCGGGCCTTCCGAATGCGCAGGGTTACGAAATCAACAAGAAGCAGGCCAAGAACGGCGGCGCGATGATTTCGTTCGAGCTGTACGAAGGTTACGACATCAAGAAGTTTTTCAAGGGCCTCAAGCTGATTTCGCTTGCCGAAAGTTTGGGCGGCGTCGAAAGCCTCGTATGCCATCCAGCCACAATGACCCACGCCTCCATCCCGAAGGAAATTCGCGAGAAGGTGGGCATTACCGACGGGCTGATTCGCCTGTCCGTGGGTATCGAGAAGGTGGATGACATCATCCTGGATTTGAACGCCAGCATTAATGCCGCGAAAGCATAAAAAGAGGTTTTTATGAAATACTATGAATCAATGCAGTCCCTGATCGGGAAGACTCCGCTTGTAAAGCTCACACACGTCGGTGTGCCCGAAGGCGTGAACCTGTTTGTGAAACTGGAACTCTGGAACCCCTCGGGCAGCGTGAAGGACCGTACCGGCCTTTACATGGTGAACGACGCGCTCGCGAAGGGAACGCTCAAGCCGGGCGGAACCATCATCGAGGCGACCGCGGGCAACACCGGCCTCGGAATCGCATTCGCGGCGCTCAACCGCGGCGTACGCGTGATATTCGTGGTGCCCACCAAGTTCTCGCAAGAAAAGCAGACGCTCTTGCGCGCACTCGGAGCGGAACTCATCAACACCCCGCGCGAAGAGGGAATGCTCGGTGCCGAAAAGAAGGCCGAAGAACTCCTGAACCAGATTCCTGATTCCATTTCGCTCAGGCAGTTCCACAACATGGCCAACCCGCTTGCCCATTACGAAACGACCGGCCCTGAAATCTATGACGATCTCGACGGGCATGTGGATTACGTGGTGGCTGGCGCAGGGAGCGGCGGTACTTACAGCGGCATCCTGAAGGCGCTCAAGGAACGCAACCCGAAAATCCAAGGCGTGCTTGCGGACCCCATCGGCTCTACCATGGGCGGCGGCGAACACGGCGACTACAACATCGAAGGAATCGGCAACGACTTTATCGCCGACACCATGGACATGTCGCTCGTGGACAAGGTCATCAAAATCAACGATGACGATGCCTTTACTGGCTCCCGTGAACTCGCCCAAAAAGAAGGGATCTTTGCGGGTTCCTCATCGGGTGCGGCATTTGCCGCAGCCAAAAAGCTCATCGCCTCGGGCGCTCGCGGAAACATCGTGTTCGTGGCCCCCGACCGTGGCGACCGTTACTTCAGCAAAGGACTGTACGAGTAAACTTCTCTAGTTAAAATTTGCCATCTACCTTCTGGGCTCCACCAAACTGGTGGAGTCTTTTTTATGATGTACAATTTGTCTATATTTCTAGTAAAAGGGGATTACTATGAATCGCTATTTTTACCTGTTGGCTTCGGCATTGTTCTTTTTCGCCTGCTCTAGTGACAGCGGCACCAGTTCATCGGAAAATTCCGGAACCACGGAATACCAGCATGTGTCTATAGACAAGGAAAAGCACCAGATCGTTGTAAACCGAGATACCCACAGCCAAGAATACTGCATTTTGCATCAAGGCTCTTTTGAATGGGACGAAGTCTCTTATGATGCAAATCAGAACTCCGATGTAACGACCTACGAGATTCATGGTGACACGCTTGTCGTTTTCTTCTACGGCAGCACGGATGACCCACATTACTACCTTGGCGGTTCTACAGATAAAATTTATGGCGAGTGGAAAAACATCGGTTGCTACAAGTCTCAAGATAAAGTTATTTGCCCGTCCAAAGAAGAGAGCGACTTTGAAGAACAATACTTAGAATTGATATTGACCATTTCCGAAAACGAATTCGAGGAAAAGTTTGTACATAAGCCAGCCTTTTTCAAATACGATGACTACATGAATTCGGAATACCTGCTCAATCTTTATGCAGTGCTAAAAAATGATCTCGCAGGAATCTCTGCAAGCATATCCGGTTCCCTATTTTCTCCCGAACAGGAATCCTACATAAAGGCCATTGAAAAAGAAAACGATATCGAAGTTTTAGAACAAACTAAAACAACAAAGAAATTCAAGTTGGGCGAAAAAACCTATGACGTAAAGTTAACGGATATCGAGCGGGATTCCCTAGACTACAAGGTTGCCATCAGCGTAAAGTCGGATGACAAGGAATGTTCATACGAAGAGCGCCAGGTAAACGTGACGAAGGAAAACTGCAAGGATCAGACAACAGAAGGCTTGCAAAATTACGATGCCGAAAGGAACTTTCAGTACAAGCTCGCCATTAGAGGGACTATCGTGAACACGAAGGGACTCGATGACTTTGAGGAATGCATCAAAGAAATCGCGGTGGCAAAGGAAAATTAAAAGAATAATTTCTAGGGACAATATTGTTATAACTAAATGTTATAACAACCAATAGTTAAATAGTATGTGTTTATGGCTTGACAGGGGCAAAATCTTATTCTATCTTATTGCCTACTGAAATGGTAGGGATAACAAAATGGTTTGTGATTCCCGAGCATTCGAAGGAGCGCTTATGATGAGTGACTGTCGAATGCCGCGAGGCATTCTGAAAACGAACTAGCCCGGAGCCTTTTATCCTTGAGGCTCCACCGGCTAGAAAAAATTGAGCCTAAGGATACACCAAACAAAAAAACATCTTAGTGAACGCGGGTTTTTGCGTTAAAAACCCGTTGTCCTCTACAACCTAAAAGGAATTTTAACCATGACGACACAGAACAAGCTCCATTTTGAAACTCTTCAGCTCCACGTTGGCCAGGAACAGGCAGACCCCGCAACCGATTCCCGTGCGGTTCCTATTTACCAGACCACCTCTTACGTTTTCCACAACTCCCAGGATGCTGCAGACCGCTTTGCCCTGAAGGCCGGTGGTAATGTTTACGGCCGTATCAACAACTCCACTCAGGGTGTTCTCGAAGAACGTATTGCTGCCCTCGAAGGTGGTGTTGCTGCTCTTGCGGTTGCTTCCGGTGCCGCCGCCATTACTTACGCTGTTACGGCTCTTGCCCGCAGTGGTGACCACGTGGTTGTCCAGCGCACGGTTTACGGTGGTACTTTCAACCTGTTGCAGCATACGCTCCGTGACTTCGGTATCGAATCGACCTTCGTCGACACTCACGATCTCAAGAGCGTCGAAGCCGCTGTCAAGAGCAACACGAAGCTCATCTTTATCGAAACTCTCGGCAACCCGCATTCCGACATTCCGGATATCGACGCTATCGCCGAAATCGCTCACAAGAACAAGATTCCTCTGGTGATCGACAACACCTTCGGTACTCCGTATCTGATTCGCCCGATTGAACACGGTGCCGATATCGTGGTGCATTCTGCCACCAAGTTCATCGGAGGTCACGGTACGACTCTCGGCGGCGTGATTGTGGATAGCGGCAAGTTCGACTGGACCAAGAGCGGCAAGTTCCCACAGTTCACCGAGAAGAACCCGAGCTACGGTTTCCCGTTTGTGGCCGCCGGCGCTGCTGCCTACGCCATCTACGTGCGTACGATTCTCCTCCGTGACGAAGGTGCTGCCATTTCCCCGTTCAACGCATTCCTGCTGTTGCAGGGTGTCGAAACGCTTTCGCTCCGCCTCGATCGCCATGTCGAAAACACCAAGAAGGTTCTGGAATTCCTTTCCAAGCACCCGAAGGTTACCCGCGTGAGCCACCCGAGCTTCGAAAACCATCCGGACCACAAACTCTACCAGAAGTACTTCCCGAATGGTGGCGGTTCCATCTTCACGTTCGACATCAAGGGCGGCCAGGAAGAAGCTTTCAAGTTCATCGACAACCTGAAAATCTTCAGCCTGCTTGCAAACGTTGCCGACGTGAAGAGCCTCGTGATTCACCCGTACACCACCACGCATTCGGAACTTACTCCGGAAGAATTGGCTGCAGCCGGAATCACTCCGGCAACGATCCGCGTGTCTATCGGTACGGAACACTACGAAGACATCATTGCCGACCTTGAAAACGGCTTTGCAGCAATTTAATTGGTTGCGTTAAGTATCCAGTTCCGGCGGCGTTTTCACCATTAGGAAACGAACGTCGGAACGGATCTTTTTTTGTACGGAGAACACAATGATAGATTTTGAATATTACAACCCGGCGAAGATTGTTTTTGGCGAACACAGTGAACAGAAACTGAAATCGCTTTTGGCCGGATACGGAGTGAAGTCGCTCCAGCTTGTTTATAGCGGTGACTTTATCAAGACGCTCGGCATTTACGACGCAATCAAGGATGCCGTTGCTGAACTCGGGATTCATTTTTCTGAAAACGGGAACGTCGTTCCAAACCCCTCTATTGACCTTGTGCGCGAACTCGTGAAGCAGGGCAAAGAAAACGGAGTGGACTTTGTGCTTGCCGTGGGAGGCGGCAGCTCCATTGATACCGCGAAGGCGGTGGCGCTCGGAATACCTTACGAAGGAGACGTGTGGGATTTCTTTGAGAAGGAAATTTCACCGAAACAGGTATTGCCGATCGGCGTCATCGCCACAACGGCATCGAGCGGTTCCGAAACTTCGAACGCGGCAATCCTTTCAAGCGGGCAATGGAAACTCGGCTTTGAAGATGACCGCATCATTCCGAAGTTCGCCATCATGAACCCGAAATATACGGTGGGCCTGCCGGCATACCAGACTTTCGTGGGCATCGCTGACGTGCTTTCGCACCTGCTGGAACGCTATTTCTCGGACGAGAAATATTCCGACACCACGGATTACCTGATCGAGGGTGCAATTCGTGCATTGCTCGTGAATGCGGACAAGCTTATCGCCAACCAAAAGGACGTCAACGCCCGTGGAGAAATCCAGTGGCTTGCAAGTGTAGCGCATGGCGGTTTCCTAGATGCGGGGCGGCGCGCTGACTGGGGCTCGCACCGAATCGAGCATGAACTTTCGGCGCAATACAACATCACTCACGGCGAAGGCATGGCGGTGGTGACTGTGGCCTGGACCAAGTACATGGCCGAGAAAAAGCCCTGGAGACTTGCGCTTTTGGCGAGCCGAGTGTTCGGGGTGGACTCGTTCAACTATAGTGAAACCGAGCGCGCGCTGATTCTTTCGGAAAAGCTTGCGGCATTCTTCAAGAAGCTGGGGCTCGCAACGACACTTACGGAACTCAACATTGGCGACAAGGACTTCGATGCGATGGCCGCGAGGGCCACGCGTAACGGTAAGGTCGGGCACTACGTGCCGCTGGACGCCGCCGCGATCAAGGACATCTTGAAGATTGCGCTGTAATCAAAAAAACTTAAACAAAAACAAAACGGTGCGCATGCACCAAAAGGAGCGTACAACAATATGGCAAGAGTAAAATTTATCGAATCGGTCGACGAGGCACAGGGCAAGGCGAAGGAAGCCTACGACAAGCTCGTCTCTACAGGCAAGATCACCAACATGAAACGCGCTTTGCTGCAGGACTACGCGACGTTCGACGCCTTCATGGGCTGGTACACCAGCTGGGCTCGCCTCGTAGAAACCATCGGGCAGCGCGCCGCTACGGTCTACGCCCACGCCATTTCCACCACCAACAGCTGCCAGCTCTGCTCGCTGTTCTTCATCAGCGACCTGAAGGCGCTCGGCATCGACCCGAACGGGTTTGAGTACGAGAAGAACGAGGAAATCCTCGTGAAGCTCGCAAGGCAAATCGTGAAGGACCCCACCGCAGTCCCGGATTCCTACTTCGAAGAACTGCGCAAGTTCTACAACGATTCCGAAATCGTGGCCATCGTGGGCTTTGCAGCGCAGATGATCGCGACGAACAACTTCAACTCGGTGCTGAAAATCGACGTGGACCAGCGCCTGCTCCCAATCGTGGGCGAATTCAAGCCCGCCACCTGGAGAGCAAACATCAAATAGCTTTGTACGCTCCGTACAAAATAAACGTCTCTGGAAACAATGTTTTCCAGAGACCATTTTTTTAAACGAGAATGACTATTCCGCGTTACTTCAGGAACAGCGAGAGCTTGCTAAAATCAAGTATCGTGATGAAGACAAAGAAACTGATGAAGAAGGCCGCCGCGACATTCTGGATAACCGACTGCGTCTTGGTGGAAAGCGGCTTGCCGCGCAACTTCTCGATTCCAAGAAACATCAAAAGGCCGCCATCGGTAATCGCAAGCGGGAGCAAGTTCATTACGCCCAGGTTAATGCTGATGAGCGCAAGAAGCATCAGGAAATCCTGGAAACCGCTCATCCACACGTTGCCCATCACGGCGACAATGGAGACCGGGCCGGAGAAGGCGTCCACCTTGACTTGTCCCTGGAACATGCGCTTGAAATAGCGGAAGATGCTCGTCGTCATTTTCCAGCTGGTTGCACAAGTTTTCGTGAAGGCTTCCACAGGACCGCGGCGTACGACCTTCGTTTCGCGGAAGAGCACGTAGCCCATCTGGATGCCAACCATGTAGCGTTTGTGTTCTTCGTTGTACACGGCGCTGAGCGTCTTGGTGAGCGTATCGCCAGAACGGATGACAGTAATCTTCACGGGTTCGCCCTTGCTGCCATCGATGATGCGCACAACATCTTCGTAGCGGGAAATATGCTCACCGTTGATTTCAAAAATCGTATCGTTCAGGAGAATTCCCGCCTTCTCGGCAGCAGAACCTGCGACAGGAGGGAGACGCACCATCACGCGATTCCGCGGATAAATGCCGATATCACCGATTCCCATCTTGATTTCGGAGCCAGAGGAATCCTGCGCTGGAATCACGAGTTCTTCGGGAACCACCGTTACGGTAACGGGCTCGCCGCCACGATGCACTGTCAGCGGGACACTCGCACCGAGGCTCACGCCAATCTGCTCACGGAAATCGTCCCAGCCCTGGGTGGCCTTGCCGTTAATTTCGACAACGGTATCGCCAGGGACAATACCCGCAGCAGCAGCCGGAGAATCCTTTGCAACAAAGCCCACGATGAGTTCGTTGGTCGCCGGTTCTTGCACGCCCACCATGTAAAGAATCATCAAAAGCACGAACGCAAAGACGATATTGATGAACGGCCCTGCAAAGGCAATCGCCGCACGTGCGCCCACAGACTTGCCCACAAAATCTCTTTCGCCGGGAAGTTCGCCATCCTTGATCTTATCGGGGTTCTCCCCCGACATCGCCACATAACCGCCGAACGGGATGGCCGAAATACAATATTCAGTCTCTCCATGGCGATAACGGAGAAGCTTTTTGCCAAAACCAATGCTAAACGTGTTCACCTTGACATTGTTCCACTTGGCCACCATAAAATGCCCAAGTTCATGAATCGTCACCAAAAAACTCAACCCCACCAGGCCGAGGACAAACATCAAGACGTTGCTAAAGACAGATTCCATCATAATGCAATTTAGTAAAATAGAGCCAATAAAAAAGAGCCGGGGGTTTCCCCCCGACTCCCCTGTATACACCAAACTTGAATAAACACTATCGGACCCTGTTGCCCATGAGGTCAAAACGGCAACCGCCCTTTTCGACAAACAGCTTGCCACCCTTCATGCGAAGTATCGCGGGCGCGTCGTGCGCTGTTGCGGCAGGTGCAACTTTACGGATTCCCGAGACCTCGACAGAACTGCTAGATACAGGATCGATCCCGGAGCCATTGGAACTGCTCGACACAGGCGCCACCGACGAACTGGACTGTCCAACCGAAGCGCTCGATTCCGGAGCCACCTTCCCAGCCGCACGTGCAACACCTTCGACGGCAAAATCAGGAGCATACCCAGCATTGAGAGCCTCGAGAGCCCCCGCAAGGTAGGCCAGCGGAGCATTCCAGTTGATGGCCACCTCGTTCGTCGCATAGCTGCAACGCTGGTCCGTGTAGGCTGTCGCCGCAAAGCCGGTCCTGTAATCGGCACATTTCCACTCAGCGGCAGATCCGACATCCTCACCACCGGGCTGCGGGCCGCCCACGAGCATGCCGGGCACGGGTTCTTCCACGCCATCCGCCGTACTCGGGCGGTGGTGCGGCATCATCGGGGACTTTGAGCCAAAACCGGTCACGAAGGACATGTCCAGCGGGTTCTTGCCCAGAAGGTAGTTGAAAGCCTGGACCGCAGCAGTATAATACTTCTGGTCGCCAGTCAGGTAGTAAGCATGCAAAAGCCAAATGCCCTGGTTCGAAGCCGCCGCATTGGAACCCCAGACAAAGTCTTCCTTGCTCATGACCACGCCAAAGCCGGTCTGGGTGCGTTCAACAAACTTATCCGCCGTAGAAAGCACTTTCTGCTTCGCCTCCGCGGCATCGCTGAACACGGAAGCGTGCGTCGCCTTGCCATAGGTCGCGACTCCCGACATGTCGCCCCAGTAAGATATGTTGGCAGAGGAACCCGACTGCTTGTAAGAGGCATCGCCTGTCGTTATCGCAAGTTCCGTTCCTGCAAAAAGTTTCTCGTCACTCGCATCACTGCCCTCGTAGGTCCCGGTCGACACTCCGGCAGGGTTCGCCTTAAAGTGGACGTTCATATTCGAGGACGCCCAGGTGTACGCCTTCTTCGCAGCCTCGAGACACTTGGAGGCATAACTCGCATCGAACGGCTTGTAGATGCGCGAAGCAAGCGCCATCACTCCTGCAAAATCAAATGCCGCTTCGGCACTCTTCCCGATAACATAACGCGCATCGGAATCTTGAGCCGGCATCACGTCGCCCGGGAAACCAAGAGCCGTAAGCTTGTGGTAAACCGTACCGTCGCTTGCCTGCATGGTCAACATCCAGTCCAGATTGTACTTAATCTCGGCAAGGAGATCCGGAAGCTGACCATCTGCGGGAATATTCCACTTGAGCGTCTTGAAATATTCCGGGAAGTGCTCGTACAGAGAAAGAAGCGTGTAGGTGGTAATTCCCGAGTTCACGATGTACTTGCCGTAATCGCCGGCATCGTACCAGCCCTTGGGACTGCTGATGGAACCGCTCGCCCCCGTGGAATTGTGGAACTGCACATTGTCATCCAAATGACCCGCGGCACGAGCCCACTTGCCAGCGTACTGTTCTTCAAGCGCCATCGACGCACGCTGGTAGTAGAACCACTTGGCCGCAGCCTTGAATACGTCCTTGTAGGTTTCCTCTTTTACCACGAGGTCACCGCGGACGATGTTCCCGCCCACCTTCACGCTGTACTTACCAGGCTCCTTGAGCTCGGAGAAATCGACAAGCTGCACGTTCTGGCCGCTAGCATCCCATACCGATGCGGCCTTCGGAGTTGCCGTGAGCACAGTGTTCCCGGAAGCGTCTTGGATTTCGACGTCACCGGAACCTTCGACTAGGGAAAGTTCCTTCGGGTCAGCGGGGCGATAACCGACCTGATTTATGTAGGCTGTGGCCGCGAAGGCAGTCGATACACAAGCCGCGACTGTCGAAGCCATAACCAGAATGACGCGCTTACTTTCCAAAACATCCTCTCTCTCGTAACAGACACGACCATTCGCATCTAAGAGAGAATATAAAGAAAAAATGCTCCCCGCCGTTGTGGCATAGGGAGCATACGCTCTTTCACTGTATCAAGTGTATCAGCAGTGTGTAATCCGCATCACACTTAGGGTTTCGCAATGCGGAACGTACGACGCGCACCCTCGCGCGTTGTGGCCACGACGTAGTAAACGCCGGGATTCAAGCGCGAAAGATTGAGCGTGGAGGATTTCATCACGAGCGTTCCGTCAAGCGAGAATACTTTGTACGTAGTCGGACCGGAGACGACCGAGCGCATAGCGGGGAGTGCAGCAGCAGAATCGCCCGTTGCAGGAGGAGCCGTCACCGTAGAATCGCCCGTTGCTGGCGGCGTTGTCGTCGGCGGAGTCGTCGTAGAATCACCCGTCGCAGGAGGCGTTGTCGTGGGCGGAGTCGTCGTGGAATCACCTGTTGCAGGAGGCGTTGTCGTGGAATCACCTGTTGCCGGCGGGGTCGTCGTAGAGTCACCCGTTGCAGGAGGAGCCACCGTCGCGGCAGCAGCCTTGGCTTCGCGGGCCTTGTCCAGGAAGGCAACAGCCTTGCTCAAATTCTCGGACGAGTTCATCACGTTGCCACCATGGGAGCCCCCCGAGACCTTGACAAATTCCGTTACCACATTGTGCTTCTTGAGGGAATCGTAGAGTTCCTGACTCTGTTCGATATTCACGATATTGTCGGACGTTCCGTGGAACATGATAACCGGGGGATCATCATCACTCGCGTAGTAGGGCGAACTTGCGACCATCCACTTGTCCTTGTTTCCTTCGCGTTCCACGCCGATGAAGGCGCCTTCCATTGTTCCGGAGCCGCCCATGCTGATGGGGTTCATCGTGTAGATGTCAGTCGGAGGAGACCAGAGCACAGCACCATCAACGCAGCTGCTGAACGACGTAAATTCGCCGAGATCACCGACCAAGTCCACCGTCACCGAGCCGGACTTACCTTCCTTCAGGCCGCAGGTCGTCGCAGTAAGGCTAGAAAGGTGACCGCCCGAAGAGAACCCGGAAACGGCCACAAAATTCGTGTCGAACTTGTACTTGGCTGCATTGCCGCGGACGAAGCGCACCACGGCCTTGATGTCGTGCAGTTGCGCCGGATACTTGGCATCGCTTGCCGAACGATGGTTCGGAGTCACCACAGCGTAGCCCGCCTTGGCATAAGCCGCACAGATCGTGCTCAAGTCTGCGGAGCCCTTCATGTTATTGCTGCTCCAGGCGCTGCCGTATGTGTGGATGACCACCGGATACGATTCCTTAGCCTGTTTGGGAATATAAATGTCCAGCGTATGGTAGGTTTTTCCATCACCTACGTAGTTCACGTCGGCCGTTTTGTCGGCATCCGGCACACTGCCGCCACCCTGCGGGCCTCCGAAACCACCAAATTGGGCGAATGCGGAAACCTGGAAAAATAAGGATAGGGCCACCGCCCCTACAAATTTCTTATTCATTTTTGTTTCAACCCACTTTTTAATTTAAAAACCGGCCAGAAACACGTGTTTCTACAGAGAAACCAGTTTCTTCCCTATATAAAATAACGATTATTTGCAGTTTCATCACGAACAAGGCTCTTTTATTGTTGTATCAATGCACAACAAAGCCAATTAAAACACAATATTTCACAATTTCAGCGATTTCCTAAAAAAAAATTACATAGAACGTCCCCCAAAAAAACGACAAAACGGGCCAAGGTGAACTGGCCCGTTGTTGGAATTTTTTTAGGTGCAGATATTAGTTCTTGTCCTTGATGCAGCGGACAGGAAAACCAATATCAACACTATTAGCATTGTCTGAATAGCTTTCATTGTTATAAATGACGTAATGCGCATCATTTCGGCTTATCTGTTGTTCTGTTCTTGGGGAGGAAGTCCAGAACAAAGCAGCCCTCATGCCGTCGGATTTAACCTCTGTTTGAGAAACATCCATCATATACGACGACTGCATCAACGAAAAACCATATTCATCCGTCCCAGCAGGACTCCAACCATAATTCACTTTTAATTTCAGCATCCTCTGGCCATCATCAACAGCATTATTTAACGCCGCAAATTCAGCCATTGTCGGCAAACGCCAGCCATCAGGGCAGTAACTCATAGCAGCTGGCCATGTGTAGAAACGACCAATAGTTTCACAGTCGATACAAGCAGACTCGTCCGCGCCCGTTCCCGCATAGTTCAAATTCTGAGCCATCCAGGTCTCGGAGTAGATAACTTTTCCGGAATCACCCTTTACAGTAATCTCAGTGAACTTGTAGGGCTGACCGTCACGCGTGTCGCAGAACTGATTGCGGATATCATACAATGAATTTGGATGACCTTCGCACCATTTATCGTTCTGTCCTTCCTTAACGCAGCAGGCGATACTAGATTCAATCTGGCCATTGACGCACCACTGAGTCTTAATCTCGTACGTCTGGCCACCGCACTTTGCAACGACCTGAGGATTCTCTTCACTCTTATCGCAGAACTGGAGATCCGGATCGTACGGGCTTCCAGCACACTTTTCATAAAGGACACCCTTCTCGCTGCAGAAGTAAATCATACCGTCATACGAGCCATCTTCTTTGAGGACGTTTTCAGCCAGGCCCTCGGCAATACTGCTGCAACGGCTGTAGATTGAACGATTGGAGCAGAACTGCGTCGTGTAATCGTATGGTGAGGTAACGCACAACGAAACAAGGAGGTCCGACGAATCGCAGAAATACCCCTGCACGTTGTAAGTGCCATCAGGATTGAGATACGGTTCAAGCCCTCCAAGCGCTTTGTGACAGAGCGGGTAGACCTTCTTGTCGTTCGAGCAGAACTGGGTCGCCGGGTCATAAGTGGCGACACCGCACGAGGCCTTGAACAGCGTCACGGATTCTTCGCCACACTTCACGATGATTTGACCATTTTCGCCTTCCGTAAGCGTGCAGTCATCGCCGTCTTCACCATCTTCACCGTTCTTGATGGTGCCAACGGTTTTTCCACCGCAAAGAATATCGAATCCGGTCTTGTCCTTGTTGGCCTTGGCGGAGCAACTCGTACCCGATGTACCATCAGGCCCCTTGTCGCCCTTGTCGCCGCCTTTACCATCCTCGCCATTCTTGACAGTACCGACGGTCTTGCCATCGCAAACGATATCAAAACCGGTCTTGTCCTTGGTCTGTTTGGCAGTGCAGCTTGCGCCATCATCGCCGGCAGCGCCATTGGCGCCCTTGTCGCCCTTGTCGCCCTTGTCGCCCTTTTCACCGTCTTTACCGTTCATACGGGTCCAACCGTCACCGGTACAGACGTACACTTTCGCAGAATCCTTCACGTACATGACCGAGCCTTCGGTCTCTTCTTCGCACTTCGGGAGTTCCTTGAATTTCTTGACGGTATCAAGAGATACCATTTCGCTCACATTGGTCACTTCGGTAACTTCGTCGCTACACGCAACCAAAAGAGCGAGGCTAGCGGCAATGCCAGTTATTACAAGCGTATTTTTTTTCATAAAAATTACCTTTTCCATGTCTTCTAATTCAACCTATGAAATTATTCGGCATTTCTCTTGATGCAGCGGACAGACAAATAATCAATCTTATCCGAAGAGCCTGTGTATTGCACCGTATTCTTTGCACCAACAAAGAACCGATTAGCTGAGGTAGGCTCTTCACCGCTATCAAGAACACGTTCTGTTTTAGACCAGAAATAGCTGCTAAGTGTGTTTGCGGATGATGAAGATTGACCCGTGGCACCAAAATAATAGCCGCCCAAATCAATTACAGAGAAACCACTTATATTCGTACCATTCAGACGATAAGCTGTGGGTTTCGCGCCAAAAGCATCCATCAAAGCACGATAGTCAGCATTATCCGGCAAATCCCAGCCATCCGGGCAGTAACTGTTCGCTGCGAGCCATGTATAGTAACATCCATACGTTGAGCACTTATCATCGTCGGGGCGAGTCATATATTCGCCTTCCTGCGTTTTTGTGTATTTCAAATTTTCCGTCATCCAGGTCTCGGAATAAACAACTTCACCATTTCCATTTGTCTTAGTAATCGTCTTGAAATCGTAGGGGCGACCATCGCGCGTATCGCAGAACTGCTTGCGGACATCGTATAACGAATTTGGATGGCCGTCGCACCATTTATTGTTCTGTCCTTTGGGAATGCAGCAGGCGATAGCTTCTTCAACCTGACCATCGACGCACATATGGGTTTCAAGGACATACGTCTGTTCACCACACTTTGTAACGACCTGGGGGCTTTCAGGATTAGTTGTTCTGTCGCAGAACTGAAGATCCGGGTCATACGGACTTCCATTACATTTTTCATAAAGGACTCCCTTCTCGCTGCAGAAGTAATCCATACCGTTATAAGAACCATCATCGTTGAGGAGGTCTTCAGCTAAGCCCTCGGCAACACTGTTGCAACGATTGAGGACTGTAGAACGGGAGCAGAACTGCGTTGTGTAATCGTATGCTACGGAAACGCACAACGAAACAAGGAGGTCCGACGCATCGCAGAAATACCCCTGCACGTTGTAAGTGCCATCAGGATTGAGATACGGTTCAAGCCCGGCAAGCGTATTGTGACAGAGCGGGTAGACCTTCATGTCGTTCGCGCAGAACTGGGTCGCCGGATCATAAGAACCGACACCGCACGAAGCCTTGAACAACGTCGCAGATTCTTCACCGCACTTCACGACGACTTGGCCATTTTCAATTTCCGTAAGCGAGCAATCGTCACCATCCTTGCCATTTTCACCGTTCTTGATGGTACCTACGGTCTTGCCGTCGCATACGAGGTCGAAACCGGTCTTGTCCTTGGTCTGCTTGGCGGTGCAGCTCGTACCGTTTTCGCCATCTTCGCCCTTGTCGCCCTGGGCACCCTTTTTACCATCCTCGCCATTTTCACCATTCTTAATGGTGCCCACGGTCTTGTCACCGCAAACGATATCAAAACCGGTCTTGTCCTTGGTCTGTTTGGCAGTGCAGCTCGTTCCCTTATCACCGGCAGCACCCTTGTCGCCTTTTTCGCCCTTTTCACCAACGGCGCCATCAAAACTTTCCCAGCCATCGCCAGTGCAGACAAACACCTTGGCGGAATCCTTTACGTACATGAGGGAGCCTTCGATATCTTCCTCGCACTTCGGGAGTTCCTTGAATTTCTTGACCTGGTCAAGCGAAGCCTTTTCGGTCACGTTAGTCACTTCGGTGACTTCGTCGCCACAAGCAACCAAAAGGGCCAAGCTAACGGCAATGCCTGATGCTACAATTACATTCTTTTTCATAGGAATTATCCTTTTTTCATATTATAAATTTTTTGGGTGTACATGCTATTTGTGTTTGATACAAATAACAGATTCAAGATTTGTCTTTAGATTAAGAGCCGTATTTCGGTAGCTATCACCCGAGAAGTATATACGCCATGCTTTAGTTGCATCGTTCTTACTTTGTTCAGACGTCCACATAAACGAAGTTCTTCCCCTATCACTCCAACCACTAGCTCCACTGAATCCTGCTTTTAGCGCAAGGAAGGTATAGCTAATTCCATATTTTTCACCAACCTCAAACAAATCATCATATTGCTGAGTTGTAGGCAAGTCCCAACCATCCGGGCAATAGCTTAAAGCAGCATTCCAAGTATAAAGACGGCCATCAGTATCACAGTTAGAAGAAATGCCGCCATAACAATCAGACTCACCTTCTTCCGTATTTGCATAGTTCAAGTTCTCAGCCATCCAGGTTTCGGAGTAAACAACGTTCCCGGAATCATTTTTTGCGATGACATCAATGTACTTGTAAGGACGGCCATCGCGCGTGTCGCAGAACTGCTTGCGGATATCGTAGCGTGAACTTGCATGACCGTTACACCAGTTGCTGTTCTGTCCTTCGGGGATGCAGCAGGCGATAGCTTCTTTAATCTGGCCATCGACGCACATATGAGTCTCAAGTTCGTACGATTGACCGGAGCACAATGCAGCGACCCTCGGTTGAGTTCCACTCGAATCGCAGTACTGAAGTTCCGTATCGTACGTGTCATCCCCGCAAAGGGCAACGAGCGAGTCATTCGCATCACAGAAATAACTAGTTCTGGTATAGACCCCATCCTCGCTAAGTTGACCAAGGCCTTCGGGTTCCTTGTGACAACGTGGTACGGCACCAAAGTTGTAACCAGCACAGAACTGAGTCGTGAAGTCATAGGATTTTGCATTGCACAAAGGCACAAGGAGGTCCGTCACGTCGCAGAAATAGGATTCTACGTCATAGGTACCATCGGCATGAAGGCTTTGTTCGAAACCTTCCAATGTTTTGTGGCAGAGCGGGTAGACATTCAGGTCGAACGCACAGAACTGGGTCGCCGGGTCGTAAGAACCGGTACCGCAAGAGGCCTTGAACTGCGTCACAAACTTTTCACCACAGGTCACGACGACCTGGCCATTTTCGCCTTCCGTAAGCGTGCAGCCTTCACCGGTTTCACCATCTTCACCGTTCTTGATGGTTCCTACGGACTTGCCATCGCAAGTGATCTCGAATCCGGTCTTGTCCTTGTTGGCCTTGGCGGTGCAGCTCGTACCGTTTTCACCATCTTCGCCCTTGTCACCCTGGGCACCCTTTTCGCCATCCTCGCCATCTTCACCATTCTTGACAGTTCCTACAGTCTTGCCAGCGCAAACGATATCAAAACCGGCCTTGTCCTTAGTCTGCTTGGCGGTGCAGCTCGTGCCGTTTTCACCATCGGCACCCTTTTCGCCCTTGTCGCCCTTGGCACCCTTTTCGCCATCCTTACCATTGACCTGAATCCAGCCGTCGCTAGTACAACCGTACACCTTCGCAGAATCCTTGACGTATACGAGCGAGCCTTCGGTCTCTTCTTCGCACTTCGGGAGTTCCTTGAATTTCTTGACAGTATCAACAGAAGCGTTCTCGCTCACTTTGGTCACTTTGGTGACATCGTCGCCGCACGCAACCAAAAGTGCGAAGCTAACAGCAACACCAGATGCAACAAGTATGCTTTTTCTCATAGAGTTTCCTTTTTTTATTCATAAAAAAATGTGATTGATTTCGTACCCAAATGTATGTTTTTTTTAACCATCTGTAAAACAATTATCTAAATGTTAATATTAATTTACAGCACGTGTTGGTCTATTTTATAACCTCTTTTTTCTCGTCAGTCGTTTCTCGTCTCTCGTCTTTTCTAAATTTACGCCCGTATTTTATTGTACAGTAAAACAAGGGATTTATCCCACAAGGAAACACTATGAAAAAGATCAAGTTCCAGGATACCTCGTTCCGCGATGGTTTCCAGTCTATTTTCGGTGCCCGTGTCTTCGCGAAGGACTTCATGCCCGCCGTCGAAGCTGCCTGCAAGGCCGGCATCACCCACTTTGAAGCTGGTGGTGGCGCCCGTTTCCAGGCCCTTTACCAGAACTGCGGCGAAGACGCCTTCGACATGATGGACGAATTCCGTCGCGTGGTCGGCCCGAACGTCCGCCTGCAGACCCTCGCCCGCGGTATCAACGTGGTGGCCCTCGCCCCGCAGCCGCGCGACATGATCAAGCTCCATGCCGATATGTTCAAGAAGCACGGCATGACCCGTATCCGTAACTTCGACGCCCTCAACGACGTGAACAACCTGATCTACTCCGGCAAGTGCATTACCGACGCCGGTCTGGAACACGAAGTCGTGGTGACCATGATGGAACTTCCTCCGGGATGCGACCTCAACGCCGCCCACAACCCGGAATTCTATGAACGCATCCTCCGCAACATTTTGGACGCCGGTGTCCCGTTCGCTTCCGTCTGCTTCAAGGACGCTTCCGGTACGACGAACCCGAACAAGGTGTACGAAACCTTCAAGCGCGCCCGCAAGCTCCTCGGCGACGATGTGGAACTCCGCATCCACAGCCATGACACCTGCGGTACCGGTGTGGCCCAGTACAAGGCCGCTATCGAAGGTGGCGCCGATGGCGTCGACCTCGGCCGCAAGCCGCTTTCCGGCGGTACGGCTCAGCCCGACCTGTTCTCCATGTTCCACGCCCTCAAGGGCACGGAATACAAGCTCGCCCTCGGTGAAGACAGCATCGTCGACGATCACATTCCGGAACTCATGGAAGCAAACAACGTCGCCGTCGAATGCCTCAAGGACTACAACTTCCCGCCTGAAGCCCGCCAGATTACCACCGACGTGATCTTCAGCCCCATGCCGGGTGGCGCTCTTACCGCCAACACCCTCATGATGCGCGAAACCAAGACGTTCCACCTGTTCCCGAAGGTTATCGAGAACATGAGTGAATGCGTGCGCCGCGGTGGCTTTGCCTCTTCCGTGACGCCGGTTTCCCAGTTCTACTTCCAGCAGGCCTACATGAACACCCTGAACCAGGCCGCAGGCCGCGGTACGTGGTTCAAGATGACGGAAGGCTACGGCAAGATGCTCCTCGGTTACCAGGGCAAGACCCCGTGCGAACCGGATCCGGAGCTCGTGAAGATTGCTGCCGACCAGTTCAACATGAAGCCGTTCAAGGAAGCCTATCCAGGCATCCAGTGCGCCGAAGAAATCCTTCCGCCGGGCATCCCGGCTGCGAAGAAGCTCCTCGAAGAAAATGGCCTGCCGGTTACCGACGAGACCATCTTCATCACGGGCTGCCTCCAGACGAAGGCCGGCAACAAGGGTATCGAGTTCCTCAAGGGCAACCGCCACATTGGCGTTCCCAAGAAGGACCCGAACGCCGCTCCGGCAGTGGACACCAAGAACATGAAGGCCGGTGCCGCAAGCACCTACCGCATTGCCCTTGGCAACCAGAGCTGGGACGTGCAGGTTCAGACGCTCAGCAAGTAAGCGCAAGCCAAATCGTTTATGCGAAAAAACTCCGATATTTTATATCGGAGTTTTTTTGTACACCCTTGGCGGGTAGAGAAATTCTCGTTGAAGTGATTTTACTTTTCGCCTTTAAGCAATTCTTCGAAGAACACGATTGTCTTTTCGAGTCCCTGGCGCAGCGGGATTGTCGGTTCCCAGCCGAGAGCGGACTTGGCGAGGTCGATATTCGGGCGGCGCATCTTGGGGTCGTCGCCGGGGAGCGGCTTGTACACGATCTTGCTCTTGGAACCCGTCAAGTCAAGCACTTCCTTCGCTAGTTCGAGCATCGTGAATTCACCGGGGTTACCGATATTCACCGGTCCGATTATCTTGTCCTGATCCATCATGCGAACAAAACCTTCGATGAGGTCGTCCACGTAGCAGAAACTGCGCGTCTGGCTGCCGTCACCGTAAATCGTGAGGTCTTCGCCCTTGAGTGCCTGCACAATGAAGTTGCTTACCACACGGCCGTCGTTCATGAGCATGCGCGGGCCGTAGGTGTTGAAAATTCGCACGATGCGGATATCGACATTATTTTGTCTGTGATAATCCATGAAGAGCGTCTCGGCAACGCGCTTGCCTTCGTCGTAGCAACTGCGGATGCCGATGGGGTTCACGTTTCCCCAGTAGTCTTCGGTTTGCGGGTGTACTGCCGGGTCACCGTAAACTTCACTTGTAGAAGCCTGCAAGATGCGGGCCTTCACGCGCTTTGCCATGCCGAGCATGTTGATGGCACCCATCACGCTCGTCTTGATGGTCTTTACCGGGTTGAACTGGTAATGGATGGGACTTGCAGGGCACGCGAGGTTGAAAATGCGATCCACTTCCAGGAGGATCGGCTCCGTCACGTCGTGGCGGATCAGCTCGAAGCTGCGGTTGTCACGCAAGTGGGCGACATTCGCCATACGACCCGTAAAGTAGTTGTCAAGGCAAATCACTTCGTGACCGTCGTTCAGCAGACGTTCGCACAAGTGACTCCCCAAGAATCCTGCACCACCGGTAACTAAGCAACGCATAAAGACCTCTCTTTAAAAATTACTCGTCCGAGTCTTTTTCCAGTTCGGCGGCGCCGTTCCCGCGAAGGGCCACGAGCCGTACACCGTTCAATGTCAAATAAGGATCGTAAGTGTCGATGACCTTGCTATGCCCCATGACCATGCGGCCCCAGCCGCCCGTCGCAAACACGGGGACCTTCTTCTTGCCCATCTCGGCCTTGATTTTTTCGACCAATGTTTCGAGTTCCGCCATGAACCCGTACAGAAGACCCGCACGGATAGCGTCATCCGTATTGTTCGCAATCACGTGGTCCGGCCACTCGATGCTCACGGGCATCAAGCGTGCGGCCTTCTCGGTCAACACATCCAAGCTGGCGCTGATTCCGGGGATGATGATACCGCCCGCAAACCCGCCATCCTTCATCACGTCAAAAGTCGTCGCCGTGCCCATGTCCACCACGATAGCATCCTTGTAGCCGCGGTCGCGCAGCGCAATCACGTTGCAAAGGCGGTCGGCACCCAGCGTTGCCGGGTTCGGGTAGGCAATCGGACAGTCCAGACAGTTCTTGGAACTCACCACCTGCACCGGGCGCTTGAGGAGCGTCTGCAAGGCCTTGATCCACGGGCGTTCAAGAGCCGGCACCACCGTCGAAAGCCCCACATGCGTAATCGCCGCGGGCTTGATTTCGGAAAAACGGACGAGTCCACCGATGCGGTTCATCACCTCGTCGCTTGTGGTTTCTTTGCGTGTAGTGAGTCTCCAATGATCGACGACCTTGTCACCCTTGAAAATACCAAGCACCGTGTGGGAGTTGCCCACATCAACAACAAAACTGAGCGGCTCAGCCTTTGACTTACCGACAACCTTCGGCACGGATTTATTCGAATTGCTCTTCATTTGCCAATTTTCTTTGAAAAATAGAATTTTTACAATGCGATGGTTTTGGCATTTTCGATTTAACGGCCCTGCTGGCCCGCAAGTTCCACGCGCAAATCATTTATGCAAGCGGAATCCATCGTCGTCTTCATCTTATAGTTGTCGAACTCAAATGTCTTCGTAGACGAGGTGTCCTTCAAGAACATGTCGTATGCATCCTTGCAGTCCTGTTCATAATAGGGGAACAGTCGCTTCACTTCGCCATCGCAGGTTATTCCTGCTGCACGATGCTGAAACTTGAAAATGCCTTCTTCCGGAGTCAAATACTTCACTTCAACCCCATTTTCCAACAGCGTCGTATTGCAGTCAATACGTTTTTCACCGGGATTCAAATTCAATCCAAGTTCATCATACAAGCATTCATTTTTAAAGAGCACAAGAAACTTTGCGGTTCCATCTTCTTCTAAAATGACACCCTCGTTTGTTTCGGTCGAACGGAACATTCCTATCGGGAAAGAATTCCCTTCATAAGCGAAACGAACAACACCAGTCGTATATTGGATCCTCAGAGAATCCGTAGATTTGTTCAGCGATGCAAGAGATCGGAACATCTGCCCATTCTTCGACCAAACCAGTTTTCCGTCTCGTTCCACGCACTCGCCACGTGTCAGAACCAGATATTCATCCGAGAACTCATAAGACGTCACGTCAGCAATGAGATAAAACCCCTCTCCAGTATTCGAGCCCGTCGGCACTGTTTCTGTGCAGGCAACAAGGACAAATAAAAAAAAAGACAGAACCATCCAAATCATTTTCATATATAAGCCTCCCGTTCGCCATTCAGCGATTGGTTTCACATTTGTTAAATTATTTTATCCGCAATAAAATATGGTGTAAAAAAGGAAGAGCCCATTTTTGTTTCTCTTATTTCTCCGACTTACATACTAAATCGGAGAAACAGTTCCATTAGTATGTAAAAACACGAAAAATTGGCTACAAAAATTACGTAAAAAGGCTCTATCGGTCCTCCTTTTTCTAAAAAAATTTCAAAATTAGCTTTTTTGGGCTGAAAATTACATACCAAACGACGGAAAAAATGCTTTGAGTATGTAAAGCACAAAAAGGTTTTCCGCTTGACGGAACGAGGCGAATTACGTATATTTGGCTCACCTAATGGGGATATAGCTCAGTTGGTAGAGCGACAGGTTCGCAATCTGTAGGTCATGGGTTCGACTCCCACTATCTCCACTCAAAAGGTCGGCATCATCGCCGGCCTTTTGCTTTTGCCCTTTTTTCACCCGTTCTTTGTATATTTTTTCATTACACGGGGTATTATTAAACGTCTTTTTACCTTACACGCGTTCCCGCACCCATTGAATATATATATTCACACTATGCAACAACGTTTTAAGCCCCGCGACCTTTTTATTGAATCGGGCTATGGTCCAAACTTTGGTGACCAGCTCATTCTCAATGCTTATCGTCAACTTTTTGAAGGCGACCCCGTCGACGAGCGAGTCTGCTTCGATGCATCCGACGACATGTCGTACATCATCGACATCGGCCACGACGATATCCGGTCCGAGGGCATGAGCTACGGGATGTTCATAACGGCTTTGACCGACCACCCCGAAATGTTCCAGAAACTTTGGAATTTCTCTCGCAGGTACCTGTACAACTCCGACGGCCCGCACAAGGGCTACTTCTCCTGGCAAGTTTCCACCACCGAATTTACCATGATGGACCCGGGAGCCGCACCGGACGGCGAGGAATACTTCGCCATGGCACTCCTCATCGCGGCTAAGCGGTTCAACCGCCCCGACTATTTCGACGACGCCATCAAGCTCATCAACGACATCAAGTACAAGCCGGTCAATGAACTCGTGGGCCCGATGATCGACCCCGAACGGAAACTGGTCAAGTTCTCCCCGGTCCTCGGCAACGACTTCACCGACCCGAGCTACCACACGCTCGCCTTCTACCGCGCCTTCGCGGAAGCGACCGGTGACAACACTTGGCTCGATGTCGCTGCAAGCAGCCTCGAATACCTGAAAAAGGCGGCCCACCCCATCACGGCGCTCTTCCCGGACTACTCCGAATACGACGGCGCGCCCAAGGCCATGCCCTGGTTCCCCGAGAGCGACAACTTCAGCGGCGACGCATGGCGCGTGGCGCTCAACCTGAGCCTCGACTACGCCCTGTTCCGCACGGACGAGGCCGAACGCGAAATCTGCACCCGCCAGTTGCACTACTTCAACGACCGCAGGCCCTACCTCTCGGACTACGCCGTCGACGGCTCCCCGTACCCGCGCCAAGGCCGCAACGCGACTCCAGGCCTCATCGCCATGAATGCGGCGAGCGCACAGGTATTGCCGGTCGGGAGCCCGCTTGTCGAGCCCTTCGTGGCCGACCTTGCGAATCTGGCCGTGCCCATCCGCTTCTGGCGGTACTACGACGGCATGCTGTACCTCATCGGGTTGCTCGCGGCATCCGGCAAAATCGAAATCTGACGGCCAGTCCAAGAACAAGCGATTGAAATTTGTACAAAACAGACAAGTTTACGACGAAAACGAATTTTTAAACTAGATTTCATATAAGGCCGCTTATCAAATAGTCTCGGCCGAAAAGGAGTTGCTTATGAAAAACAGGTTCGTTTATCCCCTCTTGGCAATCGCCGCAGCCCTCGTGCTGACCGGCTGCGAAGAAGTCCGCGTCGAAAAGTTCCCGAGCGGGGCCGTCCGTTTCGAGACCACGTATGTCAAGGACAAGAAGCAGGGAGTCGAAAAGGAATACTACGAAAGTGGCATCCTCAAACGCGAAACGAACTACGAAGCAGACCGTCGCCAGGGATTGACGAAGGAATACTACGAAGACGGCACGCTGCAAGCCGAATTCCCCTACGAGAACGGTTACATCGAAGGTACCGTCAACCGCTACCACAAAAACGGCAAGCTCGCCTCCAGCGCCCTCTACAAGCAGAACAAGCAGATAGAATTCGGCAAGTACCTGGACGAGAACGGCGAACCGGCTACCAGCGGCAGCTACAAGGACCCGCGCGACGGCTACGCCTACGAATGGGTGCGCATCGGCACGCAGCTCTGGACTGCCGAGAACATCAACTACGCGACAGCAAGCGGATCGCTCTGTTACCAGTGCAACCACTGGGGCCGTCTCTACGACTTCGAGAACGCCCAGAAGGCATGCCCCGACGGATTCCACATGCCGAGCAAGGAAGAATGGCAGGTATTGCTCGACTTCGCTGGCAAGGAACCCGGCATGAAGTTGAAAGCCGGCTACGGATGGGACCCCATCAAGGGAACCGCCGAACGCGGCAACGGCAAGGATGAATTCGGATTCGGCGCCAAGGCCGGCGGCGCACACTTTGCCAAGAGCGACGTGCCGCTCAAGGAACGCAAGCTGGAAGAAGCCGGGCAGAAGGCCTACTTCTGGACAAGCGAAGGCGAAGTCCTCACGTTCGTCACGAACAAGAACACCGCCAAGTTCGAGAAATTCAATCCCGAATTCGGCGCCAGCCTCCGCTGCCTGAAGGACTAGCAATCATTAACAAACAAGAAGCATTACAAAAGCGCTCCGGCAAAACCGGAGCGATTTTTGCATTCTATACTCTAGCCTCTAGGCCCTAAATTCTAGACCCTACGTCGTGTATTCCGCGTTGATCTTCACGTAGCCGTAGCTCAAGTCGCAAGTGAATGCGCTTGCGGATGCCTGGCCGATGTTGAGCACGAGCGTTACTTTGTATTCACGCTGGCGGACCACGGCGTGCAGGGCTGCCATCTGGGCTTCGTCGAGCTGGATGGGGCGCCCGCCTTCGAGCACCTTGACATCGCCGAAGTACAGGTCGGTGTGTTCGGCCACCATGTTGCAGCCGCTGGAACCGGCACTGCTGAGAATACGGCCCCAGTTCGGGTCTTCACCGAACATGGCGCACTTCGCAAGGTTGGATGTACCGATAAAGCGTGCCATGCGGAGCGCTTCTTCGTGGCTTTCGGCCTTCTCGATGCGCAGTTCGATAAGCTTGGTTGCGCCTTCACCGTCGCGCACGATATCCTTTGCGAGGCTCTGCATGATAAGCATGAGTGCCGCACGGAACTCGCCCTGTTCGCTCAAGCTCAGGTCTTCGTAGCGGAGTCCGCTCATGCCGTTTGCAAGCAGGATGCAGGTGTCGTTGGTGCTGGTGTCGCCGTCGACGGTAATCGCGTTGAAGGAGTCGGCGATGTCGGCACGGAACTCCGCAAAAAAGTCGATGGGGAGAGAAATGTCAGTCGTAATGAAGGCGAGCATCGTCGCCATGTTCGGGTGGATCATGCCCGAGCCCTTGCAGGCGCCGCCAATCGTCACCACGCCCTTCTCGGTGTGGATTTCCACGGCATGGCTCTTCAAGGCAAGGTCCGTCGTGAGGATGGCGCGGCCGAATTCTTCGGAAGCGTCGGCGTGGAGCTTTTCCACGAGTTTCGGGATGCCCGCTTCGATCTTGTCCATCGGCATCAGGTGGCCAATCACGCCGGTGCTGCACACGAGCACGCTCTTCGGGGCGAGATTCAAGGCTTCTTCGGTGAGGGTCGCCATGCGTTCGGCATCCTTGTAACCCTGTTCGCCAGTACAAGCGTTTGCATTACCGCTGTTCACGACAACGGCCGTCGCAAAGTGGGCATGTTCAAGCGCTGCCTTGTCGTACAGGACCGGAGCCGCCTTCACCTTGTTCGTCGTAAAGACCGCAAAGCAGCGTGCGGCCTTCTCGCTCCTGAGGAGCGCCATGTCGGCGTTTCCGCTAGCCTTGATGCCAGCGCAGATTCCAGCCGCGGTGAATCCCTTCGGGGAACAGACACCGCCTTTTTCCAAGATATTGTACATACCATCTCCTAAAAAGAAGCCATCTTCATCATTGGGGGCAAAACAAAAGCCCGATAAATTTTTACCTTGTAGAGCATGGAAAAGAAGATCCCGTTTACACAAGAAGCCTATGACCAGCTCGTCAAGGACCTCAATAATTTAAAAAATGTAGAACGCCCCCGCGTCCTGCAAGAACTCATTGACGCCCGTGCACAAGGCGATTTAAGCGAAAACGCAGAATACCATGCGGCCAAGGAACGTCTCGCCGCCATCGACAACGTGGAACTGCCCAAGTTGCAGGACCAGCTCGCCCGCGCCGAAGTCGTCGCCTTTGACGCCACCTCCGACACCATCAAGTTCGGAGCGACCGTCACCGTCAAGAACATCAAGACCAAGCGTGACGTCGTCTACCAGCTCGTCTCCCCCGAAAGCGTCGACGCCCTGAACGGCAAAATCAGTTTCAAGAGCCCCATCGGGGCGGCCCTCATGGGCAAGAAGCGCGGCGATACCGTCGAAGTCACGACCCCGAAGGGTGTCAACAAGTTCGAAATCATCGACTTCAAGTAATACAATTCCATGATTGTAGCGCTCATCGGAGACGACCAGTTTCTCAAGGACCAACGGATAGAGAAGTTCCTGTCCGATTCCTTGGGTGACCGGAAAAACGACCCCCTGGCCAAGCAGATTCTGTACGCCACGGACACGAACATTGCCTCCATAGCCGACATCGTTATCGAATCGTGCGGCTCAGTATCCATGTTCGCCCCGGAGCAGGCCATCGTCGTGCGCAAGGCCGAGGCCCTCAAGGCCGACGACTGCAAGAGCCTCGCAAAGTGGCTCTCGACCTCGCCGGATTGCAAGTTGCTGTTCGACTTCGAAAAACTGGCCGCTACAACAGAACTGTACAAGGCACTCAAGAAGGCTGCCGAAATCGAGAAGTTTGATGTTCCCAAGCAGTATAAAATGGCCGAATGGATATCTTCGGTGATTCCCGGCCACTTCAAGAAGCCTATCGACCCGGCAGCAAGCAACTACCTTGCCGAAGCTCTCGGGACCGACACAAAGCTCGTGTGCGAGGAAGTGGAAAAGATCCTGCTCTTCGCACCGGATGCACCGAAAATCACGCTCGACCTCGTGAAGACCATGGTCGTCCCGCAGCGCGAACTCATCGCCTACGAAATCCAGGAATCCTTCGGACAACGGAATGCCAAGGAATACACGCGCAAGCTCAACGAGATGCTCAACAACGGCGTGAACGCCGTCCAGATAGTCGCATCGCTCTACAGCTACACACTGGACCTGCTCAACACCGCATCGCTGCTCGCCAAGGGCATGGGCCCCAAGGACATTGCCCAGAAACTCGGCAAGAACGACTTCATCTTCAACGTCAAAGGCAAGGCGCCCGAAAACGCACGCCGCTGGGGCAAGCCGCTCCTCTGCCGCGTCCTGCGCAGGCTAGCCGACCTCGACTACGAAATCAAGAGCGGCAAGTGCAGCACCCGCACAAGCCAGGAACTCGCACTCGCAGCACTCGTAGTGCGCTAGGCCCCCTTCACGATATTCTCAATTTCATCGCGGGACAAATACACCCGCTCATTTAGCGCTTTCGCAATTTCGCAAAGTTGCCTCTGGCATGCCATCAGGATATTGTAATCCTGTTCAACCACGTTCGTCTCTGCCAGCTGGAAGTAGTAGCATGCCGCCTGAAAACGCTGGTAGTCCGCATCGCTCTTGTAAAGTTCCATCGGCAGGTCCTTCATGACGGTATCAAGGTCACACTTGAAACCATGGCGAATCAGGAATTCCGCCAGATGGCCCGCCATAGCGATATGTGCATCGCCTTCGAGTTCGCTGCCCGCGATATGCGTAATGCCCGGACGTTCCTTGGAGCGGTCCATTTTCACGTAATCCAGCGGACGCTTGAACAGGAATGCCACCAAGGCATGCCCCGCCTCGTGATTGCACAATTTCTGGAATTCCTCTTCCCCGAAGAACTCCACCAAAGATTCACGCGTCAAAGATTGTTCTGACATATAAAAAGCCCTGTTTCAGTTAATCCTTCTCTAATGGTCTACAAAAAAAGAGCCCCGCAGGGCTCTATTAAATTTTATCATTTGTTGCTTAGTTCCAGTCGCCTTCGCCAGCTTCGGGAGCCGGGGCTTCGGGAGCGGCGGGAGCTTCTTCCACAGTCTCTTCGACGACTTCTTCGGTCACTTCGGGTTCAGCCTGAACAGGAGCCGCTTCGGGAGCAGCAGGAGCAGGTTCAGCAGCCGGGGCCGGGCTATCCACGACCGCGCTGGTGGGAACCGGCTGGGCCTTCGCAGACTTGTCCGAAGACTTCTGGCCAGAGATTTCCAGAGTCGGTTCGGAAAGGTCGATGTTGCCGATGTAGTTGCGGATGATTCTCGGCGTCACGAAAATCACGAGGTCCTTCTTCGTCACGGACTTCTTGGTGTACTTGAAGAGGTTGCCAAGGATAGGAATGTCCTTGAGGAACGGAATGCCGCTTTCGGATTCCTGGGCCTCGTTACGGGTCAGACCGCCAATCACGACAGTCTCACCGTCGGCCACCACGACTTTCGTCTTGGCTTCCTGCGTACTGATGACGATTTCGCCCTTGGAGTCGTAGTCATAAGAGTTGTTTTCCGGATGGAGGTCAAGGAGGATGCGGTTGTCACCCGAAACATGCGGGGTCACCGTCAGCTTGATACCGGTTTCGACGAGCTGTGTCGAAGATTCGCCGCTATCGTCAATCACGCGGATAGAAACCTTGTCACCCATGAACACCAAAGCTTCGGTGTTGTCGAGGGTAGAAACCTGCGGGCTAGCAAGCACTTCGGTCGAAGCGTCACCCATCAAGTTGGTAATGGCCAGCTGAAGGTGATTGTCCAAAATGCTGGTCGTAATGGCCGTAGAGGCATTGGTCACAGCCGGAGTCACGCCCTTGTTCGGGAAAGACTGGATGGCAGCACTCGTCCTAGAAGAACCCACATCGGAACCTGTCGGCGTACCGGCAACACCCGGAGTAAGAGCGGTAGAGCCCATCGTTGCCGTCCAGTCGACACCAAGCTCACGGGCCAGTTCGCTATTCACGACAACAAGTTTCGCAGTAATCATGATCTGCAGGGTTTCGACATCAAGCTCGTCCAACGCATGGGTCATCTGCTCAATGCGAGCTTCGGTATCGTACACGATGATGGAGTTGGTACGTTCAACCACGGTAATGCGGCCACGACCGGACTTCATGCTTTCAAGCACCTTGACCAGTTCGTTGGCCTCGGCATGGTTCACCTGGAAGTTCTTACGGACCAGCGGAGCGTTCTGTTCGGCCTGGCTTTCTTCCTCGGCAATCTTCTTCTGCTTTGCCTGGTAGGTCGCCAAGCGCTGGATGGTGATGTACTTGTCCTGGATGAGCCAAGTCAAATCGTTCAGTTCGCAGATAATGTCGAGGGTTTCCTGCCAAGTCTTCTTGGTCACCTTGAGGCTCATCTTGCCCTTCACATCAGGGGCAATCAGAATGTCCACGCCGGCAATCACCGATACGGAGCGGAAAACAGCCTCGTAGTCCATGTCGACAAAATTGAAATCATACAGCTTCTTGTTGGGAGCCATCGAGCCTTCGGCCGGGGCAGCCCAGGCAGAGGCAAACACGCCCGCCACCAGAAGTAGAACCGTCAGTATTTTCGTCAGTTTTTTCACTTTTGACCCCCAAATTTATCGGGAAGACCCATAGAGTAGCGACGGCTCACACCAAATTCTTGAATGAGGAAGAGCACATCTGTTTGTGTGATTTTAAGAACTTTGCCATTGAGAATCTTGTCACCTTCCTTGATGGTATAGGAGACAGAGGGATTCTTGGATTCAACAAGAATGGCCATCGGCACTTCGGATTCCCAAATAATACCCACCAGTTCAACCTGGTCGATATTGATACCTTCCTCGACGAGGCCCTTGATTTCGACAAACGGGTCGCGACGGCCGAAGGAACTATAAATGATACGGTCTTCGTAAAGGGATTCGAGCATGCTACCCGGCACGGTGCCATCCTGCATCAACGTTTCTCCGCGTTCCTTGTCGACTTGCTTCAGGTGTTCAATCTGCACCGAGGACAATTCGTCGAAGAAGCTGACCGCGCGGCGATTCACGTAACCCACGCGATTGTCGAACTGGACCTTACGATAGAGGCCGACCAAATCCAGACTGACCAGGCGGTCGCCAAACACGAGGCGCTTTACGACCTGGGCATTTTCGTTGGGATTTGTGTAGAATTCTGTTTCGTCAGCAACCACGATGAGTTCGCGGACAACCGGGCGCAGGTGGAATGTCTGGGCGGCAGAAACAATCTTCTTGCTGCTCGGTTCGTAGGCATCCACGAACTTGTCAAACGAACGCTTTTCCTCGGAAGACTTTACCCAGTTGCGGGTATAGATTCCATCCGGTCGGGCGGTCCAGAACACGAACCCGTCCTTCTTGAGCGTAGTCTCGGGAGCCTGCAAAATCAAGGCGCCTTCCTGGACGAGAATTACGGGCTTGGCATTTGCCTGCAGCTGAATCTGGAGCCCATTGGCACCCCAGCCCACCGACTTCACGAGCGAACTGGAACCAATCTTGAACACGGGAGATTTCTGCGGACCATCAAGCGCAACCGTAATGATTCCGGTCTTACCCGGACCAGCGATACGGCTAATACCAATCGGATTTTCGGCAACCAGGCGGAACTGTTCCATTCCGGAACCCATCAGCACAGTCATTTCTTTAAGACCGGGGAGCAACGCAGAAACGGAGCCACCATCCTTGATGGCCTTGTCCAGCTTTTTCTGTTCCTCGGCGAGGCGCTTTTCCTCTTCGGCAAGGCGCTTCTTCTCTTCGAGGGCAGCCTTCTGAGCGGCCTTCTTATCGAGCATGGCCTGTTTTTCGGCAGCCTTCTTCTCTTCAGCCAAACGTTTCTTCTCTTCGAGGGCGGCCTTCTCGGCGGCAATCTTATCCAGCTTTGCCTGCTTTTCGGCAGCCTTCTTGTCGAGCTGTGCCTGCTTTTCAGCGGCCTTCTTCTCTTCGGCAATGCGCTTGGATTCTTCGAGAGCAGCCTTGTCGGCTTCCTTCTTCTTGGCAGCGTACAGCTTGGAAAGCGTCCAGCCCTTTTCCTTGGCGCCGGGCACCTTCAAGACAAAGTCGGACTTTTCTAGGGCAATTTCGTTCTTGTCTCCCGAAATAGCCGGGCCCACAGCCAGTTCGACCTTGAGGAAATCCATGCCACGGAAGTTTTCACGGAACACACGCATGGAACGGACATACTGCGAAGCATCATCCACCTCGTAGTTTCCCTCGCCCATCACAAACTGGGATTCAGAGAAACCCAGGGTGAGCGTCTTGGAAGCGGCATTGTACTTCTGGAAGAACGAAGGCAGGTCATCGGTACCGGCAAACAGGAATCTCAGCCCGCAGCCGCCAGAGCTGCAAGCGAGCTTCACATCCTTAATCGTCGCGGCGCTACAAGCGAGAGCCGCGCTCAAAAGCATCATGAGGATCTTGCTATTCATCATTTACCAACCTGCTTTGAAGTGTAGGTGGTCAGGTTAAACGTCACCGACATGGTGATAGGAGTCCATCCATGAGTTTCCGCCTTCTGCATTTCCTGCGCGATTCCCGAATAACGGTTCAGCCTCAAGTTGGTGATGGCCGTAGGATAATTGAAGTTGGCGATTTCGGCGAACAAGTAACCCAGCATGTGGTAGCCGGAATTGACGGCAATAGAATAGCGGTTTTCGATGTAGTGTTCCCTTTCGGAACGACCCTCGGGATTGAACTTCTGGATTTGCACACCCGAAGCGCGGAGAACGGCGTAGAGGTCCTGCAAACGCAGAGGCACCTTTTCCTCTTCCGGGAACATTTCCTTGAGCTTTTCGAAATCCTTCTCGGCCTGTACAAGCTGAACTTCCAGTTCGGCAAGGCGAAGCTTCTGGGCGTTAATCTTGTCGAGTTCGGCCTGGGCAGAGGCAAGGTCGCGTTCGACCTTCTCGCGTTCCTGCACGAACGGATCCCATATATAAGTATATACGTAATAAGCGCCGGCCAGAATCAACAATACTACGACAATCGCGTATATGTTCTTTTTGTCTTTCCAATCGATATTACCCATGATCAACCCTCCGCAAGGCCAAGATCCTGTTTAAGGACGACCTTTATTGTAAAGTTGTAGGCTTCCTCACCGTCCACCTTCGTGGTGGTGATAGTCACCAGGGAAACTTTGTCGACGCTGACCTGCTTTTCGAGCTTGACCATGTATTCGGCGACTTCGGAGAAATCAAAAGTCGTCCCCTTCATTTCGAGCTCGTTCTCGCCAAGCTGGGAGATGCTGGTAAGCCACATGTTCGGCGGCAAGACAGAAGATACGTTTTCGAACAGGATAACCCAGCGTTTCTTGCTAACCTGAATGGACTTGAGTGCGTTAATCTTCGTGTTGATGACGCTACGCTTCTGTTCGAGGTCACTAATCTTGGTCAACAGCGGACGTTCGCGTTCGACTTCGGCGCGGACCCTTTCGAGCTCCGAATTGAGCCCGTTGATGGTATCCACGGTAAACGAATTCAGCATATAAACGCCGACAATCGCCGCCATGAGGGCAATCGTAGGCCAAATAATACGACGGTCAGTAATCCACGACAAATCCTTCTGAGTCTTGCGATACTCAGGAGGCAAGAGGTTGATTGAAATGCAAAGCGATTTTCTCGCCATATCCTTTTTCGCCGCCATTAGAACTTCCTCATCGCTAAGCCCAAAGCAGGGGCGTAAATGTTGGACAAGGCAAGGGACAGCCCGTTTTCACCAAACACCTTGGAATCGCATTCCACGTAACGGAACGGATTAATGGTGTCGGTCTCGATACCTGTACGCTCGGCGATGTACGCCTTGAGTCCCGGGATGCAGGCTCCGCCACCGCCCAAGAAAATCTTGGTCAGGGGTTCGGAATCTTCCGCAGTGGAGAAGTAACGGATACCGAACTCCACCTGGGCCATCAAGTCTTCGAAGGCAAGCTGCAGCGCAGATTCCACGTCGGCCTCGGAGAAGCCATCCACAATGGAAAGGTCGCCCTTTTCAAAAATTTCGTGGCACTTGTCGACATCGATACCCAAGTGCATGCAAAGTTTGGATTCCACCATATCCAGCGAGCCGCCGGTCATCGCACGCATGGAATGGAACTGTCCATGCTGGAGGAAGGCTACACTCATCTTCTTTTCGCCGATATTGAATATGGCAGTAGTCGCATTGTAGTCCGCATCGGTCGCAGTAGCCATGTAGGCGTTCACAATTCCGAACACATCCACGTCGATTGCGGACAAATTAAGAGATTTCATCTTGAAGAACTGGGCCCAGGAGTCCAGGAGCGCGTTTTTCGCAGCCACCACGTTGACCCTGACCTCATCACCTTCGCGAGACACGACCTCGTAGTCCAGAACGTTGTCCTGGTCATCGAAGGGCGGACGGCTCTGGCAGGTCTGGAGAATAATGGCCGCCTCGTTTCCACCACGGGGGACCTTCACTGCAAGTCGGTCCACAAGGACACCACCGGCACCGGCACCACAGTTAACGGAAACGACGACATCGGACGAAGATTCTATCGGGTGACGCAACAGGAGCTTGGATATCGCTTCGCTGAGCTGTTCGTAACCGTCCTTGCCCGATTCGCCATCAGTTTCGCGGCGCTGAATTTCGCCATTGATGATGGCACCGTCCGGAACGCGTTCCAGGTCCGCGTCCACGACAATCTTTCCGCCACGGTGATTATGGAACACCTTGACATACTTGATGCTGTAATGGCCAACATCAATGCCAACTGTTTCGCGTTCACCGCGGATTCGTGAAATCAATCCTAAAGCCAAAATAAACTCCGATCGCAAACAATACTACCTAAATTCTACCTTTATATGGTGCAAATGTCAAGTGAAAAATCAATCTAACTCATTGAAAATTAACTACTTAGGCATTTTCGGCACTTATTTCGGAGGCTTTTCGCGCCTTGTGGACCTCGAATATATATTGGAGGACCCTTTCCTGGGTCCAACCGAAGGCACCAGCAAAGGAAGCCGTAAGCGAAAAATATTCTGGATAATCCAGGTTCTTATGCCCCAAATTACGCAAAATCTCAATTTCCACGTCTTCCATGCCAAAACTGGGAAGTTCAAAACGGATACGGATATGCGCCCCATTCGGTATTTCCACGGGTATCCCGAGCAAGATACCGCCAGCGGACAGGTCGTACAGGACTCCGTGGTGGACCGAACCATCAAGCAAAGTCGCCTCTACGGGGAACCGGACCTCTTCACGGACCCAGCGGCGCAGTTGCTGCTTGTCCAACTTCATCGTATGGTGGAAAATCAAGTTTCCCTTCTCGAACGAGCGGACAGGAATCTTCATGGAGTAGACGGCGTCGCCCAGACGGGTCCAACGGATGCAGAGAGTCTCCCCCACAAGCAGCGAACCGGGGCCACAGCTCCCGTCGTACGCGAGAGCCCACTCCTTTTCCGTACGCCACTGGATGGAGGATCGTTTCACCGTGCGCCCGTTCTCCAATACCAGGTCCACGCGGTCCCCGACCGAGAATTGCCTGGACGAGCTGACCGTCACGACGGGATTCTTGCCAGTAAAGTCCATCTTGTCGCGGAGCGAGGCCACCGCATCGAGCGTTTCGTCGCGGACACTAAATACGTTGCGGAAGTCGTAAAAGTCCCCCACCGCATGTTCGAACAAATCCGACGAGTTTAGCACGGCGTCTTTGTTCTCGAAATGCGATGTACGGACAAGTTTTTCAAGAGTGCGTACCTCTTTCGGCGTGAACTGAAACTCGCGGATCTTCAGGTCGAAATCTTCGGTCCCGAACATCGTCTCATTCTGCCTACGGAAATTGATGCGCTGGGTTTCCACGAGTACAAGAATCGCGAGGAGCATCGTGATGATGCCGCCAATCCAGAGCAAGTACGCAGGATGAATCATTGCTAGACCTCAGTCCAAAGACCGCCCAGATACGACCCGAGAATTTTGCTCGGAAGTTCCTGGCCCAAAAGCGGGCAGTTGCGCACCTGACCGGCGAACATGGACGGAGACACTTCCGTCGGCGTGTCCGGGTCCAGCAGCACCAGGTTGGCAGCCGAGCCCTTGCGGATTTCTGCCGGCGCGACGCCGGCCAGCTGTGCCGGGGCGGTGGAAAGCAGTTCCACCGCGCGTGCGGCGGACAGCCGCCCGCAGAGCGATTTCCAGAGCGCGGGGAGCGCGACTTCCAGGGAAATCGCTCCCGGCACCGCATCCTCGAAATTCACTTCCTTGTCCTGCCTGAGCACGGGGTCGTGATTCACGCTGATGGCGTTTACCACACCGGACTCAAGTCCCTTCCACAGCGCCTCGCGGTCTTCGGCGGAGCGGAACGGCATAGGCACGTTGTAATTGCTGTCCAGGTTGAACAGGCTGCTGTCATCAATGAGCAAATGATAGATGTCGACATCGCATGTGACATCGACGCCAATCTTGCGGGCATCTTCAATCAGCCGGAGCGTCTCGCCACAGCTAACTTGTTTAAAATGCACCGGCACCTTGAGGAACCGGGCCATCTCGAGAATCTTGAATGCAGCGATCGTTTCGGCCACACGCGGAATCGCCTTCATGCCGAGCGTATCGGCGTAGCAGCCCTCGTGCACAAGCCCGTGATGGCGCAGGGAATCGTCGAGCGGCATAAAGAAGAACCGCTTGCCCGTCATGGAGCCGTATTCCATCGCCAAGCGCAAGAAGCGCGTGCGGGAGCAATCCTGGTTGCCGTCACCGAAACCGACAGCACCGCCCTGCGCAAGTTCGACCATTTCGGAAAGGTCCTTGCACTGGTAGCCATTGCTGAAGGCGCCGAGGAACGCAATCGAAAGCCCGTACTTCGCACTGATCTGCTGGATTGCAGACAGCTTCAGGGAATCGTCAATCGCATTGGCGCAGCTCTCGTAAAGTCCACCGTAAAAGCCGCCACGGCGCATCGCATCCACACCATCCTTGAAGGTGTAGATATCATCGCGGAGCGGTTCCTTGAAATCGAGGCCAAGGCCGAAGAGTGCGGGAATGGCAAGAGCGCCCTTCGCGTCAAATTCCTGAGTGCCCTCGGGAGCGCTATCGGCCCATGCGCCGTCGACTAGGCACATCTTCGTCGGGTTTTCAAACTTGCCGTCCACAAACGGGCGAACGTTATCCAAAATCACATTACGCATTCGCACGACCTCCAGCCAAAAGATAGAGCACCGCCATACGCACGGCCACTCCGTTGGTCACCTGGTTCAGGATAACCGAATTGTCCCCGTCGGCGATTTCGCTGTCGAGTTCCACACCGCGGTTGATGGGGCCCGGATGCATAATCAGCACCTTGTCTTTCGCACATTCCAAAAGTTCGTGGGTAATGCCGAAGGTGTTGCGGTATTCGCGCATGCTCGGGAGAAGCGCATCGTCCATGCGTTCTTTTTGCAGGCGGAGCGCGATGATGGCGTCCGCATCCTTCACGGCCTTCTTCACGTCGGATTCCCACGTTACCTTGTCCATGAGTTCGGTATTGCGCGGAACCAGGGTACTCGGTCCGCAAAGCGTCACATGCGCACCCATCGTCGTCATGCCCCAGAGGTTGCTGCGGGCCACGCGGCTGTGGCGGATGTCGCCCACGATGGTCACGTTCTTGCCTTCAAGCGTTCCAAGTTTTTCTTCGATGGTAAGCATGTCGAGCAGGGCCTGCGTGGGGTGTTCGTGCGCCCCGTCGCCCGCGTTCACGATAATCGCGTCGCTGTTGTCGGCAAGGAACTTCGGCACGCCAGTCCCCTTGTGGCGGACGACCACGATGTCGATCTTCATCGCCTCGATGTTGCGGAGCGTATCGACGAGGGTTTCGCCCTTCTTCACGCTCGAATTGCTGCTCGTGAAGTTCACCGTGTCTGCCGAAAGGCGCTTCTCGGCGAGTTCGAAGCTCGTGCGGGTGCGGGTGCTGTTCTCGAAGAACAGGTTCACGACCGTCATGCCGCGCAGGCTCGGGACCTTCTTCACGGGGCGTTCCAAAATTTCGCGGAATTGTTTTGCGTTGTCGAGAATCAGGCGGATGTCGTGTTTCGATACTCCGCGCAGCCCGAACAAGTGTTTAATCTCCAAGGCGCTCAAGCTAAGCCTCCACTTCTACGAGATATACTGAATTTTCATTGTCAATAGGTTCAATCATCACGCGGACTTCCTGATTACGCGCAGTCTCTACCGTGAGGCCCACGCAGTCGGGCGCGATAGGCAGTTCGCGGTGTCCGCGGTCCACCAACACGCACAGGCGGATGGCGGCAGGGCGACCGAGGTCGAGGATGGCCTGCATCGCCGCGCGCACGGAGCGACCCGTGTAAAGCACGTCGTCCACGAGGATAACCGTCTTACCCTCTACGGAAGCGGGCATCTCGGTAAAGCGCATCTCGGTAGAGGCGTTCGGCTTGCGGTAGTGGAAGTCATCGCGGTAGAATGTCGCGTCGAGGCTGCCCATCTCGATGGGCTTGCCGAATTTCTGCGAGAGCCTGTCGCTCAGTTTCTTTGCCAGCGGAATCCCGCGGCTTGCCATGCCGAGAACAATCAGGTTTTCGGCAGACGGGTGCATTTTTGCGATTTTCGCAGCCATTTCGTCGAGGGCGAATTCCATGGCCTGCGCGGAAAGCAATTCCTGGATACGTTTGCAGTTGTCTTTCATATAGGTATCAGCGCGGTCGCTTCGCTCCCTCCGAGGGATGAGGTCACTCGCTCCGCGAGTTTTGAGTTTATCACCTAGAAATTAGTTTTTTCTGGTCCTTTTTACTCCCAAAAAAGAGTAAATCACCCCCATTTTTTATATATATGAGCAATAAATCCTGTTACGCCTTACAGGCGTCTACCTCATTCCTCTTAGTTATAGGAGTTCCCATGTTCAACCAGCTCGACAAGCCCCAGGCCGGCGAAACTATCGCCATCATGAAAACCAACCACGGCACGATGAAGCTCCGCCTCTTCGAAGAACGCGTGGGCGAATGCGCTACCAACTTCATCGAACTTGCCAAGCAGGGCAAGTACGACGGCGCCCCGTTCCACCGTATCATCAAGGACTTCATGATCCAGGGCGGCGACTTCACCCGCAAGAACGGCACCGGCGGACATGCCGCAGGCGGTCCCGGCACCACCATCGGCGACAAGTATGACCCGTGCCTCACCCACATGCGCGGCGCCCTCAGCTGGGCAAAAACCGCCATGCCCCACAGCATCGGCAGCCAGTTCTTCATCGTCCACGGTGAAAACGTGCACTTCCTCGACCACGACCAGGTAGGCCCCGGCCCGGCAGACGGCTACTCCGTGTTCGGCCAGCTCTACGAAGGCTTCGATGTGCTCGACGAGATTGCCGGAGTCAAGACGGACCGCATGGACCGCCCCTTCGACGACGTGATTATCGAATCCGTGACTATCGAAAAGGCGTAAGGAGAGGGAGAAGGATCTAGGGGCTAGGATCTAGGGATTATTCACTCTAGCCCCTAACCTCTAGCCTCTAACCCCTAGATTGAAAAATTTTTTCAAATTTTTCAATCTCCCCCTTGACAAGGGCCAAATATTTTTCTCTATTTGGCTCACCTTTCGGGGTTATAGCTCAGTTGGTAGAGCGCCTGCATGGCATGCAGGAGGTCAGGAGTTCGACTCTCCTTAGCTCCACTGAAAAAGACTCGCTTGAAAAAGCGAGTCTTTTTTTATTTCCGCTTGACAAGAAAATGCAATACGTTGTGATTCAGACAAAACTTTCTAGTCAAATACTAATTTATACAAGACAGACATGTAAGAATTTTATACTTTTTCTTGCACTATGCGAAAACTCCTATTCATCCTTCTTTTGGCCGGAAGCACCTTCGCTTCGGAAGACACCTTCAATGAAGACCTGATTTTCGGCGATACAGGCAGCAATTCCCCCAAGAACGAAATCCGCAGAAACACGGAAGTCACCTATTCGCCATTTGAAAAGGACGCCTATCTAACATCCTCCTTCGGCGAGAACAGGGGAACCCGTTACCACGCGGGTATCGACTACTCTACCAATATGGAAGAAGGTTGGCCTATCCTGGCCCCGGAAGACGGACGCGTCAAAGAAATCCGCACAAGTCCGTTCGGTTACGGCAAGGTCATGTTCTTCCAAGGCAAGAGCGGCAAGACATGGGTTTTCGCTCACCAAAGCAGTTTTGGCAAACTGGACATTCAAGTTCGCAGCAAGCAGTACGCGACACACAAGAACGACGTGACGCTGCACCCCAACACACCATATCGCAAGGGTGACACGCTTACCTTCTCGGGCAGCACAGGTATCGGCAATCCGCATCTGCATCTCGAAGTGCGACTTGACAAAGACCGCGTGGTTTCTCCCTGCGTTCTGGGAGCCCTCTGCCTCGACACCATCGCTCCGCAGATTTTCGCAGGCGCCATATGGCAAGGCAACAGCATAGCGGTCACGAGCGCCGAAGCTATCGAAAAGGGCTGCATGGTCACGCCGGTCAAGAACGAATTCGGCCTGTACCTCGCCCTGAAAATCGCCGACTACAGCCGCGAGCCCAAGGACAACCCGATGGCCATCCGCCGTCTGGAAGTCTGGCGTTACGACGAAAAGATTTACAGCAAGGTCGTCGACACCCTGCGCTACAGCAAGATGACCGATGTCCGCAACGAACTCCTTTGGACCGAAGAAGCCGACACGGCAGGCGACTGGCACTACATCCCGGCCAAGATTGCCCCGCTTTCCAAGTACACCATCGAAGTCGAAGACTTCGCCGGGAACATCACGAAGCGAGTATTCACGCTCCACCCCAAGTGCAACGGCAACAAGCCCATCACGCAGGTCAAGAACCAGACGGCCCCGGTATACACGTTCCTCGGCAAGACGATGCTCAACTTGTTCATGTGCCGTTCCGGGTACAGTTTCAGGGTCCTGGGCGACAAGGACGAGGTTCTCGCCGACGACCTGTGCTCCGCCATGTCCCAAAAGATTACAACGCTGGGTAGGGTTCTCCAGGACTACCCCACGGCCAAGTACATCGAGTACTCTGCCAACGCATCATCCACGGGTGACGGAAAGGCCATCGACGAAAGAATCGCCGTGTTCCGCCGTACGCCATACCAGACAAACATCAACTGGAAGGCCGACCTGGGCAACGGGACTGTCGTCACCCAGAAAATAACGGGCATCCCAGTCGCAAAGCTGGACTCGACCCCGATTGCAATGGCGGTCACCCGCACGCACACCGACAGTCTGGACTTCTTCGAGTTCCATCCCAAGGGACTCCAGCTGAAGAACTGGAACGTCTGCATCGACAACAAGGGAGACAAGGCTCCGCTTTACTGGCTTGGCGAGACCACCCGCGACTGGTTCATCTTCGACAAGCAAACCAAGGGCAAGACTCGCTGCGCATCGGCCAACGAACTTCGAGACGTGGCGGCTATCCAGAACGACGAGCCGGCATCCATCGGTTTCCCCTACTGGGCGAACTCCTACATCGAAGGTATCAGCCAACCCGTACTAAAGATCCCGTTTGTTTACAAATACGACGGAATTGCTAATGGCAACGCAATAACGGCCAAAGCGAAGGGAAAATGGATTGCCGTCGAGTACGATTCCGAACCCCGTGAATTCGTGCTGGAAGGTTCCAAAGTGCCCGATGCCGGAGAAACCATCACCTTACAGATTATCGACGAAGCAAAGCGGAAGATCAAGTTCGAGGTGACAGTTCCAGATTTATAAGCCAAAAAGAAATTATTTCGCCACTTTGAAAAGTTTTGTAAACAAAGTTGAGGAAATCCCGCTTATTTGCGGGATTTTTTTGTAGAGCAACTAACAACATTAATTTCGTACAACGCAAGCTAACTGGGGACGTAAGCATTTTTTCAGTTTATTTTCAAGTCAGCACAACAAAAAAAGGAGCACATATGAAATCCAAAAAACTCGGCTTGGCCATCCTCATTAGCGCTGCGTTTGCAATGACTGCTTGCGATGAAACAGCATCTGCAGTAGCAGCAGCAACTGAACCGGAAGTCCAGAGCACCGAAACTGGGACCACAACCGAGAACCCTGCACCTGCAGAACAGCAAACTCCTGAAACTCCTGAAACTCCTGAAACTACACCGGCTACGACTCCGGATGCTGGCACCACGCCGGCTACGACCCCGGACGCTGGCACCACGCCGGCTACGACTCCGGACGCTGGCACTACGCCGGCTACGACTCCGGACGCTGGCACTACGCCGGCTACGACTCCGGACGCTGGCACCACGCCGGCTACGACCCCGGACGCTGGCACTACGCCGGCTACGACTCCGGACGCTGGCACCACGCCGGGCGGCATGGGCGGCTTCGGCGGCGGCATGGGCGGCTTCGGTGGCGGCGACATGGGCGGCATGGGCGGCTTCGGCGGCGGCGACATGGGC
>JAGCPF010000043.1 GCA_017642335.1 Fibrobacter sp.
CCGGCGACCACAATCGGAGCGCCCTTGAGGTTGTGCTTGGCCTTTTCCACATGGCGTTCGAGCACCTTGACCACGTATTCCGTTTCCGGCACGTACTTGGCCACGTCGTGCTTGATGACTTCGCCCTTGTAGTTCGGGTCCACGATTTCCTTCTTCATCACACCTTCGCGCACGGTCGCCATCTGCGGACGGTGTTCCGGGTTCACGATCGTCGCGACGATGTTACCGCCGAATGCCGGGCGGATCTGGCAAAGCTGGTTTTCGTAAGCCTTCTTCACGCCGCCGATGCTCATTTCGAAGCTGTCGATTTCGAGTTCGGTACAGTCGGCGGTAAGGCCGCTGTGCATGGCGCTGGAAATGCGCGGGCCGAGGTCACGGCCAATCACGGTTGCACCGAGCAAGCAAATCTGCGGCTGCTCTTCCTTGAAGAGGTTCACCACGAGGGCTGCATGCGGGTTGGTGGTGTAGGGGAACAGGCCTTCGGCGTCGAACACATGAACCTTGTCGACACCGTACGGGAACACCTGCTTTTCAATGCCATCGAGGCCCTTGCCGGCGCAGATGCACTCGAGCTGAACGCCGAGCGTGTTGGCCAGCTTGCGACCCTTGGACAAAAGTTCGAGGGAAACGTCGACAACGGTCGTGCCCTCAATTTCGCAATATACAAATACGTTATTCATAGGCTAGCCAATAATCTTCTCGTCTAAAAGTTCCTTGATAAGTCCTTCAACGTCGGCGTCGCTCGCGGTAAGCGTGCGGCTTTCCTTCGCCTTGAACACGATGTTCTTGACAGCCTTCACGTTCGTCGGAGAACCGGCCTTACCGATCTGCGTCGGGTCGGCATCGATGTCCGCGGCACCCCACTGCGGGATGTCGAGGTAGGGCTTCTTCGCGATGAGGGCGGCGTACTTTTCGGCGGCTTCCGGAGCGCGTTCGGCGACGGCGGTAGCGTTCTTGTACTTCATGATGCGCTTCGCGTTGCGCGGGCGGCACGGAGCGGCACTGCCGTTCACAGTCACGACCAGCGGGAGCGGTGCTTCCACCGTTTCCACACCACCGTCGATATGGCGGCGGATCACAACCTTGCGGGCCTTCTCGTCGAGGCTCAAGATTTCTTCGGCGTAGGTCACCTGGGTAAGGCCGAGCTTTTCTGCAATCTGCGGACCGACCTGGGCGGTGTCACCGTCGATAGCCTGACGGCCACCGAGAATGATGTCATAGTCGCCGACCTTCTTGACGGCCTGGGCGAGCGTGTAGCTAGTAGCGAGCGTGTCAGCGCCACCGAGGGAACGGTCCGTAATCACGTAACCGCAGTCGGCACCGCGGTACAGAGCTTCGCGGATAACTTCGGCAGACTTCGGGAGACCCATCGTCAGCACAGAGATGGTGGAACCCGGGAACTGGTCCTTCAGGCGAAGGGCTTGCTCCAGGGCGTTCAGGTCTTCGGGGTTGAAGACCGCGGGCAATGCGGCACGATTGATGGTTCCCTGCTCCGTCATGGCATCGGGGCCCACGTTTCGTGTGTCAGGTACTTGCTTAGCAAGCACAACGATTTTGAGACTCATTATATCCTTAACTGTTAGTGTTTAATTTGTTGGGGTATAAGATAGAAATTTTTCAAAAAGCCGCCCAACTGCCACTTCCAGTCGTTTCCACGTCATGACGAAGTAAGAAGAATGACGCTTTTTTGTAATAAACGATTTTGCCCTTGGAAAAAGGAGTTTGACCCTTTGTCACTCTTTTTTTTAGGCGTTATTTCTCGATTTCCAGGTAGACCCCTTTGGGTAGGTTGGGTAGGGTTCCGAATTCGGTTCTTTGCCCTACAGGTTTGCCTAAAGCGTTAAAAATCATGTTTCCGGGTTTGCCAGGCCTTGTTTTTTGGATGTTCCTGGTAATTGCAGTGGGTTTTTCCTGGTTGCTGCTGGAACTCACGGACGATGAAGACTCTGGTTTTGACGAACTTGACGAAGATTCGGCTAACGAGCTGGACGATTCGAGTTCCGCAGGGCAGTTTCCGCCAATACAGAACGTGAGCGAATCTCCGGGGACCCCGATGTCGGTGATTTTGAGCCCCGTTTTGGAGCCGTCATACCAGCGAATGGCGGGGTAACTGTCGTCAGAAAAATTGGAGTAGGAGCCGCTTTTGAAGAACGTGTTCGCGGTGCTTCCGGGGTCCGGCCACTGCTTTGCCTCCTTGTCGCTTGACTTGCCGGCGGAATTGGCATGCACGATCCTTAAGGTGAGCGAGTCTGCAGAGGTGTTGCCGTCTTTGAAGGCGAAATCGTAATGCTGCATTAGGAGGCCGCTGCCTTTAAGCACCTTGTTGCGACCGCTGTTGCGCACGTACGACCATACCAGTCCTTCTTTGTCGGGCCTTGCCGGGTTCTTGTAGCGGTAACAGACTTCACCGGGTTTGGTGGTTTCTCTGCTCACATCGTCGCTTGTTATATCGACAAATGGAATCCATCCCTGGTCTGCTCGGTAAAAGTCATTGATTGCAACGGGATTGTTATCGCTAGCGCGATTGCCCATGGTGCAGTAGTCGCCGTACCAGTAGAGGTCCGGCCAGCCAAAGATCATGTGCCCGCTTTCGTGAACAAAAACATATATCGAGAACTTGCCGGGCATATCCGTCATCTGGTGGTGCGTGAGGCGGACTCCGTCGCGTTTTTCGCTGGACCATCCCGAATGGGGCCACAAGCCCTGCCCCCATTCCTGCCCGGCGCCGGCATAAACGATGTTGATGGCTTCGGTCGTTCCGTCCTTGTCGTTGTCGTAGCGTGAAAAGTCCACTTGCGGATCGAAGTAGTCGAAAACCTCCTGCATGAGGATGTCGGAACCCTTGTACTTGTTGCCTCCCTCGAACCTGTCGGTGCTTTCGTACCATGACTTGGGATGCTTTGCACGGTACCATCCATAAACTTCGTTTACGATGTCCAGCTGCCCGTTGGAAACGTCGAGGTAGTAATCGCGTACGGAACCGTTGCAACCGTCCTTGTTGAAACCTTCCTTGTTGAGCCAATCTTCGATATCGCTTGTAGAAACTGGAGCTACTTTGTCTGAAAAATCGACGAGCAATGTCAGACTGTAGAATTTTCCCTTGGGTGCGGCGTAGTGGCTTTTTGTTTGCGTAGCCGTTGTTTTCATGAGGGCATGAGTCTGGGCGCCGCGAGAATTGTCAAACGTGGGCATGGCCTCGGCGGGCCAGGACAGAACTCTTTTCCCCTGGTACACGATATCGGCGAAAGATATCGCGGGGAGTATTAGCGCGATAATACTAAAGGAGAAAAAACTGTTTTTCATAAGCATCCCGTTTTCTTTAAACCACCATATATGGAAATACATTTTTTAACGGCGAGAGTAACGCTTAGTCCATTTTTTATTACATTTCTAAATGTAAAATATGAACCATTGGAAACTTCTAGAGATTTTTTGATTCCAAATCACTATCTACTTCGAGTTTCCTACTTCCTATTGAAAACTATGTCCAAATTCAAGCGTATTCTTCTCAAGCTCAGTGGCGAAGCCCTCGCGGGCGAAAAGGGCCACGGTATCGATAACGTCATCCTCTCCGACATGGCTTCGGAAATCGCATCCATCGTCAAGCAGGGTGTGCAGGTCGCGCTCGTGATTGGCGGCGGAAATCTCGTCCGTGGAATTTCCGCTTCCGCAGGCGGCATGAACCGCGCCCAGGGCGATGCCATGGGCATGCTCGGCACTGTGATGAACGGCCTCGCTATGCAGGACGCTCTCGACAAGCAGGGCGTCGACTCCGTAGTGATGTCCGCCATCCGCATGGAACCGGTCTGCGAATTCTTCGACCGCCGCAAGGCCCTCAAGCTCCTGTCCGCAGGTTCCGTGGTTATCTTCTCCGCCGGTACGGGCAACCCGTTCTTCACCACTGACAGCTGCGCCGCGCTGCGCGCCATCGAAAGTGAATGCGACGTCATCATGAAGGCCACCAAGGTCGACGGCATCTACACTGCGGACCCGGTCAAGGACCCGACCGCCACGCGCTTCGACGACATCAGCTACAAGGAAGTCATTTCCCGCGGCCTCAAGGTCATGGATACGGCTGCCGTTGCCCTCTGCATGGAAAACAACATGCCCATTTTCGTGTTCAAAATGGAAAAGGGAAATCTGACCCGCGCCGCCATCGAAGGCGACCTCGGTACGCTGGTGCACTGCTAGGGATTTTTACTTATATTTATTTCAGAAATAACCTTTAACAACGAATCACTATTATGTCTGATTATTCCGAAAAAATGAGCAAGGCCATCGAGGCCACCGAACGTGAATTTTCCAAGATCCGTGCCGGCCAGGCATCGCCCGCTATCCTCAACGATGTGCGCATTGACTACTACGGCACGCCGACCCCGATTTCCCAGGTGGCGAAGGTTTCCGTTCCCGAACCGCGCATGCTGCTTGTTTCCCCGTGGGAAAAGACTATGGTCGACCCGATCGAGAAGGCCATCCTTGCAGCCAACATCGGCCTTACTCCGATGAAGGACGGCAACTGCATCCGCGTGACGCTCCCGATCCTCACGACGGAACGCCGTCAGGAACTCGCCAAGCTCGCCCGCAAGCATGCCGAGGAAGGCCGCGTGGCCATCCGCAACATTCGCCGTGACGCGAATGATGCCCTCAAGAAGAACAAGGAACTGCCGGAAGACGAAGTCAAGAAGCAGCAGGATGAAGTCCAGAAGGCGACCGACAAGGCTATCGCCGAAATCGACCGTCTGCTCGCCGAAAAGGAAGCAGACATCCTCAAGGTGTAGTCCGGGGCTTGCGTGGCAAATCAGCTTAGACATGTCGCCATTATCATGGACGGCAACGGGCGTTGGGCTCGTAGTCGCGGTCTCGAACGTTTTCTGGGCCACCGCAAGGGCACCCAGGCGACAATCGATGCTGTCGAAGTGGGCGTGAACCTGAAACTCGAACACATGACGTTGTACGTGTTCAGTTCCGAGAACTGGGGACGTCCTTCCAAAGAAGTGGATTACCTGATGAACCTCCTCATCGAGATGGTGGTGAAGGAAATCCCCGACCTCATGGAAAAGAACGTAAAGCTCGTGGTCATCGGCAACATGGACCGACTCCCCGAAAAACCCCGCGCATCTCTCCAGTCCGCCATCGACAAGACGGCGAACAATACGGGCATGCAGCTGAACCTCGCCATTTCCTACGGTGGCAGGCAAGAAATTGTAGATGCCGCGAAGTCCATCGCCGCGCAGGCTGCCGCCGGTACGCTCAAGCCTGAAGATATCGACGAAACTTTATTCGCGAAGAATTTGTATTTGAAAGGTGCTCCTGACCCGGACTTGGTGATTCGTACGGGCGGGGAGTTCAGGCTTTCGAACTATTTGCTTTGGCAGGCCGCCTACAGCGAGTTCTACGTTTCGGATACGCTGTGGCCCGACTTTACTCAAGAAGAATTTTTGAAGGCTGTCGAGTTCTACAAGACACGGCAGCGCAGATTTGGGAAGGTTCTTGATGAATAACTTGGCTGTTCGCCTCCTGTTTGCTGCAGTGGCAATTCCTGCTGCTCTTTTTTGTGTCTGGTTTTGTGATTTTTCACGAATTCTCCTGATGTGCTTTCTGGGTGGCGTTGGCGCCTGGGAATGGGCCCGCATGGCGGGGAAGATGTACAAGGGGCCGGACATGCGCTATCTCTCGTTGGCATCGACGGTGGCTCTCATGCTGGCTTGGGTGTTCTCCAGGGGCGGATTCTTTGGCTATGCCGCGGTGCCCGCGATTATGGGACCCACGGTGGTTATCATTCTCGGCATCTATGTCGCGATAGCTTTCGCCAAGGTTGACATTTCGAATCTTTTCCCGTGGCTGGTGATGCATCTCGGTGCCCCGTTGTATCTTGGCTTGTGGGGTGGCGTGAGCATCCTTCTGTTGGGTTCCGGACAGGGCTTTGAACATTGCTACGCGTTTTTGCTGGTGCTCCTCTCCATGTGGGTCTGTGATTCCGTGGCCTATTTCTTCGGAAAGTTCGCCGCCGGCAAGGGACCGTTCGGGAGGCATGCTTTCGCTCCTTCGATCAGCCCCAAGAAGACTTGGGAAGGCTCGATTGCGGGGACCATTACCACGGTGGCTTTTGTCGCGTTCGCTGCGCCCATGGCTTTTGCGAATTTCGGCGTGCAGGTGACGCTCCCTCTGGGTGCTGGCCTAGGGCTTTTGATTGCCGTTGCAGGCCAGGCGGGAGACCTTTTGATGAGTGCGCTCAAGCGTTGGAGCGGGACTAAGGATTCTGGCAAGATATTCGTCGGTCACGGCGGCGTGCTCGATCGCTTCGATTCGTTCTTCCTTGCGGCCCCGACGCTATACCTGGTTCTTGAATTCTTTCAGAAACTTTCATAGAATTTGACAAAGGGGCTTAGGCCCTTTTGCTATTTTGTATTCATAACATTTTTGAGGTCTTGATATGAAAAACGTCGTTCTTCTCGGTGCTACCGGTTCTATTGGTACTTCAAGTGTCGATGTCATTTTGCAACATTCCGACATCTTTAAACTTTATGCGGTCGCCGCGAACAGCAGCGTCGACAAGGTCGCCGAACTCGTTCGCAAGTTCAAGGTGGAACGTGTGTGCATGTTCAACGAGGCGGCCGCGAAGGAACTCGAGAAGGTCCTTGGCATGCCTGTGCTCGCCGGTATGGACGGCCTTTGCGAACTCGCTGCCGACCCGAAGGCGGACATCATCATCAATGCCTTGATGGGGGCCGTGGGCTGCCTCCCGACAATCACCGCTATTGAACATGGCAAGCATGTGGCGCTCGCCAACAAGGAAACGATGGTCATGGCAGGCCCGGTCATTTGGGACAAGCTCGCCGAAAACCCGAAATCCTTCATCACGCCGATCGATTCCGAGCACAGCGCCATTTTCCAGTGCCTCTCCGGGCGCCCCGAAAAGGAAGTGGAATTCCTCGAGATTACCGCTTCCGGTGGCCCGTTCCGCGAATGGCCTATTGAAAAGTTCGAATCCATCACCGTCGCCGATGCGCTCAATCACCCGGTGTGGAGCATGGGCAAGAAGATAACCATCGATTCCGCCTCCATGATGAACAAGGGCCTCGAAGTGCTCGAAGCTCACTTCCTGTTCCATATCCCGTACGAACAGATCAAAGTTGTCGTACACCCGCAGTCGATGGTGCATTCGCTGGTGCAGTTCCGTGATGGCTCCCTGATGGCGCAACTCGGCGCGCCCGACATGCGCATTCCTATCCAGGTGGCGCTCACGTGGCCCGACCGCCTGCCGCTCGAGACCAAGCGTCTCGACCTGCCGACGCTTGCTAAACTGACCTTCTTCGAACCGGATTTCAACAAGTTCCGCTGCCTCGCCCTCGCATTCGAAGCCGGCCGCCGTGGCGGTATCGTGCCTGCGATGATGAACGCCGCGAACGAAGTGCTTGTCGACCGTTTCCTCAAGGGTAACCTCAAGTTTACCGACATCCCGCGCCATGTGGAAACCATCATGGCGGGCGCCCCGAACGTGACCGGCCACCTGACGCTCGACCAGGTGCTCGAAGCCGACGCCGAAGCCCGCAGGCTGACAGAAGCTTTGATTAAGTAATTCCATTTTGTATAAAAAAACGGCCCAGCGAAGGACTTTCGCTGGGTTTCGTTTTGAATCTAAAGCATCTAGGCTAGATAAACATCATCGTGTTGAGCTTGGCCCTGTATTTCCAGGTGAGCTCGTGCTTGGGGCCCAGGACTCCGAACAAGGTAAGCATAGCCTTCTTGGCGGCCGAATCGTTCCATTCGGGGGCTTCCACGTACAGGTTCAGGAATGCCTGCAGTGCGCTTTCGAAATCTTCGGCGCAGGCGAGCTTGCATGCTTCGTGATAAACGACGGCTTCCTTGCCCTGCACATCCTGTTTGGCCGCTTCGGCGTGGAAGTCCAGGAGTTCCAGTAGCGATTTGGCTTCGCGGTACTGGTCGTCGCCTTCGTTGAACTTGGAAAGAACGTCTTTCGCCTTTTCCGTATCGCCCATGCCGAGGCTGGCCTTGGCCCAGAGCAACTTGAGCTTCTTGTCGTCGGGGGTCTTGGCGAGGGCTTCGTCCAGCAGGGGAATCGCTTCGTCGAACTGCTTGGCCGCGATGGCCTCTTCGATGGCGTTCTGCATGCGGGATTCGTCGCTCACGTAATACTTCTCGAGACGCTTCTTGAGGTCCGCTTCGGAGAGGACTCCCTGGAGCACGTCGGCAATCTGTCCTTTGTCCACGATATGGATTTCGGGTACCGAGCGTACGCGGAACATCTGGATAAGTTGCATGTTCTCACGCTCGTCGCAGCTCACTACGCCGAGGGTGAAGTCCATGCTGGTGGAAAGTTGTCCCAAGAGTTGGGAGTAGGGTGCGCAGTCGGGGTATTCCGCAGAGGAAAAAAGCACCGCTACGGCGCGGGTTTCGGAAGCCTTGATGATTTCGGATTCAAAGTTTTCGGCGGTAATCTGTACTACTTTTGCCATGCCCGCAAATGTAGCAAAAGTGCGATTTGTTATATTTTTATTATATGAGTAAGTGCCCTTTTTGCGATGCGGAAGTAACGGACATCAAAATCCACACATTGGATTTGAGAATATGTCCCAAGTGCTTTTCTACGTTTTTCCCGTGTAACCAGACCACGTCTTTCCGTGGCGAACTCGGCGACACGACTCGCGAACTTTGGCTCAAGGCCCTCAAGGCCAAGCAACTCGCCGCCATGCCCGAATCGGCGAAGTGCATCGACCATGGTGAACCGCTGGTTCAGGGAAAGTTGCCCGATTACGGCTACGATGGACTGGTCACGCAATGCTGCCAGATGTTCCACCTGACTCCCGAGCTCACGATCCGCCTGCTCGAGCATACCTTGGAACACCCTTTCCAGGCGCCCGCGAAGCAGGGAAAGCATCATTTCTTTTTCATCCGTTTGCTCGACAAGATTATTTCGAAGGGGATGGGCGAGGAGCAGCCCGAAGTAGACCCCTTGGACCTTATCCAGTACAACATGTTTTTTAAGCCCATTTTGGAACCTTCAGAAAAATGAGAAAGACATATACCATCCTTGGTGTTATTGCCGTTGTCGTTCTAGTCATCTATTCGCTGATTCCGGATTCGTTCTTTGTAGAGAAGGTTTATCCGTTGGAGGAGGGGGTGTTCGTCACGAATTATGACGATCGATCCGATGGCGGATTTTCTACTGCCACGCTCGCAATGAGTGATTCTTCCATGAAGTTCGAGTGTATGTTGGGGGCCGACACGACTGTTCCCGCTTGGTGCGGTATGCTGTGGAATTTTGACCCGGATACGCTCGAGAAATTCCGGAACTGGATATTTGTCGATTCTGTCATTTTCGACGTGGAAACATCCGGTACGGACGAAATTTTGGTGAAACTCTGGGCCTATGACCCCGACGTGACCGACCTGAAGAAGCCGAAGACCTTCCGCCTGCTGATGAAGGAAGTGAAGGTGTCGGGAGGGCGCGAACGCATCGTCGTTCCGATGGAACAGTTCTATACGCCCGATTTCTGGTACGAGGACGCCCAAGTCGACAAGGAACTGAACAAGAGGCATCAGGAATCCATGGCACGCCTTGAAATCGCTCCGGGCTGGAACCATCCGCGTGGAAAGAGTTTCTCTATCGTTTTCCATGAAGTCTCTGTCAAGGGAATCAGCAATTTCTGGTTTGGGGCGGTACTTTTCGCCTTTTTGGGAATAACCATTGTCGCGGTAGGCTTCCGCCACCATAAGAAGAATGAAGACAAGGACGATTAGGGTCATTTCGCTTGCTGCGCTTGTCGTGCTGTTGGGCGCGTGGACTGCGCTTTTCTGCATGTTCAAGGACAATTCTCTGCTCTTTTTCCCGGGGCTTCCTTACGAGACTTACGCTTTGACTGACGCCCCTTCCGGCGGTTACTCGACGTCCGACATTACGTTGCACGGCGACACGATTTCGGCAAAGGTGAACATCCGTTCCGGCATGGCGTACCCGTATGCGGGTGTCGGGGTGAACCTGATGTCCGTGGATCACCGTCCCGCTGCTTCGCGGTTCGATTTCTCGAAGTTCGATACGATTGCGGTCAGTGCTTCCGCCGGCCGTATGAAATCGCTTATCGTGCGTATTTTGACGGATGACCCGCAGTACTCGCGTGAGGGGGACTACCTGAGTTATCGTCCTTTGCTGGCTACGGTGCCTGTATCGCCGCAGGCGAGCGAAACAAAGCTTCCGCTGTCTTCCTTTGCCGTTCCTGAACGCTGGCTTGTTATGAACGGCCTTGACCATGATGACGGCTTTACGTACTGGAACCGCGCTTTGCTTTTCGAAATATCTAACGGCGAGGGAGCCCTGCGCGGCATTCCCGACGAGTTCGAGATTTATTCTATCCGTATGTATGGGCGCAATCACGGGTTCGTGAATGTCATGTACATTGTGCTGGCTCTTGTCATCGTTGTTTTCTTGGTTTCGCAGGTCCTTGCCGGCCGCGAAGGGGCTCGTAATAAGAAGGATGAGCGGGAAAAGGCAACCAAGAAACAGCTGGCCGAAGCCGCTACTTTACTCAAAACGACGGACCGCTCCGTTGCGGAGATCGCTCTTGCCATTGGCGAAAAGAACGTTTCCGCTTTCGAACGCAAGTTCCGCAAGGAATACGGGAAGAAACCATTGGCATACAGGAGGGAGAATGCCTAGAATTTGGACTGTTGACCGCATTATGCGGCTCATGATGTTTGCTGCCGTCTTCGTGGTGATTGTCGGGACGGCTTATTATTTGAGAAACGTGCTTTTCCCGTTTTTTGCAGCTTTTTTGCTCGCCTATATCGTCGATCCGCTGGTAAATCGCCTTCAGGTCAAGGTGAAGCACAGGATTGTCGCCGTGCTGATTGTCATATTTGGCGGGGCGCTTGTCTTGACGGGCTGCATGCTTATTTTCGTGCCGAAGGTTGTCAACGAAGTGCAGTACCTGGGCTCGCTGCTGGTGAGGATGTTCAATGATTCCGCCTGGTCCGAACGCATTTCGTCGTATATCCCGACGAATATTTGGGAATTTGTCAAGGAATCCGCCGGTTGGGAAAAAATCGGTGCCGCGCTCCAGCATTTTGATTCCTGGGAAAGCATCGGAAGTTTGATATCGAAGATTCTTCCGGGTGCTTGGGGAGTCGTGTCGAAAACAGTGACGATTATTTTTGGCTTTTCAACATTCGCCTTGATGTTCCTTTACCTTATCTTCATTATGGTAGACATGCCCAAGCTGCGCAGCGGTGTGGCAAGCCTTATTCCCAAACGTTATCAAGCCGACGCTTTTGAAATGGCACACGAAGTGGACCGATTCATGGGTAACTATTTCCGTGCACAGTCCATTGTCGCCTTGTCCGTAGGTGTGCTTTATGCCATAGGGTTCAGCATCATGGGACTTCCCATGGGAATTGTGTTCGGGTTGTTCTCCGGCGCGTTGAACATGGTTCCGTATTTGCAGTTGACAAGCATCCCGTTGGCGCTCGTTCTGTCGGTTGTGTACTCTCTGGATTCGGGAATGCCTCTTTGGCAGGTAGCGATAATCGTCTTGTTCATCTACCTCGTAGTGCAAATTATTCAGGACCTTTTCTTGGTTCCGCACATTGTCGGAAAGTCGATGAACCTGCCTCCCGTGGGCATTTTGCTGTCCCTTTCGATATGGGGTAAGTTATTGGGCTTCTTAGGGTTACTTGTTGCTGTGCCCTTTACTTGCCTGTGCTTGGTGTTCATCCGCAAGGTGCAAAAAAAGTCCGAGGCGATGCATGCTGAATCGGTCGGACCTAACCCCGAGGCTTGATTTTAAAAGGGCTCAGACGATATTTTTTTTGAAAAAATCTACTCGGTACGAAAAAAAAAAGGTATAATATCACCATACTTTTCTTAAAACCTAACTCAAGGAGTTGAAAATGAACAAACAAGATCTCATTGAAGCCATCCTCGCCAACAAGGACGCTGGTTTAGAATCCAAGGCTGCTGCTGGCCGCGCTGTTGACGCTGTGCTCGACGGTATTGCTGCTGGTATCAAGAAGGACGGCAACGTCCAGCTGATCGGCTTCGGCACCTTCTCTGTTAAGGTTCGCGCTGCCCGTACCGGCCGCAACCCGCAGACTGGCGCTACCATCAAGATCAAGGCTTCCAAGACCGTCGGCTTCAAGGCCGGTACTGCTCTCAAGGCTGACGCTGCCAAGAGCAAGGCTAAGAAGTAATCTTGTTGTAACCAACAGATTTAAAGGGGACCACCTATGCAGGTGGTTCCTTTTTAATTTGTATAGAATTGAATTTTGGTGATATTTTTTATATATATAATGTCAAATCATTCAAGAAAAAGAGGACTACCCATGATTAAGAAAATTTTGATTTTCGCACTTTTGTGTCTTTTTGCCCTTTCCGCATGTAAAGGGAAAAATTCTTCGTCGTATGATGACGATTGTGAAGAAAATGCCTCGAATTGCCAGACTATCGATGATGGCAGCAACGATATTGTGACCGAGTAGCTTTTCAATTTTTGAAAAACCCCCATTGCAGGAACTCGCTTTTTATTCTATATTTGCGCAAGTTTGAACCTTGCTCAACTAGACAGGAATAGATGACGCAAAATCTTGTAATGTCGAAGTCCCCCTCTTGCGCAACCAGTGGAATTCCCCACGCAGCGGTTGCCGCTTTCGGATTTGTTGATATTTGCAAGGATAATTGTTTTGATTTTGCTGAACCGTTTGGTTCGGCATTTTTTTTACCCATTAAGTTCCCTGAGCTTGCCGAAGGGAACATCATTAGGATTTAATAATTAGATCAAACGGAGAAAACAAAATGAAGATTGAAGGCATCGACAAAGTCCTTATCATTGGTTCCGGCCCGATCGTGATCGGTCAGGCTTGCGAATTCGACTATTCCGGCACCCAGGCTTGTAAGGCCCTGCGCGAACAGGGTTACAAGATCGTGCTCGTGAACTCCAACCCGGCTACCATCAAGACCGACCCGGTCATGGCCGATGCCACCTACATCGAACCGCTGAACGTCGCCCGCCTCACCCAGATTATCGAAAAGGAACGCCCGCAGGCTCTCCTCCCGAACTTGGTCTGTCAGACCGGCCTGAACCTCGCCTCTGCTTTGAGCAAGGCTGGCGTGCTGGACAAGTACGGCGTGAATGTTATCGGTGTGAACCTCGAC
>JAGCPF010000002.1 GCA_017642335.1 Fibrobacter sp.
CGTTCGCCGCTATGCATTGCTGCACCGCTCGACTTGCATGTATAAGACACGCCACCAGCGTTCGTTCTGAGCCAGGATCAAACTCTTCATTGTATCTTTATAGTCTTGTCCTGTATTCTGTTCGTATTGACTTCCAAGAAATTTTCTTGGGCCGTCACTAAGCACATCTCCGATTCCTTCAATCTGCCCGGCGGCCTCTCGGGGCCTCCGTCCCAGTCCCGTTCGGCCGTTCAGGCGTCTCGTTCGTGGGTGAGGCCAATTATAGAATTTTCAGGGAGAATGTCAAGGGGTTTTTTGAAAAAAAATGAAATTTTTTAATTTTTTTTGAATTGACCGGAAATAATCCACGTTATATCCAGCTTATCAACATATTGTCAACGTTTATCGTTTTTATTCGCATTTTCGCATTATTTGGAAACACGCCCAAACGCCAATATAATGGCATTCACAGCGAACGCAGCGACCATAAGTATATCTCCCGTGTGCGCACCAAGCGTTCCAGGCAGCGCAGGGCACAGTTTTCCGGCCAAAGCAAGCGCGCCACCAGCGACAATCGCCGCCGCAACGAACCTCGGCTTGGCTCTAAGCCCGAGAAGCCCCCATAATATAGGGACAGTGAACGCGCCCGCATATACAGCAAGCGCAAGCAGCAACGTGCCGATGATGTCGGTAAATACAAGCGCAAGCAACAGCGCCACGATACCGTTCAAAAGAATCACGATGCGCGCACGCGCAACGCCCGCCGAGCGCTTCTCCACGCCGAACAGCCCGCAGATGATGACGGAACTGCTGAGAAGCGTCGTGTCGGCACTGCTCAAGACAACGCTGAGCAAGGCAAGCGCAAACAACGGAAGGAGAAACGGCGGCAATACTTTGTCTGCAATAGCGGTAATGCGCGCACCAGACACATCGCCAAGCCCAGCACCATACACAGCCAAGAAGCCAATGACGAACGCGACCGGGATAAGCGTGCAGGCTGCAAACGCAATGCCCTTCTTCGCCGTGGCCACGTCCTTCGCGCAGAACATGCGACTGAAAATATCGGGCCCCGCCGTGTACGTAGTGCCGTACGTGAGCACTAGCAAGAACAAGTCGAGCGGCGAGAAGTTCGCGTTGAACGGGAACGCTGGCGCGGAAGTGCCGCCCAGCGGGGAGCCCGCGAAACCGTGCGCGCCGTCGAACAGCGCGAAGCCCGCCACGACGAGCAGCCCCGCGATAATCAGGCAGGCCTGGAAAAAGTCCGTGCGCAAGATGGAAAGCTGCCCGCCCGCGAGCGTGTAGCCCGTGAACACGGCCGCCGCCGTGATAGCCGCCGCCGTGTAGCCCAGCGGGGCGAACGTCATCAAGAGCTTAGCCGCAGCGATGATCTGTGCCGCCACGATGCCCGTCCAGGCGACAGGAATCACCACCGACGCCACCAGGCGCGGGCCCTTCCCGTACAGGTTCTCCACCAGGTCCGGGAGCGCGTACTTCCCGTGACTGTATGCGCGGCCCGCGAAAGGAATCAGCGCGACAAGCCCGAGCGCCCCCACGAGCATGAACCAGCTGGCGGCACCACCGAGCCTCGCGCCGGAATCCACGGCACCGATGACGGCCGACCCGCCGAGAATCGTCGCGACGAGACTCCCTGCCACCGCCCTCGCCGACGCACCCTTGCGCGCCACGAAGAAATCCGGAACATCCTTGACGCGCCGCGCACTGCGGACCGCAATCAATAAAAGGAACACGAGATAGACAGTCAAGGCAATAGTCATAAGAAACTCCTTTCGCAAGAAATATGCAAAAATTCCAGCGCACCCCGCAAAAAAGCTATAGATTAATACATAGAAACAATATGAAACGATATATATGCACCACCCTGTTTGCCGCTGCGGCCACCTTCGCACAATTCGCGCAAAGGGCCAGCGACACCGTCTCGTTTGTCGACTTCGAAAACCGCGAAGTCGGCGTGTACGGCAATGCAGAAGCAAAAGAAGACTTCAAGCGCAACAGCACCGATGGCAGCTGGTGGTACGCCATGGACAAGAACAACGGCGAGAATTCCAAGATCGTGTACGACGGCGAGGAACACGGCAACGTGCTGCAACTCAAGTACCCCAAGGGTTGCGTTGGCCCGAGCGACAATGACACGCCCGCCTGCGCCGCGCAAATCATCCAGCCGCTCGTGAAAACCGCCGATACCATGTGGAGCGCCTACGACATATTCTTCGAAGACGGATTCGAATTCCAGCTGGGCGGCAAACTCCCCGGACTCTGCGGCGGAAAGTGCTACACCGGCAACGCCCTGCCCGAAACCGGCGACGGCTGGAGCGCACGCATCATGTGGCGCAAGGATGGCAACGCCGTGCAGCTCATCTATTTTATGGGGCAAAGCTCCGAATACGGCGACGATTTCAAGTGGGATTTGAACGGCACCATCACGCAAAAGCAGTTCACCACCGGCACGTGGCACCGCATCGTGAACAAAGTAAGTATGAACACCATAACCGCACCCGGCAACGGCGACAAGAACGGACGCGTGCAGGCATGGCTCGACGGCGAACCCGTACTCGACGTGGACACGCTCAGGCTCCGCGACTACGACACCGTAAAAGTCGACAAGTTCTACCTCTCCACCTTCCACGGCGGAAGCAGCACCGAATGGGCCCCCACCCACGACTGTTACATACGATACGACAACTTCACCATATCGACGGATTCCATCGCAGTTTCGACGAAAGCGACCACCCCAACCCCGGACACAACCGCCCGCGACTCCAGCGGCACCTGCGAAGGCGAAAACTGCGGACAGGGAACAGAGCGGATCTGGACACAACAGCAGAACCGCTTTATGCAATGGCAATACCGCGCGGGAATAACGCCGGCAAGAACAGCACCCGCCAAAATGTTCCGCATCAACGGAAGCCGCCTCGGCGAGAAGAAAGCGAATTACGAAGTGAAGGTGGGAAGATAGGACCTAGTTACATTTCAACTGAAGATCCTTTAATTCTTCTTTATATTTCGAACCATCTTATCGAAATCGGAATCAATCTTTTGCGTACGATTGAAGATGTCGTATTCACCAAAAGCCTTTTCATCCGCCTGGTCCCTGCTAATCTTCCCATTGCCATCAAGGATATCGTATTTTCTGAATTCCAGGAACTCATTCACACTTGCAGCAAACTGTTTCATATTGAACGGAATTTCGCGTTCAATCAAATCTTCGATATAATCGAAATAACCACTCACAGTTCGTTCCAACTGTCGAATCTGCTTTTCCGACAGATAATTCTTGGCAATATTCACATCGCTTTTCAACACGCGACCATTTGGTGAATTTTTCCAGGTAGTTAAGCCCATATGGTCTTTTTCATGATCAGCCCGTTCATACACGATTTCTGCCGCAGTCTGGCCCGTAATCGCGTAATGGAACTTGTTCTGGACGGTAGCAAAAAACTTTTTCGTTATTTCTGAATCCTTACTATAATCTATGGAGCATTCTGCAAAAATATCCGTAATCTGCTGCCAAATGCGGCGTTCGCTCGCACGGATAGAACGAACCCTTTCCAAAAGTTCCTTGAAATAGTCCTTACCGAAAACCGCCTTGCCTTGCTTAAGCCGTTCGTCATCCAGAACAAAGCCTTTTTTTATGTATTCCTTCAGGATTCCGGTCGCCCAGATGCGGAATTTCGTCGCTTTTGCGGAATTTACGCGATAACCCACAGAAATAATTGCATCGAGATTGTAGAAGGATACATTGCGCTTTACAGAACGAGAACCCTCTTTTTGAACTACCGAGATTTCCTCGGTAGTTCGATTTTTTTCCAACTCTCCGCTTTCATAAACATTTTTCAAATGCAATCCAATGTTATCAGCAGAGCAATCAAACAGCTCGCTCATCGCCTTTTGCGTCAGCCAAATGGTTTCGTCCTTGACCAAAGCCATGACCTTGACATCTTCTTCTGGACTGCTATAAAGAATATATGATATTTGTTTGGCCAATTCGTTTGACATTACAAACCCTCTTTTCTCTAAATATACATTCCCGCTAAGACATATTTTGCCATTTCGATTTTATTTGGAATGGGAGGAGCCTCTACCCAAACCTCCAGGTACTTTTTCAGCGTAGCAGCGACTCGAAGTTTTTTTGCGTATTCCGTAAGTTTAGGGATGTTACTGCTGGGGCGACGTAGATACGCCCTGAGGATTTCGGCACACACGTCCAACCCAATTTTATTGCGGTATTTGATGGCATCGCAAACGGAGCGTTCCAAGTCAGTGATATGAACATCGTGCCCGTGGACCTCCGCCTGTACAGTTCCAAATTCAAGCAAATGATCCGACCAGTAGTACAGCGTTATCGGAGGAAATTCGGGCAAAACAAGTTTGCGCTTGCGCGGAATTGCGACGCAAAACGCATTCGGGACTTGCGTAGAAAGCTCATAATGTTCCCATGCCGAGTACATGCAAACCACACCGCCAGGAATAAGAACATCCATATCGAGCATCGTATCTGCCAACGAGACGGGTTCGGCAAACACACCCGGACGCAAGCGAAGCAGTTCGCCCGTCTGAACCTTTTGCAAGGTTTGGTGGTATTGGTAGGCACTCATGTTGTCGCGAAGCATGAACCCTTTCGTGTTGCGAATTTCCTTGCCATCATATTTAGCCATATCCCTAATATAATAAATCTACGGCACTTTTGCAAATATGCCGTAGAAAATTACCATTTTGCCGATAACAATGTGTATTGTTGAGATTTCGTCCATTTTCAACATTGCATTTTGTTGGAAGTGATGTAATAAGGGTATATTTCATATTGAATATGAGGCCGACAATGAAATTGAAGCTCCTGTCCATATTGTTCCTTTTGGGATGTTCACTTTCGTGGGCGTACAGCCTTCAGTACCATCCCCTATTGCTGAAGGTCAGCGACAAGAAGGGCAAGACCTTGGCAAAAGCGCTGGACGAAGTTTACGGGGACAGGATCAAAGTCAAGGACGGACGTTGCTACTTCTTTGAGAAGCAATCCAGGGGCGCGGACCTTGAATACGAAATCGACAGGTGCCACATGGAATACAGCCAGCAAGCCGTATATTCCCAGGCAGACCGGCTGAACGGCATCGAAATCAAGGGAACCGTCTGGATCGAGGGGAATTCCTACAGGACCCGGCCCTACAACGGCAAATGGGGCGAGTGGAAATCCACCGAACTCTTTTCCGGGATTCACTGGGTCAACAGAACCGGATACAATTTCGAAAAGAGGAACGGAGAATTCCTGTTCAAGCCTACACCCGGCATCAGGAACATCCGTGGCACGAACGGCTACGTCAGCAAAAGCAAGATAAAGGCAATCCAGAACGGCGAAGAAGCCGGCATCGTGATCCAGGAAAGCGAATCCGGCAAAATCGTCATACAGGAAAGCCGGTAAAATGATAACGATACTCATTATCCTCGCGTCGATAGTCTTTTGCATGTGGTTCTTCCAGAACCAGATTGTCGGGCATATCGGCGAGAACTTCACGACAAAAAACATCAAGGCCGTAAGCAAAGGGATTGTCTTTAAAGACATCTATGTGGACGGGAGTTACGGGGTCCAGCAAATTATATGAAGCCGTTCCCAAAGTCACAAAATCCGGCCCGTCGGACTCCTTGATGCTCCAGCCGCTATCGGCGCAGGATTTTTTATCAGTTATCGTTCAGTGAAAGTCATATTTTTGACAAATCCTATAAAATATACTATATTTTGAGTAAGTTTAATAAAAGTCTGGATCTTCCTGGAGAGCTAATAGCACCCGCTGCTGAGTTCATATTATTTCTTGTCGGTTCCACCTTCCAAAAAAACAAACATTTTGTCCAAAAAACAATTGTTAAAATAAAGGAGGTTCGTATGGAAATATTTAAGTTCTTATTCATGATGTCTATTGGTGTTGTGGTCTACGTGGCGTAAATGTGGGGGCAACACCTTGCCAACCAGGAGATTCTAAAAAGAACGCGCCATGGGATTTTTTCCCATCCCCACTCATACGCCGCCAAGTTTACGAGATCGACGTTGGTTCACCGGTCTCTTTTTCTTTGGTAATAACCTCATTTATCATAGCAATCGTGTTTACGAATTGAATCAGCATATGCGTTCCACGGAACAGCGGAATCAAGTCCTTGTTAATACCAATCACTTGCATAGCCTTATCGGCATCAGGTCCCTTGATATGGGCATCAGTCTGACGTAAGTCATCAATCCCATAGAACGGTGCCATCAAAGATTTGGCTTGATCCTCAGTAAGATTTTCTTTCTGAATCAGAAATTCCTGTAATGTCTTCATCGAACGCCATTTCGGATCAACATTTTCAAGTTGCTTCTGCAACGGCTTCCAATTTATGGAATCGCATACCAATTTGGCCAAGTCCTTCGCCAACTCAAAGAAGCCATCTTGAGTAACACTTTGGAATCGGTTCACTTTGGTCAGCAATTCATCTGCTTCCGTCGTTATATTGAACAACGATATGCCATATTTTTTCTCAAAGGATTCATTTATTCGCTTATATTCTTTGGGTAAAAATTTTTCTGGTGCTTGTGTTCGAACAGGAAGTCCAATCGCTTGTATTATCAACAACTCTTTAGACACTCCTCCTTCAGGAGGAATATTATATCCAGCCCATATTTCTTGCATCCACACAGGGAGATCTGCAATATTCTTTGCATAAACCGAAACAAGCCCCTTTTTATTTACCCCAAATGGAACACGGATCTGACCACATCCAACAATCCCAACATCTAGGGATTCCCATATTAGAGAAGGCTTGTTCATTGAACATATACGATTAACCACATCTGGATTAAACCAAAGCCAACGTTTTCCGTCCCTCAATTGATTTGATGCTACACTTTTCCCAGATGCATTTATTTTAAAAAATGGGAAATTTGATGGTTCATCACCTCGAATACGGACACTTTCTAAACCCGGCCGAATCAATTCGTATTTATACAATTCGGCAGAATACATGAATACCGTATTTTCACTAGCGAGGTTCACCTTTTTTGTTTCAACCTTAACTGAATCGGCATAATCAATCGTTGGAACATCTTCATTGAAATCTACATCCGCTCTAGTGGCATTTACAACTAAAGCTGTTGAATTGGGAAGATGTCCATTATCAGCCATCTCGCTATAGGTTCCCCACCACTCACCATTTTTCAATTCCTTTTGAGTTAAACCAACATCCCATCCAAGAAGGGGATCCTTTTCAAAATATTTTTCTCGAATATGAACTGTCGCAACATATAAACCCATCTGTCTAGCACACAGATAGTCTTTCAGAAATTCATTCTTAATTTCTATTTTTACAGGTACCCCATTATTACGAACAAGGCGAGCCACTTCAACATAATTTTCATCAGGTCTAACCCAAGAATCTCCCTGCCGAAGCAATTTTAATGCTAGCACAATATCTTGATGAAGATGCCAAACATCTGCTTCACCAGAACCAAACTGTTGCCTCAAAACAGGAATAATCGCGTTAATATTTTTTTGAGAAATATACTTGTTTATGACATCACAAGCCTTGTATATTCCATTCTCATTCACTTCAGCAAAAGCAATATCACAATCCGACAAGTTGTTCCATTTTAGCTTTTCAACGACATCAAAAACATCATTTGAAACGAGAATGCTTTGGGCGTATAGCTCAACTTGTTCAGATTCTGCTTTGTATAATTCACCTTTTTTCTCAGTCTCTTCAGAGAGCAAAGGAATCCAAACGGCTTCATCGTATTTCTTGGATCGAACATCTTTCATTTCGAACCAGTCGGCAAGACTTATGCTAGAATTGTAAAAATGCATATGGTTCCTTTTTCAAAAATCGGAGACAATTTCTCGTTCAGTGAAGGTCATTAGTCGCCTTATAAGTTTGGTGAGGCTAAAGCAGCAGCAAGATTTAATCCTGTAGATTTTTTCCCAAGGCTAAACGGATAATCTGCCGTACATTTTTCATCCGTGTATGTACATTTAGGTTGTTGTTTTTTGAGATGATTCTGCCAAGATTTAACCTCCGCATATGTTTGATCGAAGGCATCCTCAAAAGCGTGCCCAACATCAAGCGATTCTTGCGCTTCAAAACCATTGTTAGCCATATGATATGAAAAAACACTGACTTCACCGGATTGACGCATATAGGATTTTTCGTTTTTTTGACAGGATTGTATAATAACAAGTCCATTAGACGAGCAGTGTTCAAATTGATTGTCCCAATCCTTCCGGGCAGTATCTACTAATTCATCAAAAAAATTTTCATTCAATGGTAACGACGGAGCAGGAATTGAAACAAAGGATTCATTTAACGGGTTGTTGCGACATGAATCAAAGATCAATGTTCCTTTTATTTTGGAGTTAGCATCCTGTATAGCCTTTATAATGTCATTAACTTTTATTGTTTTAGTTCCATTCTCCATAAAAATGAAGTCATCATATCCATCATTATAACCATGTCCAGAATAAGCAAAGAAAACATAGTCGGTTTCTTTCAAATGACTAATTTCGTTAAACAAGCCTTGGACAGTGTGTTTTGAAAGATCGTGAATTTCATTACGATTCCAACATCCACCAATCGGCCTTTGTAAGAACGTGCTCCAGTTATCTATATCGTAGAAGGATCCTCGTAATTCTTTTAAGGATTTAACCTTATCAGTATTTGCTGTTGGAGATGCAATTAGAATAGCCATTCTTTTGGTCATAACAACATTTCCTTATTCTAGTTTAGTAAGCAATATTCCAACCCCAAAAACATCCCGTAAAATACACCATTCTACAGTCGTTTTAGAATATACCTTAAATTAATCCAAATAGTTTCGTTTGTTTGCAAAAAATTCAAAAAACTTTAAAAAAACGTCATCTTTTACAAAAAACGTATATTTTGAGGATTTAGAGGAATCATTTCAGTTCTTTTCATTTTAACCGATCTAAAAATTGAAAAAAAGCTTTTTCGCCTCGCGATACAACCCCCTACCATCTGATTTTGAAAGATTGCCTTTGGCATTCCGCAGACTTTTTTCCGTGCTGGAGCACACCTCGCCACAACCAAATACGGCTAACCCTTTCTCGGCTTTATCGCTCTGCATAATAACGGCTTTTAATTATAAGCTACATCCTAAGCAGAAAATTCCTAAGATACAATATACGCTTGTAGTTTACCTGTCAGCTGTTCACGCTCGTTGCTTCCCTTGGTGGAGAATCTTATACAGTCAATGCCATATTGCTCCAATATATAATTTTTCATACGGTCTCGCTCCGCTTGAACAGATTCTTGTTTATGGAAGTTTGCGCCATCGATTTCGATTGCCAAAACGGGCGTTTTCGTGATTCGATTCGTAATTAGGAAATCAATATGAGTTGAAGGATGCTTGGCATAATTAAGCAAAGCAGGATTGTCTGAAATTTTGGAAAAATCTCGAATCAGATGGTTCATTGGATATTCAAAGAACACATCCAGGCTCGGGCAAGACTTCAACACCTCGCGAATCATCCTGTATGCAGCGTTCTCCGTGGGATATTTCGAAATATTCTCCTGTTCCCCAAGATTGTTACAACATTTTCGGTCAAACAAGAAATCAAAAATTGAGTAAATCTTACTTTCTACAGACTCACCAGCATTATATTGAATGTAGCCAATCAGGTCATCAAGAAGACTTCCCTTTGGCTGTTCCTGTTTAGAAGCAACCAAGACAAACCTATTTTTCGCTCTTGAAACAGCCACATTAATTATTTGGGGATCACCAGAAAAATCGGTCAAAACATTGTCTACCGTCGAAAAAATTATCGTATCTTTTTCGCGACCCTGAAACTTATGGATTGTCGATATATCCGTGTTCGGGACGAGCTTTCTTAACTCATAACACTGGTGATTATAAGGAGAAATAATCCCAATATCCGTAGCCTTGAGAGTAGGCAAGATTTCTTGCGTAATCGCTTCAATCTGTTTTTGATTGACATTGTTCTCGCGACTAGCCGGAACCGTCCAATGAATCGCCAAGGGATTCTGTTCAGTATTTTTGGAAAGGACGATAAGCTGATTGTCATAGAACTTCTGATTACAGAATTCAATAATCTTCGGGTGGCACCGGTAATGTTCTCGCAATAACGTTTTAGCCGCATCCGGAATAAAGCGGGCTATTGAATCCAAGAAACTCAAATCCGCACAATTGTACATTTGAGGGACCTTGTGCTTTTCAAAAATTTCCTGGTACTTCTCCTTTTCCTCTCTTGTGGTTACCTTTTCTAGTTGCTTGCTATCGCCAACTATTACAGCGTTCCTAGCGCATGAAAGCGCCAACGCACCAGTAGCAATGTCAACCTGCGAGGATTCATCCATAATGACATAGTCAAAAACTGCATTCGGATTTATTGCGCTCTTTGAGGCAAATGTAGTACTGAACACAATCGGATAATCATAAAGGAATAAACCATACTTGTAATACAGATCATCTTTTGTATAGAAGACCTGTTTTTTGCGCAAGTTGAACTTTCTAAAAACATTCTCATACAAAACAACTTTAGAGAAGTTCATCAAGTCGGAAGCTGCACTTTCATTCGCCTTCACGGAATTTTCTAGATTCCTAATTCGATTTTCATATTCCGTTAATCGAATTGCAAAGCAGAAGTTCTCAAGACTCGCTATAATAGCTGCAACATCGCCTTTAAGAAACTTCCAATTAAACAGCCCTTTGACGAAACGTAACCAAAAACGGGTAAAAAAAGAAAGCCTATTTATTGACGGGTCTTTCTTGAATTTCTTTTCTACTTGGGTTCTAATGAACTCAACATCGAACAGATTTAAACCATTCCGATTTTCTAGGGAGTAGCCCAGAACTCCAAGCTCATCAAGATATTCTTTGAAATGCTCATAGTTTACCTTTGCGTTTTCAAACTCCGCATTCACACGAGCCAGATCATTCTGTTCATTGAAAAGTTTCTTTGCTGCGACAACTTTCTTCGATATGCTATCTTGCCAAAAGGAGAGACTCTGATGATTTTTTTCTATGGAAAATTCCAATTTTCTAGGCTTTTGCGATTCAATAAAAGACGTTTTGTTTTCGTCCTTGCCAAGCATTGCCGAAAGAAAATCCAATTTATACTGGGATAACTTTTCTTGAACATTCTTTATGGCACTATTATTGTTGGAAACGACCAATGCCGTTTTCCCCTGAATCAGCAAGTTTGCAAGAATATTGAGTATCGTCTGGGTTTTTCCCGTTCCTGGAGGCCCCTGAATAAGGCTAATCGTATATTTGAAGGCGTTCTGAACCGCATTGATTTGACTGAGATTGCAACCAAACGGAAAGACTAGACTTGAAGACGGCTCTAGCTGAAGATCTTTTTGCGCTCCAGACTTCAAGTAGAGTGCTAAGGCGGTATCTTCATTCTCGTAAATTCCTTTTATTTTATCGTATTGCTTTTTTAGCAATGAAGCGTCTTCTTTCTTATTACTGTTTTCAAAAAAATCCTGAACCAGCAGAGGATTATTCGCTGCGACATCCTTCAAATAATTCAAAACAGCATTTTGGAAACAATCCCTCGATTCGTTCAAGACCTTCAATTCGCTGTACTTATAAGTCTTGGCCCTATCCTTGAAAATGACATGCCAATACTTCTCCTCTGTTTTAGGATCGGAGAACTCAAGAATGGATTCTATGTTATAGAGCTCAAGACCTTTCGCAGAAATCTTCTGATTTTTGAACTCATGCTGGCAAGGATTATCTAAACAAACAACATTACCCGCACTATATTCATAGGAATTTCCATTACGGAAAACAACCTTACATTTCCGACTAGCATTATCGAAGGAAAGAGATTCAACCTCTTCCGTCTTTATTTCACCCTTGATTAATATGAGAACTTCACGTGGGTTCATAATGAAGTAAAATTTTAAGCTTCCCCGTAATTGTCAGCTACCCATTCTTCATTATCTGTGACAAAAAAGGGTCAATAAGGCAATTAATTTTTTTTACGAAAGACGAGATAACTTCTATATCTTGTTCTACCATTGCAGTATCCAAAACAATTTCTTTACCATCCTTATTTTTCCCATTACGATGAACAATATCATGGCGACGTTGAACAATGGGTATCAAGTTTTTTAATGAGTAATCTATTTTTATTCCAAACACTGCTTCATAAATACATTTTATCTTTGGCAAATTATGGTACATAAATTCGTATAATTTTTCAAAAATGCGTTTTTTTGCCTTATCTGGATTTTCAACAATCTCATATAAAGTCATCTTTTCGTTTTTTAAATCCTCAATATTTTTAGCAACGTTCAATAAATAGGTATCATCTTCTTTCACTTTTTCTATCAAAGTCCCACTCAAATACGCTTCCATTGCTGTTACAGCAAAGGCATCCACCATTTTAAGAAACATATCGTTTGTTAAAATAAGATCAGATTCTAACATTCCTCGCAACTTTTGCATAGTTAGATTAAATTCGTCAAAAGTAGATGGTGCTAGATTTTCCCAATCTTTCCAAAAATCATCCCATTCATCATAGGTTTCTTGAGCAACATCCACATCATAATCTAGCTCAACACCTTTGTTTTTATGGTCTTCGTAATCTAAAAATCCTATCGGATATTCCCACGCATTTATTTCAAAACTATATGGCTCATGACAAAGAGGACATTCGTCTTCATGAGTCCATTTATAGCCGATTTGCATTCCCATACTCCGTTCTTCAGAATATGTCTCAGACTCTAAATCTGAAGAAGCATCAAACTCAGCACCGCATTTATCACATTTTAAATGACATTTTTTTAATTCTAGCATAACAGAAAACCCTTCTATTCCTTTACTATTCGATACTCATCACAATATTTGCAAAATGCAAGCTTTTTTCTGGGCCATCCTGTTTCAAACAATTTTAAAGGTTTCTTGCATTTACTGCATTTAAACGAAAATGGTTTTACCAAGCCGCATGCTTTACATATAGCTTCCCACTTTTTCGTTTCCCTATTAAGCGCGAATGAAAGCAAGCCTCCACATTTACACTTTACAGATTCCAGTTCTATCTTTCTATAAAAAAATTGCGGACAATGAATTTCCTTCAGAAATGATACGGTCTTTTTAATATCCTCTTCGGGCAAAATCCAAAGAGTATCATTTTTCAATAGAGCGTCTTTTACAAAGTTCTTCACAGTATCCGAATTCTTGTATTTTTCATAAATTTCAAGAATTTTATCAGGAATAACTTCTGCTTTAAGAACCATGCCGTCATATTTACATGATTTTTCCGGTTTTACAACATTTGATTCTCCATATAAAGCAACCAAAAAATGTACCGGATAGTTTTGAAAACCACCTTGAAGAAAAAGAAATTTCTTTCTAAGTATTTCTTTGTTGTTTTGTAAGACTCTTCTTAACGCCTCAGATTGTCGTTTCGCCTGAAAGATTGGACTTTCCTTACTTGTATGCCACTCGTCATCTTCTTTAGAAAGATACCAACAGTTTCCATCTTCATCATATTTCATGCCCCCAACCCAATTTTTCGTTTCTACAACAATAAAACAATAGGGCGTAATTATCAGATGGTCTATTTGAGCATAGTCACCATCGTCTGTCACACATTTAAACCGAAGATTATTAAGAACATGAATCTCAGGATGATCAAAGAATTTACGCTTTAGATAATGAGCCATCTGATGTTCAGCACCATAGCCCCATAAATCATCTTTACTTATCAATTCTTTCGATGAAATTTCTTCAAGATCTTTGTCTATCATGAGCAAGTTCCTTTAATATCACCACATTCTTTGATACACCTCAATTCTAATTTATCAAAATCATCTTTTCTTATAATACAATTCCGTTAATGACAACACGAAGCCATTTCCGCATCCATCTATTCTCTTTTTTTCATATTTTTCAAAGTTACCTACATGATTCGTAAAATTTGATACAAAACCAAAAGGTCCTTCAATCTTAAGCCATCCCAAATTCTCATATACTCTAAATTCCTCTCTTGAAAACGGATTTAAAATATATGGGTATTTTTTATTTAAATCATAACAATCAGGAATGTCCTCATCTAAAATTTCATTAAATAAGTATTTTAATTTTTCTCTAGTCGGTTCGTTCCCAAAAACAGCATTCCAAATGCATTCTATCTTATCATCATGATCCTTCAGCAAAGAAAGAAGCTGTTTATCCGCCTCTTTCTTTTTTCCATCATCGTAAAGATTAGATATTGCTCCAATAATCCCGCCAAAGCCAGGAATTGAGCCACATGATGTTAAAACAAATCTCCTTATAGAAGGCACCACAGAATGATCATCTTCTAACGAATCCATCAAATCATTTAATTTTCTTTCATTTTCCGTCATTTTTTATCATTCCTTTTCATTATCTTGCGTTGATGAAGCTATTGCACATGCAATTCTTGGAACCCATCTGGTTTCTACACCCGCAACAAAAGCGCACGCAAACTGAACAAAACAATTGTCTGCAAATTCTGATCGAATAATACCAGCTTTTAAGAAAATCAACATCATAAAACCGAAAATAGTTCCACATATCAATTTTGTACCAAAACGCCACGACAACTGATCTGCATTTTCGTAATCAACGACTTTTGTTTCCTTAAAATTAAAGCAAATCATCACAAAACTTCCCAACATTCCCAAAAAACTGCAAATAAAATATTCATTTTTGCCAGGAGCCAATTCTACAAGAAATAGTGTTATAAGAAAAAATAACAATACAATCAAGCACAACTTTTTAAGCATTTCGATTACAACATTCACATTTAAGCTTTCTAAAAAGTTTCTAGATGGACGAAAATATAATTTTAAGGGCGATTTATAACCATCAACATACGCAGTACAAAAATTTCTTAACGCAAGTGATTTTCCCTGATTCTTTCTCTTATCATTTGGGGCAGTTTTACTTTCTATCTCTGAAAGGATTCTTCTATATTCAGCAACAGCATTTGCATCTTGTTCAGGATAATCTTCATCCCAACGATCATAAACGAATTCGTTAATTATTTCACCCTGTAGATTTTTCCGCTCCAGCATCAAACCAGCTATTTTTTCATGACTATACACAATCTGTTTAACAATAGTCCCCGTCTCAGTTCCAAATTGTGCGCCTGCATTATATTTTCTACTTTTATCTTCTTGTCTTAATGAGCCACCCATATTATCGTCCTCCATTACGACTTTGTTCTATATAGGAAATTATATTATCAAACCTTTTTGCAAAATTTTGGGCAAGGAAATTTTTAGGACTGTTCAATATATATGTTTTACCTTTCATATAGGTTGTTTTAATTTTTCTCAGATTTTTGACATCCTCTTTTGCAGATTCATCCGCCGGACTCCCATACCTTAACCCATATCGTTCTTCCAAAGATGTCAGAAAAAAATCCAATGATTTTGAAGTCAATTTATTAAGTTTTTCACAAACTTCATCAACATTTACATATTTAAAATACGGAAATTTCCAATATTTATTAGAGCCATTACACATCCACAAATCACAACAATATTCGTCAATCCTTTCATTTGTCAAATTATGCACGCTATTTAAAACATCTTCTTTTAAGTGTTCAGCCTTTAACTCATTATTTTTTTCCCGAACAAAAGCCTCAATTATATTAAATTTTGGAAAATCTGTAGAATACGACCATCCAGCAAATCCCATTCGTAAAACATCAAAATCGGGAATATACTTCACAGGTTTAGTTGCATATAGTTTTTTTACTTTTTTTTCTATTGATGAGTCCGATTCCGAACGAATTCCCCAATTTGAAAAAAGCAACATCCAGTTTGCATAATGAAGAATTTCTCCAGGATGTAAGTACATTCCATTTTCAAATTCCACATTAACTTCCTCAACAGTCCGTTCAAAATCAGCACTATCCAAATCTCTCCAACACTGAATCAAACTAAACAGTTTTTTCTTTTTATTTTGATTTTTTATTTCCTCTTTTTCCAAATAGTAACAAGCGTGCAAATCATCCCTTGAGCATAATCCATCAAATATAATTTCTTGCCATTTATTCACCAAAGGAATGTTGATATTTATAAAACCAAAATTCATTTGTTCCTTTTCATTCAATTCATATGCCTTTTTATATTTTTCATAAAATTTTAAAGCATCATAAACATTATCTCGTTCAATCAAATTTAAACTTTTTTGAATAGATAAAAGTAAATATGCAGAGATGAATTTTTCAGTATCACCATCTTCTAAATCTTTTGTTATAAAATCAGAATATTCATTTAAATTCCATATAGCAGATCTAACACACCTTAGATTTTCGCACTTGAGATTTTCAACAATCTCAAGTGCTTTTCTTTTTACAATTTCATTTATAGGGTTCTTGAAATTCAATTCCTCAACAAAAAAGTCTACAGCGTCATTCACACATGGTTTAATCAAAAACTCTTGGCCTATACTTTTTTCCTTTATTTTTTTATAAGAAAAATCAGAAATATCAAGAGCATTTTCAATTTTTCTTTCATTGCCCACAAAAATCACTTTTGTATCAGACTCAGAAATTACATCTTGAAAAAATCCAAATACATCTTTTATTTCAAGACCATCCCCCAATCGTTCAATATCATCAACCACAAGAAGATCTCTTTTGGCTCGAATTTTTTTTACATCCTTCAACGAGGGACATTTTACTCCTATATTAAACAATTTCTTTTGAGTTCCATTTTCAGATAAATCTAATTTAAAATCAGCACCAAGTTTTAGAGCAGTTTTAACAAGAGAACCAGCTATTTTTACTCCAGGAGATGATAAAAGAGGATGCATAGCCTCAAATATTTTCTCATCAATTTGATCTAAAGATTTAAGGCCAAATAAACTTATATACACATATTTTTCTTTATCGATTTTTAAACTATTAATTAGATTTTTGATAAAAAAAGTTTTTCCACACCCCCAATCACCTTTTAGAAGAATCGCAAAATGCGGGCTATTCTTTGACTGTATAAATTTTTTACAATATTCTGAGACAAATTCGTTCATAAACAAGAGTTCTCCTTTTTTTCACATTTTTCTAAATTTTCTCTGACTCTTTCTAAAACAGAATTATCAATTTTTACCCCATCATATTGCATATATTCTTGATAGTTTCCAACACGATTTTTATCAACATGAACATATCCGTCCGAGTCAATTTTGAGGATTTTAGCGTCACTATCAAACAAAAGATGTAAATCAGATCTCAGCAAAATCCCATTGTTTACGGATTCAAATCCACCATCTTTTACAGCCACAATATGAGCAGCCTGAAGAACTTCGGGAATTGAAATCTTTGAAATAGCACATTTTCTATCTAAATCTAATAGATTCTTACGAAACGCAGATTGGTCTCGGATAACTTGTTCCGTAGTTCTTTTCTTTCTTTTTTGCTGAAAGCCTTCTCTGAACATAAGTTTTTTTGTATTCTTTTTTGAATCATAAGTAACATTTCCATTGTCGTCTTCAGCATACCATAAGATATGAGATATTCGATCATTTTCTACGTAATACACCTCTTTTCCATATGAAATTCCTTCTGGGGCACTTTGTTTATGTGTTTCTATATACGCCTCGATTTTGTCGTTTAGATTTTTTTCATAAACGATTTCAATAAAATCTGCCTTACGTTCCCATTTTATATGATATGAAGGAACCTCTTCTACTTTACCCTTCACTTCCCAAAAAGTTTGAAAATCAGCTTCACCAGAATCGCCAACTTTTGATTGAGTAACCTTCAACGGTACTACAATTAATTCATCTGGGTTATACTTTACTTGTAACCCCTCATAATTTAAAAATTCAATAGACATTATATTTTCTCCATGCTTATTGATTACATTTTTGTGATTCATCAGTCATCAGTTTTTCATTAACTGTATCAACAAAATCATAAATCAGCCCTGATGAAATTATTTTATCCTTACCACTACTTTCTTTTTTCACAATGGTTTCTGCTACATTTCCGAAACCTATTGTCAGCCAATATTTTTCATCTCCGAAGATATATTCCCATGTTGAGTTCACAAATTTTCCTGTATCCACGCGAACTTCTCCTACAACCAGCCTCCATTCGCGAGCATCAAAATTTTGCATTTTCTGAATTATTTCAGATGGGAGAATTCGTCCGTTACATCGCTCTACAAAATGTTTTGCCGATAAATTTAAGGAATTAACCGAGTCCATTTTAAAATGAATTCGGTCAAATAGTGATTTTGGTCCACTATCGATGTGAAATCGAGCTTTTTGAAAACGAGTTGTCATGCAACTTCACCTTTTCTCTACGGCTTCGATTTCTTCAGCATCAGTAATGCCGTAGAGTTGATAGACGAGAGTGTTGACTTGTTTTTCTAAATCTGCGATATTTCTCTGGATTACTTCGCTGTTTTCTGCATTAGATCCTTCGACTTCCCCTATCGCCTTCGGCTCCAGGGTCCGCTCAGGATGACTCGAGGCTTGCTTCTTTGCTTCAATGATTTCATCGGCCAAAGTGGCGAGTTGTTGCAGGAGTTCGGGGTTGTCGAGGGGGATGCGGAAGTTTTCGAAATAGACTTTGCGGATTTCGCGGGTGCCGCCCATGAGTTCGGGGCAGTTGTACCATATCCAAAGTTTCGCGAGGTTTGAGTTGAATATGGCGAGGAGGGCTTTGAGGAGAGATCCTTCGGCTACGCTTGCGCTCCGCTCAGGATGACACTCTGCTTCGCTCGCAATGACGTTTTCCGTTCCCTTTGGCAAATTCTGGGTATTTTCCTTTTCAGTGATGATAAAAGCTTTGTTGTTACAATACATTCCTGAATCATCATAGATGAACGGCTGAAACTTGGTGATTTCAGGATACATGATTTTGGGTTTATCAAAGTCTTTATAATATGCTATTGCATCTTGTGTTTCAAACCATTTATTATTGGTCTTTTTTCGTGATTTGATTTTTTCTCCATTAACAATATATTCTCTTCCAGTTTGTTCTAAACGTTCAATTCCAAAACTCAATAAATGTTTTTTAATTGCAGGATAATTTTCAATATCTATTTTCATTGCAGGAATAGTGGTAATCATGTATTGATTGTCATTACATGTAAACCATGGTTCCAAATCCTTTCCACGCAATAGCGGCTTGATGAGTTCCGCACTTTTCGGATCTTCGACAATAAGTTTTTCGCGGTTTTTTCCGTCAATAAAGAACGCATCATTGAATCCAGTCAATATGCCGCGATAAATGCTTATCGGCATTTCCTTGAGCGGGGTTCCGACCTGCATTTTCTGCAATACGGAATCGTGGAGTTTGTTGCGAATACTCCATTCGCTTTCGCCGAAACTTTCCGCAGGGAATTCAAAGGTTGCGGCCTTGACTTCTTTTTCGAATTCTCCGCTGTAATTCTTACTGTTCAGCGAGCAAGCGAGTACCGGTGATTTTTCGCCAGACTTTTGAGCCACGAAAATGCACACGTAAATGGTCGCATCGTCAAAGAACTGAATGTCGCCAAAGTTGAGGATTTTCTTGAGCGACACGCTCCCCATAAAGCGGCGAAGTTCCTTGCCGTAATCCACGAGCATCCACTTGTTCGGCATGATGAACGAGAAGTGTCCATTCTTTTTGAGCAGGCTGTGCGCGCGTTCCACAAAAAGGCAATAAAGGTCTGCGGACTTGTTGTAGCAACTGTAATCCCGTTTGCTGTAAACGTCGCTCATCTCGCCCATGCTCTGGAGCTGCACATACGGCGGGTTTCCGATGATGGCGTCGAAGCCTGTAAAGCGGCCTTCGTCATCAAGGATTTCTGGGAATTCGAACATCCATTCAAGCGAGTTGGAAAAATCGATGTCGTTGTTCTTGACCACGTTTCCGAAGAGGTCGATGCTGGGCGGCTCCTTGAGTTGCGACTTGAGACCAGCAATGTTCAGGCGAAGTTGTTGCTTGTTGTAGCTCGTTCCGCCCGCCTTGTAATCCTGAACGTTTTTCCTGTATTCCTTGAGTTTCGCGGCGAGTCCGTTTTTCTTGTCGGCCTTGTCTTCTTTCTGCAAAAAGTCCAAAACGACGTGTCCATTCTGCACGGGGTATTTGCTCAACAGCGAATCACCGACTTTGATATTGATGTCGATATTCGGGAGTGTCTGGAGTTGCTTGTAGCCACTTTCCTTAGTGTAGTAGGCGTTCTTCAGGAGTTCAATCCAAAGGCGTAAACGGCAGATGTTCACGCTGTTGGGGTTCAGGTCAACGCCGAAAAGGCAATTCTCGATAATGCGGCGTTTCTCGTTGAACAAGGCTTCTTGAATTCGTTGGAGAGTTTCATTACCGGGCTTATACTCAAAAGGTTCGTTATCGTCATCAACAACTGAAAGTTCGTCGTTATCAACTTTCAACACCCATTTCTTTTTGTTGATACGGTTTCCTTCGGCATCGCAGAAAATATTCAATTCAGATTTTATGGCGAGCATGCGATTCAAGGCAGAGACCAGGAAATGCCCGGAACCTACAGCGACATCCGCAATACGGATTTCATCTACAATTTTATTTGCTTCCGGAACGTCATCTTTCTCAATGTTATCTTCAATTTCTCGCAGATTTTTGCAATCCCAACCCTTGACTTCGTTGAACTTCTGCACAACTGTCCGTTCCAGCACATCGCGAGCCATGTAGTCGGTGATGAACCCAGGCGTAAAGAAACTGCCGTCTTTGTAGCCGTTGATTTTTTCGAAGATGAGTCCGAGAACCGACGCGTTGATGAGCGTCTTGCTCGTAGAGGTCACGCCGCCTTGGGCATCGCTTGCAAAGTTGTACGCATCGAGGAACTTGAAGATGTAATCCAGATTCGGGAGCGTGCCTTTCGCGCGTTTGCCGCGTTCGTCCTTCAGAACGGTCTTGTTGAAAATTTCCATCTGGGCATCGGGAATGCCGCGGATTTTCAGGTGCTTTTCGTCTTCGGTCGGTTCGAACAGCGAACTGTTCAGGTAAGGGACATTCGGGTAACGTTTGAGTACGTCTTCGTCGCGGTCCTCGATTTTCTTGCCGAGCACCTTGAAAAAGAAAATGTTCAGTTCGTCGAAGTTCGCTATTTTGTCTGTACTCATGAAGCGGTACGATGCATCGCCCTTTTGATACATGAGGATTTGCGATTCGACAAGTTTCAGGAACAGCAGGCGGTTCACCCACGTAATGCAGAGACGGAGTGCCATCGCCTCGCATTCTTCCTTGTTCGGGAAATCGTCTTCGAGCTGGTAGATTGCACTTTCGAGGAGGCATGCCTTGTCGCGATTTGCGGGCTTCTTGCGTCGGATGAATTTCTTGTTGCCCTTGTCTTCTTTCACTTCTTCGAGGCCGATGATGTGCAAGAGTTCTGCGTAAAAGTTGCGGTCTAGGCTGTTGCTATCATTTGCAAAAGGCTTGGCGAGGAGGGTCTCCGGGGAGAGGAATTTGTAGAGAGGAAGAAGTTTTCTTTCATTGGCCGAAGAACTAGACGATCCGTTCCCTTCGGCAGGCTCAGGGAACTTTTCTGCATTCTTCACAACATCCGCAAGATTGAAACGAACAACATTTATATCGCAGGTTTTCAGGAAGTCGTCAATGGCAGGTTTCGCAATGTCGTTATAAAAATCAGATGTCTTGTTGCCGCTCATCTGGTTCGCTTCGAACTTCTGGAACTGAACATACACAGGATACGCCTTCGACCCGAAGTAACGAACGAAATCCTTTACATCGAAGAAATACCAATCGTCAAAATTCGTGATAGCCAAGTACCTAATTTCACGATTTTCAAAACGGATGTACTCCAGCATAAAGTAGTACACCAGTTCTTGCAAGGCCTTTGTATTCGGGCGGTCTCCCGAAAACATTTCTGCTATATTCGTCGGAGACTTCACCTCAATAATCACCGCTGGCTTCGCGTTCGTATCGTTCCCGTTAAAAATTGCAAGGTCTATCGGTCGCTTTACCTGCACCGAGTAATCGGGATTGAAGATTCCTTTGAGAAAGCCCCAAATCTCGCCCTTGTGATATTCCTCGTCACGGGCAGCATCACGCTTTTTGTAGAGATTCGCAAGCGTCAACCGAAACCGCTCCATTTTTTCGACGGATACGGGAAGTTTCAAAAATGCTGAATTGACGGACTTTTTGGGCGAAATTAGACGAATTGACATACAAAGGAAATATAAACTAATATTATGACAAGGTTTTGCTGAATCCCAATTTTTTGGGGCAATCCCAGGGTTTTCACCACCAATCCCTAGATTTTTGAGGTCAATCCCAAGTTTTTTGGGGGCAAATTCCGCCTTATCCCTTTCCCTACATCACAATTCCTATTTCCGAAAAAGTAACAAATTACGCTTTTTTAGGAATAGAATTTCGCTAAGCGGACATACAAAGGAAATAAAAAATTTTTCCATAAAATCGCTCGGGCCTATTGACAACGGAAATTATTGAAACTATATTTAGTGCACAAACGTTCAACCCTTCAGCTACATTCCGTTTGTCCGCTAGAGGTGTTGACGATGAAGAAAAAGAATACGATGCCGACAGCAACTGTCGCGCCGCAAAAAGATTTTTCCCTGATAGACGAGGCCCTGCTCAAGTCACGGATTTACATGATTCGCGGGGTCAAGGTGATGCTCGACGCCGACTTGGCCGAGATTTACGGGTATAGCACGAAAGTTTTCAACAGACAGGTCAAGAACAACCTTGATCGCTTTCCCGAAGAATTCCGATTTCAATTAAATACCGAAGAAATCAAAATTTTGCGGTGCAAATTTTGCACCGCAAATCTGAGTTCCATGAGTCGGTCAAACCCCTACGCCTTCACTGAGCAGGGTATTTATATGCTCATGACGGTGCTTAAAGGCGATTTGGCAGTTCGCCAGAGTATGGCGCTCATTCGCCTTTTTAAGCAGATGAAAGAGTATATCATCTCCGAAAATCGTAATATTCTAGGGTACGAAGGGATTGTTGAAATTGCCGTACAAACAGAACGAAACACCAAGGACATCGCTGTAATCCAATCTGACCTTCAGAAGGTCATGGAAAACTTCATCGACCCAACAACTTACAAGCATTTTTTGATTCTTGACGGTCAGAGGCTGGAAGCGGATGTGGCTTACATGAAGATTTACGAAATGGCGAAGAGATCCATCTTGATTATTGATAACTATGTGGGCATAACGCCTGCGATAAAGGCCGATTATGAAAAGGCGAGGCCCGATGTTTCTTTGCGGGGCATCGTCAAAAGACGGCGGCAACAAGATTACGACCATAATGCAAATTGAATGCCCGGAGATGTATCATCCCATTGTGGAAGAATTGAAGAAGGCGACTGCGGAGGCGAATTTTTAGGAACGCGAAGCGCAAAAATTTTCAGTTAATCACCGGGAACAGCGAGGACCATTTACTCAAAGAGTTCAATTTTCACTGAATTTCGGAAGTCGTATTTAAACAGTCACAACCATCCCGCAGCGCATTTGCTGCACGCGGTCGCCCAGCATGGCGTATATCCTTTTGCCTGGGAAGGTCGCCTCGATTTCCTTCACTATGTTGTCGGCACCGGCGTGGCTGCAGCCAAACAGACATAGTGGGCGGGTTAAACCTGCCAACGACCGTATTCCATTTATCATCGATTCTCATGTTGAGGATTAAATGGATGCGGTCTTTTTTTATGAGGTGAAAATGGACCAGAATAACGAATTTTCAAAGAAAAAGAACTTGAAAAAAGCCAATCTGTGAGAAAAATCGGAAATTCCGATTTTTCTACCAAACCCACAAACTATTACAATCTTGATGTCATTATTTCCGTTGGGTATCGGGTCAAGTCTATTCAAGGAACGCATTTCCGCCGTTGGGCGAACCAAGTCCTCAAGGACCATTTGCTCAAGGGCTTCAGCCTTAACCACCGCATGCTCGCTGCCGGGATGCAAGTCGAAAGCCGTTTTCAGGAACAAGAGAAACAAATCGAATCGCAAAAAGCGGAAATCGCCGAGATGAAGGTCTCGGTCAATTCTCAGGACGCCCGCATCAGGGCAGTCGAAAATGACTTTTGTAAGGAACGGCCAATTGTATAGGGTCCAACTGAAGTACGACCTTTACTATTCCAAGCAGTAGGTGAGTTTTTCCTCGTCATTGTGCCTCTAAGGGGTTCCATTTGTGCGTTTTTTCACGTTTTTCCCAGGGTTGTTGCATTTTTTTCGATTCTAGAAGCGACTGATTCTATATTTCTAATGTGAAGCTATTCAAAATTGCCATATGCATCTTGCTTTCCCTGTCGATTGTCGGCTGCGCCGTAAGCAAAAATCCGAACCCCGCCATCCGATACGGGCTCAATACAGGTGCAACCATGGCAATCCCCGGCATGGCCGTAACAGTTATTGCTGGGAGCGTGATATCAGATGACGACAACAGTAGCTCTTCTGCAAAGGACCGTGAACAAGAAGACCAGCTTCTCCTTATCGCCTTGATGGGGCTGGGCGCGGCTGGGCTCGGTTTTGTGGCGGGTTTCGCGCTAGGCGGTACGGTCGGCTTTTTCAAGTGGATGTTCAACAGCTTTGAAAACGATGACATAACCAATACCGCCCCGAAGAATGTCAGGCCTCCTCTGGAACCGGAACGCGATACTACTGTCCACAGACACTATATCGACATGGGCGGGTAATTTATTCGATAATCATTCCGCAGCGCATTTGCTGCACGCGGTCGCCCAGGACTTCATGCAATATTGCATAGGCGCGGTCGCCGGTACAATGCCCGGTGTAGATCCTCTGCACATCCAGTTCACGCAGCCTTTCTGCGAAGGCGCGTACGTCCGCATCTTTATAGCGGAACAGGTGAAAGCCGCCTAAAATGGCGTATATTCGCTTGCCGGGGAAGGTCGCCTCGATTTCTTTCACAATGTTATCTGCACCGGCGTGGCTGCAGCTGTTCATGATGAATAGCCCCTGCGGCGTATCGAACACCAGGCTCTGTTCGTGGTCAAAGCTGTCGTAGCGGTACGTGCCGTTTTCCTTGACGCTCAGGTGCGCCCGTTCGCCAATGCGGTCGAGCCCTGCGGTCTTGTGCGGCACCAGGTAGACGTTCGGAGCAATCTGCATGTCGCCTTCGGCATAGCGAATACGGTCGGCAAAGCGTTTGAGCCATCCTTTATGGATTCCGATGTACTCGTGGTAGGTCAGGCGCCCGAAGAGTTTATGTGCATGGTAGCAGTTCTCGGCGACTCCCTTGCGCAAGTAAAAAGGCGCCGTCTTGTTAAGCGAAAAAAATTTGGCAAGTCCATTCGCATGGTCGTAATGGGCGTGGCTCAAAATGCCGATGTCCACTTTCGAGAGGTCCACCCCCATGACGCCGGCGTTTTTTGCAAACAGGTGAGACGCACCGGTATCCAAAAGGTAGCGCTTGCCCTCAAATTCCACATACACGGAAAGTCCCCACTCACCGAAGAGTTTGCGGGTGCGCGATTGTCCATCAGCATCGAAGTCGGCAGTATTGGAGTCGGCGGTATCGGGGCTGGCGGCAAATTGCGTGCCGGTAACAAAGCCTTCTATATTGTCTATGAGGACTTGGACCTTCATGGCTCTACAAATTTATTCGCAGTCGAGGCAGGTCCATTCCACGATGCCGTCGCAGCCTTCCTTGGATCCGGTGAGGCGTTCGCATGTATAGCTTTCAACGTCGATGAGGAATCCGAGGTTACCCGCGTTCTGGGTGCAGCATCCATCGCAGTCGCTATCAGCGCACTTGTCGTAAACAACGGCATCGATGGACTTGTCATTCTGGCGCAGCCTGAAAGTTTTGCCTCTGTACTTGCCCCAGTCTTTTTCGTGGATGGAGATGATGTTGTGCTCGCTAACCCACTGCTCGGTCTGCTGGCCATTGATGCCTGCAAAGTAGCCCGCCCATTCGCAACCGTTGTACTTGACGCACTCCTCGCTGCCGGGGTCCGGCCAAGAAATGTACCAAGTCAGGTAAGCCTTGTTCCAGACGGTGTCAGCGGGAACGGCTGCCGTGGTGGAGCTGCTGGATTCAAGCACTGCAGAGCTTTCGGGTGCCGCAGAAGACGGGTCGACCGTACCCGCAGACGATACGGCGTCACTTGACAAAGCCGTCCCGCTCGATGCCGGCGTATTCCCTGCGTTCACATCAGTCGAGACGCTGCTGGAACTGCTGTCGGCGCAGGCAGCAAAAAAGAACAATGTCGAGAATATACAGACAAGAGAAATTTTTTTCATAATATACTCCGTATCAGCTATGAGGTGTCAGGTATGAGCCTTGAGTTATGGGCAGAAGGTCTTGCCGTCGCTGAAGGCGTTGCCTACGCGGCGTTCCATCACGTAGTATCCGTGCCCTGCGGTGTCGTAGCACACCGGCGCAAGCTTTTCGACGGAGAGCTTTCCATCGCTGTCCAGCACGGATTCGTCGGCGGTCACGTTCACGATTTCGCCGAGCAAAAGTTCGGATTCGTCGTCGTAGCTCACCATCTTGCATTCCAGCGCGAGCGGGAGTTCGGCGATCAGCGGGGCATCCACGTTTTCGCTCTTGACGGCGGTGAGGCCCGACTTTGCAAACTTGTCGGCGACCTTGTTGCCGCTGGTGACTCCGAGGTAGTCGATGGCCTTGATGTTCTTCGCGGTCGCCATGCTCACGGTGAAGGCCTTGCGGGCGAGGATGTTCGGCATGGTCTTGTGACTCTTGGCCACGTAGATGGCAATCTGGTTCGTATCGCTGACGCTGCCCCAGGCGGCCACCATCGCGTTCGGGGTGCCGTCTTCGTTGTATGTCGCGATGACGAGCGTCGGCTGCGGGTAAAGGTAAGTCTTGACTCCGAGATTTTTGCGCATGATTAATTCTCCAGTTGGTCAGGATGTTCTAGTGACAAGATACAAAAATGTATTTAGCGGCCTTCGCGGAGGCGGAAGGCAACGCAAGCGATGTCCACTTCGCGCGGCAGGCTCATTTCGCGGCTCAGGCCCTGCGGCAAGTTGCGGAACCCGACATTGCGGATGCTTTCGCACAGCTTGCTTGCAGCGGCCGACACAGAATCGCTGGCCATGCTGTCGGCGTTGCTCGCCGCGTTCTGCAACAGGTTCAAGAGCAAAAAGCCGGCACCTAGGCGCTGCGACTTGTCCACCAGTGTATTGAGGCGCGAGGTATCCGAGACGAGGAAGCCTATTTGCAGCAGGGAATCTCCGGCAAGCTTCACCTTGACCTGGCGCTCCACGGCGGAGGCGGGGCGCACGGACTTTTGCAGGGGCTGCATGTAGTCGGCGAAGGCGCGGGGCGCAGGCAAGTCCACTGAGCCTGCCGAAGTGGACTCATCTGTTACGTTCGCTGAGCCTGCCGAAGCGGACTTGCCTGTTGCGTTCACTTCGGCTGGTTCGACAAGCTCACCAACCGATTTAGTGAACTTCGCGCACTCTGCCTTGTAGTTCGCCATTATAATAATGTTGTCCGCGAGGTCGAGGTAGTCGCCGCAGGCGCCCGCCACCAAGATAAAACTGTATCCCGCCTGCGCAATGGCGCGAATGCGGTCGGTCAGCGGTATCAGGGGTTCGCGGTCGTCGCCCAGGAGTTTGCGGACGCGGATGTCGCGGATGAGGAAGTTCACCGCCGAGGAATCCTCGTCGATGAGGAACGTCCGCGAGCCCGCCTCTATGGCTTCCAGCAAGTTCGCGGCCTCGCTCGTGGAGCCCGATGCCGAAAGCGTAGTAAAATCTTTTGTGCTCACGCCACCCGGAAGGTCGCGCACGAATATCGAGAGGTCGGTAGCGCGCACACTGCGCCCGTCCTCGACGCCGACGCGCAAGGCGGTCTCGTCCACGACGATTCCCTCGCGGCCGTCACCCGGCACATGCGGGAATACCGAGCGCGTGAGCGCTTGCAGCAGCGTCGACTTTCCGTGGAAGGCGCCGCCCGTAATGACGGTGACTCCCCTGGGGATGCCCATGCCGCGAATTTCGCGGCCACAAATTTCAAGTGTCACCGCCATTTCCGGCGGCGCCACGAACGGCACCGCGTCCTTGAGCGGGGCCTCGCTCAAGCCCGACGCCCGCGGCAGAACCGCCCCGTCGGGCACAAATGCACAAAGCCCGCGTTTGTTGAGTTCCGCAAGGATCTCGACGCGGTCGGCGAGCACGCCGTAATGCGCTTCCAGTTGCGCCGCTCGCGACGAATCGTTGTACAGGCTCGCCGACACGAGGTCGGGCAGCACCATCGTCAAAATTTCGGCCGCAGCTTCCGATTCTATCTTGCGGCCCTCGCCGGGCAGGCGCACCTGCAAGCAGACGCGCAAATCGCCGTTATCGACCCACAGGGAGTTCCGCACCAGCATCTCGGGTCCCGGATTCTCGATGGCCACGGGGGCGTTTTTCTCGGGGAAATGCTCCTGCACAACCGCACTCAGGCGGCGTAACAGGAAATCCGAAAGCGCAAGCCGGCGTTCAAAACTGCTCCCCCAAACGGGAGCGTACCCGAGTTTTTGCAAACTTGTCTTCAGCAGCACCCTGGACGCAGGGGCAAACGGATCACCCTGCACATGCAGGAATTCTAGAACAAAGTCACCAAAATCCCACGATTTTTCGGCAAGGGACTTGTATAAACCGTAATTTTTTCCGTTTAATGCGCGGATTTTCTGGTAAAGGGCCTTCATAGTATGGAAGATAGTAATTAGTAATTAGAGGCTAGGATCTAGGATCTAGGGGTTAGGGGTTACGAGGGATGCTGGATTTGTCATTGCGAAGGACGAAGTCCTGAAGCAATCTCCGTCAGTTAGGAGGTATAAGGGTTTAGAGGCTAGGATCTAGGGGTTAGGGAAAAATATCACGGCTTCTCCGTCTTATATTGACGCACGAAGTGCGTGATAATGAGCTGTGAGGTCGCTTCGCTTTGAGCTATGAGGTCGGGGCTAAAGCCCCTCTGAGCAGTCAGCGATGAGTAATAAAACAAAAATTATACCTCACACCTCAATGCTCACCGCTCATAACTCACTGCTCCCCCCCCCCACTTTTTCCTTTAGTTACCAAACTTTTGCAAAAAAAAATTATAAATTCGTAGAAAACTTTGTATTTTAAGAACAAACAAACAGGAGCAATCCATGAAGAAACTGTACATTTTTGCCCTTATGGTGGCTTTCCTTGTAACCGCAGCTGTCGCCGACGATGATCCACCTCCTCGTGGCAAGGCCGCAACCGTCACCATCATCACCAATCCGCCTAACAGCGAAGTCTACCTGGGTGGTGAACTTTTGGGCAACAGCCCCATTGAAAACCGCGCAGTCAAGTCGGGCCGCCAGACTCTCGTCGTTATCGACCAGGGCTACGAGCTCGTGAACCAGCGCGTCAACGTGTGGCCGGGCAACGACAAGCGCAACACTTTCGACTACGGCACCAAGATTCCTAAGGGCCACGTCAAGGTCACGACCAAGCCGGGCAAGTGCCTCATCTACGTCGACGGTGAAAACTCCGACAAGACCGACGGCGCCCCGCTCACCATCCACAACCTGGATGCCGGTGACCACGTAATCCGCGCAGAATGCAACAACCGCAGGTCTGCCGAAACTCTCGTGACCGTCAAGGGCGAAGAAACCATCGAAGTCGAACTCGACGCCACCAGCGGTAGCAAGAAGAAAAAGTAATCTTGCCCTAAATCGGCTAAAAATTAGCAGAGCCTTCTCAAAAGGCTCTCTTTTTTTTTTCTTTTTATATATTTATGTATGAAAAATTTAACCAGGAGAAACCATGTCTAAATTGTTCAAAGTCTGCCTGTTCGCATCCCTCGCCTTCTTCATCGGCTGCAGCGACAGCGGCAAGAAGGTCACCCGTATCGACACGAATTCCGTAACGGACCTTTCCGGGGCCTGGAACGACACCGACTCCCGTCTCGTTGCCGAAGAAATGATCAACGACTGCCTGGGCCGTCCCTGGTACGACAACATGATCCAGAACAAGGGCGGCGTGGTCCCGACCGTCGTCATCGGCAAGGTTTCCAACAAGAGCCACGAGCACATCAACATCGAAACCTTCATCAAGGACATGGAGCGCTCGCTCATCAATTCCGGCCGCGTCGACTTCGTCGCCAACGCCCAGGAACGTGCCGAACTCCGTACCGAACTTGCCAGCCAGGCCGGCAACGCTACGGCTGACACCCAGAAGCAGGGCGGCCAGGAAATCGGTGCCGACCTTATGCTCACGGGCACCATCACCTCCATCATCGACCAGGAAGGTGGCGACCAGGTGGTGTACTACCAGGTTGACCTTGAACTCACCGACATCCAGAGCCATCGCAAGGTCTGGATCGGCGACAAGAAGATCAAGAAGTTCATCTCGAAGAACGGCGTAAAGCTGTAAACCAGTGGTTAGCGGTCAGAGATTAGGGTTGTCATGTCCATAAAGCGGCTTATCCTTCTTGCTTTCTCGTTGTCACTCCTTGTTAGTTGCGCAAACAAGTCCATGACGCGCTACGAGGAAATTGCGCAGCCCCTCGAAAAAAAGGGCATCGACGCGACCATCAAGAAGATGAAGGATGAGCAGGACGACCTGTACGGGTCGAATACCGAGTTCCTCTACTATTTCGACCTCGGGTGCCTCTACCACTACAAGCGCGATTTCAAGGAAAGCGCGGCGAACTTCGCCAAGGCCGAGCAAATCTACGAGGATCTCTATACCAAGTCCGTCACGAACGAGGCCGCGGCCATCGTCACCAACGACAATACGCGGCCCTACAGGGCAAGGCCTTTCGAACTGCTGCTCATGTACGAGTACCAGATTCTGAACTACCTCGCCATGATGGATGTCGACGGAGCCCTAGTGGAAGTCAAGCGCTCGCAGATAGCGATGAACGCGCTTTACCAAAAGGACCAGGAGAAGGTCAACGACAACGGCCTGCTGCGCTACCTGTCAGCCATAGTCTACGAGCTGGACGGCTCGACAGACGATGCGGCCATCTCCTATATCAATGCGGTCAAGGCCTACAAGGAAGGCAAGCTCCAGTTGCCCGAAGAGGTGCTCGAGTTCGTCGCCGAAGGCCTGCGCAAGGCCGACCGCGAAGGCGACCTCATGACGCTGGGAACCCAAGTGCCCGGCATAACGCCCAAGGCCACTTCCATCCGCGAAGCCGGGCAGGAAATCATCGTCATCGGCTATGGCGGCCACAGCCCCATCCTGGGCGAGCTCTACATGTCGGGTACGTTCGTGAGCGGCGGCGTAATGAACCTCTACTACAAGGACGGCGAAACCGGCGAGAGGAAATCCTTCACGCTGGTGGCCCCGCCAGTCTCAGGCGCCGGTAACGGAGAATCCTTCCATATCGGTTTTTCGCTGCCCGAGATAAGGAAACTGCAGAACAGGGTCGACCACTTTGAAGTCTCGCTGGACAACGCCCCGCGCCTCCGCCCCGAGAAGGTGATGGCCGTGGACGAAGAACTCCAGCAGAACATGGATGACGAAAAGACCACGACAATCACGCGTACGGCCATCCGCGTCATCCTGCGCACCATTGCGGCCCAGAAGGCCAAGCAGGCCATGAAGACGGACAACATCCTCCTGAATCTCATCACGAGCCTCGGTACCGACGTGGCGCAGACCCAGATCGAGCAGGCGGACCTCCGCCTGGGACTCTTCATGCCCCACTCCCTGTACATGACGCGCATCCCCGTGACCACAGGCCAGCACAAGGTCGTCGTCACTGCGAACGGCTCGAACGGGGAAACCGTCGAAATCTTCGAATTTGACAAGATAAACGTCACCAAGGGACAGAAAGTCTTCCTCATTGTCCCCTCGTTACGCTAATCCGCACCGACCAAGCGCCCCCGCCACCCCAAGCGCACTACCTCCCGCAAAAAAAACAATGCTGTATAACATTACCAGCAAAGCATTCCCTAGGCTTTTGCGGGATAGCTTTATAGTCATTGAGAACTATACTTAACGTCTAGAGAATAAAGCGTCGGCCGGGGAAGGGGAGGGTGCAGGGAGGGGACCGGGCGGCCTTCGCAACTCTGAGCGTGGTCCCCTCCCGCATTTTTATAAAAAAAAACAGCCTTTAGGCTACATTCCGCAAAAAAAGAGATATTTTTAACCCGGCCTGTGTTCCAACTGGCAATTTTTCTTTATTTTTAACACAAAGATTGGAAAGATTTTATCAGGAGCGCACTATGAACTACAAAATCATCGCGGCAGCGGCAGCATTTCTGGCTACCCAGTCATTCGCAATCATTGGCATCGGTGGACACTATGCCCCCGGATTCGGCACATCCATGAAGGCCGGCCCCAAGGCTGTCGTTTCCAAGAAATCCGACGATATCAGCTTCAGCCACGAAGGATTCGACGAAATGATGCAGGGCTTCGGTTTCAAGCTCTGGGTAGACGTTCTCCCGAAAATCGACGTTGAAGCGACCTTCAACATCCAGTTCGCCTCCTACGACGCAAGCCTTTACGTCAACAACCCGAACTCCGCCAAGGAATCCGTCATTCCTCTCGAAATTGAAGTGGGCGGAAGCCCGTTCGCCAAGGCCACCCCGAAATACGTATCCATGAACGGTGACCTTTCCATAACCCTCCCGTATACCAAGCTCCCCGTCATCCGCCCCTACATCGGCGCCGGCGTCACGCTTTTCGCGAACACCTTCGTCCTGAACAGGGAGTTTGTTTCCGGCCTGGTCGACGACCCGACAATCGACAAAATGATCAAGGATGCCGCAGATGGCGCATTGTCTGCAGCTGACATCCAGGAACAGGCCGACAAATACGAAAAGCTTGGACAGGCCCTCAAGGAACGCATCCAGGACAAGGCCATGGATGAGAGCATCAACACCAGCATCGGCGGTCACGCCCTGGTCGGTTTCCGCCTGAAGCTCCCCATCATCCCCATTGCCGCCTACTGTAACTTCAAGTACTACTTCCTTGGCGAATACCCGAAGGAAATTGACGCCGGTAACATGACCCTCGAAGTCGGCGGCGGTCTAGCCATCTAGAACTGAGGTCAAATAAAGGATCAAAAATGACACAGAATACGAGCAGCACGAATATTCTCATTATCGAAGACGAAATTGCAATCGCCGAAGGTCTCGTGGACCTTTGCGAACTGAACGGCTACAGCGTGAAGCATGTGGCCGACGGTGAAAGCGGCCTCAACGAGGCCCTGACCGGCCAGTATGGACTTGTCCTCCTTGACCTCATGCTCCCTGGCATGGACGGCTTCACCGTCTGTGACAAGATCCGTGAAAAGGACAAGAGCCTCCCGATCATCATCCTTTCTGCAAAGAACGCCGACGAAGACATCATCAACGGCCTCAAGTACGGCGCCGACGACTACGTGCCGAAGCCGTTCTCCGTCCCGATGCTCCTCGCCCGAATCGAAGCCGTGCTGCGCCGCAGTCGCCAGACCATGGAAAACGAAGGCAAGCTCGTCGCCGGCAACCTCCGCGTGAACTTCCGCGAATACACCGGCACCCGCGGCACCGAAGAACTCGCGTTCACCCGCAAGGAAATCGAAATCCTCGAATACCTGTGGAACAACCGCGACCACGCCGTTCCCCGCGCCGAACTCCTCAAGAAGGTCTGGGGCTACGAGAACGCCGAATCCGTGGATACCCGTACGGTGGACATCCATATCACGAAACTCCGCAAGAAAATCGAAGACGATCCCTCGCACCCGAAACTGCTCGTCACGTTCCGCGGCGAGGGCTACCAAATGCGCTCTACGCCTGAATGCGAAAAATCCACCTAATATTTGTTGCGATATTCCTTGCAGTTGCGTTACCGGTCTTTTTCCTTTTGACCCATTCGTACTCGCAACTGCAACTTAACGCGCAATTCGCCTACAAGGAACACGCCTTCCTGGTTCTGCAGATGCTGAACCAGCGTTTTGCCGACGACATGGCAATCGAGGACCAGCGTTCCTACTCCGAATATCGCTTCATCCGCGCGGTTCCCGTTATCGGCGGTGAAGAGATTACACTTTCCGAACTCGCGAACTTCCCCGTCCGCAGTCACTTCAAGGGAATCGTCGGACACTTCCAGATGGACCCCGACGGTACGCTCCGTACGCCCATCCTTCCCGATGGCGTCCTCGAGAAAATCCCGATGAGCGACCGCAACAAGCGCGAGGCTGTGCTCTACAAGATCCAGACAATCCTCATGAAGCAGGATTTCCGGATGGACGAACTCAAGAACAACAAGCCCCAGCCGCGCGACTCCATAGAATCCGTGCTGGACCAGATCTACAAGCAGGACCTGGGACTCAACGCCAGCAAGAACCAGAAAAAGTCCGCCGCGATCAAGAGGGCAAAGCGCTTCGAACAAACTTCCGAAAAGGAATCGTTCGCGTTCAACGTGGAAGCCGCCAAGATGGACGCCTTCGGGCTCCTGCGCACCAACATCGACACGACGCACGTGATGGAAGTGGAAATCGAGCCGTTCCAGGCAACCTACGACAACACGCACATCATCTTCTACCGAAACGTGAAGCGCGGCACCGAGATATTCGTGCAGGGATTCATCGTGGAACTGCGCACCTACCTCACGAACCTCATCACGAACGAAATCAAGTTCTACCCGCAAGAACAGAACCTGACCATAGAATTCGTGAGCCGCGACAAGCTGCTCTATTCGTACGGCGAAAGGAACAATTCCTCGACGATGCTGCTCACGTCGCCGCTGCCTTCCCCGCTCGCCGGCATCACAATGAACGTGTACGTCACCCCGAAGCAAAGCGCACCGGGCAGCGGGATCCTCCTGTTCCTCGGCATCACCATGCTTGTCGTGCTGGGCGGCGGTCTCATCTGCATCTACAAGCTCACGCAGAGCCAGCTCGCGCTTGCCTCCAAGCGCCAGGACTTCGTGTCCGCGGTGAGCCACGAACTCAAGACACCGCTCACCGCCATCCGCATGTACGCAGAACTTCTGCAGAACTCCTGGGTGGCCAACGAAGAGAAGCGCCAGAAGTATTACAACCAAATTGCCAGCGAAACGGAACGCCTCACGCGACTCATCCAGAACGTGCTGAACCTCTCCAAACTGGACGGCAACCGCTGGAACGTACAGCTGCGCCGCGACCGGCCGAAGGGCGTGCTCGACGACTTTGTCGCGACCTACAGCAAGAACGTCGAAAAGCAGGGCTTCGAGCTCACCGTCTCTTCCGATACCGACGTCAAGGACATCACGCTGATGATGGACCGCGACGCCATCATGCAGATTCTGATGAACCTCGTGGACAACTCGCTCAAGTTCTCGAAGAATGCCGACTACAAGATGATCAACATCGAGCTGCGCCTCAAGGACACCGACCTCTACCTCGCCGTGCGCGACTACGGGCCGGGTATTCCGCAGGCCGAAATGACGAAGGTGTTCCAGGAATTCTACCGCGTCGAGAACGAGATGACGAGGCAGACGAGCGGCACGGGTATCGGGCTCTCCATGGTCAAGAAGCTCTGCACGCTCACCAACATGAAGATCGAGCTCGAGAACGCAAACCCCGGCCTGCGTACGAAGATACACTTCCCGCCGCTATCCATCTAGCGCCCAAAAATTTTTTATTTTCACTACGACGGCCGATATGCCCGGCCCGTCAAAGTCAAAGGATATTCGCATGACACAAGATGACATTCTGCAGAACCCGGAAAAGTACGATCTCTCTATTGAATCCGTCGGTCAGGGAACGCTTCGCTCGCCCATGAGCGGCGTGCCTTTTGTCTCCGATTCAGACCGCGTCGCGCTCACTACCGACACAAAGAAATTGCAGGATTTTTTCAACAAAGGTATCGAAGTCCCCTCGCTCGAGACGGCCGGCCCGCGCGAGACCATTTTCCATGACCCTGCATGGACTCGCGCCGGCATCGTCACCTGCGGCGGCCTTTGCCCGGGTTTGAACAACGTCATCAAGAGCCTCGTGACCGTGCTCTGGTTCGACTACGGCGTCCGTAACATCTTCGGTATCCCCTACGGCTACCGCGGGCTCAACCCCTCTTACGGCTACCCGCCCATCATGCTCAACCCCGACGTGGTCGACGCCATCCAGGACGACGGCGGCACCATCCTCGGCAGCTCCCGCGGCAACCAGGAGCCCTCCGTCATGGTCGACACCCTGATGCGCCTGAACATCAACGTGCTGTTCTGTATCGGCGGCGACGGCACGCTCCGCGGCGCACACGCCATCGCGCAGGAAGTCAAGAAGCGCAAGCAGCCCATCTCGGTCATCGGCATCCCGAAGACCATCGACAACGACCTTAACCTCATCGACCGTACGTTCGGTTTCGAGACCGCCGTGCTCAGCGCGACCAACGTCATCACGAGCGCCCACAACGAGGCGAACGGCGCCTTCAACGGGCTCGGCCTCGTGAAGCTCATGGGCCGCGACTCCGGATTCATCGCCGCCTACGCGGCACTCGCCACCACCGTCGTGAACTTCTGCCTCGTCCCCGAGGTGCCCTTCACGCTCGAAGGCGAGAACGGGCTCTTCAAGGCGCTCGAGAACCGCTACGACTGCGGCAAGACGCACGCCGTGCTCGCCGTCGCCGAAGGCGCGGGCCAGCACCTGTTCGACGGCCAGGAAGAACGCCGCGACGCAAGCGGCAACATCCTCAAGAAGGACATCGGCGAATTCCTGACACTCAAGATCAAGGAGCACTTCGAGAAGGTCGGCAAGGAAATCAACATCAAGTACTTCGACCCGAGCTATACCGTGCGCAGCATCCCCGCCAAGGGCACCGACGCCATCTTCTGCTACCAGCTGGCAGAAAACGCCGTACACGCCGCCATGGCGGGCAAGACGGACATGGTCGTCGGCAGCATGAACGGCACGTTCTCGCACGTGCCCATAGAGTACGCCGTGAGCGAACGCCGCAAAATAGACCCCAACGGGGCGCTCTGGCACGCCGTACTCGGCGCCACACGCCAACAGGACTACTTCACGGGCAAGCGCCGCAAGAAATAATTACCTTTTTCCACTCGTTTTTACTAAGTTGTCTCTATGCTGAAAAAAGAAGAACGCATTCTCATCCGCACGGCACTCATGGAGTACAGGAGAAACCTGTTCAAGACCTTCCACGGACTTGACGAGGAAAAGAAAACCCTCGCGGAAGTCAACCACATACTGCAAAACTGGAAGGTTTAGTCCAGCAATGAAAGGCCCCATCCGCGTATTCACACTCATTTCCCTCTGTGCGGGAATCGCCATGGCAAACGAAGACCTTCGTTTTGCCGATTCCTGCTATGCAGCCAGGGCCGAGCGCTCTGTCGAGGACAAGGCGGATGTTGAAAACGCGAAAAAGATGATCGCGGCCTACAAGCGGGCACAATCCGACCCCGAGGTAGCCGAAGAAGCGACGGCAGGATTCGTCCGAAGCCTCTACTTTGCCTTCCGGTTCGTACCCTTCGACAAGAAACTGCGTTCCAGCCGCCTCGACTCGCTCAAGAGCGTCTCCGAGGCCGCCTACAACAAGTATCCCAAGAACAAGGAAATCGCCCACATATACGTCTCTGCGCTATCGATGTGGGGCGCCGAACGCGGCCCGCTCACTTCCGTCAAGGAAGGTGTCGCCGTCAAGGTCCGTGACATCGCGACCGCGACCAACAACTACCAGGTACTCGGGCGTGCGCACCAGCTGCTGCCCTATGTACCCATCGTCCTGTCGTGGCCCGACAAGGCGCTTGCCGAAAAATACCTGGTAATGGCGCTGGAGCAGGATCCCAAGGACCTCTACAACTACTTTTTCCTTGCCGAATTGCGCTTCGACCAGAAGCGCTACGCCGATGCGCTCAACATCATTGACCGCGGCCTCTCCAGGGGAATCCGCACCAGCGACTTCCTCGAAGACAAGCGCGGACGCTGGAAGCTCAAGGAACTCCAGAAGAAAATCAACGCAAAGCTAGATAAGAAACAGGCGAAGAACTAATTATTGCCGGGAATGATTACGCCTATCTCATTAGGAAGGCTATCTTCGAGCAAATTGCAGCGAGCATGCAAGACCTCCACCTTCATCTCGGGGGCGGTATACAGTTTCTTTTGCTGTAAATCCATGTCCTTAAGAGCATTTTCCATATAAAGCCTCACCTGTTCGTTAATAAAAATAATAAACAAGTGCGCGGCCATGACGGGCCATGACCCGCCATTACCGGCACAAATATCGCTATTTACCGTTTTTTCCCGACGTACACGCCCTTTGCCTTGGGCTTCGCGTTCAGGCTGCGGCCCTTGAGGTCGTATGTGCGGGTAACGGGCGTGAACTCACCGGTGCGCGTGTTGATGCGGCCGATGACGGTCGTCGTCTTCTCGCTACCCGATTCGCCCGAACCGATACCGGCACGGCCCTTGCCTTCGACAACCACGACCTCGATTTCTTCGGGGAGTTCGTTGCTACGGTCACGCCACACGGACACATGACCAGCCGGAGCGGGCCTCGGTTCCGCATTGGAACTGCTGTGCTTCAGGTAGGCGCGCATCGGGCGGATAAAGGCGCCGGAACCCGCCTTGACAAACTGCCCGATTTCGGCACCGTTCGAAGCCGTTGCGGCAAAGCCGTAGACACTGCCCAGGTCGGTATCGCCCTTTTCCCATTTCTTGTACGCATAGGTTCCGATGAACTGCCAGTTGCCCGAAGTGGCCACTGCCGGCTCGGTCTTCTTGATGGTGTAATCTGAACCATTAAAGAAAAGCGTCTCATCCGTCATTTTCAACATGTAGGGCGTATTCGCCTTGAGATTCCCTTCGTAAGAACTGCAATCGCGGTCGGGATCCACATCAGCTCGGCACCAAACCCTGCTCATCTGGACCTTCAGCTTGCCGTCTTCTTCGATCATCTGCGAGAATTCAAGGATATCATCCAAACCGCTGACACTCGAGGCATTGAAGTCAAACGGGAAAACAATCGTGGAATACTTGCCCGAATCATTCGCCGTAACCGCAAAATTACGGATAAATTCAACATTGTTCACTTCCATGTCTTCTTCAATGTTCACGGTATCCTTGCCATCGTACAAGCCATCGATACGGGCAAACTTGTATCCATTATAATACTCGTAAACTGCGACAGCAGAAGATCCCGATTTTTTCAAGACATCTACACTCAATTCCGGATATTCGTCATTTCCATTCTCATTAGATTTCAGCTGGAATGCAAGGCTCCGGCCTGTACTATATATATAGTCAATGTGATTATTGTTATTAGACATTTTTGCAAGTACTTTTGCATCTGTACCCGCTCCATCGTAAATGAACAGGGAGTCTTCGTCAACAAGGGCCGTATTTCCACTTAAACGAAGCGAATAGCCTTCCGGAGCTGTCAACACGAGAACACCATCATTGTTGTTGCAATAAGCCCAGCCACAAGCCGTACGGACGGTCAACTTTCTGATACCCTCTGGAATATTCGCTACAACCGTATCGGTTGTCGGAATTGTAGCCCTGAGATAATCATTTGGGGATCTAAATTCTGCATAAATTAGAACATCACCCCTAGGCATTACGAATTTGGCTTCGTTTCCGGAATACCATGTACCACCTACTGGAGAAATACTGTTCCAGGAACCGTGAAAATCTTCCCAATCTACGGTGAAATAATTGAGCAAGTAACCTTCGTCGGGAGTTGCCACAAGTGTAACAGTATCTCCTACCGTAGCCGAAAGCTTATCAGAGATCATGTTTCCATTCCATGTGCCAGCCAGAGTTATAGAATATACTTCGTTAACATCTACAACACGGACGTTAGCGTATACACCTTCGCCGTTTCCTTCTCCATCTGACTTGAATTTAAATGTAAGGCTCCGACCCGTGTTTTCCAATTCGCCTATTTCGCCACCAACCGATATCGTTGCGAGTTCCCGCTCGGCATCTACTCCATCCCCAGCGTAAATAATCAAGGAATCGCCTTCATCAGAAATATCCCCTGCACCCTCTGCAACTACCAATTTATACCCTTCGGGGGCTGTCAAGACGAGTACGCCATCGCTATTACTGTAATACAACCAATCAATGTAGCTGTAATCACTATAGATGTCAATCGATTTCATTCCTTCCGGAATATCCAGCCTAAGTGTATCCGCTCTGGGAATAACCGCATCACCATATTCTGCTTCGAAGATATATACTTCGAGAGAAAGATCTTTTTCCGGCATTACAAACTGAACCTGGTTTTCATACCATGCTGACCTATAGCATCTATTAAATTCATAAAAAGTCGTTTTCAAATCATATGCTTCAACACAAACATTGTATGATTTTATGTCTGTCGTTATATTCATTGTGACCGTATCACCCGGCGCTGCGCTTTCTGGATAACCGTCAATTGTTCCACCATGAAGGCTGGCAACCTCAATCTTATATTTCTTATTGGGATCAATAATCGTTACAAGCAAATTCATTCTCATATAGGAATCACTGGATTCATAATGGAGCGTCAAGGTATCTCCAGAACTATTCAAATACATACCGTTACCTTGGTCCAGCTCCCAAATTTTTGTCGCACCTGTTCCGGAACCATCAAAAACCGCCATTCCAGCACCGTCGCCATAGGTTTTCACATCTCCAGTCAACTGGAACTTGAGCCCTTCGGGTGCCGCCAGAACAAGTGTCCCATTGCAAGTTTCCCAAACACATTCGCCTCCAACAGCAAACGACTCTACATCCGCAGGAATAGTGGCAAATACAGTATCCCGTTGCGGCATCTCTATGGAGAGACCTTCGTTAGCCGTCGTCTTCTTTTCAACAAATTCAACATTGACCCTGACATCCGCATAGGGCATCGTGAAGGAATAGTCGTTACTTGTATACCATGTACCGCCAGTTATAGGGAGAGACCACGATTCATCCTCCAAATAAGCCTCCGCATAAATACTGCCTATCATGTAACCTTCGTCAGGTGTAGCCGTCAAATTAATCGTATTCCCCGTCGATGCCGACGAAAGGTCTCCTCCGGCATAACCATTTCCGCTATAATGCACATCGACATTGTGCGTAACACTTGCATCGACGAGCTTTACTCTCATTGTACCCGTAAACTCTCCCGAACCAACATAAACTATTGTCACCGTTTGACTCGAGGACATTCTAGTTATCAACTCAGCCCTTGATTCATAAGCATCAGGGACATCGCCATCGTATACATAGAATGCGGAACCAGCGTCATATGAATGCGCAACATCCGATCTTAGACCTTCCACTTGAATCAGATACCCTTCAGGCGCTGTCAGTACAAAGGGCTTAGTGACTTCCAAAAAATCTCCGTTGCCATCGAGTATGAACGACTCAACATCCGCGGGAATTGACACCCTGGAAATTTTTTCATAAGGCATTTCTAGGTGAACACCCTGACTTTCGGTAACATAGATGGGCTCAACAATAGCATTCGAAGCGGGCATCACAAATGTCGCTGTTTTATCTGTAAGCCAAGTTCCATTGGTTACATCAACGAAATTCCCTCTCTCATCCATGACTTTAATGTGGTCAAATAAATAGCCTTCCGCCGCATTGGACGCCGTTACGGAAACAACATCCCCAGTAGCCGCCGTTGCAGGAGGATCAATCAAATTACCGCCTGCAACAGAAACTTCTTCAATTGTAAATGGGCCCCATTTATCAACAAGAGTTACCGTGAGGTTCAATCCTTCTGTGGGTTGTCTGCTATATAAGTTTGAAAATCCAGTGATCAGGTTATTCCCTTCGCTAAGCCACCAGATATCGCTTTTCCTTGATGCACCGTACAGCTTATTCGTTTTATCTATTGCATCATAAATAGAGAACGTCGCTGTCGCCCATCCATCATATTCTGTCCTAATCGTCCCCTTCAGCCTAATTAACTTATTTTCAGGGCCAACTAGAACAAGGATTCCATCACAGTCCCTGCTAAAATTTCCAGACACGCCCCCATCATCGTAAACCTTGAACGTCGTCACGCCATCGGGGATTACCAGCGTATCGATCCCGGTCGCGGGCATGTTGATATAGTAGCCACCATTGCCATCGTCACTCAGCTCTCTTTGCGCGGCCCATGCGGTGGTTGAGGTGAAAAGCACGAGCAACAAGCCCAGGAGAGAACCCAAAACCAACGATTTTGTCTTCATTTTGACACCTTGATAAAACGGGGGTTTTTAATGTTACAAAAAAATTACCTTATTATGTTTTTATTGTCAACAAATCCTTTGTAAAATTACTTTACTCGCATTAACCTGCGCAGTCAATTTGTGCAGAACAAACAACGCCGACATTTACCCGTTCATCCTATTAAAGTAACCGCACAACAATCATTTTCCTGTATTCCAAGAACACGCGTTCGTATCCCAAGCACACAAAAATAATGACAAACAAATTAGAATTTAACGATTTTTTATATAAAATCGCAATTTTAGTATTCTCTACTATTGCGTATCCCATTTTGATTAGATACTTTTATATATATGAAGCCGATTACTACATACACTGATTATCGGAAAGTCATCCAGGACTTTTACGACGAAAAAAAACGATCCTCCGCCTTCACATGGCGGGATTTTGCCAAATCGGCCGGATTTTCCTCTCCCGTCTTCCTCAAATACGTTTGCGAAGGGAAAAAGAACATAAGCCGCGCGAGTGCCGCCGCCGTCGCCGCCGCAATGGGACTGGTCGGTTTCGATTCCGCCTATTTCCAGGCAATGATCGCCTACGGCACGGCAAAGAGCGACGAGGCCAAGAAAAACGCCTTTGAAGAAATGTGCGCCATGGCAAGAGAACACAAGACCAGGATTCTCGGCGACAACGAGTTCGACTACTACAAATCCTGGAAAAACTCCGTCATCCGGGAACTCGCCCCCGCAATGCCCGGAGCAAAGCCGTCCGAAATGGCCAAGGCCTGCAAGCAGCTCATTTCGACCGACGATGTTGTCGAAACCCTGGCCTTTCTGCAAAAAATGGGCTTGCTGGAAAAGGACTACAACGATACTTACCGCCAGACCGACAAGGCCATCTCCATAAACACCACGGACGCGCTCCCTGTCGCCGCCAGGAACCTGCAACGTCAAATGGGTTCGTTCGCTCTGGACGCCATCAGCCTGCCGCTTTCCGAAAGGGACATGTCCGGCATCACCATGGGCATCACCCGCAAGTGCTACGACAGAATCGTGAAGGCCCTGGACGATTTCCGTCAACAGATTGCGGACATTGTCTCGGAGGATGGCGAAACGGAACAGATTTATCGCCTGAATTTGCAATTTTTCCCATTAACCGAAAGAATTCGGGGAGGAAAGTAACATGATCACGACTCTTATCTTATTTTTGACAGTCCTCCTGTTCATAGGATGTTCCGAAAACAACGTTGCCGGCGGGACCAGCATAGACAAGGGCATCGTGGCTCTCGGGGAATGGAAGGTCGAGGGGGTCTCCCAGAAGGGCCCCTTCATTATCGGCTCCACGGTAAGCGTCCTGGAACTGGGCGGAAATTCACTGCTTCAAACGGGAAAAGTATTCAAGTCGTCCATCAAGAGCGACAAGGGCGATTTTTCCGTCATGGGCCCTGCACTCGCCTCCCAATACGCCATGATAGAAGTGACCGGCTACTACCGCAACGAAATCACCGGTCTCAAATCCACAAGCCCCTTGACTCTGAACGCCATCGTTGACCTCAGCGACCGCGAAAAGGCCAATGTCAACCTGCTCACCCACCTGGAATACGAACGCGTCAAGCATCTCGTTTCCGAAGGAATGTCCGTCAAAGATGCCAAGGCACAGGCACAAAGGGAAATCCTTGAAACCATGGCCATGAGCGAATCCAAGGAAGCATTCGAAGACCTGAACATTTTCGAAGCCGGCGACGCGAACGCAAAACTTTTGGCCATAAGCATCCTGCTGCAAAGAAAAGAGGATGTCGCCGGATTCACGGAAAGCCTAGCGAAGTTCTCGATGGAACTCGCCCAAAACGGCTCCTGGAACGATTCGGCGACAAGGACATCCATTGCGGATTGGGCCTACGAAATGGAACGGCTCAACAAGTTCGAAGAAATCAGGAATAACATTCTCGGATGGGGCATCTCCGATTCCCTGCCCGACTTCGAGAAGTATATCACCCTGTTCTGGGTCGACAACTACGGGCTCGGCAAGTGCAGCGATTCCAACAAGGGACACACCGCCCCAAATACGAATCCTTTGAGTCGATGGGCGACAAATAATCCTTTGAGTCAATGGCCGAAAAAAAGGTTCATCTGTGACGGATCCCGTTGGATTAACATTGCCGATTACAAGGTAGAATTCGAAACCATGACGGACGACAGGGACGGAAAAACCTACAAGACCTTCCATATCGACGAACAGGTCTGGATGGCCCAAAACCTGAACTACGATTACCAAACCGAAATAACACATTCCACGTGCTACAATGACACGCAAGAATATTGCGACCTATACGGAAGGCTTTACACCCTCGCGGCGGCAGTCGATTCGGCCGGACTCTTCGGAAGCGAAGGGCTTGGTTGCAGCAATTCGAACATCGACTGCAATCTCGAGGAATCTTCACGAGGAGTCTGTCCCAAAGGCTGGCACCTGCCTTCTAAAGGAGAATGGGAACAACTATTCACGTCAATCGGCGACATTGCCACAATTGCGACAATCATGAAAGCCGAAAATGAAATCTGTAGGGACAACGATGGATTAAACAATATTCATAAAGAAATATGTGAAAGAAATTCAGGTTTTGTTTTTCGTGCATTCGATGAGGAATACCCCAATGCTTCGTTCTGGACATCCACGATTATAAGAATAGACGACGAAGCATTTCCCACTCGTCTAGTATTTCCGATATACACAGACTTCTTCTCACCCACACCATCTTTCCGAAGCGTACCGATTGAGTATGGAATATCCGTCCGTTGCGTCATGGACTGACGATCCCCCCTTTAAACAAAATAAACCGAGGTTTCCAAAATGGTAATTTCATTAATTCTATTTCTGACAGCCCTATTGTTCACAGGATGCTCATCTAGCATAGATGACATGGCTAACGCAGACACAAGCGTCGGCCACCTCGGAGGATGGAAAATCGAAGGCGTCTCCCAAAAGGGCCCCTTCGTCACAGGCTCCACGGTAAGTGTCCTGGAGCTAGACGGAGAATCGATGCTTCAAACGGGTCGCATCTTCAAATCGACTATCAAAAGCGATAGGGGCGATTTCGTTCTCGAAGGAGATGCGCTCATCTCCCAATACGCCATGATAGAAGTGAACGGCTACTACCGCAACGAAGTCACCGGTCTCAAATCCACGAGCCCCTTGGCTCTGAACGCCATCGTTGACCTCAGCGACCGCAAAAAGGCCAATGTCAACCTGCTCACCCACCTGGAATACGAACGCGTCAAGCATCTCGCTTCCGAAGGAATGTCCGTCAAAGATGCCAAGGCCCAGGCACAAAGGGAAATCCTTGAAACCATGGCCATGAGCGAATCCAAGGAAGCATTCGAAGACCTGAACATTTTCGAAGCTGGGGAAGAAAACGCAAAACTTTTGGCCATAAGCATCCTGCTGCAAGGAGAAGAGGATGTCGCCGACTTCACTGAACGCATCGGAAAGTTCGCCATAGAGCTGGCCGAAAAAGGTGTTTGGGAGGATTCGGTTACAAGGGCCACCATTGCAGACAGAGCATGCGAAATAGCCCAACGCAACATGTACAGCAGCATTAGGGAGAAAATCCTTAAATGGGGCCTCTCCGGTTCCTTGCCCGATTTCGAAAAGTATATCGACATGTTCTGGGTCGACAACTACGGGCTCGGGAAGTGCAGTGATTCCAACAAGGGCGACACCACTCAAAACACGAACACATTGAGCAAGCGGGCAGGCGAAAAATTTGTCTGCGACGGATCAAGTTGGATAGCTATCAGCAAAAGCCTTTACAAGGGGGTGTTCGGGACTTTGACAGACAAAAGGGACGGAAAAACCTACAAGACCGTCCAAATCGGAGAACAAGTCTGGATGGCCGAAAACCTGAACTACGACTATCGAACCACCCTGACGTACTCTATTTGCTATAAAATCGACGAAAACGACTGTAACGCATCCGGAAGATTGTACCCATTTGCGGCGGCAGTCGATTCTGCCGGGTTATTCGGCGACGGAGGCCTCGGGTGCAGCTATATGCAGGACTCCTGTAACGTGAAGGAATCTTCACGGGGCGTCTGCCCCGAAGGCTGGCACCTGCCTTCTAAAGGAGAATGGGAACAACTGATCTCGTCCGTCGACGGCGAAACCAAGGCGGAAATAGCATTGCGAACTGCAGATGATGGCATCGGCACGGACAACTATGGCTTTAACATCAAGGACGATGCCGGCTTTTGGACATCCACATACACATTATACTCCAACACATTGATAGATAGAACATACGGAAATCGCCCTTACTGTTTATACATCCTATATGGAATAGTTACCCAACAGGAGTGCGGTGAGCATGCCGTCCGTTGCGTCATGGACTGACATATCCCTCTAAACGTAAGAATCCAAGGAGAACACCATTATGAAAAACTCTCTTATATTGCTCTTGATAGCCTTGCTGTTTATAGGATGCTCCGAAAGCGCAACCAATATGCCCATTGAAGCAAGGAAGATTGAAGGGGTCTCCCAAAAGGGTCCCTTTATTACCGGCTCCACGGTACACATCATGGAACTGAATGAAACAACAATGCTTCAAACAGGAAGAATGTTCAAATCGACCATCAAAAGCGACAAAGGCGATTTCACCATCGAGGGCGATGCGTTTTACTCCAAATATGCCATGATAGAAGTAAACGGCTACTATCGCAACGAAGTCACCGGGCTCAAATCCTCGGGCCCCTTGACACTGAACGCCATCACCGACCTCAGCAAACGCGAGAACGTCAATGTCAACTTGCTAACTCACCTGGAATTCGAACGGATCAAACACCTCGTTTCCAAAGGAAAAACCATCAAGGATGCCAAGGCGCAAGCGGAGAGGGAAATCCTTAAGACCATGGCCATGGATGGATCCAAAGAAGCTTTCGAAGACCTGAACATCTTCGGTTCCGGCGAGGGGAACGCAAAACTCCTGGCGATAAGCATCCTGCTGCAAGGCGACGAGGACGTTGCCGGTTTCACGGAACGCATCGGTAAGTTAGCCATGGAACTGGCCGAAAACGGTACTTGGAACGATTCCGTAACAAGAAATGCCATTGCAGAATGGGCCTTCAAAAAGGAACGGAACGACGAGTTCTATGATGAGTCAGAGGATGACAATCTCTATTTCGATATAGTAATCACTAAACCTTATTCCAAGCAGGGCTTTTTCGATATCAGGAAAAAAATTCTCGAATGGGGCTTTTCCGATTCCCTGCCCAACTTTAGGAAGTATATCAGCATGTTCTGGGCCGACAACTTCGGGCTCGGGAAATGCAGCAATTCGAACATGGGCGACACGGCCCTAAGCACAAATCCGCTGAGTCCAAATATCGGGTTAAAGTTCGTCTGCGACGGGACTTTTTGGATTTACACACACAAAGGCACAAGCAAGTACAAAGGCGAATTCGGGACCTTGACCGACGCCAGGGACGGGCACACCTACAAGACCGTCCAAATCGGCGAACAAGTCTGGATGGCAGAAAACCTGAACTACGACTACCAAACCGAAATAACGCATTCCCTTTGCCACGATAACAAGCAAGAAAACTGCGACGCTTACGGAAGGCTTTACCCCTTCGCGGCAGCCGTCGATTCGGCCGGGCTGTTCGGCGACGGGGGCCTTGGTTGTGGCGGTAGCGGTTTCAAGGATAATTCAGCCGGCAATCTGAAAGAATCTTCGAGAGGCGTCTGCCCCGAAGGCTGGCACCTGCCTTCTAAAGGAGAATGGGAACAGCTATTTACAACTGTCGGTGGAATAGACAAAGCGGCAAAAGTATTGAGCGCCGCGGACGAAGTCGGCACGGACGAATACGGGTTCAACGCCTTTGATGCAGGAATGCACACCTACGGCTCTGGATTTCTCGGCATTCCCGGTTATAGCGGTTCCATTTATTGGACATCCACACCCTATGATATGACAATTTCGAATGTAGAACCCGACTTCAGATCGACCCGTGTAGAGATTGTACCAAACATGATAGACTTTCAAGTCAATGATTTGGGATATGCCGTTGCCGTCCGCTGCGTAATGGACTGACAACCGGAACAAAAGCGCATCCTCTCTGCACAAAAGAGGCGAACCGCATAAACGGCTCGCCTTTTTTAGCAAAGATGTCTGCTTAAACCCGCGCGGGCTTAACCTACTTAACCCGCCTGCACGGCGGTGAGCGCGATCGTGTAGACGATGTCTTCCACCAATGCGCCACGGGAGAGGTCGTTCACGGGCTTCGCGAGGCCCTGGAGCATCGGGCCGATGGCGATGGTGCCATGGGCGCTGCGCTGCACGGCCTTGTAGCCGATGTTACCGGCAGAGAGGCTCGGGAACACGAACACGGTCGCCTTGCCGGCGACGGTGCTGCCGGGGGCCTTCAGGGACCCGACACTGGGCACGGTCGCCGCATCGTACTGGAGCGGGCCGTCCACGAGCATCTCGGGGCGGGCTTCCTTCACAATCTTGGTGGCCTCGCGCACGAGGTCGGCATCGGGACCCTTGCCGCTGTTCATGGTGCTGTAGCTGAGCATGGCCACGCGACTCGGCAGGCCGAAGGCCTTGGCCGTGTCGTCGCACTGCATGGCGATGCCGGCGAGTTCCTCGGCGGTCGGGTTCAGGTTGATGGCGCAGTCGCCGTAGATGTACGTCTTGCCGGGCATGCACATGAAGAACACGGAGCTCACGGACTTCACGCCCGGGGCGCACTTGATGACCTGCAGGGCAGGGCGCAGCGTGTCGGCCGTGGAGTGGATGGCGCCAGAGACGAGGCCGTCCACTTCGCCCATCTTGAGCATCATGGTACCGAGCATCACGTTGTCGGCGAGGGCCGCACGGGCCTGGTCCTCGGTCATGCCCTTAGACTTGCGGAGTTCCACGAGGGTCGGTACGTACTTCTCGGCGAGCTCGGCGGAGGGTTCGATGATTTCGATGTCGGCGGGGAGCTGCACGCCCTGTTCCTTGGCAACAGCGAGGATTTCGTCTTTCTTGCCGATGAGGACCGGCACGGCAATCTTACGGTCGATCACGAGCTTTGCGGCCTGCACGGTACGCGGTTCGCTACCTTCGGGGAGCACGATGCGCTTCTTGGCCTTGGAGGCCTTGAGGAGCAGCCCTGCGCGGAACATGGCCTGGCTCGTCTTGCGTTCGGCGGGCTCGGCGGCGAGGTCGGCGGCAAGGCACTTCCCGCACTTGAGCAAGCGGCACGGGCAGAACAGGTCGGCGTCTTCGCTGTCGGAATAGATTTTCGCATCCAAGGCGGTCGCGAGGGAGTCGTTGAAGCTCTGGGCGACCACGTCGCTCATGCCGGTGGCGCCTTCCACCACGACGGCGTCCACGGAATCAAAGTCCTGCTGCAAGAAATCAGCGCAAATCTTTTCCATGAGGGTTGCGGTTTTGCCGGCCTTGATTTCGGCGGCGGCATCAGCGGCGGTCACGAGGGAAAGCGGATTGTAGGAACCCACCACCAGGCCGGCCTGGGCGGCGGCATCCTTGACTTCTTGGACCTTGGCGGCCATACTGGAAGCGGCCGTCACGACTAGGTAAACTCGATTCATTTTTAACTCCATTTTTGGAAAAATTGTTCCTTATGCTAAAAAAAGTAGCGAAAAATGGGCAAAAAAGTGTGAAGATATTCACCGAAAAGTACCCTTTTTCCGACCCTCCGGAACCCCCAATCCCTTTTTTGACTATTTTCGGGTAATTTCGTTCCAGCCTTGAGGTTATCTCAACAAGTTTTGCCCTTGGCTACTTTTTGTTTGCTTGACTTCGCTATTTCTTGAATATATATTTAATATGTAATTGTATTTGGGTTAATCATTTATCAACGTAATTAGTCGCCCCACTGGTTGGGATTCTAGGAGCGCAATAATGAAGAATAAACTTCTATTTGGCGTCGCCCTATGCTTAGGGCTGTTTTCTATGGCCTCCGCGCAATTCGGAGGCCCTGGAGGACGAAACAACGGTCAGACGACCACCGAAGAACCGGCGGCCGGTCCTGGTGATACTGGTGCAGAAGCTGTCGAACCGACCAATCCCACACGCCCGGGCGGTGGCAATGGTGGTAGCACAAGTCGCCAGACATCCAATACCGTCACCATCCGTTTCATGACCCCGTGGACGAACTCCTCGGCCATCATGCATGCAGGTAACGCTACCGACTCGATGAAACTCGTCAAGAACTATTGCGGATGGTTCGAGTCCAAGGTCCCCGCCCCCGGCGAGGGCCAGAGTGCGCAGATTTACTTCACCCAGACCCTGGGCGGAACCCCCTATGGTGCGGGCGGCCTCAACAATACCGACCCCATCTCGCTGGACAGCATCCTCGCCGCCGGCGCGACGACCGTCTGGATCAAGCCGGTACCGTTCCCGAACGGCACGCCCACCCTTTACAGCGATTTCCCCACCGGCTCCCTGGGCGTTTGCACCAAGAAGCTCCCCGTCATGGTGTTCGACTGGTATCACGGTGAAAATGGCGATGGAGGCGTCAGGACATCAACAAGAACTAATAGAGACTCCACAGTCACAACAACAACAACGTATGGCAATGGCGCCAAGGACCAGGATCCCAACCTCGGCCCGCTGTATGCCACCAGCAACGACTTCGGTTCCGGCGGCTGCGGTCGCCGTACCGCCGGCATGGTCGAACCTGTTCTCGGCCCGAACGGAGTCCCCGTCCGTGCTGCCGTGTTCCCCGAAAGCTGCCAGCTGACCGAACATATCAACAACTGGTTCCTGCCGCAGGTGGTGGCGCACGATGCTGCGGGCAAGGAGTACACGAACGCGACTTGCCGCGAAATCGAACTCGAAATGGACGAAAACGGCATGTGGCTCGGACAGAGAGACAAGAACAGCCCCGCAGGCGGACTCTTCCTGCTCGACGACTTCCAGTTCCTAGACCCAGCTGAAACAGTCAAAAACCCCTTCTACGACAACCTGAGCGGACAAGGCGCCAGGGGCGGCAGGCACAATTTCGGCTTCACCATGAAGATCCAGGCTCAGTTCGAATATGTTCCCGGCCAGTACTTCTCGTTCTTCGGCGATGACGACGTGTGGGTGTTCATCAACAACCGCCTCGTCGTGGATATCGGTGGTCAGCACGCACAAGAAGAAGGTGCAGTCGACCTTGACACCCTAGGCCTCACTCCCGGTGTGACCTACCCGTTCCACATTTTCTATGCTGAACGCCATATTTACGAATCCAACTTCAAGATGCTTACCTCCATCGACCTCCAGACGGAAGCGAGCCTTCTCTTGAGCAACCTCTCTACGGATACCCGCAACCTCAACTACGAAATCTGGCAGATCGTCCGCGAACAGCAGCTCTCCTGCGACTTCTCGAACACCATGCAGACCAAGGATACCACGAGAGCGCCCTCCAACTTCAACCTGAGCGGCGGTAACCTCCCGGCCGAAGGCGTGTACCTCGACTCCGCAGGCACCTGGTACGGCGGCATCATCATCAACAAGGATATGTCTGGCTTCAAGGTGAACGTCGATGCCATTAAGGAAGCACGTGCCCTTTCTCCGGGTCAGTACTGCGTCCGCTTCTCCCTCCAGGCCGACCCGACCCAGGGTGACGAAGTCTGGTTCGAAGTCGACGCCTACGCCCTCCCGACCGTCGTCTTCTCCGACAACAAGTGGAAAGTCCTCGGCAGCAACCTGAACAGCCAGGTGACCCCGATTGGCGAATGGGCCTACCAGAAATACCAGGTCAATGTGCAGTACGAAGAAGAATGGGGCGCCGAATACAACGACATTCTCTATATCAACGTGACCGACACTCTGATAAGCGTTGTCGACGAAGCCGGCAACCCGATCAACTCCGTCATGCTCAACGCAGGCAAGGGCACGTTCTACATCATCGGCAAGGGCGAAGTCGTGAACGCCACCTTGATGGTCAAGGGAGCCGCCTCCGCGAATACCGCAACCTGGACGAACATCAACCTGAAACTCCCGCCCGTACCGCTTGTCGATTACGCCATCATGTACGACCGCGACGGCGACGGACGCGCAGACAGCCTTTATGTCAAGTACACCAAGGAACTTGTCGGCAAGAGCAAGATCGATTCGCTGCAGTTCACCTTCGGCGAAAAGTTCCCCGTGCTTACCAAGTACATCCTGTACAACGACTCCACGCTCGTCCTCACGGCCGAGGGCGGTTTCGGCAACACCGTGTTCACGGGCTCCAACGACACGCTCTATAACGGCCTCATCGAGACATGGTTCACCTTCTCCGATAACGGTGGCAAGTCGGTGTTCCCGATTACCGGCGACATCATCGACCGCGTGAACCCGATTATCACCTCCGCCGAAGTCGAAATTACCGACCACAACACGAACCTGGTCATTACCTTCAGCGAAGCCATTGCCGACAGCAGCAAGGGCTACTACCTGGAACTCTTCGCCTACAAGTGCTGGCGTACCGGCGTTCTGAAGGACCCCATCGATCCGATGTCCATCAGGAAGGTTAAACCGAACATCTGGAAGATGCCCTTCAACGGCGGCTTGAACGACGTCGTCCCGGCCGTCGGCGACTCCATCCGTCTTGTCCCCGGCGACGCCCCGCTCTACATTACGGGCCACGAAGTCGCATACGACCTGTCCGGTACATCGCCGCACCTGCTGAACCCGTGGGTCCGCATCACCGGTGACCAGGAAGTCCAGGTGACCAGCGCACCGGTCGCATCGGTCAACGCCGAGAACGAAAAGACCGTCGCCATCGTCACAAACAAGGAAGCGACCGTTCCTACGCTCATCACCGACATGACGAAGGACGTCAAGGAAATCGTCGACGAATACGGCGTGCAGGGCCACCTCATCGGCTTTGACATGGCGCAGCTCGCCCAGAACGAAAACGCGGCCGTCGTTGCCGATATCGATAAGGGCAAGCTCACTGTCGATATCCTCCGCCAGATCGAGAACAACGAAATTTCCCTCAAGAAGGCCAAGAAGACCTATGGTCTGAGCGATGCCACCGTGAATGCCATCAAGGAAGGTACGCTCAACTCGGGTAACATCGCCGGAGTCAAGAACGGCACCGTGAAGGTGATGAGCAAGGAAAACATCACGCTCCACTACAAGACGAGCTACTTCACGAGCCTCGGCCATTACGTGAACGGAGAATCCGGCTCCATCGCCTGCGCCGACACCATCTACAAGGGCGACTGCCTGAACAACGGCGGCAACCTGTTCCTCGCCTGGAACATGAGGGCAACCGACAACAGGCTCGTGGCTACGGGCGTGTACATCGCACGACTCGAAATCAAGGTGAAGGCCGGCAAGAAGGTCATTTCCGAGATGACGCGCGACATGCTCTGGGGCGTGCGCCGCGGCAAGGTCAATGCGCTCGACCTGAACATCAAGTAAGTTTCTCTACACATGCAATAACGCCTCGCATCACTGCGGGGCGTTTCTTTTATGTACACGGTGCACGTTCGGCGAGGCGCAATGGCATGCAGCCAAACGGCTTGTCACGAACAGTCGCATACGACAAAGGCCGGACTAAGTCCGGCCTTCGTACAAACTATTTTACAAGGGATACTATCCCGCACAACTAGACGAAGTTGTACAGGTCCGTAATATCCTCGTTGTTCTTGTCGTACATCCAGAACTGGTTGATATGCGCCGTCTCGTCTTCCACAAGGGAAATCTTGATGTTGTGCTTATATTCCAGATAGTTGAACATACGGTTGAGGTCGCGGCAGAGCACGTCCACGACAGCGGAGCTCACCACGAGAGTTACCTCGCGCAGCTTGCCCTTCGCCTTCGCGCGGGCCATCCAGCGGTCGATCATGCCGAGCGTGGATTCCAGCGTAGCGATACGTCCACCGCCGTTGCACACCGGGCAGCGTTCCGTCTTCTCGGTCATCAGGTTCACGCGGACGCGCTTGCGGGTGACTTCCATGAGGCCGAACTGGCTGATGGGGGCCGGGCTGATGGGCGCCTTGTCGCGGCGGATAGCCTTGCGGAACTCCTGGTACACGGCCTCGCGGTCGGCATCGGTCTCCATATCGATGAAGTCGATGATGATGAGGCCGCCCACGTCGCGCAGGCGGAGCTGCTTCGCGATTTCGTGGCAAGCGTCGATGTTCGTTTCGAGGATGATCTTGCTCTGGTCCTTGCCGTGCACCTTCGGTCCGGTGTTCACGTCGATGGACACGAGCGCTTCGGTCTGCTCGATGACGAGGTTTCCGCCGCGCGGCAGCGGGACCTGGCGCTGCAGGGAGCGCGCATAGTCGTTCTCGATCTTGAAGTATTCGAACAAACTTTCGCTACTGCTCCAGAGCTTGACCTTGTCAAGCTTGTCCGGCGAAAGCACCTTGAGGTATTCGCGGAGGGCGAAGTACTCGTCGCGGTTGTCGATGTACACGTAGTCCGTGTTGTCACCGAAGTATTCGCGGACGGTCTGCTCGATGGAGTCAGACTCCTCGTAGATGCAGGTCTCGGCAGGCATGGTCTCGAAGTTGTACTTCGTCTGTTCCCACTTGCTCTCGAGCTCGCGCATCTGCTTGTTGATTTCGAATTCGGACTCGTTCAAACCGTTGGTACGCACGATGTAGCCCACGTCGCGGCCCTTGAGGCGGCGGACCACCTTCTTGAACTCGCGGCGCTTGGCCGGATCGCGTTCGCGCTTCGAAACGCCGATAAAGTTGGTGCCGGGCATGCACACGAGGAAACGGCCTGCAAAGCTCAGGTGCGTCGTCAGACGGGCACCCTTGGTGCTGATCGGTTCCTTCACAACCTGGACCATGATTTCTTGACCTTCCTTGAGCAACTCGTCAATGGAAATTTCCTTGGAAGGACCGCCCTCGTCGTCATCGTCGCCATATTCGCGGCGGAGGAGTTCGTTCCTGTCCATGGCATCGTCCTGATGCAGGAAGCCGGCCTTTTCGAGACCGATGTCGATGAACGCAGCCTTGAGTGCCGGAAGCACCTTCTGGACTACGCCCTTATAAATATTGCCCAGAACTCGATTGGACGAAACACCCTCGACAACAAGCTCAACAAGTTCGCCATCTTCCATGATGGCAATGCGCTTCTCGTAAGGTGTCTTGCTAATCAAAATTCCGCGCTTACACTTATTTGCCATTAAAACTCCTAAAAGTAAGCAAAAAAACTTGATAGACGTCCCCAAGACAGGACCAAAAGTATGGACCTCGTCCGAGCCCCCGATGTTTCTTGACGGAAAGTACCGCCCGCCCGCACCGCAGGACCTGGGGACCTTAAATATAATAAGACTAGAGACTGGTATTTAGAAAATAGGGATTTGTGACTGGAGAAAAGGGGGACGAGCTATGAGGTTCCAGGCGCGAGGCTCCAGGCTCGGGGGACGAGCAGTGAGCGGTGAGCTATGAGCGGTGAGCTGTAAGGTGCGAGGCCCCGGGCGCGGGGTGCGTGCCGTGAATTGTGAGATATAAAGTTCCAGGCGCGAGGCCCGGAGATTACGTTACTTTGTTATAAAAAAGCCTTCCGGGTCGACCGGGGTGCCGTCGATACGCACCTCGTAATGCAGTCCGACACTGGATTCGCGGCCGCTCTCGGCAATAACCGCAATCGGGTCGCCGCGGGAAACCTTCTGGCCCGTCTTGACCAGCGTTGATCCCAAGTGGGCATAGAACGTGCGGACGCGCTTCGTATGTTCAATCTTCATCGTCAGACCGAACCCGCGGTGCGAGCGAATCTCGATGACCGTTCCCCCGCCTGGGGCAAAAACGGTATCACCCTCCGCCGCGACAAAGTCGATGCCGCGGTGAGGCAGGTTCTGCTGCGTAAACTGGTCGAAAATCATCTCGAAACGGTTCTTGACCGTCGGGGAATTCTTGATGGGATGCAGAACGGGGATGCTTGCGGCCAGGGCGGAATCCGCCTCCAGGAGCTCGACCGCCCGGCGCAAGGTGCGCTCAATCTCCAGGACGCTCTTGCGGTCCTTCGCCATGGGAGCCAGTTCGTCGTCGGCCCCCGCATTCTCCAGCGAGAAGCCCATGCCACTCAGCACCACGGTGCTGTCGCGCAGGATGCGGGCCTCCTCGGCCTTGAGGATGGACTCGTCCACCTTCTCGCGAATCTGCTTAATCTGCTTCTTAATAAAGGAATTCTGCTTGTAGACATCCACCACGTTGCCGTCGGAGATGCGGTCTACAATCTGTGCGGGAGAAAACAGGATGAAGCCCAGCACGGCAAAAACACACGCGACAACGCCTACGACAACCTTCCATACCGGGAACTTGTAATGCTTACTGCCCGAGGTATCCTTGGAAAAAACATGTACTTCGATCTTCTTCACGATTTACCGGCTGCCCTTCAGTTCCTTGATCTTCCTCAGGCGCTCCTCGATGGAACCCACCAATTCCACGATGGCCGGATCGCTCTTCATGACCGACACGAGGTCGCCCAGCACAGCATGGTAGACCTTTTCGCCCAGATCGCGGTAGTCGGCGGCCAGCTTAGCCTCCTCGCCCGTAACGTCGACGCGATTACGCACCATGTCGGCATAAGACTTGGCCTTGTTTTTTAGCAGATTTAGAGGGATTTTATTCATGCTTTTTTCCTCACCGCTCTCTAAAATAGTAGATTTTTGGACATAAAACAATGGAGATTCCCTATGAGTCGTAGTGAACGCAGGCGTGCAAAGCAAAATGCCAAGAATTTTGTTCCCAAGAAGTCCAACGCTCTCGACAAGCGCGTCATCGTGCTGCTCGCAGTTATCGCGGTAGTGTTCTTTGTAGGAACTATGCTTATTCAGAGAGGTGCATAATCCATGAAGTTTTCAATTGACAAAACCGTCCTCCAGAACGTTCTGAAATCGGCCATCACCGCCGTTCCGAACAAGTCTACCATCCAGGTGCTCAATAACTTCTCCCTGCGCCTCGAGGGCAACTTCCTCGAAGTCAGCGCAACAGACCTCGACCTCGGTATCAGGGTCAAGGTCGAAGTGCAAGGCGAACGGGATGGCGCGGTCGTCATCAACGCACGCAAGTTCTCTGACCTCATCAACAACTTGGTCGACCCGAGTATCACGACCATCAGCCTCGACGTGCAGGACTACCTCGCCAAGATCCAGTGGAGCGAAAGGGGCAAGGCCTCCATCACCGGTTTTGACGCAAGCGACTTCCCGCCGTTCCCCGAAATCGAGAACGGAGAAACGCTGAACCTCGCCGCAAGCGAACTCGCGTTCCTCGCCGAGAAGACTCTGTTCGCGACCTCCACCGACTCCACGCGCCTCAACCTGAATGGCGTCTATCTGGAAGCCAAGGACGGGAAGATTTCCATGGTCGCCACCGACGGTCACCGCCTGGGCCGCGCCAGCATCGACCAGGAAGGCGCCAACCTCGAGAACGGCGTGATCATCCCGAAGAAGGTCATGCAGCACATCCTGCACATCGCGAAGAGCGATGCGAACATCGAGATCCGCACCTCCGCGACGCACATCCTTTTCAACACGGATTCCACGCAGGTCATCTCCAAGCTGTACGAAGGACCGTATCCTAACTACCGCGCCGTAATTCCGCAGAACTTCGAACGTACCATGCAGGCCAACACGCTGGAACTCCAGAACAAGATCCGCAGCGTCATCTCCATGGCCAACGCCCGTACGCGCCAGATCCGCCTGCAGATGGACGGCAACAACCTCGAACTCAGCGCGACCGACCCGGACGTCGGCGGCGATTCCCGCGAAGCACTCGCCGTGACACACAATGGTGAAGGCAGCTTCTGCATCGGGTTCAACGGCCAGTACCTGTCCGAAATCCTCGGTTTAAGCAAGAGCGAAGAAATTGTGATGAAGATGAACGCCCCCATCGGCGCCTGTGTCATCGAGCCTGTCGGCGAGAACATGGGATTCAGCTTCCTCCTGATGCCGCTGCGCCTTGTCGAGGACTAACAAGGATAAAGAATAAACTAAGCGGGCCTCGCAAAAGCGGGCCCTTTTTTTGAGGCTCCAGGCTCGAGGCGCGAGCAATGAGCCGTGAGCGATGAGCAACGAGCAATGAGCAACGAGCAATGAGCAACGAGCAATGAGCAACGAGCTATGAGCGGTGAGCTATGAGCGGTGAATAACTTGCGGAGATTGCTTCAGGGCTACGCCCTTCGCAATGACAAAGCCAGCGACTTATCCTTCTCTCGTCTCTCGTCTTTCGTCTCTCGTCTATCCTAATCACTTCCTACTGCCTACTTCCTACTTCTTACTATTCATGTCATCAGCAATTCGTAAACGTATCAGCAAGAAGATTACCAAGGCGCTCCACGATTTCAAGTTGATCGAGGACGGCGACAAGGTGCTCGTCGCGGTGAGCGGCGGCAAGGATTCGAGCGTACTGCTGATGGAACTGGCAAGCCGCATGGGCAAGTTCCTGCCCGATTGCGAAATAGGCGCAATCCATATCCAGAGCGACTTTGCCGACAAGGCGCCGCGTGAATTCTTGCAACGCATGGCGGAGCAGTACCCGCAGATTCCCTTCTACTTCAAGGACGTGGCCGTGGAAGGCCGGCTCAAGGAAGGGCGCAAGCTCAACTGCTACTGGTGCAGCACGCAACGCCGCACCGAACTCATCAAGTTCGCCCGCGAGAACGGCTACAACAAGATTGCGCTCGGCCACCACATGGACGACATCGTAGAAACGCTTCTTATGAACATGCTGTACAAGGGCGAGTTCAGCGGCATGCCGCCGATGGTTCCCTACGAAAAATACCCGTGCAGCATCATCCGCCCGCTGTGCTACTGCGAAGAAAGCGAAATCATCGAGTACGCCGAAGATGCCGACATCCGCAAGTTCACGTGCACCTGCGAGTTCTCGAAGGCATCCCACCGCAAGAGCATCCGCGAAGAAATCCAGAGCCTCACCAAGGGCAACTCCACGCTGAAGGCTAACTTGTTCGAAAGCATGCGGAACATCCGCATGGACTATCTGCTATAACGAACGCAACCTAGTGCTTGCGCCCGGTCGTGTTGCCGTAACCGCTCTGCTCCATATAAATGGCCAGATAATCAATGACACCCGACTCGGCCCCTTTCACCGGGATATAGCGCAGGCCGTTGTTCGAGTCAACGATAATGGCAAGCCCCGCGATATAGTTTATCCAGTGGTAGTCCTCGTGATACTTGAGAGCCACTTTGCGCTGCGAGCCGTACACCGTCAGCGGCATCACGAAGATATCGTGCGAAACCATGATGCTCACGCGCTTCCATTTTGACAGGTTCTTCAATATGACCGACTGCATGAATTCTTCTGCCCTGGGATCCAGTTCACGCAACACATCCGGATAAGGTTCGCCATAGGCCCAGTGCGCCATCAGCTCGACAGAACTGCCCTTCATGCCCAGCTGGGTCGCATAGTCCGCCAAGGAATCCGCCGAAGTGCGGAGGAACCAGTTGCCCGTAATGTCGTAATTGGTTATCAGCTTGGGGAGGCTCGCCTCGCCGCGACCCTTCGATATGTTGTTCGCAGTCTCGTTCGTGCGGACAAAGCCCGACGTGATGTAGGAAAACTCTTCGTCGCCCTGCAGTGTCTTGCCAAGGTCCTGCGCCATCTTGACGCCGTTGGCCGTAAGCTCGGTCTCCATGGTCACGGCGTCCTCGCGTTCGGAATGGCGAATGACGAACACCGCCCTCTCGTCGGGAGCGAGACTACGGTACACGTCGGCGACCGTGGCAAAGCCGTTCTCGTCAAGTGTCACCTGCGAGAGGGCGGGCGGAACCGAAGGCTCCGCCGAGGACGCCGGCATCACGGAAGAAGACGATGGCGCGGCAGACGACACCGATGTGGACGACGTTGACAGCGGGCCGGCCTGCCCCGGCGTAGACGCGGGCAGGGAACCGGATGACGGTTCGGGCTCACGGCCCTCCGTCCCGCTGTCGGAACTCCGGGACACTCCTGTTCCCGAAGACATGGCGTCACCCGCCGAAACATGTACAGAATCGTCTGGGGCGTCCCCCCCGGTACTCGAGGAACTCGCCCCCAGTCCGGAATCATCCTCCGGACTTTCGGCTTCGATTGCCGGCGACTTTCCCGTAGAGGTGTCATCGCCGCAGCCGCATAACGACTGGATAAAGAAAAAGCCACAGAACGTGGCAAGAAAGGAAAATGCTACCTTAAAAGACATCTTCGAATCTCCAACCCTAATAACCCACTATGTATAAATCAATCTATATTATTCTTCTGGCATTAATTGTAAAATTTGCATAGCTTTGACTAACACACCAGGGAGCCCATGTCCATATTCCTTGTCATACTGCTTGCAGGACTCATCCTGATATACACCAACCTGAGCGCCGTCATTCCGGGCAAAAAGGGCAAATTGCTCGCCCTCGGCGTCCTGATCGCGATTTTCCTCGGGATGACTCTCCGCGGCACGCTCGCCGGCTCCGCCCTCGTCGCCTTCACGTCGGTGTGGCTCTGCCAGGCGCTGTTGCTCTACATCCCCTGGTGCATCTTCAGGGCCGTGCGCCGCGCAATACGCCGGCGCCCGCTGCAGCCCCGCACGGTGACGGTCACGAGCCGCGCCCTCCTCGCGGCGACGCTCGCGATGACCCTCGGGCTCATCGCTTACGGCGTGCCGCATAACGCGCACTACAAGCTGGTCGACACAACCATCGAGCTGCCCGCCCCCTACACCGAAGGCTTTACCGCCGTATTCTTCAGCGACATCCACGTGGACCCGCTTTTCGACCGGACAAAACTGGAACGCATGATTGCCGACGTGGACTCGATAGCGCCCGACTACCTGCTGTTCGGCGGCGACCTGGCGGATGTTTCCACGGAGACGCTCGATGCGTGGGGTTACGACACGCTGTTCAAAAAGCTTGTCGCGGGAGCGAAGGTGGCCGCCATCGGAATCAACGGAAACCACGAGGGAATGCAGGAACGCTCGGGATCCGATCCGAACGGATGGATGCGCAAGGTGGGTTTCGCGGCCCTCGACGACGCGACAGAATGCAAGCCGCACGCCTGCTTTACGGGACGCACGGACTTCCAGGTGGCACGCGGACGCGGAACCGACCGCGCGCCCCTCGCGCAAATCGCACCGAAAAACGATTCGCTCCCCTGGATAGTTCTGGACCACCAGCCAAAAGGAATCGAACCGGAACATACCGGACGCCTGCCCGATTTCGCGTTCTCGGGACATACCCACAACGGGCAGTTCTTCCCCGGGAACATCGTCATCCGTTTCGTGTGGAGACTCGCCTACGGCGAAGGCGTGCTCGATGGAGTCCGCTGGATAGTGAGCGCAGGCGTCGACTGCTGGGGACCGCCCGTGCGCGTGGGCACCGACGCCGACATGTGGGTCGTGCGCTTCGTTCCCCGAAAATAGGACGGGATTTTTACTTCTTCTTTTTGCGGGCGCTCTTCACCGTTTTGACGGCAGCCTTCAGGGCATCCTTCTTGGCCTGTTCCTCTTCGGGCGTGGGCTTGGTGTCTTCGAGCAGGCGGTCAGCCCATTCGTCCCAGAACTTGCAGCGCTCGCCTTCGAGCTTCATCTTGGCGAACTTCACCGGTTCGGTTTCTACTGCGAGGTTCACCATGGATTCTTTGTAGGCCTGCGGGAGGCCGGCCACGTGCGCCATGCGCTGCTTGAGCTCGGCGACGGTCGCATCCAAAATGTCCACCTCGAAACGGCGCTCCACGTAGCGGCGGGTAATGAACCCGAGCCCCATGAAGTAGTCGCCCTGGTTGCCTTCGGCAAGGTAGTTCTTGCCGCGCAGTTCCTTGAGCGCGAGCACTGCTTCTTCGTAGGGCGGCAGGCGCGGCGTAGCGCCAGCCTTCGCAAATTTCTTGTGCAGGAACCAGCCGAGGAACACGAGCAGCGCGACACCCACGACAATCAGCACGATAAAGAACCATTGCGGCAGGCGCGGGTCGTCAAGCGGGTCTTCCGCTTCCAAAATGTCCGTCTCTTCTCCGGTCGTGCGTGTCGCGACCTTCACGGCCACAGGGTCAGTATTCGTCTTCACGGTATCGCTTCCGATAACGGCGCTCACCTGCTGCGGGGCAATCAGGAAATCCCCGCTCACGAACGTGTTGAGCGTCGCGAGCCATACGAACTTGGCCGTACCCTTGGGCATGCCGTCGGTCACCTTCTCGTTCTTCATCTCCTTGACTTCGAAACTTCCGAGGTTACCGACAAAGCTCGGCAAATCCACAACGGCGCTCTCGGGCGCCACTACCTGGATTTCGTAATTGAACATATCGCCCACGAACACCTGGGCGTTGTCGACATTGGCCTTCACGGAAATATCGAAGGCGAAGACGGGAATGGCGCAAAAAACTAAAAAAGCAAAAATGAAAATCCTTGACATAGAATCCTCTTTGCCGAAGAATATACAAAATTTGCATTGTCGGTATTTCTATATTTCAACTATAATGTTTCCGTAGGAAAAGCGAGTATTTGATGGAGTCTCTCCTTAAACCATTTATGAACTCCCGCAAGGTGTATGTACCGGGAAAGATTTATCCGGACATCCGCGTGGGAATGCGTGAAATCCAAATTGACGACCCCGAGTTCCCGACCGTCACCGTGTACGACACGAGCGGCCCCTATAGCGACAAGGACATCACGCTTGACGTGACGAAGGGTATCGAACGCTTCAGGGAAAGCTGGATTATGGAACGCGGTGACGCCGAGCAGCTCGACGACATCACGTCGGCCTACGGGCGCGCCCGCCGCGAGAACCACGAGCTCGACCACCTGCGCTTCAACGCGACGCACCATCCGCTCCGTGCAAAGGCCGGTCATCACCTGACCCAGCTGGACTACGCCCGCAAGGGAATCATCACCAAGGAAATGGAATACGTCGCCATCCGCGAGAACCAGCGTATCGACGAACTTGTCGCCGCCGGGAAGCTCAAGAGCGACGGCAAGCCCATCACGGCGGAATTCGTCCGCGACGAGATTGCCGCAGGCCGCGCGATTCTGCCGGGCAACATCAACCACCCGGAATGCGAGCCCATGATTATCGGCACGAACTTCCTGGTGAAAATCAACAGCAATATCGGCAACTCGGCCATTACAAGTTCCATCGAGGAAGAAGTCGAGAAGATGGCCTGGTCCGTACGCTGGGGCGCCGACACGGTGATGGACCTTTCCACCGGCAAGCACATCCACGAGACCCGCGAATGGATTATCCGCAACAGCCCCGTGCCTATAGGAACAGTGCCTATCTACCAGGCACTCGAGAAGGTGAACGGCAGGGCCCAGGACCTCACCTGGGAAATCTTCCGCGACACGCTCATCGAGCAGGCGGAACAGGGCGTGGACTACTTCACGATTCACGCGGGCCTCTTGATGGAACACATCCCGCTCACGGCCAAGCGTACCACCGGCATCGTTAGCCGCGGAGGATCCATCCTCGCCCTGTGGCAGATGACCCACCACCAGCAGAATTTCCTCTACACGCATTTCCGTGAAATCTGCGAAATCCTCGCGGCATACGACATCGCCGTATCGCTCGGCGACGGGCTTCGCCCGGGTTCTCTCGCCGACGCGAACGATGCCGCCCAATTCGGCGAACTCGACACCCTCGGCGAACTCACGAAGATCGCCTGGGAATACGGCGTACAGGTAATTATCGAAGGCCCGGGCCATGTGCCCATGCACAAGATCCAGGACAACATGGCACGCCAGCTCGAAAAGTGCCACGGAGCCCCGTTCTACACGCTCGGCCCCCTCACCACCGACATCGCTCCCGGTTACGACCACATCACGTCGGCCATCGGTGCGGCACAGATCGGCTGGTACGGCACCGCCATGCTCTGCTACGTGACGCCCAAGGAACACCTGGGCCTGCCCAACCGCGACGACGTGCGCGACGGCGTGGTCACCTACAAGCTCGCCGCCCACGCGGCCGACCTCGCCAAGGGACACTTCGCGGCACAGTTCCGCGACGACGCCCTTTCCCGCGCCCGCTTTGACTTCCGCTGGAACGACCAGTTCGCGCTTTCCCTCGACCCCGAAAAGGCCATGGAATTCCACGACAAGACGCTCCCCGGCAGCCAGGCGAAGAGCAGCCATTTCTGCAGCATGTGCGGACCGAACTTCTGCAGCATGCGCATATCCCGCGCCATCAAGAACTTCATCGCCACCGGCGAAATCGGTGACGTTTAGTTACTGAAATCTTTTTGTCTTTGCTCGCGTTCTTATATTACTTTACCACGACTTTGCGGGTCTCTCTGTCGACGCGTATCAGATACACGCCAGGCAGGGCAACCGCAATGGCAAAGTCGGTAGAGAGCACGCGCCCGAACTCAAGCGTCTTCCCCTGCGCATCGAACAATGCGTACACCTTGCCCGGTGCGGCACCATAAACATGAATCATGTGCGATTCCACGCCGATGTCGAAACGGGGCGCTATGCCATATTCCTTCAACGCATCCTTGCAATTCTTGCCCGTACAAACGCGGGGTGCGATATCGAAATCTTCAGATGACTTGCAATTCTTTCCCTCGCAGGAACTGCTGGACTGCGCCTTGCTAGAACTAGACTTTGCGCTTGTGCTCGACTTGCCCGCGCTCGAAGAGGACTTAGGCGCAACACTGGACGAACTCGCGATAGTCTTGCTGGAACTGGAACTGATGCTGGATGACGATGTCGGTGCAGAACTCGAGCTCGATGCCCACGTAAAGACGGCATTAAGGATCGTATCGTGCGTAGCCACGAAGGAAACGGCGGTATCCTTGTCATTCCTTGGATACATCCAGTAGCTGAACACGTAACCCTCCGAAGCGGTCGCATTCGCATAAACCGTATCGTTGTAATTGTAAAGACTATCTTCATGGAGGCCGGAAACAACGCCCCACTTGTTATTATTGGAAGTCCATACCACCTTGACCATCACGGCATCCCACTTGGCAAAGAATTCCTTGTCTCCCGTGGCGTCCTCGTCGATGGATTTCAAGGACGAACCGGTAAACGCCGAATCGGCATACCAGCCCGCAAAGTGGTAGCCCATCCTCTCCACCGTATCGGGGAGAACCCTTTTGAGCCCTGACACATAGTTCTGGAAATAAGCCGTCGTGTCGCCATCGAAGGTGTGGAATGTCACCTTGTTCACAGTCACGGCGGAATTTTCCACCTTGCCGCTGAAATTCGGCAACGTATCCGTACCGACATCTTGTCCCCAGATGTCGCCATTCAGCCCCCCATGCAAGGCAGTCGCCACAGAACCATCCCTGAACTGCTCACGGGTCGCCGGGATTCCGTCCACAGAAGACCCGCCATAATTTTCCAGGTAGTAACAGTTCTCCATTTCCATGTACAGCATACTGCCACCAATCAGGCGATAATGCACCGTGCTGTTGCGACGGTCCCTGACCATTCCGACATTGTAGCTGTTCACGATTTTGAGATCTGAAGTATTTTCGGCTTCGCCCACAATTCCGCCGGAATAATTTGTGAGGGCGGAAATCATCCCGGCGTTATACGTATTCTCAATGGTAAGATTGCTCGCTCCACCGACGTAACCCACAAGGCCCGCACTCCGGCCATAATATCTGTAGGTATTCACTACCGTAGAAGTGCTATAGCTGTTCTGAATGATATATTCCGTGTTATACATGCGGGTGGGGCACGATATCAACCCGACAAGAGCGCCAATATGGCCATACGTCGAAAAATACGATCCCACGACGCCCACGTTCTTGATAACCACGGGCGCATCCACCTTCGTCATTTCCAGAGAACCGAACAACCCGATGTAATCACGCGGATTCACATTTGACGTGTCGTTGTAGTACAAACCCGAGATGGAATGCATGGCCCCGTCGAACTCGCCCCCGAAATACTCTATCGGTTCCCACACAATGAAATCGTCCACGCCGCTTTCGTTGAGGGCGCCTTCATCGTCGATTACGTCCTCGTTCACCACGATATCGGCCGCAAGGACCGCGCAGGCCCTCTTTTCCTCTTCGAATCCGTCCGTCCCGTTCACGATGGCGGCAAACCCGTACAGTTCGTTGGCATCGTTGATAACGTAGCATCCATTCTTGTCTTTTGAAGGTTCCTGTTTCTTGAACCACTTCGCATAGAACACCTTGTCACCGGTTTGCGCCGTATCTATTTCGCGAACACGGCTACCGCTGAAGTCATCGCTTGCATACCAGCCGCGGAATATGTAGCCCACGCGCGTAACCTGTTCCGGAAGGGGCACCCCGATTCCTTCGATATAGGATTCGGGATAACCGGATTTGAGCACTCCACCGCCGGTTTCGAACGTTACCGTAGAAATCCTGCTGAACTTCGCCCAGAATTCCTGTTCACCTGTCGCCGTTTCCGGGAAAAAAACCACAGAGTCACCCGTCAATCCCTCGTTGTTGAACCAACCGCGAAACACGTAGCCATCCCGATTCACCGGAGGAAGCCTGAACGCATAACCGGGTACATATTTTTGGGGCAACGAGGTGGTATCGCCATCATAAGTATGCAGAGTAAGCGACGCAAATGTTATGGTCGGAGTTCCCTCTATGCTTCCGCTGAAATCCGGATAGTCATCGGTTCCAATACGCTGCCCCCATGCGGAAGCGTTCAGACCTTCATAATAATAGTTGCGCAACAGGTAAGCGACAGTTCCATTCTCGAACATTTCCGCACTTGTCGAGACACCAATTGTATCGTACAAAAACTCGTTTGACACACTCGTATTCAAGAAGAATGCGTTCTCGGGCAAATGATCCGTATTTTCGCTTGTACATTCCTCATATAAATCAGCCACAATCGGGTTTGGTAAATATGGGGTAATTTCCTCCATATTCGCATCCGGATTCTCCACTTTGCCTGCATTATATACATTCACAATACGCGAATTGCAATTATAGGTAAAAGTCGCAACAATTCCACCGGCATACCCCCTTCCGACTACATTACCGAGATTGTAACAGTTCATCAATCGCACGTTTTCGTACACATCAGAGACAATACCGCCCGCAACCATCCCCGTAACTTTGCCGGCGTTAAAACTATTTTCAACACTTGCAAAAAATTCGGTCCGCCCAGATAACGCAATTTCACCAGCAATCCCGCCCACACAAGAACCTGAGGAAATAGTCCCAGTATTCCAGCAACCCTTTATCTTTATCAGTCCCCCTATATAGCCAGCGATTCCACCCGCAAACAGTTCACCCTCAATGCGAGAACTATTGAAGCAATTCTCAATTTTATAGCTCTTTTTCGCGTCATTCGATGCCATCAATGATCCGACAATCGCACCCACATATGTCTTACCCTTTAAAAAAGAACCGACAATACCCAGGTTCCTGATAATCGTAGGTTCAACATTTTTAGTAACAGGAAGGAAATTGCCAAACAATCCGACATCGACCATATTTTCGTCATTGACGTAAAGACCCGAAATCGTATGTCCCATTCCGTCAAAGACACCGCCGTATTCTTTTATTGGCGTCCAAGGAATAAAATCCGCCGTATCGGCGACATTGAGCGAACCGTCTTCAGTCAAGACACCTTCGTTCACGACGATATTCGCCGTCAACTCGCCACAGGCAAAATGACTCCCAGTCGTCGTACTGTCACCATTCACGATAGCCGCAAAACCGTAAAGTTCATTGGCATTCGATATCTGGTAACAGCCGCCATCTTTCGCGGGAACCGTTGGAGTGATTGTCGTTGCCGCATTGGAATAAACGGCCAGCAGGGCCATCAATCCGGTGAAAAACAAACTTTTCATAAGCATTCCCGACCTGTCCGTATTAATAGTTGATGGCTATGTAAACACTTCCAGCACCGAAGCGACGTTTAATGCTATCGAAGCCGTCCCACAAAGCATCCCAGGCAAAACCAAGTTCCAGCTGGACCGAGGAATTGCGGAAGAAAATGATACCCGCCTCCGTACCGCAGGCAAGGCCGACGGCAAAGTATTCATCCCTGTCGTTGTAGTGATCGTCTACCTGGACGCCAAGACCGAGGCCGGCACCCAAGTATGGCGTCAGCATGCCCGTGCTAAAAAAGAAACGCCCGCCAATCAGGAATGCCTCGTGCCATTCCCACCCATCGCTGAAGGTGATGTCCATATTGTTCACGATAGTGATGGCGCCCTGCGGGGCCGTCTCAAAAATGCGCGCATAGTGGAATACGAAAGCCTTCTCCCAGGAGCGGTCGACATCATTGACCTTATGGCATTTTGCATCATTCTTGCAACTGGCATCGGTGTAATTGTAGTTGTGCCACATCGCCATGCCCAAGCCGTAACTTGCATAGTTGCGGGTAGGACGCTTGTGCGCAAATTTATCGTTCGGGTCTTCACCGGAATCGCGAGAACGTTCGGGCGAATCTACGTATACCACCTGCGGTTCGGCAGATTCATTGGTGGCGAGGTTGGCCAGCGCCTGCTTTGTCGCAATTTCGATAGCGACATCCAAATTTTCAATGGAAGAAGCCTTTTCCTTGCCGGTCCCGACGACGGCACCATCCTTCACCTGCTCACAGACAACAATAATGGAAGAACCCATGGTCATCAAGGTCGTACGGAGCTGAACATCGGCACCGGACTCCACAAGGGTATTACCCGTCTGACCCACTGCAGCACGCACAATGGACTGCACCATGTTGGGCGCATCGGTAGCAAATTCCGCCCCGGAAGGGGGAAGAACCTGGACTTTGGCAGCAAAAGAAAAGGCAACCAGTGATAAAATTGCCAAGACAAGGTTTTTCTTCTTCATACCATAAAGATATATAAAAATTACTACCTTTCCGACAGACCTATCATCTCTCCTCTCCCGTCTTTCATCTCTCATCTAAAATGAACAAAGCTGCCATTATCGTTGCCGTATCCATGCTCCTGAGCCGCGTGCTCGGGATTTTCCGCGAAATGCTCTTGGCCCACGCCGCAGGCGTCTCGCTCGAAAAGAACGCTCTCGACCTCGCGTTCATGATTCCCGACATCTTGAACCATGTGGTGAGTACAGGATTCCTCTCGATTATCTTCATCCCGATTTTCACGGGATACAAAGTGGCTGGCGACGAGAAGGGCGGATGGAAATTCTTCAGCAATGTGCTGAACACCTTCGGCATCGCGCTTTTGATTCTGGTGGTGCCCGCATTCATCTGGATGAAGGAGCTTTTGCAGCTGTTGACGGTCGATGGCGCCACGCCGGATCTTATCGAGCGCGCCGCATATTACGGACGCATCATCTTGCCCGGCCAGGTGTTCATTTTCGTGGGAAGTATCCTCGTCGCCGTGCAGCACACCCGCAAACAGTTCCTGATTCCCTCGCTCACTGGCCTCATCTACAACGTGGCGATTGTCGGCGGCGGTGCGGCCGGGCTCGCGCTCGGTAAGTACACCGGCACGGACTACGGCCTCGAAGGCTTCGCCTGGGGCGTGCCGGTGGGCGCCTTCATCGGATTTTTCGCTCTGCAAATCCTCGGCGCCCGGCGTGGCGGCGTGCATTACGAATTCATTGTCCAGCCCAAGCATCCCGATATCGCGCGTTACTTCAAGATGATGCTCCCGATGTCGCTCGGCGTAGGCTCCATGTTCGGTCTCGAATTCATTATCCGTAGCTTTGGCGCGAATTTCGGCACCAGCGGTATTTCGAGCCTCAACTACGCCTACCGCGTCATGTACACGCTGGTGGCCGTCTTCGGGTTCTCCGTATCCGTCACGAGCTACCCCGACATGGCGCGCCTCGTCAAGGAAGGCGACTTCCCGCAGCTCAACCGCAAAATCTGGAAGAGCCTCTCGCGCATGTTCTGCATATTGATTCCCGCCGTCGTCGCCGTATGGGCGCTCAGCTTCCCGGCGGTACGCATCCTGTTCGAGCGCGGCGCCTTCCAGCGCGAAACGACCGAAGCCATTTCCGAAATTCTCCGCTGGTACCTGCCCGTGAGCCTCGGGCTCTGCCTGCAAGCCGTACTCGTCCGTAGCTTCTACGCCTGCGAGCGCATGTGGGTGCCGACCCTCCTCAACACCGGCATCTTCGCCGCGACCATCCCCGCATACATTTTGCTCGGCGCCCCCGAAGTGGGACTCGGCATCAAGAGCGTGCCCATTATCGGTGCTACCGGCGCCATCCTCCAGGTGCTCTCGATGATATTCATGTGGGCCAGGAAGAACGGGACCGACGGCATGAAGGACGCCCTGCTGAACATGCTCCGTGCGCTTGTCGCCTTCGGCATCATGATTGCAGCCGCCATCGGCCTCGACCACGTTTCCGGCGAGTTTGTCCGCAATACAAGCCTTATCGTTCTCATCATCTACGCCTGTGCCGCGGGCATTGCGCTGTTTACGCTCACGCTGATTATCCAACGCTACCTGGGCAGCAAAGACGCAAAGGATATATTGAACGAGCTGCTCGGAAAGGTGTTGCGCAAGCTGCATCTCGCCAAATAATCCGGCATGACGATTCTCCTTGGCCGCAAGAAGAATCGGTTTTATATTGAAAGATAACGACTAGGCTAGTTGCAGTTAAATCCCTGCAGCTCGAGGCCGGCACGCATTTCGCCATAAGTGGAAGTGCGCTTCATGTCCATCGCCTTCATGAATCGGCAGTTGTTGTCGATGTGCATCCGGAACCCGGTCATCGTCGGGGTTACCTCCCCCTTGCCGCTTGCACGCACATGTTCAATCATCTGCTCGCGCTGGCTTTCCTTCTCAGGCGGCACGAACACATCCGTCACAATGTCGACGTTCTCGATTTCGGTGGCACCGAACACGAACGAAATCGTCACGAGATTCTTGAGACCGTTGAACTGGCCGTTCGTCTTGCAGACGAGATTCTTCGGAGAATTCTTCGATTTCTTGGCGGACTTGGCCGCACCCTTTTTCGAAGGCGTGTACTGCAGCGCGGCGAACAGTTCCTCTTCTTTCACGACACCGACAAGCTGGTTCACGACCTTCCCGTCTTTAAAGAGGAAGAACGTCGGGAAAGCCTGGATGGGGAGCGATGCCTTGATATTGTCGATTCCCGGTTCGTCGATGCCGACCGTCGCAATCTTGATGTCGGGATAGTTCTTCGCTATACCGATGAGCGTGGGAATCATGATGAGGCACGGCGGGCAGCTCGTGGAAGTAATATCCAGGATGACCGGTTTCTTGGATTTCAGAACCTCATTCTCGAAGTTGCTGTCGTTGACCTTGACAATCTTGATGTCTTCGGCTGCCGACGCCAATATGGCCGCGAAGGCAACTACTATAAAAATAATCCGTTTCATACTGAAGAATATAGGAAAAAACTATTGCTATTTCTGCCCAAAGGAATATAAGAGGGAGTTTTCGCAAAATTCCCCGAAAACCCGATTATTTAAGCCCCTTCAGGAATTCTTCCACGTTCAAGTACTCCACCTCACCCATGCGGCAAGACTCTCCACGATAGATGACATATTTGCCCGTAATCGTGCCGTAGCGGAATTCCGTGTCACGGCACTTCTTTTTGTCGAGCAAGTGTCGGCACTGCGCAGGAATCACCTTGTCGCTGTGCTTAATTTCATAGATTTCGCAACAAGCGTTTTCGGAATCGAACACCACCATATCAAATTCGCCCACGGGGAACTGGAGCGTGAAAACCTGTTTGTCTGGCCGGGCCATCTTGGTCTCAAGAAGCACGATTTCTTCCATCATGCGGCCACGGATTTCATCCAGAATGCGCGCCACAATACGGTTGCGCTCGCCGATGGAAATCTTCTTGAACGCCTCGTCCATCAACAGGCTACGAATCAGCGCTTCAGATTGCGCATAACGCAGGCCGGGCTGCGCCAAGACTGTACGACTGCCGGAATTGTTGAGCGAAGCCATATTCACCACGTCGACAGCGCAAACCATGTCAAGCATCTGCAGGTATTCGCGAATCTCCACGCGGTGCGCGTCCTCGATCTTTACCGAACATTCGTCACGATCCCTGATTTCGAGCAGGCGCTTCATCTTCTGCGCAATTGCCGCCGCATTCACCTTGTCTAAAACATCCGTCGGGTTCATCCTGTCACGACGCAAATTCGATGCCGAGATTTTCAAATCATTCGATGCAAAATCGCGCGTCAAGACCTCAAGAGTAAAACGATGGTTTATGTCTTCGACAATCCGGTTAATGGCGTTCGTCAGCTCGCCACGCTCGTAAAGTTGCTGGAGCGACCGGAAATGGCCACCGTATTGGTAGCACTTGAGGGAATGTTGGATATTGCGAGCGATGGCAGAATCCACATAGTCATCGGCCCCCTTCTTCGTGGCGAAGGTAAACTTGTCCTTGTTGTAGTGAGCGCCACCCATGCTCATAGTACCGCCGTAACGAATGAACTCGTCAATTCCCGCGATACCCAGCACACGTTCGAATTCGCGGTACGGGATAAAAGTGGTGTGCAGCAGAATGCAGCGGTCATAAAGCTGCTCATCTTCGGAGAAAACGAACCCCAAAGAATCCGTGCCCGACAGAATCACCTTCATGCCGCCTACCGCGAACACGTCCGAAAAAAGCGCTGCCCCCTCGATAAAGTCTCCGAGTTGCGTCACCTCGTCCACGAACACGCACTTGAACCCCTGCGATTCCAGCAACTTGAAGTCGTGATTGACATCGGCAAGCGTGTGCCGCGCATTCACCTGGACAAACGCCGTCTTGGCACGGAACGCCGCATCCATCTCGCCAATCAGCTGCCGCACGAGCGTCGTCTTGCCCGTACGACGCAGGCCGTACAGCACAAGCACCCGGTCGTTATTTTCGCCATAGACGTAGTCGTGCAAAGTCGCGAAACATTCCCGTTTCTTGAATCCCTTCACGGGAGCAGCGAAGTTTTCGAGCAAGGCGCCCGTCTTCACGTCGGTCTTGAAAGCCGCAAGAGGCTGCGCCGAATAAGTCGCCCGAACATCGGACAGCGACAAGGATCGCGAAAGCGCCACCTGGCTTTTGGCCGATTCAATCTGCGCCGCAAGCAATTCCAGCTCGTCATCCTTGACCCGCCGGCTCCGCTGCTTGCCGTTTTCGCACCACTGGTAATATGCGTAGCGCTTGCCGTTGATGGTCTTGTATGTTATCCCGCCGATGCTCATAACGCCCCTTTTAACTTAATTTAACTTATTAAGTTAAAAAAGTCAAGAGGGAGGGGCATACGCTTAAAAATCCTCTATAGCCCAAGTGCTTTGGCTCTATCTCGGATAGATTCCTTGTATTTCGCTTTGCCTTGTTCGCTCAAGAATGACTTGTCCAGCATTTCTTCCATTGCGGGCACGGCATCGATAGCCTGTTTTATGAAACGTGAGGCTCTCTTTTCAACAACTCCGATTCTCTTGGCAAATTCCATAAAATCAGGAGTGCCGTAAAAACCGTTTGCCTCGTAAAAAGGAGTCTTGAAATCGTCTTCATCCTTGAATAAGTCGAGTGCTGTACGCGATTGCTCATAGGGAATGTGAAGCGAAGTATTCAGCAAGTCGTATGCGGGAGTCAAGTCATAGACATCGAGATTTTCGACGGAATTGCGGAGAGAAAAATTCTTTGCATGTGCATCGCCGTTACACGCGATATAATTGAAAAAAACTGTTCTGAAAAATACTTCGACGGCGATGTCGGCGGCACTCACGTTCTCGCGAATCAGTGCGGCAATTCCTTCGTATGAAATTCCTTTGTATTTGTAGTCGCTGCCGTTTATTTCGGGGACAAGTCCTGCAATTTGCGCAAAGTCGCTTTGACTCAAACGCTCTCCTGCATGCACGCCAGTTTCAATGACGTCAAAGCGTTTGGTGATGTAGACGGAGTCGCCATTTTTGAAGTAAAGAAGAGCAGATAACGCCGTAGGAATCTTGAAAAGAACACGTGCCATCAGCATGGTCACATGCTCATTGGCTGGAGCGTCTTGATAGTTCTCGTAGTACGGCAACAAGGTCGGTTTTAGAATGTGTGTTCCACCGCGATCTGTGTTGACCAGTTTCTTGTTTTCTATTCGGACTGAAAACTTTGTCTGTGCCCCGGAAATAGAAATTCTCTTGACTGTTCCATCCTTTGCAAATGCGAGTTGCGGAACGTCAAAATCCAAAGTCGCGCTAAATCTAGAAACGCCAAACAAAGCCTTCGAACAGGCTCGACAGAAATCTTGTTCCGTTTCTTTTAAGCAGCAATGGCAGAGACCCATCAGCGGCTCCTTTCGCGCACGGTGACAGCGCCGATTGTTTCGTGATTGGCGAGATTCAAGAGCATTGCAAATTTGTCTGTGCGCTTAATGCCGAGACGCTCACAATAAAAAGTCTTGTTCGCTCCCTCTGGGAGTAATCCTTGAAAATACGGAAACAAATAAGGCAAGCGGAACAAACGCTTCTTTTTCGGCATATCCAATGCGATGGACGGATTTCGGGAAGCCACATAATCAGAATCGTAAAAAAATGCGTAGCCCCTGCTGTTTTGCAAAAGATACCCAGCAAGAATGTCGTTATAATAAACGCATGCGATGCGGACTTTGTCGTTATTCATGCGTCACCCTTTCGCTTAAGGTAACCACAAAACCTAAAGGCTTAATCATCTTGCTCAAAACGTTGATGGACGGGTTTGCTTTCCCGAGTTCGACGGAGTTGATTGTTCTGGGCGAAACACCGGAAATCTCGGCCAGATCCTCTTGGGACAGACCCAATTTCTTTCGTCTTTCCGAAATCTGTTTTCCGAGATTTTCCATAACTTTGGCTCCAATAACAGTAATTTATTCCATCTGAAATGCGTTAAATCGGCAATATATTGCGGTTTTCGCATTAAAATATATAATATTGCCTGATTTGTCAATAGAAATCTGCAAGATATTGCAGATTTAGGCGCTATATTTATTCCAAATACCACACGGTTTCGATCGTGTCGCCGGCCTCGATATCGTCGGGGGTGTAATCAATAGAGGCATCTTTGTCGCAAAACCCGCTGTCACATAAGCGAAGCCGTTCTTCGTGGTAATTGATGTCGATACTCCGCTTAGAGTAATCTGCGCTGATGATGCCGCCGAGCTTATGCCCCAATGTCGCTGCGATGACTTCGGCTTTTTCGCGGGCATCCTTGACGGCGGATTCCAAAATCTGGAGTTTGACATCATGGGTATCTTTTTTGATGAAGGAGATGTCCACATCGAGTTCAGGCCACGCTTTGCCGAGTGTGGACATGACTTTAGAGGTAATCACGCTGTCCAGCGGCAATTCGATAGCGAGTTCCTGGCGCAATTCGAAGCCGACAAAAACGTGTTTGTTTTCTTTGCTTTTCCACTCCGTTTTTTTGGTTATAGAAAAGTTCGTTGTTTTGAGCGAATCCTTTGGAATATTCAACATTCCAAGCGCTTCTCGCAGGTTTTTGTTCCCGATTGCGGCCTCGTTATACGCCTTTTCGTACGTATCGTGCAGGGAATCCACCTCAAAAGTGAGTCTCGTGGTGTCGGGGACGGTTTTGACGAATCCCGTGCCCATGACGCGAATGGTTTTCTGTTCCTGATTCATAATGACCTCCATTTGATACTGTATAAAAATACATCCAAACAGATGTCATAAAATGTCAATCTTCACTTCGCAAACAGGCGACGTTGGCGCAGCGTTGCGGTCGGGTGCTCGCGGTACACGACGGCAAAGAGCTTCGTGTACGGGATTTCGCTTGCGACAAGGTCGCGCATGGCTTCTTTGGTTTTGGCTTTGCCGAGCTGCTTCATCGCGTAGGCGTCGGCTTCATATTCCTGGTTCCAGCAGTACAGATGGAATATCATCCGGAGAGGTATGGCGGCCAAGTGCAGCCACAGCACGGATTCGTAAATGGTGAGGCCGAACCGCGAGAGCATCGCGGCCAAAAACCACACGGCGACAATCAAGAAGATAATCTTGGTGACGCTGCGCAGGATGCCGTGGTGCAGGCTCTTGTGGCCTTCTTCGTGCTTCTCGACAAAGGCCGAGGCGGCAGGCGCCTTGCGTGATTCGGGCAGGGGCACGATGTCGTTTAAAAGCGGCACAAGGCGGAGCACTGCGAACACGCCGCCACGCACTTGGGTCAGCCTGCGTTCGCGCACTTCGAGCAGTACGCGCAGCACGACTTCGAGACCGAGCAATATGTAGAGCAATATCTGTTCCACCGGAGAGTTACCCTTCCGGCTTCGCGAGTTTGGCCACGGCGTTCAGACGGCGGATGGATTCTTCGAAGCGGGTCTTTTCCCATTCCACGAAGGCGACATCGACCGGGTGTGCGGAATCGTAGTCGTCGAATATTTCGCGGCCACGTGCGCTGTCGCGGTCGAGCCCGTGACCGACGCGATCGAACCATTCCTTTTCGAGCGTGCGGAAGCGCTTGACCACTTCCTCGAATGTTTCGGGCAGCGGCACGACACGCACGATGTCCTTGTTCACGTCGCCAGCAACCAGGCGGCGGAGTTCACGCGGTGCCTGTGTAGCAAGCGAGCCATCGTTTTCGACGAGGGATATCAGCATGTCGAGCGCATAGCGTTCCAGGTATTCCGCATAGGCGCGCAATGCATCCTGGCGCACGCTCTCGCGCATGAAGTTTTCACCGAGTCCGTCGATTTCCCGGCGGGTGTAGAGGTCACGCACGGCGACCCCCTGCAAACGGTTGTATGCATCGAAAACGCAGCGGGCGGTCTCGGCGCTGAACATGTTGTAGAACGACGGCGCGACAGCGCCCTTGCCCCGCTGGGCATACTTGTAGGCGTTCCTGTCCATGGCGTACGCGTTCTTCGCGTAGTTCCAGCCGGGGATAATTTCGTTCAAGCGCGCGGGTACGCCCATCAACTGCGGGTCGCCGGAACGGATGAGCGAGAAGGGGAACTTGAGCCGCTGCGGCAATGTCGTCACGCCGCTTGCGACCAACGTAAACGGCGACTCGCGGTAGTTGGCGGGGAATTTGATGTTCACGCCAAGCCCAAAGAACATTCCCTGCCCGGGCATGATTTCCTGGTCGGGCATACGGCCGGTGTGGTTACTGCCGACGTTCGCACCGTAACCCAGGTTTCCGCAGCCCTCCGGCCACAAGGCCGCAATCAAAAGCGAATGGTGGTGCATCTGCGTCATGGGCCCCACGTAGGAGCAGTTCACCTCGGCCTCTTCGATATGGCAGCACGGCGCCACGATAGAAGACTTCACAATGGCCTTGCTCCCCACCTTGCAGCGCTCCATGAGCACGGACTTCTGGATCTCGGCTCCGGTATGGACGCTCACGCCCATCTGCAAGTTGGAATTCTCAAGAATCACGGAATCGTAAACGTGCGTGGAGCGTTCGAGCGAACTCATGATAATGGAATTGCGAATCTTTGCAGCCCCTTCGACACGGGCGTGTTCACCAATCCAGCTATTGCGCACGATGTTCGTGTTGCTTACGACAGCACCCTTGCCCACGATAGCGTAAGGCATGACGCAATCATCGCGGTACGCCATGAGCTGCTCCTTGAAAGCAATCTCGGTCGCGGAATCCGCTTTATGGAAAAGCTGCACATCCACCAAGTCCAGCGTAATCTCCGGGAACACGTACACCATACGGCCGCCCATCTCGTTACCCACGGTAATGCCCGTCCCCATCATGTAGTTTATCTTCCCGTTGCCCACAAGCGAGCCCACATTCTGGACCACGGCGCCACGGCGCACGAGCGCGTTGCTGAGTGTCGCGACCTTGTACACGAGCGCATTTTCGATAATGCAGTTATGAACGAGACTGTCGTATATGCCCGTCTGGAACGAGACGTCGCCAGGCAGGAGCAATGTGCCGAAAAACGCAGGCAGGAAAACTTCGCCCTTGAATACGGAGCGGTAGATGCAGTTCGGGACGAATGCCGGTTCCACCAAGACCTTCGACCAGTCGTCGCACCTGTTGCCATTTTTCTCGAGAACCTCTATTTCGGCGGGCGAAAGCGGACGGTACTTGCCCGTAGACACCTTCAAGGTCTTGAAACCTTCCACCGCCGAAGCCAAAACACTGTTCTTCAGCACTTTTTTTAACTTGATCAATCTCTGCATACCCAAAAAATAGACTAAATTCCAATCGATGATGAAGGAACAGCTCTTCAATTTGATTGGAAAATACAGATTCAATATTTCCATCTACACGAAGGAATTATTTGAACGGCGTTGTCAGGAAGAAATTATACGCAGCGACGAGGACAATACCTCGTTCGTGTACCTTGAGTTTAACTTTGACCAGATCGCTAGAAAGTTCGACAACGAAGAGGACAACCTCAAATTCTGGAAAATTTTCATGGAAGCACTCGCCAAGAACAACCGCGGCTGCGATATCATCGGGTTTATCGAGAACGAAGCCGGACTAGGCATGCTGCTTCTCGACTCGAAGATAGAGGGCTGGCTGCGCGTCCGTGGCCGCATCGAGCAGACCGCCAACATGAACAATTTCCCCCACGTGTCGAACATCTTCTCGTCGCTCGTAGTTCCCATCGTATACCCCGCCTGCATCCAGGACATGCAACAAAAGGCAGCTTCGGCAAGCACATGAAAGTCCTCGTCATAGGTTCCGTCTATCCCCGATTCCACGAAGACGCCGAAGTCCCCTGGCTCCGGACTTCTGTCGCGCATCTCAGAAAGGCGGGCGTCGAAATCCAAGTGCTCGCCCCGGCGTACAAGGGGCTCAAAAGCCACGAAATCGACGGTACACGCGTGAACCGTTTCCGCTATGCCCCGGCAAGCTGGGAAATCCTCACTCACGAAGAAGGCGCCCCTTCAAAAATGGCAAGCAAGCCCTGGCTACAGCTCCTCGCCATCCCCTACATCATCAGCGGTTTCTTCAAGTGCCTCAAGATATGCCGCAAGTGGCGCCCCGACATCATCCACGCGCACTGGCCGTTCCCGCACGCCTTCATCGCGCTAGGCGCAGTCAAGCTTTTCCGCATCCCGCTGGTGCTAAACTTCCACGGAGCCGAACTGCTGCTCATCCGAAAGAAGAAATGGGTCAAGCCCTTCCTCAAGTTCGCCATCGGACAGGCGCAGGCAGTGTTCGCGAACTCGAGCTTCACCGCCGCAAAAATCAAGGCCATCCGGAACGCAGACGTCGAGTGGAGCCCGTACGGAACGACTTTAGACGAGAGACGAGATAAACGATACTTGGTGCTTCAGCACCCTAGTAGAGTTATCCCCTATGAGGAGACGAGAGACGAGAGAGGGGAGACCGATTTAGACGAGAGACGAGAGACGAGAGACGAGAGAGGAGGCGCGGGAGACGAATGTGTTGTTCCGCATCCGGTGAACGGGAAGTTCAAGGTCCTCTTTGTCGGGCGCCATATCGAGCGCAAAGGCATCCGCTACTTGATCGACTCTGCAAAACTGCTGCCTGCCGACAAGTTCGAAATCCGCATCGTCGGCGTGGGTGACCTCACCGAAAAACTCAAGCAATATGCCGCGCAGTACCCGCACGTCGTGTTCACCGGCAAACTATCGCCAGAAGACCTCGCGCACGAATACAGCACAGCGAACGTTTTTGTATTACCCGCCATCGTTGACAGCAAAGGCGATACCGAGGGCCTCGGCGTCGTGCTCATCGAAGCGATGGAACTCGGACTGCCCATCGTCGCGAGCAACGTGGGCGGAATTCCTGATGTCGTCGTAGACGGCGAATCGGGCATCCTCGTACCAGAAAAAGACCCCGAAGCCTTGGCCAACGCTTTCAAGCGCCTTGCCAGTGACCGCTCACTTACAGTAGCCCTGCTCGAAGGCGCCCAGCGGCGCATCGCCGAATGCTTCACCTGGGACGGCATCATCAGCCGCCAGATTGGTACCTATACAAGACTAATAAACAAACGGAAAGCACGCTGACCGTACCCGAAACCGGAAACAAGAAAGGAGATTTATGAACGTTCATTCCAAGCTTTCATTTTTTGCGTTTGCCGTATTCACGGCATTCATGCTAGCCTTCACCGCCTGTTCCGGCGAAGACGGCAAGGATGGCAAGGACGGCATCGCCGGCAAAGACGCCGATGAAGTCAACGTTGACTCCCTCGCCGCAGCCATCCGCTCGGAAGTCACCGGCACCCTTTGGGACAGCCTTTATGCGGAACCCTACGTAGACTCCATCTACAATATCCTCTTCGACAACACCTACGCCGAAGACTGGATGGATTCCGTGCGCATGGCACTAATCGACAGCCTGAAGGAAGCCGACTACGACTCCCTTTACACACTGCTCTACGACAGTATCTACACCGACATCTACTCGCAGGCCATCATCCGCACGCTGGATGCCTGGACCTACAATGCGAAGGAAGACCTCTACGGCGCATTCGCAAACCTTTACCCGCTGATGTACAAGGACTTCAAGAACAGCAAGGGAGAATCCTCCCCGCAGCCGCTCGCCATCAAGGTCCGCAATACCTGCGAACACCTCGATTTCACGGAAGAAGACCTCTCCTTCATGACGCAAGAAGAAGTCAACAAGATGATGATCCGTACGCCGGAATGCCGCTGGAAAAAGGTCATGGTCAAGGCTTGGATCGAGGGATTCAGCGATACCGCGACAGCGACCGGGAATGTCAACCCCGACAAGGAAATCCTCCTAGCCCCTTCGTTCAAGTTCGACAACGAAGCGCTCCTTGAATTGACCGCCCCGAAGAAAACGCTCTACCAGATTCGCGCATACGCCCTCGAGAACGACAAGGAAATACCGTTCTTCTCCGCCTCCGAACCGACCACGGTGCATCCCATGCAAATCAACGGCGCCGAGCTTTTGGGCGTAGAAAAACGCAGCTGGTACGATGGCGTGTGGATAACACCGAACATGGATTCCATTACCGCTATCCTCGGCGACATATCGAAAAAGCTGCCGGACGGAACACTCAAGGCCTACCAGAAATACAACGACGATTCGACAGTGCAAGAAAGCACGATGCGCGTGATGAGGGCCATATTTGAAGTCCTGCAGAACCGCAACGTCAAGTACGTGGAAAACGACGGCGCCGGAAGCCGGGGACAAAAGATTGACTACCCCATCGACGTGCTCCGCAGCAAGCAGGCCGTCTGCAACGAGTTCTCGTTCCTTGTAGCATCCGTCCTCGAAGCCATCGGATTCGAGGTCTATATCGTCGATGTCCCGAGCCACATGTTCATCGGCTGGGCGGTAGAAAAGAATTCGAAAACCCTCGGCTTCCTCGAAACGACAATGCTCGGCCACAAGGACGCGACCTTCGATATGGCCTTTGACGCCGGAGTAGAAAAATTCAACGATCAAGCTGAAAATTTCGAAGACGGTACGTCGGAAATCTTATCGCTCAAGGAAATACGTTCCTACGGCATCACGCCGAACGACATCCCGTAAAAACGTCAATATCATCCGCCCTCCAAAAGGAGGGCATCCGGCCGGATGCGCTACACTTCGATAGCGACCCGGCTGATTTTGTTTTCGTCCTTCTTCACTCGAACAATCTTTTCGATCTTGCTTTCCAGTTCGCTGACGTGGCTGATGATGCCCACCAGCCGGTTGTCGCCCGCAAGCGTCTGCAGCGTGTTGATGGCGAGACGTAAGCTCTCGTCGTCAAGCGAACCGAAACCTTCGTCCACGAACATCGTATCGAGCTGGATGCCGCCCGCCGAACTCTGCACCTCGTCGGCAAGGCCGAGCGCAAGCGACAACGACGCCAGGAAGCTCTCGCCACCGCTGAGCGTCTTGACCTCGCGCTGCCTGCCACTCGCATGGTCGAGCACGTTCAAGTCGAGACCGCTTTGGCTTCTGTTGTTGGAAGCGTCCATGCGGCGCACCAGTTCGTACTGCCCGTTCGAAAGAATCCTGAAGCGGACATTCGCGCGGCTCACGATACGGTCGAAATAGGAAGCCTGCACGTAAGTCTCGAGCATCACCTTGCTCGTTCCCGAAAGTCCACCGTTTGCCGTGGCCGAGAGGTTCTCCACCATCATGCGCTTCTTGAGCAGGTCGCCGAGCCTTGCGGCAATCTTCTGGACTTCAGCAACTGCGGCGCCGTTCTGCTCGAGCCTGGCCGAAATGTTTTTCCACGTGTGCGTCAAGGCCTGCTGCCTTTCAAAAATCTCGTCGCGGTTCTTTTTCATTGCCAGGATGTCGTACTGGGAAGCTCCTTGCAACTGCTCCTTGAGCGACTTGATCTGCCCTTCAAGACTCGTTATCTGTTCCTTGCAGGCGCCAAATTCGTCGTTCGCCTTCTTGAGAGCGTCCTGCAGCTTGTTGGACGTCGCCTGTTTCGCATCAATGTCGCGTTCGGCTTCAGCCTTGCACTTGTGCGGAAGCTTGGTGGCCAGCTCGGTAGCCTTCTGGGAGAGCGTCTCGAGTTCCGCCACAGCCGCCGAAATCTTGTTCGATATGGAAGCGTTCTCGCCGCGCAGTTTCTCGATGTCGTCCCTGAGTTTCGGGAGACTCTCGTCCAATGACTTTCTGCGAGTCTCTCTCGCAGTTTCCGCCTGGAGACCTTTGCCAAGATCGACTAGCTGAACCTTGACGATGTCATATTCCTCGCGAATCCTTTTCTTGGCATCTTCGATAGCGCACTCGCCAAAAAGCTCCTTGAGCTTTTCTTCGAGCTCGGCTCGTTTTCCATCGCGGGACGTCTTTGCGCTGGCGGCCGCATTCGCCTTGTTGTTGCGGTCTTCGAGCAAAACCGAAAGTCCGTCCTTGAGCGTCTCCAGTTCCAACTGGGTCGGCGCCTGTACCGATTTGCAAGCCTTGTGCGGGTGCGTTGTCGATCCGCAAACCGGACAGGCGCAACCTTCCTCGAGCGTCTCCGCGAGAATACCCGCCTGCTCGTTCAGGAACGCGCGGTTTTTCGACTCGTACTCGGAATTGCCCTGCTTGTACTTTCCGTCGGCTTCGAGATAAGCTTTCTGGGCATCGCCTAACGCAATCTCTGCATCGTCGAGTTCCTTGACCGTCTCGGCCACGCGCTTGAGCTGTTCCCTTCGCATCTCGAGCGTCTTGATCTGGGCATCGATCTGCGCCTTTTTTTCGCGCGCGTCAGAAAGACTGTCGCGTTCCGCTTCCAGCTTCTGGAAGCATTCGCTCTGGGCATTGAAATTTTCCGTTCCCTTGCTGAATGCTTCCCTGGCCGCTGAAAGTTCTACATTCTTCAATTCGATACTTTTGCGGTCCTTCTCAAGTTCGTCGTATTCGGGAAGCCTGTTCTTCAAAGTTGCAAGGTCCTCCTGCAACTTCTCCCATTCGGGTCTGTGCGCCTCGGCTTCGTCTACGGTGCGCTTCAGCGGCTCGAGTTTCTGCAGGAACGCTGTATGCCGTTCCTCCGCCTCGGCAAGCGAGGTGCGGGTCCTTTCTATGTTCTGCGCCTTGCCAAGTTCCTTGTCCACCCCGGAAAGTTTATCCGTACATTCGTCAAGGTCCTTCCTTGCAATATCGACAGCGACGGAATCCTCGTCGACAACCTTCTGCAGCATGCCGGCGAGTTCGTTCCAGTCGGCAATGCGCTTCTCGGCGGCCAGACGCTTGAACCCTTCGAGCGGCTCAACAAGGCTGGATTTCTCATCGCAGCTCACGCGAGATACCGCCGCACAGCCTAGCGTTTCGCTTTCGCTGCACTGCTCCCGCAATTGTTGGGCGCGCCTCTTGAGCTCGTCCTGCAACGCACCAAACTTGTCCGTCTTGAAAATCTTGCGGAAAATCTTCTTGCGCTCGTCTGTCGAAGCAAGCAACAAGTTCATGAAGTCGCCCTGCGCAATCATCGCGATTTGCGTAAACTGGTCGCGGTCAATGCCGACAATGTCCTGCACGGCGTTATTGACTTCCTTCTCCTTGTTCAACGGACGGCTCAAAGGGCTCTGCTTTCCGCTTTCGTCCGGATAGTATAATGTCGCCGAAGCCGCCTCTTTCGTCGTGCCGTCGCCACGTGCCTTGGGGCGCATGTACTCGGGATTGCGCACCACGCGGTATTCCTTGCCCGCGTACTCAAAAGTCAAATCGACTTCGGTCTTTGTCTCAGGCAATGCGTTCAAGCAACGGAACAACTTAGAATCGTTGCGGCTGTCCCCGCTCGCGCGGCCGAAAAGCGCATACGTAATCGCATCGAAAATAGTCGTCTTGCCGGCACCAGTATCGCCGGCAATCAGGTAAAGCCCTTTCTTGCCGAGTTTGTCCAAATCAATGACGGTGCGGTCCGCGTAAGGGCCGAATGCAGAAATGATTAACCGAGTCGGCCTCATCCTTCGCCCTCCCAAATTCCATTGATGACACTTTGTACAAACTCACTTTCCTCTTCGTTCATTTCGCGGCGTGTCATCTCGCTGAAGAATTCCCTGAACAGTTCCATCGGTGATTTTTTCTCGACACTCTCTATACCGATGGTAATCTTCTGGTTGCGCGTGCGTTCGTTGTCGTATTCGAGCATCATGAAGTTCGGATAGACGCCGCGCAGTTTCTGGGCCGCGTCGGGCACGTCGCTCTCGTCGGTGAGCTTTACGTAGACGTAGTCTTCAAGGCCCATCCCGGCAGCAACCTGGCTGTTACGGAATTTCTCCGAAACCAGTTCCGCGAACGTCCCGCGGATTTCGCGCACATCATGCAACGGCACGAGCGGAACCTCGCGCACCTGCAAGGCTGCACGCACTCCACTACCAGCAAACAAATCGCCGGCAATAGCGGTAGCGTCGCCCACATTCCCGGCCGAACCCAGTTCCACGACAGTCACGGATTTTGCATGACCCGCTTCTGAAAGGGAATACTTGAGCGGCGTACCCGAATAGCGCGCACGTACCGTGCCGTCATTATCCTTCGCGACATTCTGCGGCTTGTGTATGTGGCCGAGCGCCACGTAGTCAAATTTTTCGAACACCGAGGCATCCACGTTCTCGAGACCGCCAACATTTTCTTCGGAGTCACTCGTCTCGGCACCCGTCACAAACTGGTGCGCCACGAGCACGTTCCTCCGACCCTCGGTAAATTTTATCTGCGCGATCGCCGCGCGTAGCGCGGACGTATAGTCGGTCACCTGGGAACGCTCATCGTCGTTTGCGAGGCAGGCCCTTACTGTCGCGGGCCTGACAAACGGCAGCATCCACACGTCGACCTCGCCGGACACGTCTTGCAGCGTGACCGGCTCGAAGATGCCACAATATACCGGCGACATGTACACGCCCGTGCCTTGCATGAGCCGCGCACCGAAGGCGATGCGCTCCGCCGAGTCGTGGTTCCCGCTCACTACGAAAATCTTCGTCCCCATCGCGGAGAGCTTCACGAGAAAATCATCGAGCACGGCGACCGCCTCGGCGCTAGGCACCGGCTTGTCGTACACGTCGCCTGCAATCAACACCGCATCCGGCTTCTCGGCACTGCAGATTTCCAGCACCTGGCCCAGGATATGCGCCTGATCGTCGAGCATGCTGTGCTCGCATATTCGCTTGCCGATATGCAAATCTGCCAAATGCAGAAACTTCATTCCACGACCTCTTCTTTCACATGCAAATATAACTTCAGCGGGGCGACAAAAAATGTCAAACGCACATCAACATCGCAAGCACGGGTGAATCGAATAAAAAAACCGTGCCAAAGGCACGGCGTCGTAAAGATTCACAAGTATAGATTACTGGATCTTGATTCCGGCAGCCTCGAACGCAGCCTTGTTGCCTTCTTCCTTGAGGGCGACTTCGGTAATCCAGTTGTATTCGGCGATGCCGGCAAGGCCGACACGGGCGCAGAGCTGATCGCGCGCAACGTTATATGCATTGAGAATCTGCACCTTCTCGTTGTCCTGCGCCTTCTCGATGCGGTCAGTCCAGCTCACGCCAAGTTCGACGAGACCGGCACTGGCCTTCGCATACTTCTTGGCTTGGTCTTCAGTAATGACGGGAGATTCCGGCGCATTGAAAGGTTCAACCTTCACAATCGCTTCAATCTTGGGAGCAGCCACGACAGCCTGCTGCTGGGATTTCTGCTCGGACTTATCCTGCGAACAGGATACAAAAAAAGAGGTGAGTATCAAGATCGATATCGTGAGAATTCGTTTTGACATACGCACCTCTTCTTCTTAGATAATAGCGGCTTGTGGGCTCGAACCACAGACCTGCGGATTATGATTCCGACGCTCTACCAACTGAGCTAAGCCGCCAAATTTTCCCCAAATTTAGTTAAATGGATGAATATTTCAAGGGGTTAATTGAAATAAACTCCAGTTTCTACAAAATTTTCTCCCCATTCAATGACTTGCCAGCCCGGAGCGGAGCTCATCAGGTTGAAAATAGGTGCCTGCGGATCAATCTGCATCTGCGTCGAAGGCGCGACATGCACTTCTTGTTGCGAAGGCAACTGCAAGTGGAAGTTGAAATGGTAATGGCCGGTAAAGATATGCTTCAGGTTCTTAATTGAAGACAACGTTTCCTGGACCTCTTCGATATTCTTCAGCGCGTACTTCAGGTCCATGAACCTGTGGTTGCAGAGGCATGGCGGATGGTGCATGAACAGGAGCACCTCGTCGTTCACCTTGGCCGCTTCGACCTTCAACCAGTCCAGCTGGTCCTTGGAAACCGTACCGCATCCACTATCCAAGAAAAAAAGCGTCCGGCCGCAAATATCGTAACGGTAATAGCATTTTCCGTCTCTGACCTTGCCCTCTAGATCGAAGTATTTTTGCATGACTTCGAGACGATCATGGTTACCCGGAATTACGCACACGGGTACAGGATAATCCTTAAGCAATTCGGCGACATACTTGTACGCGCCTTCTTCACCGTCTTCATTCGCCAAGTCTCCAGACAGCACAAGCAAGTCTAGGTCCTGCATGGACTTCGACTTCAAGGCAGACTCAAAGTTTGCACGGACATCTATGCCCTGTACAAAACCTTCATCCGCTCCGATGTGTATATCGGATACTTGTCCTATCCTGATGACTTTTGAAATCATACGTGTAAAGAATATAGATAATACAGCGCTTGGAGCCTTGTATTATTTTGCTTATGTATCTCTTTTGCAAATGTTCTTCAACCGGCAATGCCAGTTTTCAATGTATTTTTGTGCCTTCGCTGTGAATTATTGTCAAAGATTGAACTTCAACATCTATTCATATTGAAATTAGTGAATAGATTTCGAGTTTTCAATGTAATCTACATCACACTTTCGTTTCATATCTCTATGATCTTCAAGCGTATATCTCGAAAACCCGAAATTTCTATCCACAATCAACACCATCAATATCAATTCTATTTATATAAATAGATAGAAGATATTAGAAAGGCTGTTGAACCTTTTCCTTGCCGTTAGCGGGAGCAGAAGATTCCTTGGCAGCGGGAGCTTCAGGAGAACCCATGTTGCAGTTGCCCTGGAAAATTGCGCCTTCCTGGATAATGAGCTGCTTGGTCTTGATGTTGCCAACGAACTTCGAAGAATTTTCGAGGACGAGCTTGCCAGTGCAATCGATATTGCCCTTGACAGTGCCGGCGATGACGGAGGAAGAGACCTTGATTTCGCCTTCAATGCGTCCGGTACGTTCCACGACGAGGTCGCCTTCGATATTGACGCTGCCCTGTACGTTACCAGCAACGCGGACGTCGCTCTTGCCGAGAATGTCACCCTTGATGGTGATGCTATTGCCGATCTGTGTGATTTCTTGTTCTTTATTAGGCATAATTTCTCCTAGTAATTGAAGAAGGATTCCGGATTCTGTGGGACCCCGTCCTTCGTGATGGTGTAATGGAGATGCGGTCCGGATGCATTGCCAGTGTTTCCGATGGTGCCGATGATATCGCCCTTCTTGACCTGGCGCCCTTTGCGCGTCTTCATATTCTTTAGATGGGAATAGCTCGTCGTGTAACCGTTCCCATGATTAACAATTATAGTATTACCGAGCTCGCCTTTTTCGTCGGCGAACTCAACTGTACCCGTTCCAGTGGCAAAAACGGGACTTCCGGCCTTCGCCGCAAAGTCTATGCCATTATGTCCGGTCTCTTCGTTGAACGTTTTGCTGATCATGCCGACAACAGGCAAAATATTCGGGAGTCTCTCGATTCTCTGCCTTTCCTCGAAACTTTTCCATCCGTGAAGGCCTTCGAAGTCGACTTCGATCTTTTCCGGGGGCGTATGGGTAAACTTGCTCTTGTCGATAAGGCTGTTGATCTTGTTGGAATCGTTTTCCAGGAACGTCCCGAGTATGTTCTGTATCCTTTCCTCGAAAATCCATAGGGAATCCAGGTGAGTCAGCACTTCCTCGTAGTTGGCGTTCAGCTTCACGAGCTGGGCGTCCGTCTTCTTCAAGGTCTCGTAACGGGCAATTTTTGCGGTCATCTTGCCGATATGCGCTATGAACACGATTGAAAGTACAATGAACACGGCGAGGATTCCGCGGATAACCATAAGCATCGTCGTTGAGACGTGGTATTGCTTGATTTGCCGCGAATCGTCCGGGATGACCTGGATTGTGTACGACTTGAGCTTTAGCTTAAGGAATTTCACTTTTTACCGATTCTCCAAAAGTTCCTGGATGCGAGTCAAGTCGTCCATGGAATAGTAACTGATGACGATAGTGCCCTTGGATTGGTCAGAAGCACTCGGGTTGAGTTCGACCTTGGTGCCGAAATAGCCTTCGAGCCTGGATTCGAAATTCTTGAGGTCGGCGCTGAGTTCCGGCTTCGGCTTTTTTACGGCCGGGATTGCCGAGGTTGTTGAAGCGTCGGCCCCTTCGGCAGGCTCAGGGTCCTTGCCAAGGTCGGTGAGCTTGTCGAACCGTTCGTCCTTCGACTGGTAAATGTCTTCACCGCGGATGACGGCTTCGATTTGGCGGACGTTCAGGCCTTCGTTGATAATCCTCTTGGCGAGGCTTTCGGGATCTTCGACCTTGTCGCTGCAGAGGGCGCGGGCGGCGCCGCTGTTCAGCTTTCCTTCTACTATCCAAGTGAGCACTTGTTCGGGAAGCTTCAGGAGACGCAGCGAGTTCGTGATGGCGGAACGGGACTTACCAACAATCTTGGCCAGATCCTCGTGGGTATAGCCGTGATTATCGATCAACTGTTGATAAGACCTTGAAACTTCGACCGGGTTCAAGTCCACGCGCTGGATATTTTCGATGAGGGCCCATTCGGCCATCGTCTTGTCGTCGAGGTTTTCGTAGACCTGCGCCTTGATGACAGGAAGTCCGGCGAGTTTCGTTGCGCGGGTACGGCGTTCACCGCTGATAATCTGGTAACGGTCGCCCACCTTGCGGACGACAATCGGCTGGATCAGGCCGTGCTGTTCGATGGTCTCGGCGAGTTCCACCAGTTCGTCGTCGTTGAAAAACTTGCGCGGCTGGAACGGGTTCGGATCGATGAGGTTGACATCGATTTCTACGATTTTGTCTTTTTCGTTTTCCTGGGTCGGCACGGAAGCATCAGTGGGTATGATGCCGCTATTCAAGGAATGGTCCTTGAGAATATCGGAGAGGCCGCGGCCGAGAGCGAGAGACTTTTTTCCCATTTTTTGAAATCCTTGATTAATATATAAATTCTGTTCGCTGCGTATTTAATGCCGATGGTATAATTTATTTTTCCTTGTTCAGGATTTCTTCGGCGAGTTTCATGTAGGCTTGCGAGCCGCTGCTCTGCACGTCGTACAGGATGACCGGCTTCCCGTGGGACGGGGCCTCGCTCAACTTGACGTTGCGCGGGATGACCGACTGGAACACCGTATCGGAAAGGTTCTCGCGGACTTCTTCGGCGACCTGCTTGCAGAGACTCAGGCGGGCGTCGTACATGGTGAGCAGCGTACCTTCGATTTTGAGATCGCTGTTCAGGTTTTTCTGCACTTCGCGGATTGTCTTGAAAAGTTCGGTCATACCCTGCAGGGCGTAGTATTCGCACTGCACCGGGATGAGCACGCTCGTGGCGGCGGTCAGCACGTTGAGCGTGAGAAGGTTCAGGCTCGGGGGTGCGTCGATGATGATGAACTCGAATGCCTGCTTGAGGATGTTGATAACTCGCTCGAGACGGCGTTCGCGGCTCATGGCGTTCACGAGCTCGATTTCCATCACGGCCAGGTCCGGTCCGGACGGGATCAGCTTCAGGAAATCCAGCGGCGTGTCGAGAATGGCAGGCTTGATGGTTTCGTAGCTGAGGTTGTCGGGGTTACCGGCCAAGTTGAGGACTTCGTGGATATCTTCATCCTGTGCCTCGTTGAAACCGAGACCCTGGGAAGCGTTGCCCTGCGGGTCCATGTCGATAAGAAGGGTCTTCTTTTCCAATGCGGCAAAACTTGCGGCCAGGTTCACGGCCGTCGTGGTCTTGCCCACGCCGCCCTTCTGGTTACAGATTGCTATCACTTTGCTCATTCGTTACCTCGAGTGACTAAGGCGTAAACTTGTTCTTCCTGGGGTAGTGCATATTTATATATGTGTACCGCCGGGTCGTTTTCCAAGTGAACGATATTGTTGAAACTTTTTAGAGTGAGGAACATCCCGCCCTTCTTGAGTCCGGGTTGGGCACGTTCCCAGTCGTTTTCGAAAGTGGAGAGGGCGCGGCAGCTGATGAAGTCCAGGTCCGAAAGGCCGGAAGTCTCGAAGCGCTTGCCCACGACAGTCAGGTTGGAAAGGTGCAGTTTTTCCTTGGCGAAGTTCATGAACTGCACTCGCATGTTGCGGGGTTCGACCGCGTAGAACTGGATTTCGGGCATCACGATGGCGAGCGGGAAAACCGGGCAACCCGCACCTGCACCCATATCAGCCCAGCGTTTAGACGAGAGACGAGAGACGAGAGACGAGAGATTGTTTGAGGGTAAACCATTATTGGACGATGATTTTTCCCTCTCGTCTTTCGTCTGTAGGACCGCAGGTCCGTTCTCTCGTCTAATATATATATAGGGAATCAGCGAGTCGGCGATGTGGCGGCTGAGGATTTTTTCGGAATCCTTTGGCGAAATCAGGTTGCCGAACTGCTTGGTCTCCACCACCAAATCGGCAAAGTCATAGAGCCTGCCCAGCGTCTCTGCGGACAGCTGGACACCTTTCTCTGACAAAAATTGACAGAATATTTCCTGTTGCCTGGTATCTTCCGATGGTCTCATTAAGTATGTTCCACGTGAAACGTCTTGTGGATATCTGACGTAACGTTTCCTAATTTAGAATATCTTACTAACAAAAAGGCCGCCGGAAATCCGGCAGACCGAAAATTTTAAAAATATTTGTGGATAATATTTTAGTAAATGTTGAAAGAATGTTGAATTTTGTGATTTCTCTATCAACACCGCCGACAGCGAAAAATAGGCCCAACTTTGTTTCACGTGAAACTTTATCGGCCCACTTTTATAATATGCTCGTTCTTGGCGGGGCGGCCGAGGAGGTCGAATGGCTTTGATTATTCGCAGGATTACGTTTTGTTTGGATGAGGGTATCTCCCCTTGTTTCGTATTCGTAGGTCATCAAGGTTGTCCAGGGGGTTGCCGCTTGCATTTGGTGGTTGACGGAACATCTGTTTTCATTTTCGGAATCATGGACAGTTATAGGACTTCCGTCGTTTTCGAAAATGGTGTCGTTGACGATGTAGAACGAATATTCTTCATACAGGTTTTCTATTTTCGCCTTGAATGTTTAATGTTCTGTAATATAGAGAATCGTCTTTGAAATAGAATTCTGTCCTTTGAAATTCTTCCCCGTCTTTATAAAAATGGACAGTCCTGGAGTTTTCTTCTTTATCGGCTTTTACGGTTTCGTTGTAGACAATCATGCGCTGCGTAGTGGTATCTGGAGTGGTTTTATATTCTACGGCACTATCCAGATAGTTGCCGGTTCTGTAATATTTAATGGATAAGGATTGCCCTTCGCCTTGGTCAGTATAAAGGCTATCGAGGATGTATCCTTCGTAATCCTTCTCGTACATGTCGTATTGACTTGCGACGTAAAGGTCAAATGTAGTCCGCAGGCAATCGAAAGCAAATGAATTCAATGCCATTAATCCAAGTATAATTAGCGTTCTTCTTATTGATCTTTACCTGTTCACCTTTATAATATGTTTGCTCTTGGCGGGGCGACCAAGGAGGTCGAACTTTTTAACCTTTTCGGGGATGATTGCCGGGTGGAACTTGCGGTGGATTGCATCGGTCCCTCCTTTGCGACGGAACATGAAGTAAGTCATCACCTTGTGGTCTAGCCCATCTTCGATATAAGTCTTGCTCACAATGACCCTGTCATTTTTAACTTCAGTATCGTAGCGGTACCAGGTGGTCACGTAGTTGTCGCGACTATCCTTCACATAGCAGGTGTTGGTGTCCTTCTCGTCGTTGACGATAATTTCGCTTTCAGAACGCCTGAAGAGGGTATCATTTCCCATGACATATATATTAGTGTACTTACCGGCTTCGTCGGTGCTGGTAATTGCCAGGGAGTCTCCGTCAAAGTAGATACTTATTGTGTCGCTCACTCCATTTGCCGATCCCATAATGGTCCAGTTATTTTCTACATGGTCGATATCGTAAACTACCGAGTCAGGATTTATGGTAGTCTTGTATTGCCATTCCCCGTTGCGGAGATTCGCTTCGTAGGCGCTGTCGACTTTATCGCCGGTCCGATAGTACTTCAGGATATAGATGGAGTTCCCCCTGGTATTGGCAGTGCCTTTGTCTACATACATACTGTCAAATAGTAGTCCGTCAAAGCTCTTGTCGTAACCAGCGATTGTCGCCTGTTCATATTCAAAAACTGTATGGATGCAGTCGGCAAAGGACTGGGAGAATAATGCTAGGGCAAAAGTAAGGATGATTTTTTTCATGGCCGGAAATATAATAATGTTTCACGTGGAACGTTATTTATTGTTTGAAGAATATGGTAGTGTACTTGTCGCCGCCTTCGCAGGGTCCAGGGGGCTTGATATATATGCTGTGGTCGGGTTCCGTGATACTCAGGATTAGGGTGTTGTTCCTCTTTTCGAATTCGTAGGTGGTGATTTCTTTTCCGTTCACCTGGGTGCATCTGTTTTCGTTTTTCGGGTCGCGAAAGATTATCCAGTTCCTGGGGAGCCAGTTGTCGATTCCGTGGATGGTATCATTCTTGATGTAGGAGGAGTGGATCTGTTCCTTGCCTTTGACGATGGCGACGGAATCCTTTCCGCGGAAGACGGTGAAGTTGTCTTTCTTGTTCGGAAAAATCCAGTCGTACCTCATGTGCTTGCCTACCCTGGCGGAATCGACTTTCCAGTCAACCTTCGTGGTTTCCCTATATATATCATCCTGGCAGGCTTGAGTGAAGGTCATGCTGTCCAGGCGGTTTTGTGTCCAGTGGTACTTGATGGTGGTGGCTATGGATTCCTGTTCCTGATGGAGACTGTCCGGGTTCATGCGGCCGGGAAGTATATAGAGGTTCAGGGACTCCGTCATGTAGTGCGAGGCGAAGTATTCGAACATCGGCCGGATGCAGTCGACGGCATGCGCATTTAAAGTTAGGAGAATGGAAATGAGGATGGTTCTTGAACTCATTGCTCATTGCTCGTTGCTGACAGCTCTATCCGGTTTCCTTCGGGGTCGAGGACGACACTTTCATAATACCCGTCGCCGGTAGTCCGGGGTTGTCCCACCACCTGGATTCCGTCCTCGGACATTTGCTTGGTCAGCCGGTCCACGTCTTCTTTTGATCCGACGGAAAAGCAAAGATGGGTAAAACCGAGATGTTCCACGTGAAACATAGTTGAGGTCTGGGCGTCCTTTCCTATGTCGGGGCGATGCATGACTTCGAGGCGGGTGCCGCCTTCGAAGGTGACAAACCGGCTCGTGAATTGTTTTGCCGGATTGTGGTAAAGTGGGTGGACTACCCCGCCGAAATACTTCCGGTAGAATTCGCAGACCTTGTCGATGTCATTGACCCAGATGGCTACGTGTTCGATCTTCATGGGTGCCTAACATTATTACTTCAGTTTCTTGCTGGGTAGCACGAAGCAGTCGGCGGCCGCTGGCTTGTCAGCGAGAATCGAAAAAACTACTCCCGTTGCGCAGAGCGAATTTATAAATATCGGACTATCTGTCAGATTCTTCTTTCTTGGAGTATGTGTCGGTTGGTCGTTGATTTTTAAACTATCGGCGGGCGCCTCCACATCATCATTATAGTCTACCTTGAATATCAGGGCACGGTCAATTTTTACGGAAGGGTCTTCCGACTTCTGGGGCAAGAGTTGTGCGAACGGCAGATCAAAAACAAGTAATATAATAGGTATGAGAATACGATATTTCATATCATCAATATAGATAATTTGTTTGTTGTCTCCCTAAAAAAAATGTTAAATTATGGGCAGGGTATTTTTATGCAAAAGTTTTCACATAGCTATATGGTGGCCGGTCGCGATATGGACCTGGATTATCGGATGTTGCCGATGGCTGCCCTGGCATATTACGAGGACAGTTTCGCCCGTTATCTGGGTAGCCGGTTTCTTGCCGCTTTCGATATCCGGGCTCAGGGTTTGTACTGGATCATTTCCGAAATAGATATGCGGATCGATGGAGAACTCCCCCCATGGTCCGAAAGCTTCGATGTTGAACTCTGGATTTCGGAAAAGTCTAGGATAAAGATTTATTGCGACTTCACCATGAGTTACGGTGGCCGGGTCTTTGCCAGGGGGAACTGTTGCTGGATTGTCTTGGACAAGAACAGGAAGCGCCCTGCCGATACCAGGATCCTTGATGGTAAGGTTGACCTCATCGAGGAACTTGCCGCCGGTGAACACCGGAAGTTCGAATGGCAGGCATCTGAAAAATTGATGAACACGCTCGAGCATCGCGTGGGCATGAACGATATCGACTTTAACCACCACATGAACAACAGGACGTACCTGGACTTGGCGGTGGCCTGCCATATGGAGAGTTCCGGTTTCGAAGATGCCGTGCGAAGAATCCGGGTGAAGTTCATGCAGGAATGTTTTGTCGGGGATGTTCTGAAGTGCCATGAATACGGACTGGAAGATAACTGTTTCGGCTACAGTTTGGAAAGGGATGGTTCCCCAGTCTGTCAGGTAATCCTGGAATTCGAGAAGAGGGTGCCGCGTGAACCTATCGAGGGGATGCCCCTGGCATTGCGTCTTGAACAGTTCAAACCGTAGGTGGTTTGTCGAGCAATATCATGTTTCACGTGAAACTTTATCGCTGTATCCTTCCATACCTTCTTGTGCTGCTGATGGCATCTGCCTCATTTGCGGATGAGTCGGAAGAAGAGGAAAAAGCAGGGGTTGACACGAACGAATCTGGATTTGAGTTGATTCCTTGGAGTGCATTTATCGGAGGTGGGAATGCCTTTATTGCAGGAGTTGACTGGGTGTTTGGTGATTATAGCTTTCTTTATGATTCCTTTCTCGATGATTCGTCTTCCGAACGGAAGGGTTCCTCGAAACAATTATGGGTCTGGTCTCTTCGAACTCAGGTACTTTGGACTTCTAGTTATGGTATTTACTTACAGCCTACAATACAATATTTATATGTAGGAATTCCTCTTTTAGGTTTATTTAAAGTTTCGGTAGGTCCGGAAATAGGTTACAAGATAAAGAATGGTTTTGAATATGGTGGCTCAGCTCGTGTAGGCACATTCATTGATATTTTGAATTTTGAAATAGGGTATTTGGTAAAGTCAGAAAGAATCTATATGAATATTATACTCAATATCCCTTCGGGGCTCAGAATTTGGACATGATGGAGGTTTTATGATAGAGATTGAAGTTGTCCAGGGAGACATCACGAAGCTTGCAGTGGATGCCATCGTGAATGCGGCGAATTGTTCTCTGCTGGGTGGCGGCGGTGTCGACGGAGCGATCCACCGGGCGGCGGGTCCTGATTTGTTGAGGGCGTGCATTCCCCTGAACGGTTGCGAGACAGGTAAGGCCAAAATTACTCCGGGGTTCAAGCTTCCGGCGAAGTTCGTGATTCATACTCCGGGACCAGTCTATCGGGATGGCCAGCACGGTGAACCTGCGCTTTTGGAATCTTGCTACAAAAGTTGCCTCGCCCTTGCCGAAGAGAACGATTGCGAGACGGTCGCCTTCCCTGCCATCTCGACCGGCGTGTACGGCTACCCCTGGGAGGAGGCTACCGAGATTGCCGTGAGGACGGTCCGGAACTTCCCCGCACAGAAAATCAAGAAAGTCATCTTCTGTTGCTTCGGTACGGAGATGGAAAGGATTTATAGAGGAGTAGTAGGAAGTAGACAGTAGGAAGTTGGTTTGTCATTCGCAGGCGCATGACTCGTCGGCTCAGCCATGCCGAAACGCAAGCGTTTTGGCGTGGCATTCGCCTTGCTTGTCATTGCGAGCCGAAGGCGAAGCAATCTCTAGGTCTGAGGTCGGCACTTCGTGCTTTTGAGGAATTAGTTTTGAGGTCGGGGCTAAAGCCCCTCTGAGCAGTCAGCGATGAGTAATGAATCTACAGGAATCATACTCATACCTCACCGCTCATCGCTCATACCTCACCGCTCATTGCTCATAGCTCACTGCTCATCGCTCATAGCTCATCGCTCGCTGCTTACATTTTTCCGCAAATGTCTTACTTTTGCAGAAAAATTATTGTATATTTATGCAGAATGCATAAAAAAGGAGATTAATTATGGCCCAGACTACTATTTCAGCGCGTATCGATGCCGAGGATAAAGAGCGTTTTGATCGCTTTTGCAATAATGTGGGACTTTCCTCCTCTGCAGCAATTTACATGTTCATCAAGAACGTCATCAACGAACACAGGATCCCCTTCGTGGTTCGTGAACCCGATGCTGTTTACAGCGCCAAGAATATGTCGGTTTTGGAGAAAAGTCTTGATGAGTTGAATTCTGGTAAAGTTGTAGTGAAAACTATGGCGGAATTGGAGGCTATGGAGAATGGCTAAAATTGCCTTTTCAGAACGTGCTTGGGCAGAGTATTTGTATTGGCAAAGCCAGGACAAGAAAACTCTCAAGCGAATAAACCAATTAGTCAGGGATGTCGAGCGCTCGCCATTTGAAGGGATTGGAAAGCCAGAAGCGTTGGTCGGCAATTTGAGCGGCTTTTGGAGTCGTCGGATTGACGATAAGAATCGTTTGATTTACAGAATCAAGGGAGAGTTCATAGAGATTCTTTCTTGCAGGGAACATTATTAATAGGAGAAATCACATGGAAGAAATCAAGAACTTCATCAAGGAATGCGGTGCCTATTTCCTCGCGACGGTCGACGGTGACCAGCCGCGCGTTCGCCCGTTCGGCACCATCGAAATTTTCGAGGGCAAGCTTTACATCCAGACCGGCAAGTCCAAGGACTGCTCGAAGCAGATCCAGAAAAACGGCAAGGTCGAAATCTGCGCCATGGACAAGACCGGTTCCAAGTGGCTCCGCCTGGCCGGCACTCTCGTCCGCGACGACCGCCGCGAGCCGAAGGTCCACATGCTCGAGAACTACCCCGAGCTCAAGTCGATGTACTCCCCCGATGACGACAACACCGAGGTCCTGTACTTCAAGGATGCGACCGCGACCTTCTACTGTTTCACGGAAGCGCCTCGCGTCATCAAGTTCTAAGAGCTTGTGCGGCTTGGTTTGAACCACCCCGATTGGTCGCAGATTATCCCGCCTGTGTGGATAAATTTGTAAACATACTATTAACAATTATAATAGTATAGTCAAATTTTAACCCCCATTAGTGGATAGATTTTGGATTAATTCGGAGTTTTTATCAACAAGCGCGAGTCGAGCGTGAACGGAAAAATCATTGTTTCACGTGAAACCTTTTGAAATAATCGCGCAAAAACAGATTATTTTTAAAAATATTTGGGACCATCCCGGGCAAAATCTGCGGGATGGTCCTTTACTTTTCCTGGCCGCGTTTGTGGATATAATGTGGGAATTGAAAATTGATACTGCGTATCATGGCTTTATTTGTCAACAGTTTATCAACAAATTTCATATGAAACGGCTAGGGAAAAGAAAACCAAAAAAAGTCGATTTTTCCCTAAAAAATGGTCTCGGACGGGTGCCTCGCGATTATAAATTTTGTGGTATGAAAAACCTGATACGACTCCTTGCTATCTTCATTTTTGCATCGTCAGCCATGGCCGGCGATATCACCTGGAAAACTTTTGAAATCAAGACGGGCCCCATTGTCGCCGTCTGGGACCAGACTCAATCTTCGACAATGGGCTGGTCGCTTGAGCTCGTGAAACCGATAACCCCCTACGTGGGTGTCGGCGCCATGATCGAGGGGGCCTTCAACGCTTCCGGCTGCGACGACTGCGTCGACTACCGTTATGACGAACTGTCCGAAGGTCTGCTCGTGAACATGAACGTTCCCTTCGGCTTGGGATTCGGCCTGGTCAGCAATTTCATGTTCCTGGTCAATTTCCAGGACGGGACTGTTGACGGGCTTTATTTCACTGACCCCTATCCGGTTGATGCCTACGATGCCGACGGAAATCCTATTCGGGCTTACAGGATGCACGAGGACAACCACGACTATTATAATGAATCCTTTATGTTCCGTTCCAACTTGGGCGTTTCGTGGTGGACGCCGGGCAAGCGCTTCGGCCTGGAGTTCTACCCGCTGGATATCGCCGTTATCGGAGGTGATGCCCGCATGACGTTCTCGCTGGACGCCGTTGTGCGCCTGTTCTAGCCGACGGAAAAGAACGGAAGATTGCCTTCATTATTGTAAACTGAAATTTACAATAATGAAGGGTATATAACGGATTGAATGAATTTATTTATAATGAGAACCTTCTTTAAAGGATTGTCAAAATGAAGCTCGTTCTTTCTGTATCGGGTGGCGGGGCGCTGGGTATTGGCCCGCTCCAGTTTATGCGTAGGCTTGAGGAAGATCTTGGCGCAAAACTTGGCGACGTATGTGAGGCCTTTGCCGGGACATCGACAGGATCGATTATCGTTTCCGGTCTGTGTGCTGGAATGACGGCCGATGCGCTGTACAAGGTTTACGAAGAGAACCTTCCGGCCATTTTCAAGCCGCGTCGCGGAACAATTCCCCCCATTCTGCGTCCGAACTATTACCGCTACGACAATACCGGCCTGATAAAATTGCTTGAACGTTTTTTCCCCGGCGGAATGGGAAAGTTCAAGAAACCCATATTCATCCCCACCACATTCATGAATGGGATGAGCGTAGAGAAAGTATGGGACCGTTCGGACAGGAGAGTGAGCCGTGCGTTCGCGATTCTTTCCAGTTGCTCGGCCCCTACATACTTTGATACCGAGAACCTCGGCGACAACATTTTCTGCGATGGCGGCATGTGGGCCAATGATCCCATCATGGTGTTGGAATCGGGCGTAAAGAGGCTGTGCAAAAGGGACGAGACTTACAAGGAACTGTTTGCGGACGGGTTCAAGATTCTTACGTTCAATACCGGCATGATTCGTCCGAACAGGGCTCCGGAAAAGAAGTCCGCTGTCGGTTGGCTGAGCTACATCATGGATGAATGGGTCGCTCGTACGGGAAATTCCAACTATTTCGAGGCGTGCGCCAATATCGGTGTGGAAAACGTGTTCCGCTGTGCCCCGGTAGTCCGCAAGGCGTATGGAATGGACGACCTGAAAGTGACAAAGGAAGTTGCCGATATCTGGGACAAGTATTACGACAAGGTCAAGAAACTCGTGCTTGATTTCGTGAAATCGACAATGTAGTTGCATTCTGAAATTATCTTTCTTTTTAGTCCCGTGGGAAACTACGGGATTTTTTGGTATGTTTCAATCTAAGACAGACTTTGACGTGGCACAGTTTTTGCTAAATTTAGCCCGTATTTTTGCTACGCCAAGTCCGCGGGTTTTCCCTCGGCTTTTATAAAGGATTACTATGAGTCTTATCGATACCATCCTCCACAAGGCATTTGGTACCCCCCATGAACGCAAGGTGAAGAAGCTCCGTCCGGTCATCGCGGAAATCCACAAGGCCCGCAAGGCCCTGGAATCTTTGGATGACGCCGCCCTCGCCGCGAAGAGCGCCGAGTTCCGCGAAAAGCTCAAGAACGGGGCCACGCTCGAAGACATCAAGGTCGAAGCCTTCGCGGTTTGCCAAGAAGCTTGCGACCGCCGTCTGGGTATTTTCAACATTTTCAAGCCCGAAAACAATTTCGATTTCAGCAAGCTTGGCGACCTGCAGCAGTATACCGACGCCGCCAAGGCTGAACTTGCCGCCGGCAAGAACGAATGGGAAGTTTATATGCCCGCCGCCGTCTATGCGAAGGTCCGCGAGCTCTATCCGGATTCGGTGAAGCCGTTCCGCATGATGCCGTTTGACGTGCAGATGATTGGTGGCCTCGTACTCCACGAGGGCGCCATCGCCGAAATGGCCACCGGTGAAGGTAAGACGCTTGCCGCCGCTCTCCCGGTTTACCTGAATGGTCTCGGAGGCCACGGTGTGCACGTGGTGACGGTGAACGACTACCTCGCCGGCCGTGACGCGAAGCAGATGGGTCTCGTGTACAAGTTCCTCGGGCTCACGGTGGGCCTCATCGTGAACGGTCTTGATTCCGAACAGCGCCGCACGAGTTACAATAGCGACGTGACCTACGGTACCAACAACGAGTTCGGCTTCGACTACCTGCGCGACAACATGGCTGTGGAACCGAACCAGCTGGTGCAGCGCGAACTCAACTTCTGCATTGTCGACGAAGTGGACTCCATCCTTATCGACGAAGCGCGTACTCCGCTTATCATCAGCGGCCCGGCCGAAGATGCGACCGAGAAGTACGCGAAGGCGAACGAGATCTCGAAGAAGCTCGTGAAGAACAAGGACTTCTCTGTGGACGAGAAGGACAAGAACATCCAGTTGACCGAGAAGGGCGTGAACCACATCCAGGAGATGATGGGCATTACGAACCTGTACGGCGAACATGCCGACTGGGTGCATTTCTTTGACAACGCCCTGCGCGCCTGGTACCTGTACGAGAAGGACGTGGACTACATCGTGCGCGACAGCGAAATCGTCATCGTGGACGAGAACACGGGCCGTCTCATGGAAGGCCGCCGTTACTCCAACGGCATGCACCAGGCCATCGAGGCCAAGGAGAACGTGCCTATCCGCCGCGAGAACCAGACGCTTGCGACCATCACGTTCCAGAACTACTTCCGCATGTACAAGAAGCTTTCGGGCATGACCGGTACGGCCGAAACCGAAGCGACGGAATTCATCAAGATTTACAACATGAACACCTGGGTCATCCCGACCAACAAGCCCTGCATCCGTAAGGACATGCAGGACATGGTGTACAAGAGCGAAGACGCGAAGTGGCGCGCCATCGTGGCCGACATCAAGGACCGCCACGCCAAGGGCCAGCCGCTCCTCGTGGGTACGGCTTCCATCGAAAAGTCCGAGCACCTGCACGGCCTCTTGGAAAAGGAAGGCATTTCGCACGAAGTCTTGAACGCGAAGAACCACAGCCGCGAAGCTGAAATCATCCAGTACGCGGGTCACGAAGGCAAGGTGACGATTGCGACCAACATGGCCGGTCGTGGTACCGACATCGCTCTTGGCCCCGGAGTCACGGCGCTGGGCGGCTTGCACGTGCTCGGCACGGAACGCCACGAATCCCGCCGTATCGACAACCAGCTGCGCGGACGTTCCGGCCGTCAGGGCGACCCGGGTTCCAGCCAGTACTTCCTCAGCCTCGACGACAACCTGATGCGCATCTTCGGCGGCAGCAACGTGAAGAACTTGATGAGCCGCTTTGGCGTGGGCGAAGACGAAGTGATTACGCACCCGATCGTTTCACGCAGTATCCGTGGCGCACAGCGCCGCGTGGAAGGCCAGAGCTTCGATATCCGTAAGCACTTGCTCGACTACGATAACGTGATGAACGAGCAGCGCAAGGTGATTTACGGTCTCCGTCGCCGCATCCTGAACGGCGAAGACATCCGCGAAGAAATCATGAACCGCATCGAGGACGCCTGCGACATCAAGGTCAGCAACTACGTCCCGGCCAAGACCTACCCCGAGAGCTGGAACCTCGAAGGCCTGCACACCGACCTGCAGCGCACGCTCGGCATGGAATACAATCTGAGCTTCGAAGACGCGACGAAGAAGACTCCGGAACAGGTGCTCGAAGACGTGATCAACCTCTGCAAGGTGCGTTACGACAAGCTCACGAAGATTATCCCGGATACGGACTTCCGCAACATCGAACGCCGCTTCTTGCTCATGACCATCGACCAGGTGTGGAAAGAACACTTGTACGCAATGGACCAGCTGAAGGACGCCATCCGCTTCCACGGCTACGCCCAGAAGGACCCGCTGATGGTCTACAAGAGCGAAGGCTACAAGCTGTTCGAAGGCTGCCTCGAAAAGATCGCGACGCTCACCGCGCTGCGCATCCTGAACATCCGCATCACGCTCCCGAACGGCATGACCGTCTCGCCGGACCAGCTGCAGCTCAAGAGCCAGGAACAGATCGACGCCGAACGCAAGGCTGCCGAAGAAGCTAAGGCCGCAACTGAGACGAGAGACGAGAGAGGAGAGACGAGAGAGGAAGCGCAGGAAACGGAACAGCTGAGCGCCGAAGGCGCCAAGGCCGCAGGCCTCGCTGGCCAGGCCGCGACGTCCAAGACGAACGCCCTTTCCGAAGACCAGAAGGCTGCACAGCCGATGCCGCAGTCCGCTCTTCCGGGAACTCGCCCGGCCGCAGTCCGCCGTACCTATACGAATCCCGCCGTTGCCGCCGCCGCGCGCCGTGCCCAGCAGGCCGGCCCGAAGCTCGGTCGCAACGACCCGTGCTGGTGCGGTTCCGGCCTCAAGTACAAGAAGTGCCACGGCAAGGACGTGGAATAAGCGCTACTTTGTAACAAATCTTAACACAAAATCCCCGACCTAGTGGCCGGGGATTTTTGGCGGAATTCAACAAAAAAATGCAAAAAGCGCCACTTTTGCGGCGTAATTTTGGCGGAATTTGACTAAAATCTTCAAAAAGCGCCACTTTTCTGTTGGAATTTTGGCGGAATTTGATTATTTTTACTAAAAAGCGCCAAAAACGAGGTCGATATGCCCATAATCGGTAGAAAAGAGGAACAAAGGGAACTTTTACGGTTGATGGCTTCCGAGCAACCCGAATTTGTCATGGTCTATGGTCGCCGCCGTGTTGGCAAGACGTATTTGGTGCGCGAAACTTTCAAGGAGAATCTTGTCTTTTACATGACTGGCTTGAACAATGTGGAATTGTCTGACCAACTGGTCAATTTCAGGACGGCGTTGGCGACTGCATCCGGTAATGTCGACATTCCCGCTCCACAGACATGGTTTGACGCGTTTGAACAATTGCGAACATTCCTGCAACAGAACAACGCTGCAAAAAAAGTTGTCTTTTTGGATGAAGTCCCTTGGATGGACACGAAAGGTTCGAAATTCATACCGGCGCTGGAGCATTTTTGGAACAGTTATGCCTCTACGGATCCAGCGATAAAGCTGGTTGTTTGCGGTTCTGCGGCTTCGTGGATGGTGAAGAAGATTGTTGAAAACCATGGTGGCTTGCACAATAGACTTACATATAAGTTAAAACTCAATCCGTTCAACGTGGGCGAGGTCAAGGAATTCCTGGAATCAAAAAACATCTACTGGGATTACCAGATGGTGACAGAATGTTATATGGTTTTCGGAGGCATTCCCTATTACCTGAACCTTCTTATGCCGGGCCTTAGCTTAGCGCAAAACATAGACAAATTATTCTTTAGCGAATCGGCCCTCCTCGAAGGGGAATTTCGGAGTCTGTATTCTTCCCTGTTCTTGCATAGCGAAGAATATGTTTCGATTATCAAGGTCCTTGCCGAAAAGAAAATCGGGTTCACTCGCGACGAAATCATCGCGGCCCTTTCTGTATCGGATGGTGGTGGCGTTACACGTAAATTGACGGAATTGGAACAGTGCGGGTTTATCCGGAAATACAAGGCACTGGGGCGTGTTCCGTACCTTTACCAACTTGCTGATTTCTTTAGCCTGTTCTATTTCACCTTCCTTGAAAAAGGCGACAACTACGATAGTGAAACATGGATGCACTTGCAAAATACGAGTACGCACAAGACCTGGTGTGGGCTCGGTTTCGAAAGGTTCTGCATCGCCAATGCCGAAAAAATCAAGAGCATTTTGGGAATTAGCGGGATTGCGACAAAGACTTACAGCGTGTATTCTTCTGAGGCGCAAATTGACATGGTCATTGAGCGCGGAGACAGGGTTGTCAACTTGTTCGAAATGAAGTATACAGCCCTTCCCTATTCGCTAGACAAAAAGGATGCCGAAAGCATGGAAAATAAGATGCTTCTCTTGCAGTCGAAACTCAAGAAGAAGCAGAACATCGCAAACGTTTTGGTAACGACATCTCCTATAAAGCCAAATGCCTATTCTGCCCGATGGGTCCAGAGAAACATTACATTGGAAGAGATATTTTCGGCGTAGCGAAAGGGATGGAATAAAAAATTGCATATTTTTTATTGTTCCTATTTTGTTGTTTAATTTAGTATGATATATATTTGACAGAGACTTCTTGAGGTTTTTATGCGCCATCCGTTATTTGGGATATCAGGGTTTGCAGTGGTATTCGCCGTCTGCTCGTGTACGGTTTCACCGCCACCTCAGGATGATGAAGAATCTTCGGCTACAAGTGATTCCGAAGAGGACAACTCCAAAAGTAAGAATGACAAGAAAAAGCAGTCTAGCCATTCGGATGAAGAATCTGAAGAAGAGTGCGAAGGCGAGTCGGGTGAGCCTTGGGATGGAACCACGGCAAAGGATTTCGCTTGCGGCGCGGGAACTAAGTTGAGCCCTTACATTATAAAGACGGCAGAGCAGTTGGCGCATCTTTCATTTATCGTGAATGCAAATGAAAAGGAATATCAGGGTAAGTATTATAAACTTGGTGCCGATATCAAGTTGAACAAGGGCAATGTCATTGATAAGAAAGGCGCCTTGGTCGGGGATTCCGCCAAGCTCCACAAGTGGACTCCCATCGGAAATTCAAGCGTCTCATTTACGGGAAATTTTGATGGTGACGGATACACTATAAGCGGAATGTTTATCAATACGACAAGCACGCACAATGGGTTGTTTGGCAATAATCAGGGGAGTGTGTCAAATTTTGTTTTGAATAATTCTTGGATTAATGGAGATAAATACACGGCTGGTATTGCTGGTGTTAATGGTGGTGCGATAAGTTCGGTAAAAAATTACTCAACTGTAACAGGTACAGAAAATGTTGGCGGTATTTCGGGACAATCTAGCGGACCTTCTTCTAAAACATCATCTATAAAAGGAAGCCAGAACTACGGCATCATAAAGGGGATTAATTATACTGGTGGTGTTGTGGGTATGACGCATAGTTCAAAACTCGATAGTTGTGAAAACTATGGATATGTAGAGGGTGAAAAGTATGTTGCAGGTATTGCGGGAAAGGGCTCATACAATTTTACGAGTTCATATACGATTGAAGCGGACTTTCTAATCAATAAAGGGGATGTAATCGGAAAAATATATGTTGGTGGGGTCTTTGGTTCATGTGGAAATGATTATTGTACCAGTTCATATAAATGTGGAACAACCACTAATCTTTTAAATACAGGTAAAATTTTGGGTGAAGAACAAATAGCGGGAATTTCTGGTCATTATTGTGGTGGAACATTAATGAATGCTGGTAATCAAGGCGCAATAGAAGGTCAAAAATATACGGCAGGCGTTGTCGGTTATTTAGGTTATTCTACAACAACGTCAATTTATAATGTGGGAACTATTTTTGGCTCTGTTTATGTCGGTGGCATAGCGGGTGATAACGAAGAAGGCGTTACTAGTTCTGCTTATTCCACGGGCAAGGTTGATGGGGATTCTTTGGTGGGTTTAATGATTGGTTACAACTTCAACACCACCATGGCTGACTATTATTATTTAGAGCGAGGCGAGCAGGAACCCTTTGGCCTCAACAACGGCGGCGGTGTTGCGACACCTAAAACCTCAAAAGAAATGAAATCAGAAGATTTTGCCGAACTCCTGGGTGATGAATTCGTTTTTGATTCCGAACTTAACGACGGGTATCCCGTTTTCAACTGGGAAGAATAAGGAAAATCTTTTGTAGTTTAGCATCCATAGGGAGGTCCTTATGACTTTGATGATTATCCAGCTGCTGATTGTTCTGCTCGCGCTGTACGTGGGTTCACGTTACGGGAGCCTTGCGCTGGGCGCGATTTCGGGTATCGGGCTTGCGATTCTCGTGCTCGGGTTCGGCATGCAGCCGGGCAAGCCCCCTACCGATGTCATCTACATCATCATCGCGGCCGTGACTTGCGCGGGCATTATGCAGGCCTCCGGCGGTATGGATTGGCTTATCCAGATTGCGGAGCGGCTGTTGCGCAAGCATCCGAACCACATCACGATTCTTGCTCCGCTCTGCACGTTCTTCCTTACGGTGCTCGTGGGTACGGGTCACGTAGTCTATACCCTCATGCCGATTATTTGCGACATTTCCCTTAAGAAGGGCATCCGTCCGGAACGCCCGTGCGGCGTGGCTTCTGTCGCATCGCAGGTGGGTATCACTTGCTCGCCCATCGCCGCCGCGGTTGCGTCGTTCGTGATCATTTCGAATGCGAACGGTTTCGAGGTGAACAACCTGCAGGTCATCGCGATTACGATTCCCGCTTGCCTTTGTGGGCTCATGGCGGCGGCTCTCGTCTCGTACAGGCGCGGGCTCGACCTCGACAAGGATCCCGCCTTCCAGGCGCGACTCAAGGACCCGCAGATGAAGGAATACATGTACGGCAGTTCCGCTTCCGTGCTCGACAAGGAAGTGCCCAAGGAGGCGAAGCGCGCCGTGTACATCTTCCTGGCGGCTATTGCGGTGATTGTGTTGTTCTCCGTCTTCCAGATTATCGGGCACGATATTCGTCCCAAGTTCCCTACAGGTAAAGTAATTGATGGCGTGGCTCAGGTGAAGCCGCTCGCCATGAACATCATCATCCAGATTGTGATGATTTCGGCTGCCGCGTTCATGATTATCTTCTGCAAGGCGAGCCCCAAGAAGGCCGTGGCGGGCGCCGTGTGGCAGAGCGGCATGGTGGCTGTCGTCGCGATTTACGGAATCGCCTGGCTTGCCGACACGTACTTCGCGAACTACATGGACGTGATGCAGGGCGGTCTCAAGGATATCGTGCAGCATTACCCGTGGGCCATCGCGTTCGCGTTCTTCGCGGTGAGCGTGCTCATCAACTCGCAGGGGGCCGTGGTGGTGGCGATGTTGCCGCTCGCCTACAGCCTCGGCATCGAGGGCCCGGTGCTTTTGGGCGTGCTGCCGAGCGTGTACGGGTACTTCTTCATCCCGAACTACCCTTCTGATATCGCGACCGTGAACTTCGACCGCTCGGGCACTACCGTCATCGGCAAGTACCTGCTGAACCACAGCTTCATGCGGCCGGGCTTGGTGAGCGTCATCGTTTCGACCATCGTCGGGACGGTGCTTGTGAAACTGTTCTATTAGGCGGTTTCCCGGAAATTTTGCATATTTGTACCCATGAATACGGCAAAGCGTTTTTTTAGCCTCGAAGGAATCGACGGCTCGGGCAAGTCGACCCAGATCGACATGCTTATCTCGGCCCTCGAAAGCGAGGGTTACTCCGTGGTGAAGCTCCGCGAGCCGGGCGGCGCGAAGATTTCGGAGCGCATCCGCGAGATTCTTTTGGACGCCTCGTTCAAGGGCGTCATGGCCGACAAGACGGAACTTTTGCTGTACAACGCGGCACGTGCCCAGGTGATTCACGAAATTATCCAGCCGGCGCTCGATGCGGGCAAGGTGGTGATTGCCGACCGTTTCGCGTGGAGCACTTTTGCCTACCAGGGCTATGCCCGCGGGCTTGGTGCCGATATGGTTCAACGCCTGACAGAACTCACTTGCGACGGTTGCTTCCCGGAACTCACGGTGGTGCTCGACATCGACGTGATGCGGGGACGCGCGCGCACCGCGAAGCGGGGCGAGGCACCCGACCGGTTAGAAAGCGAGAAGGCCGAGTTTTTCGAGAGGGTGCGCCAGGGCTACCTGGCCGCGGCCCGTGACTACCCGGATTGCGTTGCGGCTATCGATGCCGACCGGAGCCCGGAGGCCGTTTTTGCCGATTTGTACAGGCTCGTGAAGGAACGGCTCTGACCGGTTCCGTGATTAAAGGATTATATATAAATGAAAAAATGGAGTTTTGACGTTTCCAAGGACGACACCCTGGCTGTAAAGGGTATTGCCATCATGATGATGCTGGTGCACCACTTGTTCGCCTTCCCGGCGCGACTGCTTCCTGGCACGCATTTCAATAGTTTGTTTGTATTTGCCGACTCGACGACCCTTGAATGGCATGTGTCCGCCTTCTGCAAGGTGTGCGTTGCCATATTCACGCTTCTCGCGGGGTACGGGATTTTCAAGAGCTATTCCTCCAAGCTTGTCCCTGGCGACGAACAGTGCGAATCGCTGCTCGCCTTTTTCGCCCGTCGCTTGAAAAGGCTCTATTTCAAGGTCTGGCCGGTGTTCATCGTGTTCGTGCCGCTGGGCCTGATTCTCGGCAAGCCGAACGTCAACACCTATGTCTCGCAGTGGATAAGGAATGCGCTCCTTCTCGAGACGAATTTCAATTTCGAGTGGTGGTTCCTCACGGAATATGTCATCCTCATCTTCATGACCCCGATGGTCATGTGGTTCTTCAGGCGCAAACGCAGCAACATCTATAATGACATGGTATGGATTATCCTTCTGAACGTGTTCGTGACGAGGATTCTTGCCGGTTTTGTCGTGAAGTTCCCGTATGCCGCGGAACTCAACGTTTCGTATTTCTGGATCAAGATGTCCATCGCGCTGAGCCTTCTGCCCATCTACATGACCGGCGCATGGCTTGCCAAGTACGACGTGTTCGAGCGGGTGATCAATTCTCTGCGGACGAGCGTGGTAAAACGCGTTTTGGTCGCGGTGGCTCTGCTGCTGGTCGCATATTTCCTGAGGGATGGCTGGAGGCAGCCGGACAGGTGGGGCATCGACTTCTTTGACTTTGCGTATGCCTCGATGGTGACGCTCGGGATTGTCCTTTTGGTGTACAGGGCGCGCGTGGTGAAGAGCGTGCTTGTGGTTTTCGGTAAGCAGTCCATAGGAATCTGGCTTACGCACAGCTTCTTCTGCTACTACTACTTCCAGGAACTGGTCTATGCGCCGAAGAATCCGATTCTGATATTCCTGCTCGCATTGGGATTCTCGTTCATAAGCGCATGGCTCTTGGATACCGGGGTCAATGGGTTGGCTCGTCTTGCGGGACATGCTCCGGAAAAGGTCGTGCTTATCCGCGAGGAACCCAGACGCAACCGGTTCTTCAGGAACAGGGGCCGCCGCGGTAACGGTCGCCGCCCGCCCCGCGAGTCTAAGTAAAATACCTGCATCCTAGCATCCTTACATTCCCTAGCCAAGCATACCCTAAGCTGCTGCGGGATATTTTCCCAGTCATAGAGAAAGTAAACAAGCGTTTTGAGAATGAAGCGTCGGCCGGGGAGGGGGAGGGTGCAGGGAGGGGGCCGGGCGGCCTTCGCAAAAGTGAGCCAAACGAGTGTCGCATAGGCAAGTTTACTTGCCGATATGACCGAGTGCAGCCACGGACGCCGTAGGCGTCCACTCCGAGCGTGGCCCCCTCCCGCATCGTCTAAAAACAGGTGAAAAAAGTAAAATCTCGGGGTTGTAATTCCTTAAATATCTATATTTGACTAGCTATGGCTCTTTGCTTAGATACAGAACAAATGGAAACAGTGCAGCGGATTTTGCACTTGCATTTCGAGGGCGTTGAAGTCTGGGCTTATGGTCCGAGGGTCACGGGTACGGATTGTTCTCCCGATACGGACCTCGAACTTGTCGTTGTTTCGGAAAAGCCGATTTCTTTCGATGACATGACTGCTGTCGAGAAAGCCTTCGTTGAAAGCGAGCTCCCCTTCCGCGTCGATATCATCGACTGGGCCAAATTGCCTGAATCTCTGCAAAAGCAAATCAAAAAAGATCACGATGTCGTCCAGGCGGCCAATGCGGAAGCCTAGCGGCGTCGAGAAAGGGTTACTATGAAACGTCTTCTTCCCTTCCTTTTTGTTTCTTTCCTCTCTTCTATGGTTTTTGCCCAGGGCGATCTGTCGCAGGCCATGTCCCTGATTCAAGATGGTCGTTGCTCGGACGCTATCGCCCCTCTGGTCAAGGTATACAAGTCCAGCTTCCGCAACAGTAACGGCGAGAAGGCCGCGGTGATGCTCACGGAATGCTACTTGCGCGAACACAAGCGCGACGAGGCTGACAAGGTCTCCAGCCGCTTCCTCGAATACTACGTATCCACTCCGTACCGCGAACGTATGGAACTGGCACATGCCATTGTCCTGATTGAGCGCGGTGCCGTGTACGAAGGTGTCGAGGACATGTTGCGTATCCTCGCCTATTCCAAGAACCCTGCCGCGCGTGCCCGTACCAAGGAAGTTGCCGTGCAGACCATCGCCGCCTCGCTCATGACGGCGGACCAGCTCCAGGCGCTCCTGGAAAAGTACCCGGTGGACAAGGACCTGGTCGGCTGGATGCAGCTGCAGATTGGCCGCGAGTGCCAGAATGCTGGCCGCTACAAGGCCGCACGTTACTGGTACAAGAAGGTCCTGAGTTCCGAAGCTTCCGAGAAGTTGCTCCGTACGGCTGAAAAGGGCATGGAATCTCTCGAGGACTATGGCGCCGGTATGCCGACGGTCCTCGTGCTGGCTCCGCTTTCCGGCGATTTCGCCGAATTCGGCGCCGCCGCCGTTCAGGGCGTGATTCTCGCTTTTGAACAGGCCGGCCTCAAGGGCAAGGTGAACATCCGCACTGCCGACACTCGTGCCGACGCCTCCGTGGCCCTCCTGCGTACGCAGCAGGCCATCAACCAGGATAGCATCATCGCCGTCGTGGGCCCCATCATGAGCGGTCCGGCGGCAACGGTCGGCGCCTGGATGGGTAGCAACTTCCAGCATATCCCGATGATTACCCCGACCGCGACCGACGACGGTATCGCGCGCATGGGCCCGAACATCTTCCAGGTCAACATCACGATGGAGAACCTCGCGAACAAGATTGCTGACTTTGCCATCAAGTGCCTGAATATCCGTGAATTTGCCGTGCTTAGCCCGCTGGGTGACTACGGCAGCTCCATGTCTCAGAGTTTCACCACCGCGGTCGAACGCCGTGGCGGCACGGTTGTCGCCTTCCGCAACTACGAAGAAGGCCGTCCGGACTACAAGACTGAATTCGACCTTATCCGCGACGTGCGCTTCAAGCAGGAAAACCGCCGCAGGAACATCGCCCGCGGCGCGGAAAACCTCGACGCCGTGAATGCGAAGGACCGCCGCTTCTACATGCAGGATTCCACGTTCCGCATCCCCGGTATCTTTGTCGCGGCCACGAACCCCTCCGACGCGGGCCTCATGGCAGGCCAGATCGCGTTCAACAAGCTTTCCGGTACGCTCCTCGGCACCTCCGGCTGGTATGGCCGCGAACTTCTGGTGCAGGGCAAGCGCCTGGTAGACAGTTCGTACTTCAGCGTGCCCGGCCTCGACATGGGCAAGAGCGAAACTTATGCGAAGTTCGCGAAGGCGTTCCAGGATAGGTGGGGCTCCGAACCGGGCGAAGACAAGGTGAGCGGCCTCAGCTACGATGCCGCAAACATCGTTTTCAGCACGCTTGCGAGGTCCCCGAACAGCATGACGAACGCCATCAACAACACGGGGTCGTTCCAGGGCGTGTACGGCGAAATCAAATTCCGCCGCGGCGTGAATGTCAATAGCAAGATTGTGACTGTCCAGAAGGGCAAGTTCGAGACGCTGAACGGCTGTCCGGAGCCGGCGGCCCCCGAAAAGAAGTCGAAGAAGTAGGCCGGTTAGTCGGCCATGCACCCAGCGATAGCGGCGACGACGTAATCAGGCGAGTCGCCGTTTCTGTAGTAGGAGTAAAGGTCGTCGTCGTTGAGGACGTCGTCCAGGTTGATTTCGCTGGTCGTAGTTCCTAGTTCCTCGCGGATGCGCCTCTTGAAGGCGGCGAACCCGGAATGGATCATATAGAACGATATGGCAGATGTTTTATGCAGCAGTTTCATGAAACCTCCGTCAGTCTTTCGGTTTTTCCACAATTGTCGACAAGCTTGGAAAGGCTTGGTGGATAGATTGTGGAGAAACATCCGGTCTCTGAAAAGAGTTATAGAAATTTGGTATTTGCAAAACAAGCGTGTAAGAAAATGACATGTGATGGCCGTCTCTTCTTTTTGAACGGTTAGTTTGTACGCAGGATGGCCAAAAAGGGGGCCCCCATTGTACCGTAACCTGTTGTCGTATAAGGAAATAAGGCTGGTCGGCTAGGTGTTTTCTATAGTGTACATCTGTCACGCTTTTTTTATTCCATGTTGGACTACGAAATTGGCTAATTTGGGCTATTTTGCAAGTTTTTTGTAATTATTCGCCTATGGAACCATACCTGTGGAACGATTGTGAATAGGGAATGCACCGGCATGTGGATTGACGCCGTTTGTGGTCCTTGTAGCAGGTAAATGCTATATTTGGACAATATGTTTTTCAGGGCCCTGCTCATTGTAATTTTGTTTTCGCTTTCGGCATTTGCCGGGCCCGTTTCCCTTTCGCTCCCGGATTCCCTTATGGCGCTCTCGGAGGAGGTGACTCGCCTGACGATGTCGCTGCGCTACGATGATGCTCTCGCTACGGCCAAGCGTATCCGCAAGGCGGACGAGGGAGTGGGTTGCATCATCGAAAATGTTGTACGTATCAGCCTCTTTGATGATTGCGGCGATACGTTGTCGCTGCAGCATGCTGGCCGCGAACTCGAGGAATGCAAGAGTACAGGGATGTGGGATGCTCTGCGCAAGTTTGAACTGGGTTACGTGCAGGTCGAGATGGGGCGTTCGGTGGCAGGCGCCATGACGACGCGTTCGGCCGCCAAGCTGTTCGAGGAATCCCGTGACCTCGATGCCCGTGCCTTCTACGCTATTTATGCCTATTACATGGACAAGCTTTTTAGCTGGGTTCCCTTCAAGTCGGACCGTCGTGCCGAATATCTTGCCGTGCTCGATTCCGCCTCTGCGAAATCCGAACGTTTCTGGCCGCTTTTCCTTACTTCGCTTGCCTGGATGTATTACGATAAGGAAGATTTCAATACGGGGTTCAAGTTCTTGCAGCGTGGGCTCGGCAAGGCGCCTGGACATCCGGTCCTTTTGCAACTCCGGGCCGACATGCTCTACCGTTTGAAGCGTTACGGGGAAGCTGCGCAGATTTACGAAGCGAGCGCTGTCGACTATATGAAGCGTACGGGCAAGTCCATACGCTACTGGTGTTCGGTGCTGAACCTCATCCGCATCTACCACGATTCGGGCGACAAGGCCCGCGCCGCCGAATGGCGCGCCAAGCTGAAGGATCCCGTCTACGAGTCCATGAAGTCATGGATGCCGGAATCGCTGATGGACGACCTCAATAGTCGCAGTCTTTTGTAAGTCCGTCGCTGCATTGTAGTTTGTTTCAAAGTTTTTACGGTTTTTTTTGCATTGGGGGCGGAAAAACCACGTTGCTTAATCGTCTATAGTGTTGTCAAACTCTATTCGCTACAAAAGGAGCGACAACAATTAATGGAAGATTTTCGCATCGGGTTCTTTATAGACGGGTTCACCCTCAAGAGAGTAAACGAGTACTATCGGTTCTACCATCCTTACAAGTCGCGGCTCAATTTCAAGGGATTGAAAAGCTGGGTCAAGGCGGAGGCGGTTCAGGTATTCCATCCGAAGGGTCGCGTGTCCATGGAGGCGCACTATTACCACCCCTACAAGGACCCGAAAACGCGGGGCTGGCATACGACCGGGATTCTGCGGTTCGAACAGCAGATTGCGGAAGCCGGGATGCAAGTCCACTACAGCGAGAACCATCTCGATAACCAGTACAATCCGAACATGGCGCTGTTGGACGATGCCGTTGTGTTTTCGTGTTACCACAAGCTGGATGCCATAGTCCTGCTCAGTACGCAGGGGCAGTACGCAACTCTGCCGGAGCGTGTCGCGCGCTTCAAGGTCCCTGTGCTCCTGCTTGGCTGGAACTTCTCGTACTTGAAGAACGATGCGCTGGTAACCTGGCGGACGGACATGGAACTCAAGGACAGGTCGTCGTATTACGTGGCCATGGACAAGGTTGTAGAGAACTTGAACGAGGGGGACCCGCTGCGCTTCGGCATATTCCAGAGGCAGAAGCGCCTCGTCAAAAGCTACTTTTATGATGGCGGTGCGGACAAAGTAACCGTCGGCAGGGCGTCGTGAGGAATTTATGAAAAAGGGAAGGCTCCGTATGGAGTCTTCCCGAAAATTTGTGCGGTCGGGCCGCTACGTTATAGCCTGTCCTTCTGCTTCTTCTGCCAGTCGCTCAGGAAAATCCAGGTGATGCGGAGACCGGCGAACCAAGTGTCGCCATTGGCGTCGGTGTTCTGGTAGGGGATGGAATTGCTCATGGTGCGGGATTCGACCTTGAGCTCGTTATAACGGATAAAGCGGTAACCACCGTAGGCGCCGATGGCGAAGCGGCTGAATTCAAGACGGAGTTCCAGTTCGGAGTTGACCGTGGTGGCGAGCGTGCTGTAGTCGCGGTCTCTCATGGTGTCCCACTTGCTCGGGTCTTCCAGGTAGACGAGGTCGAAGTTGGAGGCGAAGTGGAAGTTGATGAGGTTCAAACCGAAGCCCACGGCCGGGATGAGGTTGATGATGGTGTTCTCGCCGAAAAGCTTCCAGCCGAACATCCAGTCGACACCGTAGGAGTACCATTCGATGTCGTACAGGGGGTATTTCTTGGTACGGACTTCGACTATGCTGCCGTCGCTGCCTTCGACCCCGGCGGATGCGGAGTATGTCTTGGACGGGCGTTCGGAGACCTGGGGAGGCATGAAGTTGAAGTCGAACCAGGTGAGGAACTGCTTGTACTGGGCACCGACGTTCACGTGCAGTCCCAGGTAGTAGTCGTTAAACTTGGAATACTTGAATGTACCGGCATACACCAGCGTGTCCTGCACGGTGCCGGTGTCACCGGCGGGTACGGTTTCCTCTTCCATGTGGACGCCGTTACGGAACGCGACGCTGTTCACGTAGTCCTGGAATGCGGAACGCATGCCGCGGTAGTCTGCGCCGATGGATATGAATCCGCGCACATGGTCGCTTTCGTAAAAACCGGTTTCACCATCGGCAAAAGCGGTAGACGAGAAGGCTATCAGGCTCGCGACGGCAAAAGTCAGAAAAGAGGTTATTTTTGTCTTCATAAAAGAACTCCAAAAAAGGATTTCGCAATATAAAATACATTATGTTCGCGACATGTGCAGGAAATTTTTTTCATAAGATGTTAAAAATCAACCATTTACGACGCTTTATGGGACCGGTCCTGGGGGGGCGGTTGGGGCGCATGGCCCTTGTAGGTCCCGCTTTGGCCTTGGTTAGCCTTCTTTTTTGTGCCTGCGGCGACGGAGGCGGGTCGCGTGGGGAACGGGGCCGGCCGGAGGTGCCGCAGTGCGCCGACAGCGCGGAATTCGCGGCGATGCGGCATAGCAAGATGCTCCGGCTGGGCGAGTCCTGCGGGCAGGGTGTCGCCGAGCTGCGTTCTGTCATCGGGCGGGACACCCTCGTGCAGCGGTTTATGCTGGTGGATGACTCGGCCCTGGCGGAGCGCGGGTTCGATCTTGCGCGGGTGCGGCGCGGTGCCGCCTGGAAGGGGGCGACGGTGCTGCATGTGCCATTGCGCCGTGCGGTGGTGCTCTCGTCGGCACAGATCGGTTATATGCTACGGCTCGGCGTGGGCGACCGCATCGCGGGCGTCGGCGACGGGCGGTTCGTCGTGGACAGCGCCTTGTATGCGAGGACGCAGGCGGGTAAGGTCGCTCAGGTCGGGAACGGGCAGGGGCTCGTGCTCGAGAAGGTGCTCGCGCTCAAGCCCGATATCGTGATGACGTTCGCTACGGGTGGCGGCTACGATGACTTTGACCGACTGCAGGCGCTGGACATTCCCATGATGCTCACCTCGGAATGGCAGGAGGACAGCCCCCTTGCGAAGTTTGAATGGATTAAGTTGTTCGGGAAACTGTTCTGTGGCCGTGCGGGGGAACTTGCCTGCGCTGTACCCGCAGACTTGATTTTTGAACAAGGTAAGAAGCAGTACGACTCGCTGTCGTCGGCTATTGAGGCAGGTGTGTCTGCGCGTCCGCGCGTCCTGGTGGGTATGTCGTATGGTGGCGTGTGGTATGCTCCGGGCGGCAGGAGCTTTACGGCGCAGCTCATTCGCGATGCGGGCGGGCGCTATCTGTGGGGTGCGGACACGACCCGCGAGCTGAGGTTCTCGCTGGAGGAGGTCTTCGCGGTCGCCGACAGTGCGGACGTGTGGATTAACCCCGGTGCATTCGCGAGTCCCGAGGAAGTTCTCGAAGCGGAGCCCCGCGTGAAAGACATTCGCGCGTTCCGCGATGCACGCGTCTTCCAGAACGATGGAGTGAAGGGCGCGGGCGGCGGCAACGACTTTTACGAGAGCGCGGTAGCATGGCCGTTTGAATTGCTGCGGAATGTGACGGGAAGCATACATCCCGATTACGTGGCGGGGAAATCGGCGGATTTGGAAAGTCAACCCTACAAGTGGTACAGGAATATTTTTAAATTTTGAGTATGAAACCACATACAGGTATAGGCGATTGGATAGCCGCAACTTATGAAATGGGCCTGCCCTTTTTGCAACAGGTTCCCCGCGAGTGTGCCGACTATTTGCTTTTGAATGCGCAGATTCGCGAGTATGACGCCGGCGAGGTGATTATCAACGGGAATTCCGTTGGCGAGTCGTTCTGCGTGTTACAGAGCGGTCGTGCGCAGGTGTGTGGACAGATTTTGCCTGATGGCCACTACAGCGTTTTGGCCTACATCGAGACGGGTGCTTGCTTTGGCGAGATGTCCATCATCTGCAACGAGCCCACGAGCAATACCGTCATAGCGGCCGAGGACGGCTGTACCGTGCTCCACGTATCCCGCGAGGAATTCGTTAAGTTCCTCGACAAGAACCCCAACATCATGGTCTACCTTTACAAGGTCGTCGCGGACCGCCTCCGTGCGAAGAACCTCGCCTTTGACGAGTTCGAGAGGCTTTCGCTGCTTGCTTCTGCCAAGGTGCTGCCGTTCATCGATTTCGCGCAGACGCTCGAGAAGAGCCGCGTGACCGGCACCGTGATGTTCGAATGCAACGGCGAGAGCGGTTTTATCGCATTCCGGGACGGAAGGATCTGTTGCGCCAAGTGCGGCAAGCTTACGGGGCCGGATGCCCTCGAAAAGCTCCTGTCGTGGGGTGACGAGACCTATTTCAAGTTGGATACGCACCTGATGCCTGGTACGGTGAACATCAACCAGATGTCCGATACCACGAGCCTCATCTTGGATGCATTGAGAAATATTGATGAAAAACAAGGTGCCCAGTATTAGGGCAAAGGAAAAAAGATGAACTACGCAGACGCAGGAGTTTCTCTGGCCAGGGCCGACGAGGCGATGGTCGGTGTCAAGAAATCCGTACGTACTACATTCAACCAGGGCGTTCTGGGCGACGTCGGCAATTTCGGCGGCCTCTTTACGCTCAACCACCTCGGCATGAAGGACCCTGTCCTCGTGAGTTCCGTCGACGGCGTGGGCACGAAGCTCAAGGTCGACATCGAAATGGGAACCCACGAACTGCCGGGTCAGGACATCGTGAACCACTGCTGCGACGATATCCTCGTGCAGGGTGCTCGCCCGCTGTTCTTCCTCGACTACGTGGCCACCGGCCGCCTGGAACCGGGTGTTATGGACAAACTTGTCGCCGGTATGGCCAAGGCCTGCCGCGAGAACGACCTCGTGCTCATCGGTGGCGAGACGGCCGAGATGCCGGGCTTCTATGGACCGGGTGATTACGACATTTCCGGCACCATCGTCGGTGTCGTGGAACGTGAAAACATCATCGACGGCAAGAAGATCAAGCCGGGTACCATCATCCTCGGTCTGCCTTCTACGGGATTGCATACAAACGGCTACTCCCTCGCCCGCAAGGTGCTGTTCGACGTGGCTGGCTACAAGGTCGACACGCTGGTGGACGGCATGGACAAGACCATCGGTGAAGCGCTCGCTATGCCGCACCGTAGCTACTATCCGAGCCTCATCGACCTCTGCAACAAGAAGATTATCCAGGGCCTTGCCCACATCACCGGTTCGGGCTACCAGGGCAACATCCCGCGTATTCTTCCGGACAACGTAGATGTCATCATCGACCGTACCACGTGGGATCCTCCGATGATCTTCAAGCTCATCCAGCAGGCCGGCTCCGTTGAGAAGGACGAGATGTACTCCACCTTCAACATGGGCATGGGCATGCTCATCTTCATCGACCCGGCTGACAAGGCCGAAGTGGTCGCCCACCTCGAAGCCAAGGGCGAGAAGTGGGTGCAGGTCGGCGAAGTCGTCGCCGGTACCAAGCAGGTGAAGTTTAGGGACTAGAGAATAGGATCTAGGATCTAGAGACTAGGTAGAAGTTTGGCGGGCCGGAAGGTCCGCCTTTTTTTTGCGGAGCGGGGTTTTTCTTGTGGAGCGGGGACCGCCTAGGGCGGTTCGCCGGACTGTATGGTCGGGGGTCGCGCTGTGACGCGAGTCACATTCGACCGGGAGGTTATGTAATATTTTCGTAATAAAAGAAATGAAAAATATTTTGTTATTTTGAGACTTTGGTCACGCAAAAGTGCGAAAGAACACTTTGCGAACACAAAATATCGGTTTTTTTGCCTTTATAAAAATATTTAGTTTATTTTACAAAGGTTGAAAATTAACCGATTCGGATGGATTTAGGAGCTTTTATGAGGATGTTGAGCTTTAAGTCAGTTGCCGCTTTAGGTGCAGTTGCTTTATTGTCGGCCTGTTCCGATGAGACAAGCACGTCACATTCTGCCGAAGCGGATAACGCTTGCGTCGGTTCCAAGGTTGTTGCCCCTTCCAGGGCATATTCCGGGAATGGGACGCAGCTCCTTATCGAAGAAGATGGTTTTGTAGTCAAGACTTTCGCCGGGGAAAATTTCGGGCTCTATATTCCCGAGGAATCGGCTATTTATACGGGCGACGGTCAGGTTTTTGCCCAGGGCGTGCTTTTGGGAAATCTCACGTCTTGCCCTGTAAATGCCACTTACGACCCTTCTACGGGCGAAATTTTGGTGGAAAGCAGCTTTTCTTCCGCACCGGACAACACCGTGCCGACATCCACCGACACCCCTTCTAATGGTAAATCTTCTGCGACCGTCCCGGGCCAAGGTTCCAGCTCCAGCGGTAACGGCCCCACGAGCGCCAATCCGCAATCCGGCGCCTCTTCTTCGGGCAGCCAGCCCGGTCAGGACCAGCCCGGCCAGGACCAGCCCGGCGTTTCCAGCTCTAGCGGCACTCCTGCGGAATCTTCCTCTAGCGATGTACCCCGTGATGCGAACGGGTTCCCGACTCTTGAATCTTATGGCCCGCCTCCCGAGGCCTACACGAAGGACATCTTGAGCAACGGAAAGACCGGATGGAGCAGCCGCTATTGGGATGCTTGCAAGCCGCACTGTTCTTGGCTCAGCAGCGTCGATACGACGAGTGAAGAAAAATACCAAGCGGGTGGGACTGTCGCCCGCAACTGCAATATCCACGACGTGGAAGTTCCTGCATTTACGCTTGGCCATGCCGTGCAGCAATACTGGATGGGATATGAAGGCACGAACAGCGCCTGCGTCAACAACAACGCCGGCGGTACCTACACCTGTACCGACATGGCCCCGATCCAGGTGACGGAAAATCTTTCTTATGGCTATGTCGCTGCTCCGGGTGCGCAGTTCGGCGGTGGTTGCGGCAAGTGCTTCCACTTGCAGTTCAATGGCGGCAACCATGCAAACGACGTGAAGGAAACGCACAAGGCGCTCAAGGGCAAGCACATGATTGTGATGGCTTCGAATATCGGCTACGACGTGGAAGCGGGTCAGTACGACATGCTCGTGCCGGGCGGTGGCGTGGGCGCATTCAATGCCCTCTCTACGCAGATTGGCGTGCCCGCAAGCGGTCTCGGTGCGAACGGCGGCGGATTTATGACCGAATGCCAGCAGAGCCTCGGTTGGGACAACACTGTGGAAGCCTACCAGGAATGCGTGCTCAAGAAGTGCGACGAAGTGTTCAAGGACTGGCCGAACCTGTTGCGCGGCTGCCGCTGGTATGCCGAGTGGTACATGACTGCCGACAACCCGACATACAACTGGGAAGAGGTGGAATGTCCGCAGTACTTGGTCGACCACTACTTGACGACCTTCAATACGACTTTGGAAAACCGTTGGCGTTGGCATGACGACTGGTCTGATTACAAGAAGGGCGACGTGCTCGATACGGTCTATTGCTGGAAGGACGGCGAAAATCCGAAAGACCCCAACGGCAAGGGTGCTGGTTGCGAGCCGTAACGAGGTTCTATGAAACATAAACTGTTCAAGTCGATAGTTGCGGCCGGTGCGGTCGCTATGTTTTGCGCATGCGGTGACGATGCAGCCTCGAACAAGGCCACCGATCCGGTGGGCAATGACCCGGGTGCAGGCGTCATTGATAACCCGGTTTCTTCGTCCGGGATGACCGATCCGGGCAACCAGGGCAACCAAGGCAATCCGGACAACCCGAACAACCCGGGTTCCAGCGCTGGCGGCAATGGCCAGAATCCGGACAATCCGACATCGAGCGGCGTTGTGGCAGGTTCCAGCGTCTCCGTGAATCCCGGCTCGAGCGCAGTGGTGAACCCGGGTTCCAGCGGCTCTGTTGCTGGTTCCAGTGCCGGCACCGCTGCCGAAAGTTCCAGCAGCAAGGAACCGGAACTCGACGCGAGCGGATTCCCGACTCTTGAATCTTATGGCCCGCCTCCGGCCGAATACACCAAGGACATCAGCGCTACGGCCAAGCGCGGCTGGAATACCCGCTACTGGGACGCCTGCAAGCCGCACTGCTCCTGGCTTAGGGAAAGCGCTAACGATATAACCCGCGCGGACACGTCTTCCAACGAGGCGTACCTTGCCGACTTTGCCACTGCGCGTAACTGCAACATTCACGATGTTGAAGTCCCCACCTTTACCCTGGGGGATGTGACGAAGTCCTGGTTCGGTTACAACGGGACCAGAAGCGCTTGCGGCGACGAAAAGGAAAAGGGCGTGTTCACCTGCACCGACATGGCGCCTATTGCCGTGAACGACACCCTTTCTTATGCATACGTTGCGGGAACTGCCGATAGCAAGTGCGGCAAGTGCTATCACTTGCAGTACGACGGTCACTTTAAGGATGAGTTCGAGAATAACCCGCCCAAGGCGACCCATAAGGCGCTCAAGGGAAAACACCTGGTGGTGATGGCCTCCAATATCGGTAACGATGTGGCGGGTGGTGACGCCAAGTTGCCTGCGGGCCAGTTCGACTTGATGGTCCCGGGCGGTGGCGTGGGCGCCTTTGACGCTCTCTCTACCCAGGTGAACAAGGGTGCCGGCTTTAACTGGGGCGCGGGCTTTGGCGGGTTCCTTACGGAATGCCAGAAAAACACGAACTGCGGCACCGAGGGCTCCCTGGAATGTTACCAGACGTGCGTGAAGGACATGTGCGACGCGGCTTTCGCTGACGGTGGCCTCCCGAATCTTTTGCGCGGTTGCCACTGGTTTGCCGACTGGTACATGGCTGCGGACAATCCGACCTACTACATCGAGGAAGTGGAATGCCCGCAGTACTTGATCGACCATTACATGACCCGATTCAACACTACTCTGGAAAACAACTACAAGAAGGTGACGGACTGGTCCACATTCAAGGAAGGCGACGTGCTCGATACGCTCCATTGCTGGAAGGCGGGCGAGGCTCCCCCGGAAAACGGCTGGACGAATCCGAGTGCCGGTTGCGAGAACTAGTTCCAAAGAGAACGGATAGAATTACGGGATATCAAGTCGCTATGGCTTGATATCTTTTTTTATACCACGGCGTACTTTTGCCACTTGCCGCTGCGCCAGCGGATGTAGTTGACGATGGACCGGTAGAATTCGTCGGAAGCCATGCCGAGCCATATGCCGACGAGTCCGAGATCCAGGACAAAGGCGAGGAACAGCGCGGTGCCGAGGCCGCAGGTCCACATCATGCCCGAACCCACGATGGCGGGGAACTTGGAATCGCCGGAGGCACGGAGGGCGGAGGTGATGACCATGTTTGCCGCCTTGAAGGGCTGCAGGGCGACATCGCACCATAGGCAGAGCCTGCCCAACCGTACGATTTCGGGATCGCTTGTGTAGAAAGTGAGCAGGTGCTCTCCGCAGAAGGCGACGACAAGCGCTACGATGAGCCCGCTTGCGCTGCCTGCGATAAGGCTTTGGTGGAGTCTGCGGTTTGCCTTCTTGAAATCGTGGGCTCCGACCAGGTGGGCGACCAGAATTTGGTTTCCGCTGCTGAGACCGACGCTCAAGATGACGGCGAGCATGGCGAAGTTCGCACTGAAAATGCGGGCGGTCATGGCCGTGATGCCCAGGTGTACGACGAGAGCGGTAAGCACGACTTGGAAAATCTGGAAGCTGACAGGTTCGACGGCGGCGGGGAAGCCGATGCGAATCCAGTCGGGGAGAATGATGCGGGAACGTTTGAAATCGGTACTGCGGATTTTATGGTGGACTTTGAAGAGCAATACCGTGAGTAGCACGACGGACGCGAGGAGCCAGGAAAGCATTGTGGCGATAGCGACGCCCTTGACGCCCATCTGCGGGAAACCGAGGTAGCCGTTCAGGAAAACGACGTTCATCGCCGCGTTCGAAATGATGGTGATGATGTTTCCGAACAGGTTCCAGATGGTGAGTCCGTGGGTTGCTATGAGTGCGGTCAGCGTGCCTTGCAGTGCCCTGAAGGCGAATCCCAAGGAGACGATATGCAAAAAGTCGGCTGCATGCTTGGCCGCTTCGCCCGTAAGGCCCATCCACAGGACGATTTGGTCTACTAGGGGAATAGTGACGAGCGTGATGGCGACGCCCAGAAGCAGGCTCCCGGTCAACACCATGGTCTGGGTCGTGCCCGCCTGTTTTGGCCGCTGCGCCCCGATGAATTGCGAGGCGATGCTTGCTCCCGCCTGTGAAAAGGCGAGAATTGCCATGAAAATGGCTCCTAGGACAGGCATCAATGCACCGACACCCGCAGCGGCGGCTTCGGACGTCCGCGACAGGAACCAGCTATCCATCATCGGCTGCAGCGTTCCAATGCCGAAGGTAATGAACAGCGGCCACGAAAGGCTTAACAGGGAGCGGTCTTTGACTTGCATTGTAGACCAATCATAGAAACGTCTTTTTTGGGCCACAAGGGGGAAGAAAAAATAATCTGTTTACATGTGTAGCCAGTTTTATTGCCGTTTTTTGCTTTTTTTTACCCGTTTAGGCTATATTCCTTATAAACGATTTGCTCTTTTTCCGGTGCCGGAATTTTTACGGCTTTGCGAGGTCAAAAGATGAAATTTGCGATTTTGGGTTGCGGACATATCGCCACGAAGATGGCTGCTGCGGTCAAGTGCCTAGAAAAAAGGGGAGACGGTGTCGAGGCCTATGCAGTGGCGTCGCGTACGCAGGCGAAGGCGGACGATTTTGCACAGCAGTACGGTTTCCAAAAAGCATATGGCAGCTACCGTGAACTGGTGCAGGATCCCGATGTCGACCTCATCTATATTGCGACCCCGCATTCGCAACATTACGAATCGGCGCTGCTCTGCATTGATGCGGGCAAGAACGTGCTTGTCGAGAAGGCTTTCTGTGCGAATGCGCTGCAGGCCTCCGAGGTGATTGCGCTTGCGGAAGAAAGGGGCGTTTTCCTGTGCGAGGCGATGTGGACGCGATTCCTGCCGGCGGTAAAGATTGTCAAGAACTGGATTGCCGCGGGGCGCATTGGGAAGGTGGAATCGGTCGAGGCGGATTTTTCGATGGCGCTTTCGCATATCGAGCGGCTGCATGACCCGGCACTAGCAGGCGGCGCCCTCCTGGATTTGGGCATTTACAGTTTGACTTTTGCGGACTTGTTCCTGGGCGATCCGCAGATTGGCGGTGAAGGCAATACCGTAGTCAAGACCGAGAGCAAGTCGGTGCTCTTTGAGACGGGTGTTGACGCGACGGACTGGATCAACCTTACGTACAAAAACGGGCAGAGGGCCTATCTCAAAACATCGATGGTCGCGCCGACGCACAACGAAGGCGTCATCCACGGTACGGCAGGGTTCATTCGGGTGCAGAACCTGAACGATATGGTGGAAGTCCAGGTTTTCGACAAGGCTGGAAAATTATGCGAGACGCTGACACCGCCGAGGCTTTCCAACTGCTACGAGTACGAGGTGCTCGGCTGCAAGGTTGCGCTGGAAAAGGGCCTCAAGGAATGCCCCCAGATGCCGCATGCCAAGACGATGCAGTTCATGGAATGGATGGATTCGCTGCGGGCAAGCTGGGGCGTGGTCTACCCGTTCGAAAAATCGCCCGCGCAGGTGTGGGACCGCTCCGGCAACAAGTCCTGCCTGCAGGTTTACGATACTGAATCGGGCGAGACGCGCCTGCTCCATGAGTTCGACAAGGTCATCGAAGCTCCCAACTGGAGTGATGACGGAACATTCCTGACATACAACAGCGAAGGGCGCATTTACAAGTACGAGCTGGAAAACGGCACCATTACGGAAGTGCCTTCCCACTTTGTCGATAACTGCAACAACGACCATGTGCTGGCGCCTGACGGTTCAGGACTTTACGTGAGTCACCATACCAAAGAAGACGGGCTTTCGCGTATTTACAAGATTTTCTTTGACGGGCGCCTACCGGAACTTGTGACGCCGCTGGGCCCGAGTTACTTGCACGGGATTACGCCCGACGGCAAGACGCTCGCCTATTGTGCCGAACGGAACGGCGAATACGATATTTATACCATTCCCGCTGTGGGCGGCCTCGAGACCCGCCTCACTACCGCTCACGGGCTTAACGACGGTTCCGAATTCGATGCCGGCGGGGAATATATCTGGTTCAACTCCGTGCGTACGGGCCGCATGCAGGCCTGGTGCATGAAGGCCGACGGTTCGGAACAGGTGCAGATGACTTTCGATAGGCATTGGAATACGTGGTTCCCGCATATTTCGCCGGACAAAAGCAAGGTGGTGATGGTCGCCTATCACGAAAGGGATGTACGCCCCGGTGAACATGTACCCAACAAGAATGTGGAAATCCGCATGATGGAACGCAAGGGAACCGGCCTGCCGCAAAACGATGCTGCCGGTTGGACCGAACCCAGGTGCATCCTGAAACTTTTTGGCGGGCAGGGGACCATCAACGTGAATTCCTGGGCGCCCGACAGCCGCCGCTTTGCCTTCGTGAGTTACGTTTAGGCTTCATTTTTTTATACTTTTTAAAAAAGTCTTTTTCAAAGGAGAAATTATGACAGCAGTTATTGTTGCAGCCGTTGTTGCGGTGATTCTTGTCATCATGCTCATTTGCATGTACAACGCGCTGGTGAAGCTCCGCAATAACCGCGAAAATGCGTTTTCGAACATCGAAGTGCAGCTCAAACTGCGCTACGACCTTGTGCCGCAACTGGTAAATACGGTCAAGGGCTACGCGACTCACGAAAAGGAGACTCTCGAGAAGGTGACCGCCGCCCGCGCCGCTGCGATGGGTGCAAGAACTATTGACGAGAAGGTCGCCGCCGACAAGGCGCTGACCGGTGCGCTCGCCGGGCTCAAGGTTTCGCTGGAGGCCTACCCGGAACTCAAGGCGAATCAGGGCTTCTTGCAGCTGCAGACGGAACTTGCCGACATCGAGAACAAGCTTTCTGCTGCCCGCCGCTTCTTCAACTCCGCGACGCGCGAATTCAACAACGCCTGCGAAGTGTTCCCCTCCAACATTGTTGCCGGGATGTTCCATTTCAGCCGTGCTCCCATGTACGAGGCTAGCGAAGGCCGCGAGACCCTGAACAAGGCCCCCGAGGTGAAGTTCTAGGGCTACGAGGCTTGAGGAAATAGCAGTGAGCTATGAGCAGTGAGCGGTGAGCTATGAGGAGTCAAGCGACTGGCGGAGATTGCTTCGGGGCTACGCCCCTCGCAATGACAAACAAGGCGAATGCCACGCCAAAATGCTTGTGTTTCGGCATGGCTGAGCCGACGAGTCATGCGCCTGCGAATGACAAACCAACTTCCTGCTGTCCACTTCCTACTTCCTCATACCTCAAAGCGAAGCGACCTCACTCCCCTAGATCCTAGCCTCTAAATCCTTACCTCATGCCTCGAAGCGAGCAACGCGAGCGAGCTCATACCTCTATGAAATACGTCGGCATCCAGACCCAGATTTGGCGAAACAATAGGAACACGGTTATCCTGCTGTTCCTTTTTCCCGTTATATTGCTTGCGATGGTATTGATGGTCCTTGCGGGGCTGGATTTGTGCGGCATGTTGTGCTACATGGAGTCCGCTGCTTCGCGCCCGTGCATCGACAAGGTTTCGACGGATATTTTCCATTGGGCGATGATTTGGGATTGTTTTGTGATGATTCTCCCGTACACGCTGGGAACGACGTTGGTCTGGTTCGTGATTGCGTACTTCGCGAATACGGCGATTATCCGCCATGCGACCGGTGCGCGTCCATTGGAACGCAAGGAGAACTTGCGGGTCTATAACATCGTGGAGAACCTCTGCATTGCAGGCAACATCTACATGCCCAAAATCAATATTGTCGAAGATGCGAGCCTGAATGCCTTTGCGAGCGGGATAGACGACAAGTCTTATACGATTACCCTCACGACCGGAATAATCGACAAGCTGGATGATCGTGAACTTTCGGCCGTGGTGGCGCACGAACTTACGCATATCAAGAACCGCGACACGCGCCTGCTTGTGGTGTGCATCGTGTTTGTCGGGATATTCTCGACGCTCATGACAATCTCGGTCAAGTTGCTTGCGGGTATGGGCCGTGCGATGGCTACGGGCCGCGGGCGCCGCAACAACAAAGGCGGTGGCGGTTTTTTGGTTATCATCCTTGTGGCGCTGCTATTGCTTATCTGCTCTTCGGTCGCGTTTTTCTTTGGCACGCTGACAAGGCTTGCCATTTCGCGCAAGCGTGAATACGTGGCCGATGCAGGGGGTGCGGAACTTTGCGGCGATCCATTGGCGCTTTCGTCCGCTCTGCGGAAGATTTCGGCGGAGCCCGGCCTTGGCCAGGTAAGGCGCGAGGACGTGGCGCAGCTTTACATCGTCCATCCTGACGAAGAAGACGATGGTGGGCTTACAGGACTGGTTGCGAAGGTGAACTTGATGTTCTGTACGCATCCGGATACTCCCGAACGTATAAAACTGCTGGAACAGTTCTAATTGTGGGCAAAAACGCCTCGGGATAGTTTTTTTCACGAACTGGTTATAGCCAAAACCTATTAGTAAGCAAAATGTAAGCGAATTCTTTGTCGATTAGGCTGTTTTCCTATTGGAATGGTAGGTTTAAACTTCTAATTTACCCCCTGTCGGGCAAAAACGACGCCCAACAAAGGCAGGATAGCTTATGAAAGTTCGAATGTGTAACAGTAATGAGGCTTGCGGAGCTTAAATCCGCCTGGCTGGGCCCCGGCTTGTAAAAATGGGGCACAAGTTTACCAACCATTGCGCCGAAGGCGCGAAAAGGACTTCAAACCATGACGACACAGAACAAACTCCACTTCGAAACGCTTCAGCTCCACGTTGGCCAGGAACAGGCCGATCCCACCACCGATTCCCGTGCGGTTCCTATCTACCAGACCACCTCTTACGTTTTCCACAGCGCCCAGCACGCTTCTGACCGCTTCCATCTGAAAGATGCCGGCAACATCTACGGCCGTCTCACCAACACCACCCAGGATGTTTTTGAAAAGCGTATCGCTGCCCTCGAAGGCGGTATCGCCGGTCTCGCTGTCGCTTCTGGTGCAGCAGCCCTTACTTATGCCATTACGGCTCTCGCCCGCAAGGGTGACCACGTGATTGCCCAGCGTTCCATCTACGGCGGTACTTACAACCTCCTGGAACATACGCTCAGCAAGTTCGGCATCGAAACGACTTTTGTCGACATCCACAACCTGAAGGAAGTCGAAGGCGCCATCAAGGACAACACGAAGCTCGTCTTTATCGAAACGCTCGGCAACCCGAACTCCGACATCCCGGACATCGAAGCCATCTCTGAACTTGCTCACAAGAACAAGATTCCGGTCGTGATTGACAATACTTTCGGTACGCCGTACCTGATTCGCCCCATTGAACATGGTGCAGATATTGTTGTGCATTCTGCTACGAAGTTCATTGGCGGTCATGGTACCACGCTCGGCGGCATCATCGTGGATGGTGGCAAGTTCGACTGGGCTGCATCCGGCAAGTTCCCGCAGTTCACCGAAGTGAACCCGAGCTACGGCGTGCCTTTCACGGCAGCGGCTGGCGCTGCGGCCTTTATCGTCTACATCCGCGCGATCCTTCTCCGCGACGAAGGTGCGGCGATTTCCCCGTTCAACGCCTTCCTCCTGCTCCAGGGTACGGAAACGCTTTCGCTCCGCCTCGACCGCCATATCGAAAACACCAAGAAGGTTCTCGAATTCCTCTCGAAGCACCCGAAGGTGGCAAAAGTCAACCACCCGAGCTTTGCTGACCACCCGCAGCATGCCCTTTACCAGAAGTACTTCCCGAATGGTGCCGGTTCCATCTTTACGTTCGATGTGAAGGGCGGCCAGGAAGAAGCCTTCAAGTTCATCGACTCTCTCAAGATTTTCAGCCTGCTCGCTAACGTCGCCGACGTGAAGAGCCTTGTGGTTCACCCGTACACGACGACGCATTCGGAACTCACTCCGGAAGAACTCGCTGCCGCTGGCATTTCCCCGGCGACGATCCGCCTCTCCATCGGTACGGAGCATTACGAAGACATCATCAACGACCTCGACCAGGCACTGAACCAGATTTAACAATTAACAAAAGGAATTTCACCATGTCAAAAATTTATACCTCTGCCGACCAGCTCATCGGTCACACCCCGCTTCTCGAGCTCACTCACATCGAGGAAGGTCTCGGCGCCAAGATCGTCGCGAAGCTCGAATACTTCAACCCCGCCGGTTCCGTGAAGGACCGTATCGCGAAGGCGATGCTCGACGACGCCGAGAAGAGCGGCAAGCTCAAGAAGGGCGCCGTGATTATCGAGCCGACTTCCGGTAACACCGGCATTGGCCTTGCCTCTGTCGCTGCCGCCCGCGGTTACCGCATCATCATCGTGATGCCCGAGACCATGAGCGTGGAACGTCGCCAGCTGATGAAGGCCTACGGTGCCGAACTCGTGCTGACCGAAGGCGCGAAGGGCATGAAGGGTGCCATCGCCAAGGCCGACGAGCTCGCTAAGGAAATCCCGAACAGCTTCATCCCGGGCCAGTTCGTGAACCCGGCCAACCCGGCTGCCCACAAGGCCACCACGGGTCCCGAAATCTGGGAAGACACTGACGGCAAGGTGGACATCTTCGTGGCGGGCGTGGGTACCGGTGGTACTGTTTCTGGCGTGGGTGAATACCTCAAGGAAAAGAACCCGAACGTGAAGGTCGTGGCTGTTGAACCGGCAAGCTCTCCGGTGCTTTCCAAGGGTACTGCTGGCTCCCACAAGATCCAGGGTATTGGCGCAGGCTTTGTTCCTGACACCCTGAACACCAAGGTCTACGACGAAATCATCGCTGTCGAGAACGAGGCCGCTTTCGAAGCCGGTCGCGAAATCGGCAAGAAGGAAGGCGTTCTCGTGGGTATTTCTTCCGGCGCCGCTCTCTGGGCCGCCAAGGAACTCGCCAAGCGTCCGGAAAACAAGGGCAAGACCATCGTCGCGCTCCTCCCGGATACCGGCGACCGTTACCTCTCTACGGCTTTGTTCGCTGAATAGCGGAATGTATCTCCATGGGCTCCGGGCTTTACGCTCGGGGCCCTAATTTTTATATTTGGGTTATGACCGCAGACGAACTTTTCAACAGACTGAACAAAATCCAGCCGGGTGCCGTGCTTTGCCACTACACCCGTGAAAAAGTCGACCAGATGCTCCCGCTGATTAATGAAATCAACGAGCGCAAGAAGGACCAGGACACTGTCATCCTCGCACACAGCTATTGTGCTCCCGAAATCGTGCTCGGCGTTGCCGACTACACGGGCGACAGCTACAAGCTCAGCGAAGATGCGACGAAGGTTCCGCAAAAGACGATTTTGTTCTCTGCGGTGCGTTTCATGGGCGAAACGGCCAAAATCTTGAGTCCCGAAAAGGACGTGCTGATCCCGGGCAAGCTTACCGGTTGTAGCCTCGCCGATTCCATTACCGGCAAGGACGTGATGGCGCTCCGCGAAAAGTATCCGGACCATGCCTTCATCTGCTACATCAACACCACCGCCGACGTGAAGGCGGCTTGCGACGTGTGCGTCACGAGCGGCAACGTGATGAAGATTGTGGAAGCCTACCCGAACGACAAGATTTGCTTTGTCCCCGACAAGCTCATGGGCCAGAACATTATCAGCGAAATGGAAAGCCGCGGCGTCAAGAAGGACATCGTGCTTTACACGGGCAGCTGCTACGTGCACGAAACCTACGATGCCGAACTCATCCAGTTCTTCCGCAGCCAAAACCCGGGTCTCAAGGTGGTGAGTCACCCCGAATGCAACCCGTCTGCGGCATTCTACAGCGATTTTGTGGGCAGTACCGGCCAGATGGTCAAGTACATCGACGGTCTCCCGCCCAAGAGCAAGGTGCTTCTCCTTACGGAATGTGGCCTCAACGCCCGCATGCACTACGAGCACCCCGACATGGAATTCATCGGTAGCTGCAGCATGTGCAAGTACATGAAGTCCAATTCTCTCGAAAACATCCTCGAGACGCTGCGCCACCCTGAACAGGCGAACCGCGTGGAACTCGACGAGGACATCCGCGTGAAGGCCAAGAAGTGCATCGACGCGATGTTCCATTACGCAAACCTCTAGGCGAAAAATTCCAACCCGCAAAAGAAAGCAGGCACGAGCATGACAAAGAAGGTAGCAGTCGGACTTTCCGGCGGAGTGGACTCCGCCCTCGCCGCTTTCCTACTAAAACAGCAGGGTTACGAGGTCATCGGCATGACGATGGCCACGTGGGACGGTTCCATCGACATGCCGCACGTGGAAGGCCGCGAGGGCTGTTTTGGCCCCGGCGAAGACGAAAGCATTGCCGAAGCGAAGACGGTCGCCGACCGGCTCGGAATTCTGCATCACGTGGTACGCATTTCCGAGGAATACAAGCGCCAGGTCCTTGATTACTTCCGTGCGGAATACCGCGCCGGGCGCACCCCCAACCCGTGCGTGCGCTGCAATCAGTACATCAAGTTCGGTGCGCTCCAGACGGCGGCCCGCCGCATGGGAATCGACTTCGACTACTTCGCCACCGGCCACTACGCCCGCCTCGAATTCAAGAACCCCGACGTTCCCTTTCTGTATGCGGCGCTCGACCACGGCAAGGACCAGACGTACTTCCTCTCTCGCCTTACCGCGGAACAGCTTTCGACGGTCATCTTCCCGCTGGGTGGCATGACGAAGGTCGAGGTGAAGGAACTCGCCAAGCAGATCGGCTGGATTGATTTCGCCACCAAGAAGGAGAGCATGGACTTCCTCGAGTGCGGGGATTATTCCGTACTCTTCGACGAATCCGACAACGTTCCCGGCGACTTCGTGGACATGCAGGGCAAGGTGCTCGGCCAGCACAAGGGTATCATCCACTACACCATCGGCCAGCGCAAAGGCTTGAACATTGGTGGTCAGCCCGAGCCCCTCTTTGTGGTGGCGATTGACGTGAAAAAGAACCAGGTGATTCTCGGACCCCGCAGTGCGCTGAACTGCACCGAAGTTTCCGGCGTGGACCTGAACCTGATGGTATCGGAAACCTCTCCGCTGCTCCAGGGTGAACTGACTGCGCATATCCGCCTCGGCCACAAGGGCGCTCCCGCCCATATCGAGACTCTCGACACGCAGAAAGGTCTTATCCGCGTCCGCTTTGACGAACCGCAGTTTGCCTCGGCCCCTGGCCAGGTACTTGTACTCTATGCTGATGCAGGCGTCGTCGCTTCGGCAATTATAACTGCCAATTAACTGGTTATAACTGGTTATTTAGAATAATAGGGGCAATTTATGCCCTTTTTTCGGATACAAAAAAATTTTTTGATATCCGGCCTTTTCGTTTCGGATAAAACCTTTTTATATTAAGATAAAGTAGTTCTCTTTATTAGGAGGAAATGTGAAAATGAAACATATCTTTCTTTTCGTGCTCTCTGTAGGGTTGTTTTTTCTGTCGGGATGCGATGGGAGTAGTGATGAGCCCATAGTGATTCATTACGGAGAGGAGGATTCTCAAGAAGAGAATTGCTCTGAAAAGTTGGATATAGATGAAAGTTCATGGTCTACTACGCTTTCCGACAATAGCTATATAAAAGAACAAATTTGTGATAGTACAGTTGCCTTTTTCGATGATTACGATATCAAGGTAAGTTGCCTTTCTGTAAATTACAGTTCCCGTAATAAACGCTTTGATGTCACATTAGATGACAAAGGCAAGAAAAGAAGTTTTCGTGTCGTGATTTCGGAATGTAGGTTCAAGCTGGCAACAGATTCTGTCTATGACTATTTGATCGAGGATATGGGCTATTGGAATATGGATAAATGCTTCTGCAAGAAGGAAGATGGGAAAGTCTCTTACCGCGAAAGCGAATCCCCAATTGTCGTGGGATCCAGTTCTTCCAGCAAAAAAGAAAACAAGAGTTCTTCCTCGAGTTCCGAAAAGAAGCAGTCGTCCAGTTCTAAGAATGAAGAATTTTCGGACAGTAACTTTATAAAAATCGATTCGCTGTATTGGATGAAGAAGAATTTGGATGTGGAAGTGGAAGGAAGCCGGTGCTATGACGACGACTCGACTAACTGCGAGAAGTACGGGCGCCTCTATACCTGGTCCCAGGCGATGGGTATAGACAAGAAGTACGATACGGAAAAAAAGGGTAACACTATAGTGCCTCATCAGGGGATATGCCCCGAAGGTACGCATCTCCCGAGCGATGCGGAATGGCTTTCCCTCCGCAACTATGTCAATACGCATTCCGAATATAAGAAGTATTTCATGAACCAGCTGGGTGGTGTATACGACTATAGGGGCATGTATCGGTCCGAAGGCGATGAGGCGCTTTTCTGGAGTTCCAAGGAATACGAAGTCACGGACAGTTACTACAGAGATGAATTTGCCTGGCTCTGGGCTTTCCATGAGGATGGAACCACGGCAACAGATAATGCCCACAAGATTACCGGTGCTTACGTCCGTTGCGTAAAGAACGGAGAGAACGACGGGAAGGAGGAATCTTCCTCGAGTGCCGAAGTGTCGAGCAGCAGCGTGAAATCCAGCAGCAGCAAGGAAGTCAAATTGACAGACGATGATTTTGTCAAAATCAATACGCTGTTCTGGACGAAGAAAAATCTAGATATCGAAGTGGAAGGAAGCATGTGCTACGACAACGATCCGGCTAACTGCGAAAAGTACGGTCGCCTTTACACGTGGTCCCAGGCGATGGCTATCGACAAGAAGTACGACGGGGAAAAGTACGGAAAAATTACTTTGCCTTATCAGGGAATCTGCCCCGAGGGCACGCACCTCCCGAGCGATGCGGAATGGGCGTTGGTGGCCGGCTTTTTCAATGGTCATTCCGAAGAAATGTCGGTCTTTACGAACCAGCTAGGCGGCGCATTCGACTACAAAGGCATGTACAGGTCCAAAGATTACGAGGCGCTTTTCTGGAGCTCCACGGAATACGAAGTGACGGAAAGCCGCTATAAATTCGAGTACGCCTGGCTCTGGGGATTCCATAGCGACAAAACCGTGTCGTCGGATAACGCTCACAAGATAACTGGTGCCTACGTCCGCTGCGTTAAGAATACGGCCCCGTAGTCCGGTACCCAATTTTATATCTTTTACCTCGCAAAACAACGGGCCCAGTGGTCGCGATCCTGACCACTGGCCACTATATTTCGAGGTTTATATGAGCGTTTCGATGCAAGAAGTGATGAAACAATCCGGTGTCGCATTCGGCACGAGCGGTGCGCGCGGCCTAGTGACCGCGATGACAGACCGCGTTTGCTATGTGTATGCGCGTTGCTTCATCAAGTACTGCGAGGCTAGTTACAAGTGCGAACACACGATCGCGATTGCGGGTGACCTGCGGCCCAGTACCGAACGCATTTTGAAAGCGCTCGTGAAGGCGGGTGAGGACAGTGCGTGGAAGGTGGTGTATTGCGGCCGCATCCCTAGCCCGGCGATTGCGCTGTACGGCATCGACAAGGCGCTCCCGACAATCATGGTCACGGGTAGCCACATTCCGGCCGACCGCAACGGCATCAAGTTCAACCATCCGCAGGGCGAGATTTCCAAGAAGGACGAACAGGGAATCGTTTCGCAGGCGGTGGATTTTGACGAGAACATTTTTGACGCGGACGGCATGCTGAAGGATGCGCCCGCGCTCCCGGCAGTGGAAAAGGAAGCCGAAGAAAATTATTGCAAGCGCTATCCGGAATTCTTTGGTCCGAGGGCGCTCTCGGGCCTCACCATCGGCGTTTACCAGCATTCCGCCGTGGGCCGCGACATCGTGGTGAAGGTGCTCGAAAGCCTTGGGGCCACGGTGAAGCCCTTCGCTAGGAGCGAGACGTTCATCCCGGTCGATACCGAGGCTATCCGCAAGGAAGACGAAGACCTTGCCCGCGACTTCGCGCACAAGGACTTCGTCGACGCGATTTTCAGCACGGACGGCGACAGCGACCGCCCGCTTTTGGCAGACGATGTTGGCATGTGGCTGCGTGGCGACGTGCTGGGCATCTTGGCTGCCCAGGCGCTTCACATCAAGCGCATTGCAACTCCGGTGAGTTGCAACACGTCGCTCGAAAAGTCCGGCAGCTTCGAGAAGATTTGCCGCACCCGCATCGGCAGCCCCTACGTGATTGCCGGCATGGAAAGCCTGGTCGACGCGAATGACCCGAGCGTTTCTGTCGCGGGCTACGAAGCGAATGGCGGATTCCTGCTGCAGACGAACTTGACGCGTAAATTCGAGGACGGCACCCGCACGCTGCCGGCACTCCCGACCCGCGACGCGCTCCTCCCGATGATTGCGGTGATGGTAAGCGTCCGCGAACAGCGCATGTGCGTGGTCGACCTGCTCAAGAAACTCCCGAAGCGTTTCACGCTCAGCGACCGCCTCAAGGAATTCCCGACCGAAACCTCGAAGGCCAAACTCGCCGAAATCCGCGAGCAGAAGCTGGGCGCGAAGCTGTTCGGAGCACTCACCGCGGTGCCTTCCAAGTTCAAGCCCAAGGATGGCCCGGCACCGAAACCCTTCCATGGCGAAGTTGTCTCCGTTGACGAGACGGACGGGTACCGCATGGAATTCGATTCCGGCGATATCGTGCACCTGCGCCCGAGCGGCAACGCTCCCGAATTCCGCTGCTACGTGGAAACCGAATCGAAGGACCGTTCCGCCGAACTCCTCGCCGGCTGCATGAAAATCATGGAAGGGTGGAGGAAATAGCGGTCAGCTATGAGCAGTGAGCGGTGAGTATTCGAGAGACTAGAGAATACCTTTGACCACTTAGTGCTTTAGCACTTATGTGGGCATGGCCCCTTTTGGGGGAGACTAGCGGCTAGTGAAAAGAATCACGCACTTCGTGCGTTAGTAACAGACGGCGAAGCCGTGATATTTCTCCCTGGCCCCTAGATTCTAACCTCTAGATTCTCTAACGGAGATTGCTTCAGGGCTTCGCCCCTCGCAATGACAATCCTTAACCACTTTAGGATCGAGGCCCGAGCAATGAGCGGTGAGCGGTGAGCAGTGAGCGGTGAGGCAAGATACCTCATAGCTCAAAGCGACCGAAGGTCGCGCCTCACACCTCAAAGCTCTAGATTCTAGATCCTAGCCCCTAATCCCTAGCCCCTTTTTTTTGTATCTTATTTCCCGTATGTTCAAGAGATTCCTCGCATTTGCTCTCGCTGCTGGTTCCCTCGCTTTTGCCGGGGAATACTGGCATAATGATGATGTCACGATGAAATTCCTTTCTATGTCGGTGTCGGCGAGGTCCGCTGCTATGTCCGGAGCCGGTGTTGCCGATGCCGGGCGCGTATCGGAAGTGTCGCGGAATCCGCTTGCCATGAGCGTTGCCGGCAATGCCGAAATTGGACTCAACCAGATTGTCTTTGACGAGGCGAACGCGGGGAACTATACGTCTGTCTATTACGGGCTTCCGTTCTGGGAGAAGTATGCGACCTCCTTCGCTATCGAGTACATGGGCTACGACGACATGAAGGGCTATGATGATGACGGCAATCCGACTTCTGAATTCGGGGCATACGCCTGGGCTTTGCAGGCCGGGCTCGGTAGCCGTAACAAGGCTTTCAACTGGGCTTTTGCGGCACGTTTCGCAAGCCAGACCATCGATAACGAGACGGGATTCCTGTTTGCGGGTGACTTGGGCGGATCGTTCCGGGTGAACCGCTATCTCGCTTTTGCCACGACGCTCACGAACGTGGGTTATGCGACCAAGTATATAGAAGAACGGAATTATGCGCCGATGGCCTTGCAGGCTGGTTTGACGGGAACGATCCCGTTTACTGAGAACTGGGCGCTACACCTTTCCGCAGACGCCTACCGCCGTTCCGACACGGATGCCCAGTGGCTTTTTGGCGGCGAACTTTCGTTCTACAAGATTCTTTTCTTGCGTGGCGGTTATGCAATCCGTCCGGATACCGAGAGCGGTATCAGCGCGGGTGTCGGCCTTGCGTTCGGCTCGATTGTTTTCGATTACGGCTACAGTCCCCGCAAGGCGTTCAATGCCGGGAACCATCTCTTTACGCTCGGCATGAAGTTCTAGTTTCTTACGGGATTTGCTTGCAGCGCGCCGGTATGGTGCGCTTTTTTATTTGGTAGGCGAGGCAACCCCTGCTGATTCCGAGAGACTGTGCTGCTTGGCTTTTGTTGCCGCCGTGGCATTCGATGGCTTTCTCGATGATTTCCCATTTGGGTGCATGTGCCCGTTCGTTCGCGTAAGGTGCGATTTCGCCAGCTTGTCTCTGCACTGCAGAATGCAAGTGGTAGGGGGTGGCGCATTCCTTCAAGCTGGGTTGCGAAAATTCTTCGTCGAGAATGCTTGCAAGGGAATATCCATGCGGCTTCAGCAGTGCGTACCGCTGAATGACGTTTTTGAGTTGGCGGATGTTGCCGGGCCATTGTTCGTTCTTGAGCATACGGATTTCGCTTTCGTCAAGTTCTTCCCACAGTTCCCTTGCGATGGCGTCAAAGTCGCTGCGTTCGCGTAACGGCGGGATGTTTATCGGGAATACGTTCAGCCTGAAAAAGAGGTCTTCGCGGAAGCGGCCCAATGCGACCTCGGTTTTCAAATCCTTGTTGGTGGCGCAGATTAGCCTGAAATTGACTGGGATATTTTCCGTGGAACCCAGGGGCCTTATCGTGTGTTCCTGCAAGATGCGCAGGAGCCGGCTCTGCATGCTGTATGGCATCTCGCCGATTTCGTCCAGAAAGAGCGTGCCGCCTTCCGCCGCCCGGACCATTCCCGTCTGTGCCGAGGTCGCTCCCGTGTATGCTCCCTTTTGGGAACCCTCGAGCGTACTTTCGACAAGTTGCGATGGAATTGCTCCGCAGTTTACCGCCACGAAGGGCCCGTCGCACCGGTCGCTGTTTTTATGCAGCAGGCGCGCCGCGACCTCCTTGCCTGCGCCGGATTCGCCTTGCAGCAGCACTGTTATCGTTGATTTTGCAGCTATTCTGAGCAGTTCGTCCAGATTTTTCATAGAACCTCTGCCCTTATAGACTTTTTTACTGCAAAATTTTTCCGGCCTTTTCGAAATATTTTACGCCTGAATCCGTTTTTTTACAAATCAGTCGTTACCGAACTCTTTGTACGACTTTATTTTTCGGAATCTTTAAGATCATAGTCGGGATGATAGGTTTTGGCGGCAATTTTATCGAGGCAGTCGTTAAATTCGCGCATGTTTTGATCTAGATGTTCGTATGCATAATGGATTGAGTCGCCTTTGCTGTCGTATCCGATTTCTTTAAAGGAATTATTGTAACCTTCGGCACTGCATTGACTCTTTTCGATATATTGAGTTTTATAGTAGCCAACGCAGGTCGTTGTGCCGTCTGAAACCTCTACGTTTAAATCCATAAAGATATTGTTGTATTTGCTTAGACTCTGTTCGGCCTTGATGACCTTGAAGGTGTAGGTCTTGTCACCAATGCTAAATGTTTTGCTGTTTTCAGTCGAATCAATCATTTTGACTTGGTATCGGGAAATGTCTTCTAGAGTTTCTGCGACGCCTCCTACATACAATTCCCAATAGTCGCCTATTGACACATATCGGCCGTAAACTTCGGCTAGTGCATTGTAAAGACTGAGCATGAGAACATTCACATAGCCGGCCGCATTGATTTCGTCAAGGTATTTCTCATAATAGCGTTTTTTTATTATGGTGGCGGTATTTCCGGAGATTTTCAGGGATGTTGCAGTGTGATCATCCAGAGGGCCATAACAATTGGTTTCGTGGCTATATGAAGTATATTCGCAGCCAATATAATCCCATGTTCCTTCAAGTTGGCCGCTTTTTCCGCCGACAAACATGAGGCCGTAACTGCGGTCTTCCCATTTGGGGCTGGACGATGAATCATACTCTTCGGGGTAAAATCTGTAGAGTAGTAGTGTGTCGCCCCAAAATTCGTACCAGTAATCGAGATCTTCGTCGGCTACGGAAATCGTTTTCCAGGTGTAGTTGTTCTCTTCGGCAACGCAGGCGTCTAGCGTTTTGGCGTCGTGGATAATCTTGAGCTTGTGTTCTTTTTCGTTGGCGGTGTAAGTACACGGGATATCAAATACAGTCGCAACGCCCATGGTATCAAGCACATCCAAATAGTTTACCGTTTTGTCGTCTGAGCTTGAGATGCTACTGTCGTTGCTGCAGGCGGTAAAAAGAAATGCTAAAGTCAAAAATGCAATTAGGAGGTGTCTCATAAAATGTCCTTTTCGTAGAAATATGTGTACGCAAAAATAGAATATGGAGCCGCAATTGGTGCAAGCACCATTGCCGCGACGCTCGCCTTTAGCTATATTTGCCCCGCGCGGCGGTAAAATGCCGTCGCAGACATAGACACATCAATCAAGTGGCTGGCCAGATGGGTAGGCTTGGGCACGACGACCGTGAGGAAAGCGGTTGCGCTCGAAGCTGAGAGGTTTGGTGGCCCGAAAGGAAAAAATGAGTCAAAGAATCGTATGCAAGTTCGGCGGCAGCTCTGTCGCCGATGCCGGCCAGTTCAAGAAGATCAAGGCCATCGTTGAATCCGACAAGAACCGCAAGGTCATCGTCGTTTCCGCCCCCGGCAAGCGCAATCCCAAAGAGACGAAGCTTACCGATCTCCTCTACAGCACCTACGACCTCGCCTCCAAGGGCCTCGACTTTTCGACCCCGTGGAACCTGATCCGTCAGCGCTATGACGAAATCTGCAAGGACCTGGGTCTCGAAGACAAGCTGACTGAAGACCTCGACAGCCTCGAGGACAAGCTGAAGAACCAGCCCGAATCCGTGAGCACGGACTTCCTCGTGAGCCGTGGCGAATTCCTTTGCGCACGCCTCATGGCCAAGTACCTGGGCGCAAACTTCGTCGACACCTTCCCGCTGATCACCTTCGACGACAAGTACCGCATTGTCCCGAAGACCTACGAAGACATCGCGAAGACGCTCTCCGACGAGAACCAGCTCTACGTGCTGCCGGGCTTCTATGGTGCAAACCTCCGTGGCGAAGTCAAGACCTTCAGCCGTGGCGGCTCCGACATCACGGGCGCCATCCTCGCTAACGGCATCGATGCCGCCAAGTACGAAAACTGGACCGACGTCTCGGGCATGCTCATGGCTGACCCGCGCATTGTGGAAAATCCGCTGCCCATCGAATACGTGAGCTACCGCGAAATCCGCGAACTCGCCTACTCCGGCGCTTCTGTGCTCCACGACGAATCCATCGCCCCGTGCCGCGCGAAGAAGATTCCTATCAACATCCGCAACACGAACCGCCCCGAAGACGCTGGCACCATCATCGGCCCCACTCCGGAAGAATCCAAGCTCCCGATTACGGGTGTCGCCGGCCGCAAGGGCTTCTCCATGATTTACATCGAGAAGTCCATGATGAACAAGGAAGTCGGTTTCGGCCGCCGCGTGCTCGCCGTGCTCGAAAGTGAAGGCCTCTCCTACGAACTGTGCCCGAGCGCAATCGACTCCATGAGCATTGTCGTGGATTCCAAGGCCCTCGACGCCGTGCAGGACGTGGTTCTCGAAGACATCACGCAGCAGATGCGCCCCGACCGTATCAAGGTGTTCCCGGGTATCGCGCTCATCGCTACCGTGGGTCACGGCATGACGAACAAGATCGGTGTTGCCGCGAAGCTGTTTACCGCTCTCGCCGAGAACAAGGTGAACGTCCGCATCATCGACCAGGGTTCTTCGCAGATCAACATCATCACCGGTGTTGACGAAGCCGATACCGAGAAGGCCATCAAGGCCATCTAC
>JAGCPF010000044.1 GCA_017642335.1 Fibrobacter sp.
CACCCACACCGAAAGAAACCTGTTGAAAAAAGAAATGCCCTCGTCCGCCATCACTCGCCCCCGTCTTCACAACAGCATGAATAACCTCTCTGCGAGCCGTCCGCACTTTCTGCGCCGTCTGTACAGCAAATTTCGTTTAGTACGGCCTTGAATGTCTGGAACTGCTCGCAGCGGATGGCATAATACGACCACTTGCCCTCCTTGCGGACAGAAACCAACCCGCTATCGGCAAGGATTTTCATGTGATGCGAAAGGGTGGGCTGGGTTACGGCCAATTTTTCAAGAATTTCGCACGCACAAAGCTCCCTACGAGTAAGCATCCGTACGATTTTCACCCTGTTCTCGTCGCTCAAGGCCTTGCAAATCAAGGCAATTTCTGAATCGGTCATAAAACCCTCTGCTTTCTTTATTATATCATATAGATATCTGTCTATATGATAATATACAAAACATATTGATATTTGTCAATATGTTTTGTGATTTTGTTAATCTTTTAATGGTGTGCCGTTCGTTGTGTCACCCCAGCCCCCAGAATTTGGCTGATTTACCGAGGTTCCGATATACAAAATAATCACCACATTATGAACATCAGTCGCTTATTTTGCATATGCATATTATCTGCACTTTGAATTTTTGCGTTAAAAACCTAAAATTCGGTACAGAAACAGGGCGGAAGGGTTCCGGCAAGGTCTGGCCACCAGCCCGTCACAAGATACGAGGTCAATATGGACTGCAAAGAAGAAATCGTCGCTTCCCGAATCCCGGACCCCAAGGCCTTTGAAATCGGCTCGAAGAACGCACAGATTCTGTTCAAGCTGAACCACACCATGCCCATGACCGAGGAATACGGCAAGGTGGTCAAGGAACTGTTCGGCGACAATATCGGCGAAGGGACGATGCTCACGGCTCCGCTTCAGGGCGTGTGCTTTGAGCGTGTGAAAATCGGGAAGAACGTGTATATCGGCAGCAACCTGCTCCTGATGGCCCGCGGCGGCATCACCATTGAGGACGGCGCTTGGATTGCGGCCAATGTGCAGTTGCTTTCGAACAACCACGACCTTTACGACCGTGCCGTTTTACAATGCAAGCCCGTGCTTATCAAGGAAGACGCGTGGCTTGGTGCGGGTGTTTCCGTGTTGCCCGGAGTGTGCATCGGCAAGCATGCCGTGGTGGGCGCAGGTTCCGTGGTCACGAAGGACATTCCCGATTACGCCGTTGCCGTAGGAAGCCCCGCCAAGGTGGTGCGCATGCTCGATCCGGAGAAATTTGCTTAACCGCGGCACTTGTCGCAAGGAGAACTAAAATGAAAAAACTCGTTACACTTTTAACTGTCGCAGCGGCCCTTTTGTTTTCTGCTTGCGACTGCAACAAGGAGACTCAAATGAAAATGGAAGAACTTATTGAAAAGCAGGTGTTGAAAGAACTGGTGGACACCTTCTCGAATCTGGCCGACATGCGTGACACCAGGACCCAGAGCATGCTTTTTACCGAAGATGCCACCATGACATCCATCGTGGGCGAAAGAACCTCTACGCTCAAGGGGCGTGATGAAATCGAGAAAGCCTGCGCCAAGTTTCTCTCGCTGTTCGATACGGTTTACCATTCCAACGGCCAGCAGGTAGTGACCATCGATGGCGACCGTGCCAAGGGCGTGTCTTATTGCACCGTGATGCTCATCGGGAAAAACGCGGAGGGCGTGCGCACGCAGAATTTACAGGGAGTCCGTTATGAGGACGAATACCAAAAGATTGATGGCAAGTGGTATATCGCAAAACGCACTTCCCATTTTGAATGGTCCGATGTACGCCCGGCGGGAAAATGATTCGGTTTTTGATTGCAATGATTTTCTGCATTGGAACGTTCGGCTGTGCGGAATCTCCGACTTCTGGGAGCGACACCATGAATTTATCAGAACAAGAGGTTTATGCTACTTACGAGGCGATTAACGAGGCCTTGATAAAAAAGGATCGTGCAACACTTGAACGTCTTTTTGACAAAGACTTGACCTTCACCCACATGAGCGGGAAAGTCCAGACCCGCAAGGAATTCTTGGATGAAATCATGGACGGGACCTTGAATTACTACAAGATTGAAACCAAGTCCTATGACATCCAAATGCAGGGCGACAGCCTTGCCCGCATGAGTGTGACTCACACATTGACTGCGAAAGTTTATAGTTCAAGTGGAGCATTGACGATGGATGCCGATTACACCTATGAAAAACGCGGTGACACCTGGGTCCGTATCGGGAACCGCTAAGCAATTTTTAATCGCGGCACTTGCCGCAAGGAGAACCAAAATGAACAAGACTGTTGCTATGATGCTTTCGACGGCGGCGCTCGCTGCTGCGGCGGGGACAGCAACCCCGAAGGTGAAACCTGTTACCATCCCGTTGAACGACGGGCGTGCCATTCCGCAGTTCGGGCTCGGCACTTACAATTCTTCGGTGGCCGAGGCGAAGGACGCATTGGCGGTGGCGCTCAAACTTGGCTACAGGCACGTGGATACGGCTCACGCCTACCGCAACGAGCGTGGCGTCGGCGCTGCCGTGAAGGAGTCGGGAATCCCCCGCGAAGAAATCTGGATTACCTCCAAACTCTGGCCCACGGATTACGATCACGGTAACGCCGCTGAATCTATCGACAAGATGTTGGAACGCCTGGGCGTGGACTACATCGACCTGGTTTACCTGCACCAGCCTGTGGGCGACTATATGGCGGGCTGGCGCGGCCTCGAAGAGGCGGTGAAGCAGGGCAAGATCAAGTCCATTGGGATTTCGAACTTTGACATGGATGAGCGTGCTTTCGACGAAATCATCGCGAAGGCAAAAATCAGGCCCGCCATCGTGCAGATTGAACTGCACCCGTATGCGCAGCGCAAGGCCTTCCGCGAAAAGTGCAAGAAGCTCGGCATCGCGGTGGAAGGCTGGTTCCCGCTGGGCGGCACCGGCGGCAACGCAACCCTCTTTGGCGACAAGACCATCAAGGAACTGGCGGCAAAGTACAAGAAGTCGCCCGCGCAGATTATCCTCCGCTGGCACGTGCAGGAAGGCTTCTCCACGATTCCCGGCGCCCGCAATCCGGATTACATCAAGGAAAACATCGAGGTGTATAACTTCAAGCTTTCCGAAGACGACATGAAAAAAATTCGCGGCCTCGACAAGGAAAAGCGCTTCTTTACCTCGACTCTCGCCGAAATCCAGCATTTCAAGGACTGGAATCCCGGCGACTAAGGGCCGTCATTGCCGCCGATCGTTTGCTCGCTATGCGCAACACGCATAGTGGGCATAAAAATTACGCATTACGCGGCCGTCCTGAAATTATTTATATTAAAGGCAACCGGTTCAAGGAAATTTTTAACGAAAAAGGCGGATCCCATGAAAAAAATCACCTTGATTCTTTTATCACTTCTTCTAGGAGTCTCTATGGCAGCAGAAAAGAAAATCCTCG
>JAGCPF010000045.1 GCA_017642335.1 Fibrobacter sp.
GAATACATCTGCTCGATGGGCTTATAGTGCGGGGTGAAGCCGCAGCCGGTCGCGGTGTTCACGATGAGCATCACCTTGCCCTTGAAGTTTGCGAGCGGGACCTGGTTGCCCTTGCCGTCGGTGAGGGTGAAATCGTAGATGTTTGCCATGATGAGCCTCCGTTTTTGGGGGTGATGGATTTTTATTGCGTTTTACTGCTTTTTGCAGTGTTTGATCGCGCCGTGTTTAATTGCATTTTGTTTGACTACGTTTAATTGTATACAATTAAATTTTATAAAATTTATTGACGAAAGTCAATAGGGGAACGCAAAAAAAATGATTTTTCTTGCTTTTTTTCTATTTTTGCACGCATGAAACGCATAGAAGTCGTGGCAGGCATCATTTGCGCGGATCCTTTCGGGAATCCGGCTGCACCTCGCACGCCAGGCGTTCGGTATTATGCGACCCAGCGGGGCTACGGCGACTACAAAGACGGCTGGGAATTCCCGGGTGGCAAGATGGAGCCCGGCGAGACCCCGCAGCAGGCGCTTGCCCGCGAACTCAAGGAAGAACTCGCCATCGACGTGAACGTCGGTGAATTCCTGTGCACGGTGGAGCACGACTACATGGCATTCCACCTGACCATGCACTGTTATTTCTGCACGATTGCGGGGGGCAAGGCGCCCGAGCTCTTGGAGCACGAGGCGGCCCGCTGGCTCGCTCCCGCCGACTTGCGTTCCGTCGACTGGTTACCGGCCGATGTCGAGGTTGTTACGGCTCTGCAGGGCCGTTTGTTATAGAATTTCTTTATAGAACCCCTTGAACTATAAAGAAAATAGTTCTATATTTATTCCTATCACTTTTATAGGAAAATTTTTTTTGCCCATGACGCTACAACAACTACGCTATGCAATCGGTATCGCCAAGGTCGGCTCCTTCAATAAGGCTGCCGAGACTTTGTTTATTTCGCAGCCGTCCCTGACGGCGGCTATTCGCGACCTTGAAGAGGAAATTGGTATCGTGATTTTCAACCGTACGAGTCGCGGAGTTTCGCTCACTGCTGCGGGTGAGGAGTTCATTGCGCAGGCGAACCAGCTGTATCACCATTATGAGACGATTCGTGAACGCTATAGCAAGGGCGAAATGCAGCGCAAGAAGTTCGCGGTCTCTACCCAGCATTATTCCTTTGCAATCAAGAGCTTTGTCGAGATGGTCAAGAAGTTCAACCTTGATGACTACGACTTTGCGATAAGCGAAACGAAAACCAAGGAAGTCATTGACGACGTATCTTCGCTCAAGAGCGAAATCGGTGTGCTTTACCTGAGCGATTTTAACCGAAAGTACATCACTTATCTGCTCAAGGAACGTGACCTGGAATTCCACCATCTGATTGACTGTCAGGCCTATGCCTACATGTGGAAGGGGAATCCGCTGGCTTCGCGCAAGTCGGTGAATCTTGCCGACCTCTCGGAATACCCGTGCTTATCTTTTGAACAGAGCGAAAGCGGTAGCTACTACTTCGCCGAAGAGATTTTGAGTACAAACGAATACCATCGCACGATCAAGGCGAACGACCGTGCCACCATGCTGAACTTGATGGTGGGCCTGAACGGCTACACGCTTTGCTCGGGCATCATCAGCGAAGAAATCAACGGATCGGATTATGTGGCGGTACCGTTCAAGGACGCGAAGGGCGAGAGCGACCGTACGATGGAAATCGGGTACGTGGTCAAGAAAAACTTCATGCTCTCGACCATTTGCCGCATCTACATCCAAGAAATGCAGGAATACCTGAAAAACTATACCGAAAGCCACAAGTAGGCAGTTTTTTTCGGCTTGTCCGCTGAGCTTTCGGACCTCAGTTTTGGACGACTCTGATTTCGCCGGGCTTTAAGTCGCTCAGCGTATACTTGTCGAACTGGATTCGCACGAGACGCATGACTTCGTAGCCGAGGTGGGCGAGCATGCGGCGGATTTCGCGGTTCTTGCCTTCGGACAACGTAATTTCGAGCCAACAGTTCTTTTCGCCTTCGCTGTGGAGAACGGCGCGTTCGGCGTGCATGAATTCTTCGCTTTCACCGAATACACGGGGCGGAACATTGAACCCCTTTTCCATCTGCTCAAGTTCTGCTGTGGTCGGCTTGCCTGCAACTTGCACTCGGTAAATCTTGAGATGCCTATCTCTCGTCTTTCGTCTCTCGTCTCTCGTCTGTAGCAACGCGTCTGCCCATTGCGTGTCGTTTGTAAACAGCAACAATCCTTCGCTGGCGGCATCGAGGCGGCCTACCGGCGATATGTGCGGCACCGATTTGCCGGGGAACATCTTGGCATATTGCTCACGGAACAAGTCCATCACGGTCTTGCGGCCTTTCTCGTCGCTTGCGGTAGTGACGATTCCGCGGGGCTTGTTCATCGCGAAATACACGAACTCGCTTGCGGTGACGGGCGTGCCGTCCACGAGGATTTCGTCGCTTTCGAAGGCGGGCGTTTCGGGGTCGCGCACGATTTTACCACGCAAAGAAACCCGGCCCTCGCGGACCAGGTTTTCTGCTGCGCTACGGCTGCAAAAGCCGCGCTTGGAAATAACGCGTGCGACTCCGTGGGGCTTTGCGCCTGGCACGGACTTCGCATTGCTCGTTCCTCGGTTTACTTTCCGAGGTATGCCTTTATATTGGCGAGGCATTTCTTGTTCTGTGCTTCGTTGCCCACGGTAATGCGGAGCACGTCGCCCATCGCCGGCTGCGGACGGATGATGGTGCCCTTGGACTGCAGGAACTTGAACGCGTCAATCGGGTCCTTGAAACCGCTGACGGCGATGAAGTTCGAGTGGCTGTCCACATAGGCGAGGCCCAGTTCCTTGAAACCGGCCTTCAGCTGTTCGAGCCCCTTCTTGTTGAGCTCGCGGACCTTGTTCACGTATTCCTGGTCGTCGATGGCGCCGATGGCGGCGGCCTGGGCGATGCTGTTCACGTTGAACGGTTCACGCACGCGGTTGATGAGGTTCACGATTTCGGGGCGGGTGATGCAGTAGCCCACGCGAAGACCGGCGAGACCGTAGATCTTGCTGAACGTACGGCAGCAGATGATGTTCTTGCCCGCGGCGATGCGGCTGTTGAAATCCGGGACGAGTTCCGGCGTGTCTTCGATGAATTCGGTGTAGGCTTCGTCCATCACGAGCACGCAGGTTTCCGGGAGGCTGTCGGCGAAGTCGATAATTTCCTTGGCGGTGAGGTCGGAACCGGTCGGGTTGTTCGGGTTAGCGAGGAACACGATGCGGGTCTTCTCGTTCACGGCGGCGCGCATGGCCTTGAGGTCGTAGTTGTAGGCCGGGGCCGGCATGTCGACTTCGATAATCTTGGCGTTCATCGCCATGGTGGCGAGCTTGTAGACGGCGAAGCTGTGCTTGCCCATGACGGCTTCGGTGCCGGGGCCGAGGAACACCTGGGCGATCATGTCCAGGAGCTCGTTGCTGCCGTTACCGACGGCAATCTGTTCGCGCTTCACGCCGCGGAACTCTGCAATCTTTCCGATGAGGTCGTAGGAACCGCCATCCGGGTAGAGGTTCACTTCTTCCAACGCCTTGCGGGCTTCGATCATGCCCTTCGGGCTCGGGCCGAACGGGTTTTCGTTGCTCGCGAGTTTGTCGATGTCTTTCGGGTCGAGGCCGAATTCGCGGGCGGTGTAGGCGATGGGCTTGCCGGTCACGTAGAGCGGCTGGTTCAAGATGTGCTGTTGTGCGAGTTCGTTAATGTCCATTTTTATTTGCCAGTTGATAGTGATTTGTCATTCCCGCCTCCGAGCGGGAATCTCCTGTTTTTGCATAATATAGTTCTTTTGACGGTGGCGGCCCTGCCGTTTGACTCGCATTTCCCTTTTAAATGTATATTTCTGGCATGAAGAAAGGTTTTCTTAAGATTTTCCTAGTCGGCTTCGTCTCAGTTTTCGTTGCGGCATGTACGACGACATCATCGTCAGAAAATACGTGTCTCGATGAGCGTGTGAGCATTATGTGTGAGGCGTATGGTCCGAATGATGAATGCGGAAATCCCACATGTGCCTCACAAGATGTAATAGACAGCCTTCACCATGTTCAAGATAGTATTCTACGAACTTTGGTTTACGATGCGGTTGAAGAATCCGGCCTGTACACGACCAAGGATTCCGTGGCGGCGTACCTGTGCAAGTTCGACAAGTTGCCGGACAATTATGTCAACCAGAGCGAAGGCAAGTCCCTGTACGAATCCGAGACGGGCAAAACATTTGAAAAGTGGAATTTCAACCCGTGGACAACGATCGGCGTGATGATCGGCGGCGACAATTTCGACAATTACGCTTCGGATCCAGAGTATTATCATGAGACTTTGCCCGAAGGCTCGTACCACGAAGCCGATGTGGACTATTCGGGCAAGAATCGCGGGACCAAGCGGCTCGTGTACCAGTCGGATTGCGTTATCTTTTATACTGCGGACCACTACGAAACTTTCAAAAAAATGGAAATCCGGTAGAACTTTAAAATAGACAGGAGTACCAATGAACCATTTACGCTTTGCACTTGTATCATCCTTTGCAATTTCGCTGGCCATGCTTTCGGCCTGCGGCGAAAAGGTAACGGAGGTTACGCAGGTGACCACGGTACAGAAGGTTTCCATGTCTACGGCTTTGTCCGAAAAGGACTTGCCGGACTGTGATGAGAACAATAACGGATTGTTTGTCATCACCGAAGATAAGAAAAATGTGTTTGTGTGCTATGCGAAAGAGTGGTATGTCCTGAACGGTCAAGATGGTTCTGCGACGAAGGCCAAGGACGGAACCAATGGCAAGGACGGCAAGAATGGTAGCAACGGCAAGGACGGGTCCAGTGGTGAAGATGGTGCCTCTTGTTCGGGTAAGCCTTTTGAAAGCGGCGACAGTACCGGTTACATGATTGTTTGCGGCGAGGATACGCTCGGCGTTGTGTTGAATGGCAAGGACGGCGCGGACGGTTCCGATGGCAAGAACGGTATCCATGGCGTTGAACCTGGACTTGCGAATAAACTTGCAAAGCGCATGAAGCGGGGCATCAACTCGATGGTGTTCTACAGTCCTGGCAAGAGTTTTAAGGGCTTTAACGAAGAAGAAATGGTGTCAGACTGGGGCTATGATAATTCCTCGATTAGGAACAAGCTTAGAAAGAGCGATTTCAAGATGATTGCGGATCAGGGCTTTGATCATATTCGATTGGTGGTTCAGTGGGATGTGCATTTTGTCGGCGATTCCAGCAAATGCAATATTGACCCGGAATATATGAAGCAGGTTCGTTGGGCGGTAGAAAATACCAATGCGGCAGGGTTGATTGCCGTGGTGGATGACCATAATATGGTTTTTGAGATGAAGCCGGGAATGGATTTTAAGGGTAACGGATATAGCTATGCGCAGGTTTCCTCCTGTGAAAAGGCGATTTACAGGCAGATTATCGAAGAAATGAAAGATATCTCGCCGGACTCTTTCATTGTTGAACTTCCCAACGAGCCCACAATAGATCCGTTTATTTCGGCCAATCAGTGGAATAACCTTGTAGACAGTTTGATACAGATTATTCATGGGGTGGATCCGGCCCGCGTGATTATCGTAGGAAGCCGAAATTATTACAGCAGAGACTTTTTGGAAGAACTCCGGCTGGACAATTCTGACGGCCTTTTGATTGCGAGCTTCCACTATTATGAACCGTATAGCTTTACGCAAAATTGTGGTGCCAATACGGCGCTCAAATTTGAGAATGGAAAAAATGTCTGGGACGATACCTGTGGTACGGAAACCTGGAAAGGCACAAAGAGCCAGATGATGGCAATCTTTAACGACTTTGAAGTGGCTGCTCGATGGTCCAGTGCTCATGGCAATATACCTATTTATCTGGGCGAATTTGGCGTAAGGGAATATGTCAAGGACACCGCCAGCTCTGAAAAATGGCTGGGTGCAGTTGCCCAAATTGCGGATTATTTTGGTTTTGCGACGGCCGTATTCAGCTTTGATAGCGATACCCATCTGTATCACATTGGAAAGGATAAATGGGATACGTATAAACTCCGCGCCCTGTTCAATCCGAAGAACAAGTTCTCCGCTCCCGCTAGGGCCGATTTGGATACAGTATCCAAGACGGTTCTTTTGGAAGATTTCGAAGGGGATTTCCCGGTCAGCAAGCTGTCTTCTGAGCTGGGCAATGTCGAGAAATGGGATTTTTACAGCAATTGTAAAGATAATCCGGATTGCAAAGTAGTTGTAGCTTCTAATGAAAGCGGAACCAATTTTGAATCGACGACGTTGGCTTCGTTTACGACGGAGA
>JAGCPF010000007.1 GCA_017642335.1 Fibrobacter sp.
ACCTGCGGAAGCTGGGCGAGGCTCTTGGCGATGTCTTCATCCGTCGGGATGTAGTCGCTCATTTCGCCGTCGTTGAACTTCTGGTAGGCAACCATGTCGAAGTAACCCGTACCGGTGAGGCCGAACACGATGTTCTTGGCCTGGCCGTTTTCCTTGCACTTGAGGGCTTCGTCGATCGTTGCGCGGATAGCGTGGCTGGATTCCGGAGCCGGGAGGATGCCTTCGGTTTGGGCGAAGAGCTTGGCGGCTTCGAACACCTTCGTCTGCTCGACGGACGTTGCACGAATCACCTTCTGGTCGTAGAGTTCAGAAAGGATGGTGCTCATGCCGTGGTAGCGCAGGCCGCCAGCATGGTTGGCAGACGGGATGAAGCTGGAACCCAGCGTGTACATCTTGGCAAGCGGGCAAACCTTGCCGGTATCACAGAAGTCGTAGGCGTACTTACCGCGAGTGAAGCTCGGGCAACTTGCCGGTTCCACAGCGAGAATATCGTAGTCAGCTTCGCCACGGAGCTTTTCGCCGACGAACGGGCTGATAAGGCCACCGAGGTTGGAACCACCGCCGGCGCAACCGATGATGAGGTCGGCCTTCACGCCGAGCTTGTCGAGGGCGGCCTTCGTTTCGAGACCGATGACGGACTGGTGCAGTAACACCTGGTTCAGCACGGAACCGAGAACGTAGCGGTAACCCGGCTGCTTCACGGCGGCTTCCACGGCTTCGGAAATAGCGCAGCCGAGGCTACCCGTGGTGCCCGGGAATTCGGCGTTGATCTTCTTGCCGATGTCAGTCGTCATGGAAGGCGACGGAGTCACGGATGCACCGTAGGTGCGCATCACTTCGCGGCGGAACGGCTTCTGCTCATAGGAGACCTTCACCATGTAGACCTGGCAGTCGATGCCGAAGAATGCCGTGGACATCGAGAGGGCGGTACCCCACTGGCCGGCACCCGTTTCGGTCGTCACGCCCTTGAGGCCCTGCTTCTTGGCGTAGTAGGCCTGAGCGATGGCGGAGTTCAGCTTGTGGGAGCCCGAGGTGTTGTTGCCTTCAAACTTGTAGTAGATGTGTGCCGGAGTGCCGAGCGCCTGTTCGAGGAAGTAGGCGCGGACGAGCGGGGAGGGGCGGTACATCTTGTAGAACGTGAGAATGTCTTCGGGAATTTCGAAGAAGCGTGTGTCGTTGTCGAGTTCCTGCTTGATGAGTTCGTCGCAGAAAACCGGCTGAAGGTCTTCGAAGGTTACCGGCTTGCCAGTACCGGGGTTCAGGAGCGGAGCGGGTTTCTTCTTCATGTCGGCACGGACGTTGTACCATGCCTTCGGGAGTTCATTTTCTTCGAGGTAAGTTTTGACCGGGCCGTCCAGTTTGAGCGAGTTTCTCATTTTATTTTCCTTTCTTTGTTGTAGTTTGCGTCAGTTTCAGGTTCTTGCGGGGTTTCCAAAATTTTTGCAAAAAAATTGGCTCCCTTTGAGGAGCCTGCTTCTTTTGAAAACCGTACCAAAAATACCAGGCTCCGTTTATTGGGCCTGCCACCACCAGAAGTTGATGCTTGCTACGAATTTCATGTGCCGAAATATACCTAAAAATGGGCTTTTTGGCAAAAAAGAAATGTAAAAAAACGTTTATGTGCGCTTGTTTGCCCAAAAAAGGGAATTGTTCATTTGTTTTTTGGGGCAAAATAGATTATCTTGAATAATTATCTCTTTACTTCATTCAGCTTTTTCCATTTTCGCTTCTACAGGTACGATTTATGGCTATAGACAACGGACTTTTTACTGGACAATTTTCCTCCATCAGTGAGGAAAAAATCGAGCACACCCTCTCGGCAACGGCCAAGGTCATGCCGCTGCATCCGGGCAATAAACGTCCGAGAGTCCACCGAACACCCCAAAAAGTGAGCCTTAAGAAGAAAATGGAAGCCTGATAGGGTGGTCTACTTTTAGTGGCCGCGAATCTGTTTCTTTTATTTCGTGTTTTAATTGCTTAACGAACTAAAATTGAGTAATTTTAGCTCGAAATAAAACATATTCTCTCTATAAGGTGAAAAGATGAAGAGATTAATTGCATCCAGTGCTATTTTGTTTTTGTGTTCGGCCCTCCTGTTTGGCTGCGGTGACGAGAATACCACTGAAATTACTCAGGTGGTCGGCATGCAGGTGTTAGAGAAAGGCGAGGCGATGCCTAAGTGCTCCGCAGACAATGAGGGGGCGATGGTCTATTCGGTAGATTCTGCCGAAGCCTTTTACTGCATCGACAAGAACTGGAAATCGATGAAAGGCGAAAAAGGGGAGGACGGTGAAAAGGGTGCGGATGGCGAAGCCGGTCCGGCAGGGGCCGATGGCAAAGATGGTTCCTCCTGCACGGCAAAGTCCTTGAAAAATGGCAAGGGTTACAAGATTCTGTGCGGTGGCGATTCTGTGGGTGTGGTGCGGAACGGGAAGAATGGCGTCGATGGTGATTCCGGAATAGCTGGCGAGAATGGCCTTTCTGCTTACGAAATTGCGAAGGCTGCTGGCTACAAGGGGACCGAGACAGAATGGATCGGCTCTTTGAAGGGCGACTCGGGCGCGGCGGGCACCAGTTGCTCTGCCGAAGAAGTTACTGGCGGAATAAAGATCAGTTGCACCGACGGAAAATCGTATACGCTGCGCGACGGGACCGACGGTAGCGATGGCAAAAGCTTTGTAGATGGCTGGATGGTGGATCCCCGCGACAAGCAGCTGTACCGGGTTGTGAACATTGGGAGCCAGATCTGGATGGCGGAAAACCTGAACTACGAGACGGAGACCGGCAGCAACTGCTACAAAGATGTTGCCGAGAATTGCAAAAAATATGGCCGACACTATACTTGGGCTGCCGCTGTCGGCAAGTCGGAAGAGGAATGCGGCTTCGAGGTTGAATGCGACCTCGGGAAAGGCAATGTTCGCGGCGTATGCCCCGAAGGCTGGCACCTGCCCGATACCACGGAATGGAATGTGCTGTTTGCTACGGTGGGTGGAATCGATTCGGCAGGAACAATGCTCAAGTCCACCGAAGGCTGGGCTATCGACGGTAACGGCATGGATAATTATGGCTTCTCGGCGTTGCCTGCAGGCTATACGAATGGCTCGGGGATTTCTACAACTATGAACGAAAGTGCAATTTTTTGGAGTTCAACGGCGGAAGATGGCTATTTGGCATACAGTCTGGCATTTCTATACAAGGAAAAAAAGGTATCCGTAGGCAAGTACAGCAAATATTTTGCATATTCGGTTCGTTGTATCAAGGACTAAGGGTGTTTCCACCTAGTCCCCTAAAATCATTCATCGTCAAGTACGCTTAAATCGGGCGGCCCCAGCGGCCGCCTTTTTACTACATTGTTTATCATGGAATCCTACTTTTTTATCGGTGTTGCGGGCGTGGGCATGAGTGCCATCGCCCAGTATCTTGTTGGCAAGGGCGTTTCTATCAGCGGTTCCGACCGTCAATTCGGCGAGTTCCTTGCCGGTAAAACGGAAAAGCCGCTCGTCATGAGTCAGCTCGAAGATTGCGGTATCAAGTGCTTTGCTCAGGACGGCTCGGGCATAACCGATGGCCTGACCGCCGTGGTGGTGAGCACCGCCATCGAGGATACGAATCCCGACCTCAAGCGCGCCAAGGAACTTGGAATCCCGGTGATGCACCGCAGCGAAATGCTCGCGAAGATTTCGAAAGAGGCAAAAACCATCGCCGTGAGCGGCACCAGCGGCAAGTCCACCGTGACCGCGATGATTTACCATATCTTGCAGTATGCCGGCCTCCAGCCCTCCGTGATGACGGGTGCTGGCCTCGTGAACCTGCAAAAAGAAGGCAAGATCGGCAACGCCGTGAGCGGCAAGGGCGAATGGCTCGTGGTCGAAGCCGACGAAAGCGACGGGACGCTCGTACGCTACGAACCCGAAATAGGGCTCATTTTGAACGTCGACAAGGACCACAAGGAAATGAGCGAACTCCAGGAAATCTTCCTCAAGTTCAGCCACAACATCCTCGACAACGGGAAAATCCTCATCGTGAACGACGCGCACCCGCTCGCCAAGAAGTTCAGTGCGGGCTGCGAATTTGATTTCGGCTTCGAAAGCTACGTGGGCGTGCAGGGCACCGACTTCAAGTCTGTCGGCACCTCCATCCAGTTCCGCGTGCGCCACAAGGCCGAACTCGTGAAGTTTATCGTGCCGCTCCCGGGCAAGCACAACATGGAAAACGCTCTCGCCGCGACGGCCGCCGCCTTGTTTGCGGGAGTTTCCCTACATACCTGTGCCGACGCACTCGCCACTTTCCCCGGCGTATTCCGCCGTCACCAGATTTTGGGGACGTTCAACGGTGTCACGCTTGTGGACGACTTCGCACACAACCCCGCCAAGATTGCAGCCAGCATCAAGAGCGCCCAGGACTTTACCGAAGGTCGCGTCATTGCGTGGTTCCAGCCGCACGGCTTCGGCCCCACGCGGTTCCTTCGCAACGACCTCGTGCAGTTCATCGCGAACACGCTCCGTCCGAAGGACTTCGCCGACGACCGCGACAACGACATGATTTTCTTCAGCCAGATCTACTATGCCGGCGGAACCGTCACCCGCGACATCAGCGCGGGCGACCTTGCCGACGACCTGCTGCTCCGCGGCTGCGAGGCCGTCTACATCGAGGACCGTGACGAATGCGCGAAGAAGATGGTGGAATGCGCCCAGCCCGGCGACACGATTCTGCTGATGGGCGCCCGTGACCCCAGTTTGCAGGCGTTCGCTCAATCTATCCAGAAACTCCTTGAATCACGATAAACGGTGAATCATGCTCCTGTTTAGGCCCCCACTTCTTACGGACAGGGATGCTGCGGCAAAGGCGGTGGCTGAATCGGGCTACAATGGGAGCGATGCTGGATTTGCGAATGTTTATCTGCTGCGCAAAAAATACGGCACGCTGATTGCCCTGCAAGAGGGCTTCCTGTTCCGCTACTACAATGGGGAAGGGAGCCGCCGGGGCTATGCTTTCCCGCTAGGTGCTGGCGACCCAGGCAAGGCGCTTGAGCTGATTGTCGAAGATTCCCGTGAATCGGGCCGACCGCTGGAATTCTGCCTGGTCGACGAGCCCTGGGCACAGATTTTGCGGGAGTATTTTAATACGAAAGCTGGGTCGAACAGTGCGGAACCCGCCCTCCATTTCGAAAACAACCGCGGCGACAGCGACTACATCTATTCGGCGAAAATCCTTGCAACGCTCCCCGGCAGCGATTACCGCAAGAAACGCAACCATATCTCGCGCTTTACCCGTACCTACGAGCAATTTGAATTGCGCGAAATGATTCCGGCAAACATTGCCGACGCCCTTGAAATCGAAAAGCGCTGGCTGAATGATGACGGCGAAACGGCTGTGGAAAATACCGATTGCGAAACGCCTTGCGATTGTGCGGAAGCCGCTCTGGCGGAACGCTCCGAAGATGAAAAATCGCGCATGGCGGAATACTGCGCCATCGTGGAGGCGCTGGAAAACTTTGATGCGCTCGGCATGAAGGGCGGCGTGCTGTATGTCGAAGGCAAACCTGTCGGCATGACGATTGCTTCAGAAATCGCTCCCGGTGTGTGGGACATCCATTTCGAGAAAGTTATCGGCGAATATGCGGACAACGGCGGGTATGCCGTCATCAACAAACTCTTTGCTGAACACCTTGTGGCTGCAGGGGCGACGCTCATTAACCGCGAAGAAGACATTGGGCTTGAAGGCCTCCGCAAAGCCAAACTCTCGTACTATCCGCAAACGATACTCAACAAAACGCATGTAACGTGTCAATCCCGCGATTCACTTTGTCATCCCCGCGAAGGCGGGGATCTCGCTGACTAATATGCTTTCCTCAATTCTCTCTAAATCTTCCTGCGCTGCATGCAAGTTCTGCTGTTCATTCCGTCGGCAGAGCCTCTGGGAAACGCCGCTTTTCCCGCCCGAGGTCGTTGAAAAGCTGAGCAAGCCCAACGAATACGGCGTGGTGGGAAAGTTCGCGGCAGTCGAGACCCCGCAGGGCCCATCTGCTGGCCGCCTGGTTCTTGAAGACAAATTCCGCACCGACGACCCCGAAGAAGAAGTCCCCTGTACCTTCCTCGATCCGCACAAAGGCTGCATCTTGAAAGCAGAAGACAAACCCTTCGATTGTTCCATCTGGCCTCTCCGCATTATGGATAAGGGCGGCGAACTCGTCATTGCGCTTACGCCCACATGCCCGACTATCGGCGCGACTCCCCGGCCCGAGCTGGTTGAACTCGTCAAGAATGGGCTCGGTGCAAAGATTTTCGAGTACGCTAAAACGCATCCCTACATTATAAAGGAATACCGCGAAGGTTTCCCGATTATTTATCTTTAGCCCGTGAACCAGAATCCCTTCGAACTCATAAAGACAAGCGACAAGAGCAAGGCACGCCGTGGTCGCCTGCATACCGCCCACGGCGTCGTAGAAACGCCAATTTTTATGCCGGTGGGCACTCTTGCGAGCGTGAAGGGGCTTTCTTCTCGCGACTTGCGCGAAATGCAGGCGCAAATCATTCTTGCGAACACGTACCACCTCTACTTGCGCCCGGGCACAGAACTCGTGGCCAAAATGGGCGGCGTTCAAAAATTTATGGGCTGGAACGGCCCGATGCTCACCGACAGCGGCGGATTCCAGGTCTGGAGCCTCAAGGAGTTGCGACACATTACCGAAGAGGGCGTGGAATTCCATAGCCATCTGGACGGCTCGCGCCACATGTTCACCCCGGAATCGGTAATGAAGGCCCAACGCGAAATCGGGGCCGACATCATCATGGCCTTCGACGAATGCACGCCTTACCCGAGCACCGTCGAGGAAGCTTCGCAATCGCTCGACTACACGCTCAAATGGACACGTCGGGCAATGGACTGGCTCCGCGAAAACCCGCCTGTCCATGATTATCCGCAGTATTTTTTCGGGATTGTGCAGGGCGGCATGCACAAGGAACTCCGCCAAAAATCCATCGACGCCCTCAAGGAAATCGCTCCCGACGGCTACGCGATGGGCGGCCTTTCCGTGGGCGAACCCGTAGAAACCATGTACGAAATTGCGGATTTTTGCACAAATTCGCTGCCTGCTGACCGAGCCCGCTACGTGATGGGGGTTGGAACGCCCTGGAACCTGCTGGAACTCATCAAGCGTGGGGTCGACATGTTCGACTGCATTCTGCCCGCCAAGAACGCGCAGGACGGCCTTGTGTACACCAGCAGGGGTGTGCTCCGTTACAAGAACGCCAAGTTCGCCGATGACAGCCGCCCGCTCGACCCGGAATGCGACTGCCATTGCTGCCGGAACTACACCCGCGCTTACGTGCGCCACCTGTTCAAGACCAAGGAACCCCTCGGTTGGACGCTATCGACGCTCCATAACCTGCATTTCTATCTGCATTTGATGCAACAGGCCCGTGACCATATCGAAAAGGGCGATTTTGACGAATGGTCTACAGAAATAATTCCCAAATTGCAGCTGGAAGCGGAATAAAGTTATAGATTCCTTTTTAAAAGGAGAAAATTTATGTCCAAGTTTATTTATTTCCTTTTGGTTTGCTTTTTTATCGTCGCTCCGGTTGCCGCCATAGAAAACGGTGATACCGTCTATATCGATTATGACTTGCAGGGCGGCGTAAACAACCCGAATAACATAACCTACTTTATATACGATTATAACACTTCCACTAAATATGGCCTGTTGCCGCCTACTAGGAAAGGTTACGAGTTCCTGGGCTGGTATTGGACGAATAACGACAACCGTCTTGACATCAATTACAAGTTGTCTAGCCTTTCTTCAATTGACAAGCCCAATCATACACCCGGAAACATACTTCAAATCCATGCACGCTGGGGTGTAGTATCCAAAACTCCGCAGCAAGACGAATCGGGCTGTTATCTAATTCACGATGCAGCAGAACTGTATGGCGCTGTGAAGGTTGTCGAAAACTCGTATCTACGAAAAAGATGCATGTTCATCGAGAATGATATCGTTGTCAATGAAAATCTATTGACACCGGATGGCAACCTTAACAAAGGAGATTTCTATTGGTGGGAACCATTTAGATCCTTTTACGGGGTTATTGAAGGGAACGGTCATACTATATCGGGCTTATATGGCAATGTGGGACTCCTTCTAACAAACGCAGATCTGGTTATCCAGAATCTGGGGATTGTAGATTCATACTTCAGCGGCAGAGATGCTGGCTCCTTTGTATCAAGTGTTCATTCTTCTCTTCTGCTGAAGAATGTATTCAGTACCGCCACCGTAGTCGCTACCTACGGCTATGTCGGAGGGCTTGTTGGATCCGCAGATTTATACGGCGACCCCTGTCTGGCTGTGGCGCATGCTCCCAGAAGCAACGCTTATGCATATACAGCACCCTCTTCTAATTTCGTTGTAGAAAACTCCTATGCCGCCGGATATTTAAGGGGCGAGGAAGGTGGGGGACTTGTTGGAAAGATGGACATGGTTTCCATCAAGAATTCATTCTTTGCAGGCAATATTGATGTGACAAAGGCTTTCTCGGGAATCGGCTTGCAACAGAAGAAAAGTTGCGTTGTCCTTTCGGAAGATGCTACGACGTTCGAAAATGTTTTTTACCCGGAAAATTTCCCGAACAATGGTTTTGAGGCAACTCCCGTTCCGGCCTCGGAATTTGCGAACGGAACCGTCCTGGAAAAATTGAAGAACGGCACCGAAATTCCCATATGGACCCAAGACTCCGGGGATGCCTACCCAAAACTGAATGGGGCTTATTACGATATTCGGTATTATCTGAACAATGGAGTCAACGATCCATCCAACCCCGCCTATTACGCATCCCAGCAAGAGGTGATGCTGATGCCGGCCACAAAGGAAGGCGATGTCTTTGAAGGGTGGTTCAGCGATTCCATCTTTACGATTCCGGTCGAAAATATTTCTTCGACGACAGAAGGGAACCTGAGGTTGTTTGCCAAGTGGGAAAGCGGGTATTCCATTACATACGTGAACGACGGTAATTACGGCCCTAGTGCCAAGACAAATCCCAAATACCACTATGCGGATTCTGCAACGTTCGCCTTGGAAGAACCTATACGGGACGGCGCTACATTCGAGGGATGGTACACGGATTCGACCTTTACGACTCGCGTAACGGAACTGCCGCAAGGAAATACAGAAGATTTTATCCTTATCGGCAAATGGAATGGCCGCGAAATCACGATGATTTATGATTTGTACGGCGGCACGATGGGGGATTCCGTGAATCCAGAAAAGGTCGTGAACGGAGATAAAATTTACTTGAAAAACCCGACCCGTGAAGGGTTTGTTTTCCGCGGTTGGTACGATGCCGTCCATTCTTATACTTACTTGAACTCCTCTTTTACAGCCTATAGCGCCAAGTACGACACGATTTACCTTAGCGCCAAGTGGGTTTTTGAAGCCCAAAAACCGGCGATAGATTCGAACGGCTGTTACATGGTTACCAACGTCCATGAACTGTACTTTTTTAACGAGTTCGCGAACAGTTTCCTTGAAGAAAAACCGCCGGTCTATGCATGTATCAATATAATGAACGATATAGTCGTTAACGATGAAATAAGCGGATTGGCTCCTAAATACTCCAGATATAATGAGATGATAGAGTGGGAACCTCTAAACGGCCATGACAATCCGTTTGTGGGGATTATTTATGGGAACGGGCATACTATCAACGGTTTGTTTATGACCAGCATTATTCCGGAACCCGATATATTCAACGGACTGATATGGAATTCAGAATACGAAGGCTGGTTCCCCGAAGTACAGGACTTGTACATTGCGAGCTACTATTATAAATACGAAGTGTACTATGAGAAGCTCTGGATTAATGCGATGGGGAACAGCGGAAATAGCCGTAAAATAGGCATTTCTAGAAAAAATCCCCCGGTCCCGCTTAAGAAGAATCACGTCCGCAAGTACGACATAAAGGGTCGCAGTTCGAAAGCGCGACCCAACTACGGCGTGTATTTTTAGACCTAATATCTAAAAAGCGGAGACTATAAAAGAGATCTAGCCATTTTTTTGCATCTGATTATTTCTTTGAGCGAGAGCCCGTATCCGTTCATTGTGCCGCCTTTCTGAATAACGCCCGCAATCTTGAACCCGCTCCAGCAAAGGATTTCTTTCAGAGCGCGAACTGTGCCCGCCGATTGCTTGAAAATAAGGTTGAGAGGCCATGGGGTAGTGCAGGTCGTGACGATGACGGCCTTCTTTCCCTTCAACAGAGGTTTCGGATACCCTTTTTCGTTGTGGTCCATCATTCCATAAACCCACCTGTCAAACAGCATCTTTAATTGCCCCGTCATGTTGCCCCAGTAACAGGGGGAGCCAACGATGAGGGTGTCGCTCTGTTGCACTAACCGCAAAACCCGTTTTGCATCGTCTTCTGGCATAACGCACTCATGGGCGCTGCGACATTTCATGCAGCCGATACAGGGGCGAAACTTCAACTTGCAGACATCGATGAAATCGACCTCAACGCCGTTTGCACTCAACTCTTCGTGAAAAACATTCAGCATTTGGTGTATATTGCTGTATGCGCGGGGACTTGCGTTCAAAATGACAACCTTTTTCATAGGTTCTCCAAGTAAAGAGACTTATTTATCTTTTAAACACCCCACAATTTACAAAATGTCACTTTTTACGATTTTTTTTCATAAAAAATCCCGGGCATCGCTGTCCGGGAGTTTTTTCAAAGTGAGCGTTCTTTCGTCTATTTGAACAGATTTTTCATCTTCTCGAGGAAGCTTTCTTCCTGTGCGGTTTCCTTGTCGTGACGCAGTTCCGCGAGTTTCTGGTAGAGATCCTTCTCTTCGCGGGAGAGGTCCTTCGGGATGTCGACGCCGATAGTCACGTAGAGGCTTCCACGGTCGCCGCGCTTGTTCAGCGGGTAAAGGCCCTGTTCGCGCAGGCGCAGGATGCTGCCCGCCTGTGTGCCGGCCGCAATCTTGATCTGCACTTCGCCGCCGTCGAGCGTCGGGATGCGCTGCGTACCGCCGAGCACCAGCTTGTGGATAGGCACCTTGACTTCGCAATGCAGGTCGTCTCCATCACGGCTGAAGAAGTCGTCCGGCTTTTCGGCAATCACCACGAGCAAGTCGCCGCAGGCACCGCCACGGGGCCCGCAGTTGCCTTCGCCACGCAGGTTCAGGTACTGCCCTTCGCTCACGCCCGCCGGAATCTTGATGGAGATTTCCTCGTTTTCCTGCACACGGCCCTCGCCGCGGCAGTGCGGACACGGCTTGGCAATGACTTCGCCCATACCGTTACAGTTGGGGCAGGCGCTCTCCGAAACCATCTGGAAGAACCCGCCGGACACGCGGCGCACGCGCCCCGTTCCATGACAGGTATCGCAGGTCTTGATGTCCTGACCACCCTTGCCGTTACATTCCGTACAGGGGGTATAACGTTTCAGGCGGACCTTCTTGGTGCAGCCCTCGAAGATTTCCTTGTAGCTGAGCGCCACCTTGATCTGCAAGTCGTTACCGCGCGGAGGCCCTGCCTTGCGACCGCCTCGACGGCTGCCGCCAAAACCACCGAATCCGCCACCGAAAATATCGCCAAAGTTCGCGAAAATATCCTCGAAAGAGAATCCCTGGCCGCCGAATCCGCCGCCACCAAAACCGCCACCGGGGGCGTTGAAGCCGAATTGGTCGTACTGTTTACGCTTTTCGGGGTTACCGAGCACGTCGTAGGCCTCGGCCGCCTCCTTGAACTTTTCCTCGGCTTCCTTGTCGCCCGGGTTCTTGTCCGGGTGGTACTTGATGGCAAGCTTCTTGTACGCGTGCTTGATCTCGTCAGCACTTGCGTCCTTACCGACACCTAGAACTTCGTAATAATCTCTTTTTTCAGCCATTTTGCCCTCCGGGCAAATTAGACGAGAGACGAGAGACGAGAGACGAGAGATAAATCTCCCTACCTTTTTCTCTAAAATCTCTAAATACAGTCGTCATAACAAAAAATCTTCTTTTAAACAAAAAGGATTGCTCCCTAAATAGAGAGCTAATCCATTTGATAAACGAGAGTAAAAAGACGAAAGATTATTCATAAGATTAAATTTTCAGCTTAAGACCTCTTTCGTCTCTCGTCTGTAGGACCGAAGGTCCGTTCTCTCGTCTAATTAGTCAACCACTTCCGCGTCGACGACTTCCGGACCGTCGCCCTTCTTGTCGTTCTTCGGCTGTTCAGAAGCACTCGGCTGCGGACCCGGCTGAGCCTGGTTTGCACCAGCGGCCTGGGCCATGGAGCTGATCATGCCCTGGAGCTTGTCCATAGCGGCCTTGATCTCTTCCTTGGTGCCGTTGTCCTTCTTGGCCTTGATGTCGTCGATAGCAGCCTGCAGCTGGCTCTTGGTGTCGGCCGGGAGCTTGTCGCCAAATTCCTTGAGCTGACCTTCAGCCTGGTAAGCCATCTGTTCGGCCTGGTTCCTGATGTCCACGAGCTCGCGCTGTTCCTTGTCCTTGGCAGCGTTGGCTTCGGCATCCTTCACCATCTTGTTGATTTCGTCTTCAGACAAGCCGCTGGAAGAAGTAATCTTGATGGACTGCTCCTTGCCGGTTTC
>JAGCPF010000046.1 GCA_017642335.1 Fibrobacter sp.
TATTATTCCGGAACTGAAAAATAGGTACCGGAACCGGGTCTTTTGGTGTCGAGGATACTATGTTGACACGGCTGGAAAAAACGCAGACCGCATCAAGGCATATATTCAACAACAATTAGAGGAAGACAAACTGGGCGAACAGCAAACCATGTTTGACAAGTAGTGCCCGTTTACGGGCGGCCTAGTAAGGACCCTTGCAGGTGGCAGATTGACGTGCGTGCCCTTGCTCGCCGCTAGTATTGTAGGGCTACGCCCGTATATGAAGAACCGCCGGCTTCCGCCGGCGGGTCCCTTTTCGTCGACTCTACTTCAACCGAATCGGGTGCGTGGCTGCGATTCCGGTACCCTTGATGCGTAGGAGGTAGTGCCCGCTCCGGATTCCGGTGAGGCTGAATGTGTGGTTGCCGGCTTCTGTTGCTCCCCTGTGCAGGGTGGCGACGTGCTGGCCGTTCATGCCGAAAATATCCACGTTCAGTATCCCTGCCGTACTTGTGACAAGGGAGATTGTGTTGGCGTTGACTTTGACGGAGGGATGAATGTTGTTCGCAATACGGAAATATCGTGTTGTTCCGCTTTCGTAAGTGTCGTCGTAGACAATTTTGATTTCAGGAATCATTTCTTCGGTGTTTTCGAAACCGCGGCTAAATGCGTCGTACTTGTCGGCATTGAAATTCCAAAGTGTGTCCGTTCCGGCGACAAAGTTGTCGTAAAGAATGGTGCCGGTGTAACCCGCTGCGTAGTTTGCGATGACTGTGCTCAAAGTCTTGTTGCGGTCGGCGTGGCTCGAAATATCAAAAGTGCAAGTCTTCTTTTCTCCGGCGGGTACTTCGCAGGGGCCTTCGACTTCGGTCCATGTCCATGCATCCGTAAGTTTGAAAATCAAGTTCAACTGGGCTGCTTTGGTCCCGTTGTTCTTTGCTTCAAAAGAAAGCGTGTTGGCCTTGCTCAGGTCGAATGTTTTCTGGTATTCGATTTGTGCATTGTCTCCACCGTAGGTTACGGCCATCTTGCCATCGCCGGTGGTGTTGTCAATCGTTGCATCTTTAATCTTGATACTCGCTTCTTCGGTAGCGGCGAGAGCCGTCATCGCTTTAAGAGCCGGGTCGATTGTGTAAGTGTAACCGCCGAAATTCGCTTCGGTCTTGTCGCCTATATACTGCCATGCGAGAGCGCCTGCGTAGCCACCGTCAAATGCTTTGCGGTAACATTCTTCTGTCGTAATCTGCGTCTTGGCGGCAAAAGTGGATTTGTAGGTTTCGCCAGCCCAGCCGCTTGCCGGGAACTCGCCGATAATCATCGGTTTGTTGTCGTAGCCATACTTGGTCGCCATCTGCGCCGCCGTATTTACGAACGGCGAGACGGCATCATCCTGGTAATACGGATAATAGTGTGTCTGGAAAAAGTCAAGGGTGCCGTTCGCTTCTCCGCCGGCAGCGACGAGAGCTGCATCGTTCCACCAGGCCTGATATTTGATGTTTACGCTGCCTGTCGAAACGAGAAGTTCCGGGTTCTCCGTGTGGATGGCTGCCGCAACTTTGTTTGTAAATTTCTGGAGCGTAGCTTTGTCGAGTTTCTTGGTTGTCCAGCCTTCGCTAGTCATGCCTTCGGGCTCGTTGAAAACTTCCCATGTCATGAGCGCCTTGTGGTTGCCAATCGCTTTCACCACCGGGATGAGTGCATTGTCGATGAATGCCTTGGTGCCCGCATCTTCGAACAGTTGCGTGTTCGCTGTGATATCGAGCTTTTCGTTGTAAAGTCCCCATTGGTTCGGTTCCATCAGGTTGTGGCTGAAAAGGCACATCGAAACCATCACGCCGTATTCTTCGGCGATATCGAGGGCTTTTTTCATGTTGTTGATGGTGTTCGCCTTGAGGCCCGAAACCAGATGAGTTGTCTGGTCGATTTCCGGGCTTTGGCTCATGTTGTTGAAAAGCCACCAACGGATAGCGTTGCCGCCCGCGGCGCGGGTGCCTTCGACGGCCTTGCGCCAGGCGTTTTCGTTCAGTGGGGAATCGCCCACGTCGGAGTTGTAGTCACTCCAGGCGAGATTCGCGCCCGAAAAGAAGATTTTTTTTCCGTTGTATTGTAGTTCCGTCCCTTTTACGGTCAGTCCTGGCGCGGCAATTGCCGTACTGCAAAATGCAAGCGCACACAGCATTTTGAACTTGATGTTTTTCATCCTGTTCTCCATAATTATAAATTACCCCGCCTCAAAATAAATAAAAACCCGTAAAAACGGGTTTGCATTCGCTTGCGGCTGTGGACATTTATTTTTGAAAATGTCCACAGCTTTTTGGGGAAAAGAGATGTTTTTACTTCTTTTTGAATGTGGTGCCGAACGAGAAAGTACGCCGTTCGCCTGCCGGGATGACGATGAGTCCGCGGTGATGGTTCAGGGCGTCGGGCTCGGCGGTCATGGGCTCGATGGCGATGCTGTCGCGTGTGGGCGGGGTGTAAATCTGGATGGCGTTGTACTGCCCGTCGCCTGCATTCTGCCAAATATCGAGAGTGCCTATAGAACCTTCGAGAACGGCTCGCGCGCATTGCGGAATGGGGGCTTCTAGGCAGAAACAGTCGTTGATGAAGTCTGCCCCGATTTTGCGACCGCTCGTAAAGCGCGTGTCGTCGAGGAGGTTCCCGGTCGGAATGTCGGCCTGGTCGAGCTCGCTCCGTTTTGTCGGGGGGAGAGTCATGACGAGGTTGTCAATCTTTTCGCCGAGCATAAAGTACGGGTGCCAACCTTCGGAATAGGGCATGTCCGTTTTCCCGAGGTTTTCAACCGTAGATTCTACGGTAAAGGTTTCGCCCGTGAAAATTATTTTGTTCGTGGCACGGAACGGGAAAGGGAATCCGGCAAAGGCTCCTGCCCAGTCACAAGTGAATTCGGCGATGCATTTTTCGCTATCGGCCTCGAAACTCTTGAAAGCCCACTCTGCATTCTGCAAGAATCCGTGGAGTGCGTGCGGAGCCCAACTTACGTTATTTACAAGTTGGTAGTCTATTCCTTGCCAGTTGAACTTTGCGTAGGCTACGCGGCCCGGGAACGGGGCGAGGCGGCAACCGGCGTTTGTGTCCGGGCCCATTTTGTAGATGTCGTCGCCCGGTCGGTAACCGAACAGGAGGTCGACGAGGTGATTGTTCCCGTCGCAGGAAGTGCTTGCGGCAGGGATGCGCCAGGCGTTCAGGCCGGCACCGTAGCCGGAAAGGATTTCAAATTCAGCGCCGTCGTCGCGCTGGAGGACAAAACACTGCACCGTGCCAATCGGCCGGGAAATAATCGAAAAACTGCTCATGATACTCAAGATAGAAAAAAAGTGGAGAAGGTGCTTTTTTGTGATATAGGATTTGGAGGGAAAGATGTTGTGAAGTGCGTGAAAAAGTCAAGTAGTTTGCTGCCATGTTTTATTTTTTTTGGGGCATTATGATTTTTTTTAATCTTTTTATGTTATATTCAATAAGAGGTTTACGATGAAAATAAAATCTGCAATTGTTTTTGCTGCTACACTGTTTAGCGTCATGGCAACTTACTCCTGTTCTGGTGATGCTAGCACAAACCGTTCGCCAGAAATTGCTAACAACGAGGTTCTTCTTCAGTTAGATTCGTTGTCGCCTTGTGCAACCAACGATCAACTGGACAGCATAGAAAATGTGGATACTCTTTTTATCGTTAGCAAGGATGGCAAGACTTTATTTGTATTCCCTGCACAAATAAGTTGGAGCCGAGATTCTATCAAGTCTATTGGGGTAGAAAGCAGGGGCGACACCTTAGTAGCGAAACTTCTCATCAGGGAAAATACGCCAGACATGCCGTTAGATTGTCCAGTTTGGGTATATTCCACCGTGAAGGGGACTATCGACGAGCATTATGCGATTACACCCGTAGGCCCTGTACATACACTAATAAAGAAGTGACAAAAGAAAAACCGGCAAGCCTGGGATTCCTATTTACTATTTTTGCGGCATGGATTCCCGGACTATTGTAGCCCCGATGACCCCTGCCGGCGTGAGTGCCGTGGCCGCCGTCCGCGTGAGCGGGCCGGAGGTTCGCGATGTGGTGCGCGCTTTGTTCGGGGATGCGGCTCTTGCAACAATCAAGCCGCGCGAAGTCCGTCTCGGGACGGCCCGCTACCCGCGCCCGGCTGACGCTGGGGAAGGCGAATGCCTTACGGCGGCCCCCGCCATCGACAGCCTCGTCTACGTCTTTTTCGAAGGCCCGAATTCCTATACGGGCGAAGATGTGCTGGAACTTTACCCGCACGGCAACCCGCTCATTGTGCGCGAACTGATCCGCGCTATCCGTGAAGTCGGCGGTGTGCGGCTCGCCGAGCCGGGCGAGTTCACTCGCCGCGCGTTCCTCAACGGGAAAATGGACCTTGCCCAGGCGGAATCCGTCGCCGATGTGATTCACAGCGCGAACCTCTCTGAACTGCGGAACGCCCACCGCCTGCTGGGCGGCGCCCTCTCAAAACGCGTCGTGTCTCTTGCCGAACAAGTCAAGGACATTTCGGCGCGTCTTGAACTCGATGTGGATTTCGCCGAAGAAGAAGCGGACCCGGACTATGCTGCCTGGGGCGATAAAATTGCGGCGATTCGCTCAAATGTTGTCGCCATGCTCAAAAGTTTCAAGGGTGCTGCTGTGCGTCGTTTACCTCTGGTGGTTTTGTATGGCGCCCCGAACGCGGGTAAGTCGAGCCTTGCCAACGCGCTTCTCGGCGAAGACCGCATTCTGGTGAGCGACATTCCCGGGACGACGCGTGATTTTGTGGAAGTGCGCTTGTTCCTTGACGGCGGTGAAATTCGCCTGGTCGACACGGCGGGCATTGCAGCGCAGGCGACCGACAAGCTGGATGCGCTCAGCATGGAAAAGAGCCGAGAAATTCTGGAAGAAGCTGATTTGAAAATTCTCGTGGATGCAGGGGAAGATGAGGTTCGAGGTACGATGCCCGAGGTTCGGGGCTCGATGCCCGAGGCTCGGGGCTCGATGCCCGTGGCTCGATGCTCGATGCCCGTGGCTCGGGAAAAGGGTGAACCCGCCTCGCGTGTCATTGCGAGGGAACGAAGTGACCGTGGCAATCTCAATCCCGATTTCATCGTTCACTCCAAGAGCGACTTGCGCGATGCCAGCACTGCCGAAGGGGCCTGCCAAAATTCCCTTCGCGTCTCTTCCAAGACAGGCGAGGGCCTCGACGAACTCAAGCGCATGATGAACGAGACTTTGTTCAAGAACGACGAAGCCTCGGAAGATTTCTGGATTACGAGCGAACGCGAAAAGGCGTGCCTCGAGGATGCCCTCGCCGGTATCGACCGCGCCCTCGATCTCATCCGCACGAATCCGGCGGTCGAACTGCTCGCTTTTGAAATGCAGCTTGTGCGCCGTGCGCTCCAGAGCATAGTGGGCGAGATTTCGTCCGAAGACATTTTACAATCTATTTTCGCGGGGTTCTGCATTGGCAAGTAGCGTTCTCAGCATCATCGGCGTCTTAATGGGCATATTCGCCTTCGGAACCTACATGATTCCGCTCAAGAAATATCCGCACTATTCGTCTTGGGCGTTCATCGCCGTCATGTCGTTGGGTGCGTTGCTTTGCTCGTCGGTTATCGCGACCGTTACGGGACAGTTCAACTTGCAGCCGGTCGGCGTTGCCTGCGGCTTGCTCTGGGTTGTTGGCGGTGCGCTGTGTTTCTGGGCTGTGCAGGCGGAAGCGGATTTGGCGGGTGCCGGTCTGCGCTCCATGAGCGTGAGCATATTGCTTTCGTTCATTACGGGTGTCACCCTTTTTGCCGAACACACCCTGCTCTATTTTTCGATTCCTGCCATCGTGTGCATGCTTGTGGGTATCTGGATTCCGGCTGGCAAGATGCAGCACATTTGGAAAAACTGGCGTTCGCTCCTTTCGGGGGCCGTATTCGGTTCGTACCTGATTCCGTACAAACTCAGCAACCTCGGAGACATGGAATTCCTTTTCCCGTTCTCGGTGGGTGTTTGCATCGGAAGCATTGTCCTGTTCTTGTTGATTACCTTGAAGCGTGGCAAACGCTTTGATATGCCCTTGGTCCCGTCGCTGTTCGCCTTTTTTGCCGGCTCGCTCTGGATGCTCGGAACGCTTGCCATTTTCTGGGCGATTGCCGACGACGGCCTGTTCGGTTATGCGGTGGGCTACCCGCTTTTGCAACTCAACCTTGTCGTGAACCAGCTCTGGGGCGTGTTTGCCTTCGGTGAATATGCAACGCGCCGCGAACGTATAAAACTGGCCACGTCCACGGTGGTTATCTTAGCGGGAGCTGTGCTGCTCACGCTCTCTAAAATGTAGAGATTGTTCGAAAAATTCTAGATGCTCTCGATTTCGGCTTCGAGGGCTTCTGCGGATTTTGTGTCTTCGTTGTAGATGGCGCTTATCTTCTTGCAACTCAGTTCGAGCAGTTTGCGCGCGACCTGGTCGTCGCTTTGCTTGCGCAACTTCTGGATGGCCTTGTCCACGCGGGAGATGTCCTCCTGTTGCGGGTAGTCCTTCATGAAGTTGTAGAACAGCGCAATCTGGCTACGGTAATCATTGTCGGTCTCGCAGGCAAGCAAGAACGGAATGACGCGGACGTTCAGCAGGTTGTTCAGGTCGCCGACGAAGGTGTTCAGCGAGACCCCTTCCGGGAAGAGTTCCGCCGTTTCCTTCTGGATGTCGTCGTTGTCCATGATGTCGCCCGCTTCGAACTGCGATAGCATGTCGTTCAGCAGGGCCATCTCCTCGACCTTGGTTTGCTCGCGGTAACGTGCTTGGTAATAGATGGGCAGCGTCGTGAGGCAGAAGTGCGCCTGGTTTGCTCCGATGAACTCGCCAACGTAGTAGATGTCGGCATCTTCATTCAGGATGTCCTCTTCGTTCGAGAAGTTCCCGATGCGGGCCGGGATGGGAATGACTTCCATGTTCGAAAGCTCGTGGAGTCGGTCGCGCAAGGCGTCGACATCGAGGTTTTCCGGCAAGTCTTCGCCGCTCTCCTGCATCGATTCAAGCAGGTTGTTCAGCTTGTCGTCCATGACCTTCTTGCGTTGGCTGGGCGTCGGGACTGTCGGGTTGAATGCGCGGAAGTCGCCCTCGAGCGTCAGAAGCCCGTTACGGATCATGTCGTCAAAAGGAGAATCGCCATCGCCGTCGGGCGTGGGCAAAATCCTTGCGTAAGCAATCATCCTACCGCAAAGCTTTTCATCGTTTCCTTTTTTCTGTACAATGCCGAGCATGGGTATAATATAGTAAATAAATAGAGGCTAGGGACTAGAGGCTAGGATCTAGGGGTTAGGGAAAAATATCACGGCTTCGCCGTCTGTTATTAACGCACGAAGTGCGTGATTCTTATACACTAGCCCCGAGTCTAAAAAAAATTGTCATTCGCAGGCGCATGACTCGTCGGCTCAGCCATGCCGAAACGCAAGCGTTTTGGCGTGGCTTTCGCCTTGGTTGTCATTGCGAAGGGCGAATAGCCCTGAAGCAATCTCCGCCAGTCACCTCACGGCTCGTACCTCGTACCTCGTGCCTCGAGCCACTCGCCTTTTTCTATCTTTCCCCTCATGGACGCTTCTACGTGGCAAAAGATTCTCGATCTGTGCAACAAGCTCTCGAACGTGACTTACGAGAACCTCACGAAGATTATCCGCTTGGAACAGACGGGGAGCGCCACGGGTGCTCGCAATCTGGACGACAGCGACCAGAACGATGTCGATACGTGGATGGGCGGCGGCACGTGCTTCAGCATGACATGGCACCTGTACCAGAGCCTGCGCGATATGGGGCTGAATCCGCGGCTCGTCATGGGTCACAAGCGCAAGGAGCGCAACATCCACTGCGCCCTGATCCTCCCGAACGTCCTTCTTGACTCCACCTCGCCCGCGCCTCGCACCTCGCACCTCGAACCTGGAGCCTCGCGCTTCACTGCTCATAGCTCACTGCTGTCACCTCTCTCGTCTGACTACCTCTTCGATCCCGGCTACCTCATTTTTGACCCGCTGCCGATACCGCTGGCGCCGCCCTTCGGGACGGGTGATGCTATCTTCCCGCTGGTGCCCAACAGCGTGCGCCTGGTGCGTCCGGCCCAGGACCGCATGGAACTTTGGACGGGAGGTGCTCTCGGCGACCGAGGCCTGGCGGGCGCCCAGATGAAACTCCGCTTCGAGTACCCGCTGGATGGTGTCAGTGTCGAGGAGTTCAAGCAACATTGGGTGGAAAGCTTTTACCGCGAGATGATGACGTATCCGGTGTTGAACCGCCTGGACCGCGAACGGGGAATCCAATATTATTATCAGAAGGGCAACCTCGTGACCCGCGATGCGAACGGCAGCCGCATGGAACGCCTGGACGAGGGATGTCGCGTGGAGAAATTGAGCGAGATTTTCAAACTTTCGCCCGATTTGATTCAGAAAGCGCTCTCGATTCTGTCTAAATAAAAGAAAAAGCGCTTCCCGCACGAAAAATCGCGCTTCCCGCATGTCAGACATGTGTTGTGCATGCGAAAGTTACATACTTAGAGCTCATTTTTTTATATAAAGTATGTAAATGCCTTGTCTTATCTGTGACTGATTTGCTTGTTTACATACCAAAGGACGTTTTTCGTGGCTTTAGTATGTAATTTTTGCAAAAAAACTTTTTTGGGGGGCGTTTTCCTGAAAAAATCAGGGCTGTTGGTACTTTTTTGATGGTTTTTGGACTTGATTTTCCCTTTTTTTACATATTAAGTGGCGGTTTTTCTTGATTTAGTATGTAAGGATGAAAAAAATGAAAGGAAAAGGTTATATTTTTTCTACGGATTACTTAACAGGAGGCCTCCCATGAAAAAAATGCTTCTATCGCTCCTCGCCGTCTTGTCCCTCGCCCTGCTGGCATGCGGCCCCTCCAAAGTCGATATGCAGGTGATGTCCGCCGAATGCGACATCGTCATCGAGGTTCGCCAGGTGCTGAACGATTCCATCAGCCTTTTCGTGGGGAACACGCTTTACCTGAACAGCAAGCAGGCTGTTGCCGCCGACCTGTTCCCGCTCCTGGTGAGTGTCCGCGACCCGATGGAAATTGAAAAACTCACTGCGACCGACGTTGTCGGCACTCCGGAAGAATTTGTCGCTTACCTTCGCAAGGTGGCCCCGGACATGATTCGCTTTGGTCTTGTCATTGGCGAGACGGCCTACAACGAAATCGGCTTCGACGAGAACGCGATTGTCGAAAAGGTCAAGAACGTCTTGCAGTCGGTCGAGGGGGGCTCCCTGATTCTCTTCCACGAGAAGGGCGGCGAGCTCGTTTCCGCGAAAAAGCTTTATTAATTGGAAACCGTTTCCGCGTCGTCATCCCGCATGTCCGTATGCGGGATTTTTTTGAGTTGCATGCGCAGCATGGTGACTGCAATAATGCACGCACCGACGTCGGCGATGGGCTGCGCCATGAAGACTCCCCGGAGTTCGAAGAACCGGGGCATGATGATGACGAACGGAATCAGGAGAATCAGCTGGCGGCAAGCATTGAAGAACATGGACTGCCACGGCTTGCCGATACCCTGGAAGAAGTTGCCCGAAACCATGCCGATGGGGACGAACGGGAGCATGATGAGGAAAGTTCGCATTCCCCAGGTGGCGAGTTCCTGCATGTTTACGTCGTTCGGGGCGAAGGGCGCGACAAAGGTGCGCGTGAACGTCATGACGATTATCCAGGCGACTGCGATAAATCCGGTCGCGTAAATCATGGTGAATTTGAGCGCTCCGCGGACGCGGGTGAATCTCTTGGCGCCGTAGTTGTAGCCGATGATGGGCTGGCTTCCATTCACGAACCCGAGAAGCGGGAGGATGATGATGGAGACGATGCTGTTGATGATGCCGAACGCGGCAATCGCCTGGTCTCCGCCGGCCATGCCGTTCACGTTCTGGAGGCTCTTGTTCCCGTAGTGGGTGAGGCTCCAGGCGAGGATGGCGTTTAGCAGGCTGTTCGTTATCTGCATGACGCTGGGCGGGAGGCCCAGGATGAAAATCTTGCGCACGTAGGCGGCCCGGAGCTTCATGAGGCGGCGGTTGATCTTGATGGGCGTCGTCTTTTTGATAAAGAACTGCATCACCGCGATTCCGCCGATGAGCTGGCTCGTGACGGTCGCCCAGGCGGCGCCTTCGATACCCCAGCCGAACTTCATGATGAACAGCCAGTCGAGAATCACGTTGCTGCCGGCGCCAATCATGACGCGGGTCATGGCCGTCTTGGGGTGGCCCATGCTGCGGATGAAGTGGTTCATTCCCGGGACAATGGTCTGGAAGATGGCTCCCATTAATATAATGCGCATGTAGCTCTTGGCCACGGGCAAAAGCTGGTCGCTTGCACCGAAAAGCTTGAGGAGCGGGGTCATGAACGTCTGGCCCAGCGTGAATGCGGCCACGGCCATGATGACCAGCAGCAGGAACGAGTTGTTGAGGATGATGGCTGCCTGCTGGTACTTCTTTTCGCCGAGGCGGATGGCGAAAATCGTATTGCCGCCCACGCCTACGATCATTGACATGGCCATGATGAACAAGGTGATGGGGAAGCATATCGTGATGCCCCCGATGCCGAGGCTGCCTACGCCCTGCCCTACGAAGTAGCGGTCCACGATGTTGTAGAGCGCCTCGATCAGCATGCTGATGATGGCGGGCACCGAGAATTGCAGGATAATCTTGGGGATGCTGGCCGTCCCCATCGCGTTCAATTTCTTGTTTTCGAGCGTGTTCTCCATTTCGGAGCGCAAATTTAGAAAAATAGGGATTGTAATAAAAGGGGGGGGGCGCGGCCTTTTGGGTTGGTAGGGTGAGATTGGGTAAGATTACGCGGAGGTGACTTGGTTGCGGCCGCCTTCTTTTGCGATGTAGAGGTACTTGTCGCTTTCGGCGATAAGTTCGTCAATCTTGCCGATGAATTCCCCTTGTTTACTGGCTAGCCCCAGAGAAATTGTCACGGGAATTATCGTGTCGTTCCACGAAAAACGGTGGCTTTCGACTGCCGCGCGGAGGCGCTCCGCGCTCTTTTTTGCGTCTTCGGGGCCTATGCCGCATTGGAGCAGCACGAATTCCTCTCCGCCGTAGCGGGCGAGCAAATCGGACTCCCGCTTTTCTTCTTTCAGTATCCTGGCGACTTCCTTGAGCACGACGTCGCCGCACTGGTGGCCCCACGTGTCGTTCACGCGTTTGAAGTGGTCGATATCCACCATGATGCAGTGTACGTAGTAGTTGTTGCGCCGGGCGAGCGCGAGTTCACCGAGGCATCGGTCCATGAAGGAACGCCGGTTCGCAATCTTGGTGAGTGCGTCCGTCGTTGCCGCTTCGAAAAGTTCGCGCGCGATGGCCTCTTCGGTGGCGTCCTTGAACTCCACCTTCAAAATCATCGTACCGAGTTGCAGTCGGTTGTCGGGCCCGAGGGGGGCGCTGGTGATGGGGTTGCCGTCGACGTAGGTGCCGTTGGTGCTGCCAAGATCTTCCACGGTGATGCGGGTCCCGTCAAAGCTGAGCTTGCAATGCTTGCGGCTCACCAGTTCGTCGTCCAAGTGGATGTCTGCGTCTTGCCCGCGACCGAGGATGACGCTCCCCACGGCAAGGGGAATCTGCTTGAATTGGGATTGAGGGTATAGCACGATGAGGTGCGGGCGCATTTCGCTCGGTCGAAACCGAATCGTCTTATTTCCTGTGACGATAGTTTGGTCTAAATCCTTCATCGAATCCTCTTTTTATCCAATGTACAAAATGTAGCTTTTTTAGGTGGCGCGAAAGTGTTTTGAAGGGGTGAATTTGATGGAGAGCACAAGGATAAGAACTTTTATTGTAAACGTTTATTTACGAAATGCGGGGCTGCTTGGATGAGGCCGATTTTTTTCTGTGCTCAATTTATGTGATTTATAAACATATTTTTGCAAAAAGGCCTTTTGTAAACACTTTTTTGTGTTGTTTTGCAAAAAAACACACCTTTTTTTTTTCAAAAAGGGTAGATTTTAGGTCGGTGTAGCATATCAAGAGCTCAATGCTTTTGGTTTGCTGTATGGTCGGAGAACCTAAATTGGAAAAGAGACTATGAAAAAACAATATGACTCCTTAAAGAAATTGGTGTTTGCACTAGTTTTTCTCTTTGCAGGGGTGCAAGGGGTGTTCGCAGCTTTGGATTGCGAAGGTACTGTATACCTTAAAATGCCGGCTGGTTGGAGGTCCGCTTTCTCAGTAGGGGGAGGGGAATTTAATCAGTTCACAGCCAGCACAAGCCATCCGGGATGGTATGAACTTTCTGCAGCCTCTGTTGGCGGAAGAAACGGTGTTACTGGCTTCAACATTGTTACCGCAAGGGATGATTATGGCCAAAAAGGGGCTATGACTCCGAGAGGTATTACTGAAGCGGGGGAACAAGTCCAGCTTTCTGAAACGACTGGCTTCAAATGTGTGCACTTTGGTGCAACCGGAGAGCTTTGGATCGAACCGGATCCGGCGAACCCGGCAAAAGTACGCTATTCTGGTGCTCCCGCAGACGTGAAGTATTTCCGCATCATGTTGCCGGAAAACGTCGCTTGGAAGAGTGCCATTCCGATGATTAGCGAAGATGGTGCCAAGGGTGTCCCCATGGAGGCCGACCCGGATCGTTGCGGTTGGTATTTCGCACGCTATATCGATACCGAACCTCCGACAAGTGTCGTGATCTATCGTGACGATGACGAGGAAAAGAAGGAAGGCATCGGTATGGACGGCGACTGGGCCATTGAAGGGACTCCTGTGGAACCGATTCCTCTGAACACAATGTTTGAGTTCTTGGGCTCCAATGAAATTTTCTTTGTGGCTGCTGAGCAGTTTGCTGATAAAACGGATCCGACTAAGATTGGTTGGACGGCTACTGATCCGGGTGCAGTGGGTGAGTGCGGTTATCCTCTTGCTGCTATCATTTACGATACCGACGCTCAGTTGCATGGTGCCTTTACCTGTAACCCGGACTGGTTCGATGGTATCGAAAGCCAGACCCCCGGCTCAAAGGGTAACGCTTGCTTCTACGCAACGGCCAAGTACAATGTGATTGCCAACGACAAAGGGTCTGTTCCCTGTATCGGTATTACTACGGGTATGGTGGAAGATACCTTGGGTAAGGACAAGAAGCCGAAACTGACTGCCAATGGTAGAAAGTGCTTCGGTAGCCAGGCTGATGAAGCCTTTACGGCCATGTTCAACCCGACACCGGGCGTTAACGAAGCTTACTGCTTTGACATGCCGTTCACTCAGACCTCCGATGGTAAGTACGAATTCGACTCTGACAACTATGAAGGTCCTGCTACTTCTCCGTACCCGGCCAAGGGCGGCTTCTATCCGGCTGAAAAGACTCCGGTTGAGTTCCTCGAAGGTTCTGAGTATCTCGCTGCCGCCGAAAGCAAGCGCAAGGCGGAAGGCCCTGTCTTTGTCTGTGCTGACTACAATAACCAGAGAAATCCGGGTGAAGGTCTTCGTGCCATCGATCCTACGGAAGGCGTTCCTGCAATTGACCTGTTCTGCAATGGCCCAGGTTGGAACGGCGGTGTCAATTGCGAAGGTAAGTTTGCTGGCGGTAGCGAATTCAATGCTGTTGGATTCAGGGCTCCTGCGGGCGTTTCCTTCGAAGGTGATGGCTGGGGCTGGTCTTGCCCCAATATGGGCCCCATTGGTTGGACCTACTATAAGGAAGGAACCGAAACGCCGGTTGGTAATTTGACCATGAAGAATCAGGTTCCGACTGGCGGCGTTCCTCGCTGGACTTCGGGTGCTAACGACTATGACGCACTCAGGACGGGTGGCCGTAACCAGCACTTCTGCTTCGAATCTCACGCTTCCTTCCGTTACAAGAAGGGCCTGCGCTTCAGCTTCCGTGGTGACGATGACATTTGGGTCTATATCGACAACAAGCTGGCCGTGGACCTCGGTGGTACTCACCTTGCCGCTCCGGGCTATGTCGACTTGGATAAGTTCGTCGGTAAGCAGGGCGCCTTCACGGTTGGTACTGAATACGATATCGATATCTTCTTCTGCGACCGTCGTACGACTATGAGTAACGTTCGTATCAAGACCAACATGTTCATCAAGCAGATCTCTGGTCTTGCCAAGCGTGTTGTGAGCAAGAAGAGTGGTATTGACTCCTATGAACTTTGCTATGCCTACTCTAGCAACGGCTCGTGCGGTGGCGGTTCTGGTGCGCAGATTTGCGGTCCGGACCTTGACACCTTCCTGCCCACAAAGAACCTGTCTCTCGATTATACGCTTACGACAAAGGGTAATCCACCGGTTGTCAAGGCTACTGCTGAAGAAATGGCTGCCGCTAAGGTTTACTTTGGTGGTATCGACTTGACGAACCGTGGTGATCCGAAGATTGACAAGCCGTCTCTGACTGGCCTGCCTCCTGGAGATTACGTCCTTTGGGCCTCAATCGGCAGCCAAAAGGAAAAGTTCGAATTCACTATCGAAGGAACTCTGGATGTTGTGAGCAAGCCTGGTATGTCGCGTGACGAGGCTGGTAACGATGTTGCTCCTTATGAACCGGTTAAGATTGCCTTGGCCAGCACGGATGACAATCCGACTCGTGTGCCGATATATGTTGGTTCTCTCATGGACCAGGGTGAATCGGTCATCATTGACCTTGCTTCCGGTGTAGAACAGTCCTATGGCATTACGGTTACCACCGCTGAAGGACAGCCTACTTCCAATGTGAAGCTGGAGTATAAGGACTCTACTGGCAATTTCCAGGATTGGAATGGAAAGAGCCCCCTCCGCACGATTGGATTGTCCGGTATCGACACGATTTACGCCTCGCTCAAGATTAACTTTATGACGGCTGAGAAGGAACAATATGACTTTATGGTCGCTGGCCATGGGGTTAAGACTTCTGTGACCTTCTTCGCTCCGAAGCTCGTCTTTGTGGAATCTGAAACCAGCTTGAATCAGATTTCTGGTGACGATCCGTTGGAAGAAAGGTTTGTTGGCCCGATGTACACGTTCTATCTGCTTGCCTTGGCTCCGTCCCTGACAGAAGAGGGTAAGTACGTGCCCTGCGATTCTCTTTGCAACTTCACGTTGGTTATCGGTTCCTTGACTTCTGCAGGTATCACGACTCCTGATTCTACAAACAACTTGGTAAATGGCCGTGCTTCGATTAACATCTATTCCACCAAGGAATACCGCATTGCGGGTGACGGCATTGCTGACAATCCGGCTACGCTCAGTATTACCGGTCCGAAGGCTGACTTGATCAATGCGGTCTATACTCCGCTCCACTTCAGGAAGCCGCCGGTTCCGTATCCGCTGTTTGCTGACATCTTTGACGTCCATGGCAAGAAATCGGCTTCTGAACTGAATATGAAGGAACCGTATTTTGACATGGGTACGGAATACCTCGATGGTATCGCTGACTCCCTGGCTATCTACTATAACCGTCCGTTCTACAATAGCCCGGACTCCCTGCCGAACAGAATCGTCGTCTACTGGGACGGGGATAAGGATTCCGTTGTCGTAGAAAAGGCTGATTTCAAGGTGCGTTGCGGTGCAGAAGGCCATGTTGATGACACCCTTTGCGCTCCGCTCATTACGATTGGTGGTATCGACTTCTCCAAGGATATTAGAACCGCTAACCCGAATGCAAACCTGAAGTCCTACGCTCGCTATAGTGACCGCGGTCGCGTCAAGGAAGACGGTTTCCCCGGCAACATCAATGACCGTGTGCCGCCGTTCATCAAGGCTGCCGATGTTCGCAAGGCTGGCAAGGAAGAGGATGCGGGTGACGCTTTGACTCTGACGCTTTCTGAACCTGTTAGGATTCTGGATGGTAGCTACAGAACGGCCGCATTTACGGTGTACCTGAACTCTGCAGCCAATTACAAGACTCCTGACCAGAAGTATGTCGTTGGCGTCAAGTCTGTGTCTGCCGCTACTATCGGTGGTGATAAGGTCACGGTTGTCTACAAGGGTACCGATGACAATCCGACTCCGCATACGGGCGACTACATCCGCTTCCGTACAGACAGCCGGCTTTGGACTGACGAAGCTGTGGATGTGGCTGGTACTGATCCAGCTCTGCGCAATGTTAGCGATTCCCTTTATGGTTGGAATTTCCCGACATCCTATGATGACAGGCCGGATACTACAAAGCATACGCGTCTGCCGTCTCCGTGGACGATGGTCACCGGTGAAGCCGAAATTGGCGTGAAGGCGATCAAGTACACCGAAGTTGGTCCGGAATACTGGCTTGACTCTCTGTCGAAGCCCAAGGATAGCATCAAGATTACGTCTGTCAAGGCTTATCCTGTGACTGCGACCTTCGACGAAGTTGTTGCTGACAATCCGGGCAAGCTCGGCTTCTTCCTCAAGTCCGACATGAACTCGCTGGTCTACTCCGATACTATCATCTCGAAGTACTTCACGAACCCGGGCGACAGCGCATTCAAGAACATTGTTCTTGAAATCCAGCTCGACTTCTTCACCAACCTTGGCGGCTTTGTTGCCCACGAGGTCCAGAAGATCCGTTGTACTGACGAAAAGATCTTCGGTGATGGACATTCCTGCTTGGATACCCAGAAGAACTTCTTCATCTCTTGGAACCTGGTCTCCAAGGACAAGCGCATGGTGGGTACCGGTGCTTACGTCTCGAAGATGACCACTGCTGTCCATCTTGGCAAGTTCGGCAAGAAGAACAAGATGGAAGAAACCCAGATGTGGGGTGTCCGCCGCACGAAGGGTGCCAAGAAACCGGCTCCGAAGGTTGTGGAAGACTAATCTTCGATAGAGTATAAACACGATTTGAAAAGCCCCCAGCTCGGGGGCTTTTTACTATTATTGTAGAGCTATGAGAAAATTACTGACTATGCTTTTTCTTTGTGCCATTTGCGCCTGGGCCAACCAGCCGACGGATTTGGATTCCCTCTTCCGTGGACGCGAATACAAGCCGCAACTGAATTCATCCCTGCGCGACACCACCAAGATGAACGATGTGTCTACGAAGTCGGGAAAGAATGGCAAGTCCTCCGACGGTTATTACATGCTGCAGTTCGAGGCGGTCGGCGACTTTGACGCCGCCCAGCGCCGCCGCGCGCAGATTGCCGCCAGCACCGGTTTTGCCATCCAGGTCGTGTTCGATACGCCGTTCTACAAGCTTCGCGGCGGTGGCTGGACTTCGAAGAAGGCCGCCGAGGACAAGGCTCGCGAACTGTCGGCCTACAACATCAACGCATTTGTCGTGAAGATTCGCTAAGCCTTTGCCTGCTCAGCTTTCTGGGCGGGTTGATTGCGTTGTCGAATTAGCCGAAAGGCCTTCTCAAATTTTTAGAGATTACTCAAGCAGGCCGAGGGTCTGCTTGATTTTGTATTCGTCCATGGACGAGGGCAAGAGTGCGCGTTCTTCGGGGGCGACGAAGGCGAACTTGCGCTCGAACTCGCTGCATAGCGATCGGTCGCGGGGCTTCAGCTCTACAGGCTTGATGCTGTAGAAGAATGTGCCCGTCTTGATGAACTTCTTTGCCTGCAAGCCTTGGTTGATTGCTTCCGTGAGGGCCTTCTGAATCATCGGGCCTTCGCGGTCGACGTGGTGCAGTTCCATCAGGCGGTGACGCAGCAGGTCCTCGTGGATGGGGGACTCGTGGTCGACGTAGAATTTCATCTGCGTGATGAGCGATGCAGTCGGCAATTCCGGGATGGGCTTGTCGTGGGCCGTGCCCTCGATATTCGGATGGGTGCACTTGTACGGGACGACCTCGATGTTGGAAACGTCGATCGCGCCGTCGCCGGATTCGCCGGACTCGGAGGATTCTTCTGGCGGCGGAGGTGCAACACTTTGTTCGATGGCGATGGTCGCGAGGAGGTGTGATTCCTCGTCCTTGCGCGACATGAACCAGAACGGCAGCCAGATGTTGAGGACTTTCCAGCCCAACTGGCGCAGGATGTTCGGTCGCATGTACTCGGTATCTTCGATGGATTCGCGGAAGCGCTCGCGTGTACAGTCGTCCTCGATGAGGGCGAGGAAGCGCTTGGGGTTGTTCGCATCGACAATGACCGGGCCGACAGCGATGTTGCCGGTCTCGAATATGGGATTGACCTTGATGTTGTTCGCGGTCAGGGTTTCGACAATTTCGTTACGCAGCCGGGACTCTCCGCAATGCGGGTTGACGGGCTTGTATTCGATTTCGCGCTTCAGGTAGCTTATCCATTCCCAGAACAATGTTGCCTTGGGATTCGCATGCTTGGCCATGTCGGCGTTCGAAATGAACACGCGCATTTCTTGCTTGGCTAGCGTCGAGCATACGGCGAGCTTGTTCTCGCCTGCAGTGCCGGAGACGGCTTCGGGTTCCGCGCAGATCAGTACGACGTCCCGGTACTTGTCGGTTGCTCTCTCGGGAGTCTTGACATAATACCGCGTGAGCGGGTTCTCCTGGTTGAAGAACTTCTCGGCCGCTGAACCTTTCTCGATGAGGGCTCGGATGGCTTCCTCGATTTCGATGCAGCTGGACTGGTGGAACGCGATAATACCGAGGGTCTGGGCCGGATGCTTTTGCGCGTGGTATACTGCCGCATTGGCGATGGCCATGATTTTGTCTGTAACGACGTCAATCGATTCGACGTTGCCGTTCTCGCGGACGGGTCTCGGGAATTGACGGATACCCTGGTTGAAAATCTTGTTGTTGGCGAAGTTGACCAACTTCATGTCGCTATACTGCCCGGCTAGCCAGAGCTCGCGTGTCGGGATGCCCCTGCGCAGCGATTCTGCAAGCAGGGATTCCTGGAAGTATGCGGTATGCCTCGGGAGGACGTCGTTGTAGGCGTCGTTTGGCAGCACCTCGATGGCGGGGTAATGCGGGTTGCCCATCAGCACGACTTTTTGCGAAGAAAGGAGTGCGGGCAGGGATTCGACAATGGAGGTGCAGTCGGCATCGAGGAAAACGACAATGTCGAAGTTTTCGTTGCCGTCGAATTCAAAGGTCTCGTCGAGAGATGCGTGCGTGAGCAAGCTTGGATTTGCCTCTACGGCGGCGTGCGCGGCACGGAAGTTGGCCTTGCAGAACTGGTCGTAGAGTGCACGGAAATCCTTGCTCCTGTGGTGACGCTCCTTGGGGGAAAGCGAGAACAGTTCCGGGTTGCTGGCGCCCAGCTGCTGGATTTGTGTGCGGGACCAGAAATTCCTGAATCCCTGGCTGAATTCTTCGCTTACCTTGTCTGCATTCTGCAAGTAGACAAGCATCGGGCGCAGGTCGAACTGTGTCAGTTCCCTGAACAGGCGAGTGAGATTCGTATGCGTGTCGAGGTTGTCCCAATTCTCGCTCCAGGTCTGAATCTTGTCCACCCATTTCTCGATGGGGAGGCTTTCCAGCGGATTTTCCAGGTCAAGTTCCTGGGCAATCTTGTGGATGATTTCCTGCAATGCCTTGACGGATGCGGCGTAGTTCTTGAACTTCGGGAGCTCCGGCTTGATGTTGTGCCAGTTCTCCAGTATCTGCAGCATGAAATCGAGTCTCGGATCGGATTCGTGCTTGTCGCGGAAGTTGAACAGGTACTTAATCTTTGTATTGAGGTCGAACCAGTTGGACTTCTCGTACTTCCAGTCCTTGCCGAGCAGGTGGTTGCCGAGAACGGCGGTGTCCTTGTAGGCGCGCTTGTTCTCTTGCAGCTCCAGGAGCGTGTCGATGAGGTCGAGCAACTCTGCATCCGAAGATACGGACTTGGGATGGCGGAGAACCTTCATGAGCGCGCGGCGCGAACTGCGGTAGCGGTCCGACAGGCCTTTCAACGTGACATTCAAGCTCTCTACGAATTCTTCACGTGCGGCATAGACGTTCTGGTCGACGGCATCGTCGGTGTAGATGTCCGAGGTCTGGCGGCGGTAACGCACCCAGTTGTCGCCTGCTTCGGGCAGCGCCTTCAGCGAGTCGTGGTAGGCAATCCAGTTGTTCGAGCGGAGTTCCCAGTCTTCGTAGACGGGAGTGTTGTCGTCGAATGTATTGATGATGAGGTCAATCGTTTCGGCGAGGCTCGAAATGAAGATGCCCGTGGGGAACAGCGACGCTTCCTTGAACAGCGAGATAATCGGCTGGAGGTCTTTGACCTTGGATACGGCCTGCTCGATTTGGGTGACGATGGCTTCTTTTTCTTCGGCGGAAAGGCTCAAGACCTTGATGCCCTGGAACGCCTTGCGCGCTGCGACTCCCTGCTTGTTGAAGTACAGGTCGTGGATCTGCTCCACGAGCCCCTTAACGGTATTGTACGTGGCATAGTCGAGCTTGTCCACGCCGTCGAAAATGGAGTCCGAGAACTTGGCCTTCGTGGCCGGGGCGAGCGCGAATTCCGTCAGCAGGTCCGAAAGTGGTGCTCCGGCCGGCTCGATATTTTCGTTGACGGTCCGGTAGTATTCGATGAACGACTTGCGGGCCTTGATAAAGTCCGGGTCGATGACTTCGCGGTCCGGGCCCTGGAACGACCTGAACTGTGGCTTCCAGGCGTTTTCAAAAATCTGCCTTGTGATGGCCCGCCTAGAGACAACGAGCGTCTTTTTCCCGTTCACCACGGATTCTGCGACGATGTTAGCCGCGACCTTGTCCTTGGCTGTTCCTGGCAGCGTCTGGACGGCGAAGGCGAACTTGTCGTCCAGGAGGGATTCCATCACAGCCTTTGTGGTGTGGGAATCCAGCGGGTAGGGAAAATGGTGGTCGACGGGATTGAACAGGTCGTCGAACGGACCTTCGTCGAAGTAGGAATTCTGCATCTGGAATCCGTCTTCGCCGAACAGCGCCTGGAGTACCGGGCGGTTGTCGACAAGTTTGTCTTCCCAGATGTCACGTTCGAAATGTTTCTTGAGCCTAAGGCGTGCTCCGTTGGCGAACGAGAGGCAAAGGCCGTGGCGAGTGAATTTCCATTTCTTCTCTTTGAGGACGGCCTTTTCAAAAAGTGAAAAATAAAGGAGGATGCTGAACTGCCCGTTGATGCTGGCGTCCTCGACTCTCGGGAGGTCTACAACATCCTTGAGGCGTTCCCTGAGGATGACGTTCTCGATGGCGGGGCGCTTGGACAGCGAAAGCTTATTGGTCTTTGGGTCGAAATCTACGGGGACGAGCAGAGTCGGGGCAAGCGCGTTGCCGTCCCACTTGAGAAAACCGAGAATGAGGTAGAGGTCCGACTTGCCGAAGTCTTCGTACTTCTGGCGCAGCACGGAAAGCATCTGCGTTTCCGTGGACACCTTCTGCTGGGCCGTAAAATTCGCGGAAACCGGCAGGAACGCATCTAGCGATATGGATTCGCCGGACTGTGCCCATTTTTCATAGAAAATGTCTCCCGCTTCCAGGATCAGGGGACTTTGCAGTACACCCTTCGTCGCAAAATTAAGAAAACGATCTTTCGAATCAAAAAGCGCCGCTTCTTGACGGATTTTCGTAATCATGGATGACGGTAACACTCGAGCCATACCGAGAATATAACTTTTTTTAGGCTGGGTGGCTTATATGCGAGATTCTATTAATGAAATCGCTTGGTCCAGTGAAAGCGGGGTCGGGGATTCCTGCAATTTGGCCTTGAAACATACCCTTCCGAGCAGTGTTTCGGGCGATGAGCCCGCTTCGCGTTCTTGCCGGAGGCTATAGGCGAGTTCCCTTTTGGAGAGTTTCTTGCCGGTGCTGTCGGATATCAACGCATGGTGCAGGTAGATGGGAGGTTCTTTTGCTCCCAGGGCCTCCCGCAGGGCTATCTGGCGGGCCGTGGAACTGCGGATGTCCTCGCCGCGGACGATATGCGTGATGCCCTCGTCGATGTCGTCGACGCAGACGGCGAACTGGTAGGTCCATTGGCCTTCGCGGTCGCGGATGGGAAAGTCCCCGCATTGGAGCTTCGGGTTTTCGGCGAAGTCGCCCAGCCGCAAATCATGCCACTGAATTACTTTGTCTGGAACAATGAACCTCAAGTTATGCGGCTCTATCTCTCGTCTTCCTTCTCGGTTGGTGAGCCTGTCGAACCACGTCTCTCGTCTCGTCAAGCACTTCCCCTGATACACTATCTCTCCCGTTTCGCTTTTGGGATTCTCGGCCTCGAGCTGCTTGCGGCTGCAGTAGCATGGGTACACGAGTCCTTGAGCCTCTAGTTTGGAAATTGCCTGCTCGTAGAGGGGCCAGCGTTTGCTCTGGATGCTCTCGCTGTCGTAGTGGAAACCGAACCATGCGAGGTCTTCGTAGATGCCTTCGACGTAGGCGGGGCGCATCCGGCTCTGGTCGTGGTCCTCGATGCGCAGATGAATTTTGAGGCCCCACTTTTTCGCTGCGGCCCAGACATAGAGCGCGGAGAGCAGGTGCCCTTCGTGCAGGAAGCCCGTGGGGCTTGGCGCGAATCGTATTTTCCCGGACATGTCTCCAAATTTAATTCTTTTTTTTATTATTTAAAGCAGATTCAATGCAGGAGCATTATGCGCAAAAATTTTTATTTGATCGGTTTGGTTGTGTTTATGGCAATGGCCTCCGCATCGTTTGCCGAGGATATTATTGCAAAGACGTCGAACGGTTCCGTGGTGCTGCTCCACGATAACGGACGCTGGGAGTATTACCAGAACAACGCCCAGATCCGCGACGTTAGGCCTTCCGCGATCCCCGAGGATGACAAGTTCGAGGTGAGCGTTTTGTACGAATCTCCTGACAAAATCAAGAAGAACGTGCGCATGGCTCTCGAAGCGGACTTCGCGACCGAAGAAGAAATCAAGGACAGCCTGCGCAAGGTGCCGAAGGGTGGCGTCATCTATTTCCAGGTGCCGACAAAGCAAATCAAGAAAGGCTTTTCTCGCGAGCTGACCTATTCGATTTACGACAAGGGCTCGGCTCCGATATTCACGAAGACGGTGCGCGATACCGAGGCGACCCCCAGCGAAGATCACGGGATTTCCAACCTGCTTGTGGTGCCGGTTTACGGCCGCCCGAAGACAAACATGCTCAAGGCCCGTGTCGAGAACCGCGAAGGGAAGCAGACTCTCGATATTGATATACCGCTAAAGTAGGCCGGATGCGTTTTGCCGTTGTAGACCTGGAGACGACTGGAGGCAACCCCGTCGAAAGCAGGATTATGGAAATGGGAATCGTCCTCATGGACGGTTGCGAGGTGGTGGATACCTACCAGACTCTGCTTGACCCCGGCCAGGACATTCCGCCGTTTATCCGTAATCTAACCGGGATTACCGAGGAAATGGTTTCGGGGCAACCGCAGTTTTCCAGTGTCGCCGAACATGTCGCCGAATTGCTAAAAGACCGCATATTCGTTGCGCACAACGTGCTTTTTGATTGCAAGTTCATGCGGGCCGAAATGAAACGTGCCGCAATCCCGTACGACCCGCCGCGGCTTTGTACGGTAAAACTGTCGCGCCGCGTGTTTCCGGGCTTTCCGAGTTATAGCTTGCACAAGTTAACGGAATCCCTGGGGCTTTCGGACTTTAGGCACCACCGCGCCTTGGACGATGCCTTGGCCGCCGCCGAAATACTGAAACTCGCGATTGCGAAAGTAGGCGAGGCCGCCGTTTTCAAAGAAGTCAAGAATATGTCGAACCCAAAGAAAGCGAAAGTGCTGTGAGGCCCTAGCCTCTAGATTCTCTGACGGAGATTGCTTCAGGGCTATGCCCTTCGCAATGACAACCTTCTCTGACGGAGATTGCTTCAGGGCTTCGCCCTTCGCAATGACAACCTTCTCTGATGTAGATTGCTTCAGGGCTATGCCCTTCGCAATGACAAACCCACTTCCTACTCCCTCATACCTCAAAGGGAGCGCAAGCGCGCCCTCGCGCCTCACAGCATTCCCGCCTTGTGCTTCATCTTGAGGATTCTCGCGGCGGATTCTTCGATGCGCTTGTGGTAGGTCGAGTTGTACTTGGCGAGCCTTTCCAGGTAATTCACCATTTCCTCGGCCTTCTTGGGGTAGGTTATCATGAACATGTCGTTGCCCGCCATGACAGCAATGCGGACAAGCTTCTTGAAGTCCTTTGTCGGGTAGGTCTTGCCCGTGGCGCGGTCCATGCCGCTAATCCAGGCGCGTAAACTCACTCCCCACAGGTCGTCGGTGAGGATGACGGTCTCGGTCGACATTTCCCTTGCCATCCGGACGATTCGTGAATCGAATACGGCGGGGCGGTTCGAGATGCGGATAAAGCGCACGCTGCTCATCATGGTGACGGGAATGATGTCGCTCTGGGCTTTGAACAGCCCCACGTTACGTTGGATTTTGGCGAGCGGGCTTGCGCTGATGGCGATTTGGTGGTCGCTGTTTGTCCAGGAGTCGTAACCGGGGAAGTGTTTTGCGGCGCAGACGATTCCGTTGTCCTTCATCCCTTGGACAAAGGCCGCGACTTTTTCACCGCTGGTGCTGTCCTTGTCCCAAGAGCGGTGGCTTTCTTCCATGAACGATTTTTTGTTGCGGTGGTCGAGGGCCGGGTCGAGTACCGGCGCGAGGTTCAGGTTGATGCCCAGTGCTTTGAGTTCGCTGCCAATGCTGTTTGCGATGGCCCTCACGGAGTCCGGCTCCATGTCGCGCATTTCGTAGGCGCTGGGGGCGTGTTTCCATTTCTCGGAGATGCCGCCGATGCGGTTCACTCGGCCGCCTTCCTGGTCGCTTGCCACGAGGAGCGGAATGCGGAGCTCGGCATTGGCCTGGGTGAGGTTGTGGATAAAGTTGTCCTTCTTGTTCAGGTGCGATTTCATCACGAGTACGCCGCCGAACTCGTTCTTGACCAGGAACTCGGCGGGCGACATGTAGACCATGATGAGCTGGGCAGCTTTCTGCCTTATGGAAAGCGAATCCCACAGCGGCATGAGCTTGTCAGGGAGTCCGTAGGGATTCTCGGTCCGGGCGCCCTGTGCAAAACACATCACCGCGCACAGGAGGGCGGCGATTATCCAGGTCGTCCATCGTCGCGTCAACATGAGGGTCCTTTTGGCGCAGGCGTTGCCGTGCTAGCCTTCGGCCTTGGCCGCGGGTTTCTTCGTGAATCGCTTTGCCGTGAACGTGCGCGGCGGGAAATCGAACTTAAGTTTGCCAGACTTGTCGAGGTAGAGGAATGCGTCGAACAGGCGGTGCGTCTTGTTGCTGCGGAATCCCTTGATGAGCGAGGTCTTTTCGCCACCGAGCATCTTCTTGATTTCGTCGATCGGGAGTTCCTTGCCGAGCATCACCTTGGGAAGCTGGATGCCGCTCGGTTCCTTGTCGATATAGCTCTGGCTCACGTAGCCGGTGAGCGTCTCGAACACGTCGGAGCCGTCGATGGGGGACTTGCCCACCTTCTCGCCGATCTCGATTTCTTCGGGTTTCTCGTCGAATACGAATTCAATCTTGTTCTGATCGTTGATGGTGAGTACGGCAGAGAATTCGGCGCCCTTCTTGCTGCGGAAACCCGTGAGCGGGCCGATTTTCCGCTTGGTCAGGAGCTCGACGATTTCGTCGTCGGTGAGGTGCTTGCCGCCGATAATCTTGCGGATGACAATGCCGTCTTCGGTGGTGTAGCGGCTCACGGTCTCGAAGACCTTCTTGCCGTTCACCGGGCTGAACTTCGCCTCGCCGGTGGTGCTTTCTTCCTTGAAGCCCTTGATGTTTTTCACCATGGACTTTGTCATCTCGACGATACCTTGCATGAAGTTTTCGCGGGATTCCTTGCCCTTGGAGATGAGGTCCATCTTGTATTCCCACTCGCCGGTGAGTTCGGGGCTCGTGAGGGCGTCGCAGTTCATGGCCGAGAGCACCTTGATGAGGTCGAACGCCTTGGCTGTCGGGATCATTTCCTTGCCGTCACGGACAACGTACTTGTCGCTCACGAGCTTTTCGATGATGGCGGCTCGCGTTGCCGGCGTACCAAGCCCGCGCTCCTTCATGGCGTCGCGCAGCTCGTCGTCTTCGACGAGCTTGCCAGCGCTCTCCATCATGGAAAGCAACGTGCTTTCCGTGTAGTGCGCGGGCGGCTTGGTAAAGTCTTCGTTGCTGCGGATGTCAAGCGTCTTGGCTGCATCTCCCTTGAGCTGCGGGACGTTCGACTCGTCGTCGCTGTCCTTGCCGTACACGGCCTTGAAGCCGGGGTCCACGAGAATCTTGCCTTCGGTGATGAACGTCTCGCCCTCGACAGTCGTGATGCGGGTCGTATTCAGGTACTGCGCCGGCGGGAAGAACACCGCGATAAAGCGCTGGCAGATCATCGTGTAAATCTTTTCTTCGGCCTCGGAGAGACCCTTCGGCACAACACCCGTGGGGATGATGGCGAAGTGGTCCGAAATCTTCGAGTTGTCGAACACCTTCGGGGTGCGCTTCACGTAGCTGTTGTCGAGCGCTTCCAGGGCAAACTTCCTGAGCGGCCCTTCGATCTTGCCGAGGGTCGCCTTGACGGTCGTTACGTAGTCCTCGGGCAGGCAGCGGCTGTCGGTACGCGGGTAGGTGGTCGCCTTGTAATGTTCGTAAAGGCTCTGCGCAATCGAGAGCGTTGTCTTGGCGCTGAACCCGAACCGGTTGTTCGCCTCGCGCTGGAGTGTGGTGAGGTCGTAGAGCTGGCCGCACTTCTGCTGGCTGGGGGCGGTGGTCTCCTCGATCTTGCCCGGCTTGCCCTTGCACTTTGCGAGGACTTCCTCGGCCTTCTTCTCGTCAAAAATCTGCTTCTGGCGTTCCTTGCCTTCTCCGGTGAACCACTTGCCCAGGTAGGCGTTGCCGCCGTTGTCGAAATCGGCCTCGACGGTCCAGAACTTCTGCGGCACGAACTTGAGGCGTTCCTCTTCGCGCTTCACGATGATGGCAAGCGTCGGAGTCTGCACGCGGCCGCACGGCGTAATCTGGAACCCGCCCATGCTGCTGTTGTAGGCGGTGAGGCCGCGGCTGCCGTTCATGCCCACGAGCCAGTCGGCTTCGCTGCGGCAAAGGGCGGCGTCCTTGAGGTTTTCCATCTCTTCGGCGGTGCGCAGGTGCTCGAAAGCGTCCTTGATGGCAGCGGGTGTCATGCTCTGCATCCACAGGCGCTTGATGGTCTTGCCCGTGAACTTGCCCTTGAGCACGTAGTCCAATATGTAGAAGAAAATCAGTTCACCCTCGCGGCCCGCATCGCATGCGTTCACGATGGTCGTCACGTCCTTCCTCTTGATAAGCTTGCCCACAATGGAAAGCTGCGACTTGGTGGCGGGGGTCGCCACCAGCGGGAACTTCTCGGGCAGCATCGGGAGCGTCTTCATGTCCCAGGCCTTGTAGCGTTCGTCGATGTCCTTGGGGTCGGCGATGGTCACGAGGTGGCCGATGGCGTGGCTGATGATGGTCGTGTCGCTTTCGTAGTAGCCGTTGTTCTTTGTGAAGGTCTTTGCTCCGAGGACCTTGACCAGGTCGCTGGCGACGCTAGGCTTTTCCGCGATGATGAGCGTCTTGCCGGCAGCGGGGGCCTTTGCAGTCTTGGCTGTCTTGGCCGTTTTTGCGGTCTTTGTCTTGGTTGCCGCAGTCTTGGTCGTCTTAGTCGTTGCTTTGGTAGTCGTTGCCATTGATTATTTCCATTTGAATCGCCCGAACAGGCCGAACAGGACGGCCAGAACGGTAAAGGGGGCGTGGATGATTTCGACCGGGATGCACCACTTGAGCAGGTGCTCCTGCTTGAATATCCTGAGCCCGCGAAGTATTAAAACAAGGTCGCCTATGCACTTGGCCACGAAGGTAGCCGCGAAGGCGATGAGAATTCCGATGCTGAACGGCGCCAGTAGGGTTGCGACGCACTGCATGGTGAGGAACAGGAACACCATGGTGAGCACGAAAACGATTTTCGGGGAATAGTAGATGGTCTTGGAGGCCCAGCGTTTGCGCTGTTCCCAGAGTTCGTGTAGCGTTTCCTTGCCGTTCGTGGTCACGAAGGTCGACTCGGCGATGCAGTAGCGCATGGCCCAGGGCCTGTCCGTCGCGAGTTTCTGCATCAAAAGGTCGTCGTCGCCGCTCTGGATCTTGAGCACGTTCTCGAACCCGTTCACGCTCTTGAAGAAGCTCTTGCGGTAGGCGAGGTTGTTGCCCGTGCTGGTGAGCGGCAGATGCATGGCGAGCCCTGCGGTACCCGCCACTCGGTAAATGAGCGTTTCGACCGCCTGCATGCAAATGAGGACGCTCGACTTGGATGTCGTCGGGATGTAGGAATGTCCCGCCACGAGCTCGATGCCCGGTTCGAATTCCGCCACGATGCCCCCGATCCAGCTGGGCTGCACGATGCAGTCGGCGTCCGTGAGGCAGAGAATTTCGCCGTCGCAGGCCTCGATGAGGCGGCTTAGGGCGTGCTTCTTGGGGCTGACCCCCTCGGGAATCTCCTCGATGCTGAGAACATGGAGCCTCGGTTCGCGGGACGCATATTCCTCCAGGATTTCGGGAGTGTCGTCGGTGCTGCGGTCGTCGGCCACCCAGACATCCCACTCGCCGTCGTAGTCCTGGGCAAGGACGGAATCGAGCGTGGCGCGGATGCCGGACGACTCGTTGCGGGCGGCAATCAGGATGCTCACGTGCGGTTTGGGCTCCACATCGGACGTCCCCGCGCGCACGGTACCCAGGGCCCGGAAGAACCGGACCTCGAGGACTATATAGAATAGTCCGAAAATGGCCAATAGACCGATGACCAGGTATGTGAGCACCGTGATAAACATTTTCCGCGCAAAATTTAGTTCATCGAAAAGATTATCCGAGCGATGTCCGGCGGAAAAATACCCGAAAATTTTCGCACCTGCCGTTTTTGGGCGAATTTCGCGGGTGCGGCAATATATATATATCGCGGGTACGGCAACATATATGCGACTATATATATAGACGATTCCAAAACTTTCTATTTTCTGTTTATTCTCATATGTGGCTTCGAATTTATCGAATCCCATTGCGCAGGAGGAATAATGCGTTTTGAACACTTTGGCTTGACCAGGATGCTGGTCGTTCTAGCCCCGTTCGCCCTAGCTTTGAGTTTTGTTGGCTGTAGTGGCGAAAGCAGCACTGCCGCCGACGGGAATTCCGGTGACAGCGAGAGATCTGCAACCGAGAAAGGCTCAAATGGCAAGGGCTCTTCCGGCGAGAGTGCGTCTACCGTCAAGACGGGCGAGTGCAACTTCAAGAAAGACGACAAGGTGTGGGTCTATGCCTATTCTGGTACCATGGCGGGTGATTCCTACGAGTCCTTCGAATTTGTTTTCTTTGATGGCAAGAATACCAAGGATTCCATTTATTCGGTCATAAAGGGCCCCACGACTACTGAAGAATGCAAGGAGATGAAGGGCAAAAAAACGGAACAAACTGACTTCCTTGGCACGAAAACTGACTACACATTCTGGTGCGATGACGGGGTCATGTATGCAACCGAGGTCTCGACGTCTGGGTCTCTGTACGACCTGTCCCGTAAGGAAGCTTTCGATATGGTCATGGGATTTTGCATGGAAAACAACGGGATTGCTAAGTCCTCTTCGAGCAGTGCCCCCCGGTCTTCTTCGAGCACCGGCCGCAAGTCCTCGTCGAGCACTGGTGGCAAGTCTTCCTCGAGCAACGGTGACAAGTCCTCCTCTTCGGGCAAGGATGGCGGCAGTTCTGCTGGCACTTACAATGGCATGACCGCAGGCTGCAACTTCAAGAAAGGCGACAAGGTGTGGAAGTTCTATCTCAAGGACAATACGGCTGGAGTGGAATACAAGAGCTACTACTATGAATACAAGGAGGGTGGCTCCATCGATTCCACCCATACCGTCTCGGAAGGGAGCCTGGCAAAACAGTTGTGCAGCTTAACGGGCCCCGAAGATGACACTTACACCAGTGACGGCCAGACCTATCATGAGAAGTACTGGTGCACGGCCAAGGGCTCGGAAGAATTCAAGTCTATCAGGGGTGTTGACCCGGACTACGACCGTGACGAGGCGTTCAGCGAGTTCATGAGTAAGTGCAGAAGGTTCAACGGCCTTCCCTCCGAACCCGACGATGAAGACGAGGACCTGTCTTCCAGCAGTGAAGCCGAAGAAGCCGAGTCTTCCAGCAGCAGCGGGGATTCGGCAAGCGGTTCTACCTGCGATTTCGAGAAGGATGATGACGTATGGGTGATGGACATTGTCGGTGTGGGCCTGACGACCCTTACGTGGAGCGGGGACAGCTATACAGCTGTTGCTGAGATGAGCCTGAAACTCACGGATGAGGCCGCTTGCGAGGCGTCGGTGGAAAATGCCGATCCGGAGGACCACGCTTATTGTGAAGGTAGCGTATATAAATCACGAGCTGAAAGGGTCGTAGAGGATGCGGACCGGGATGAAACCTACGAAGAAGCGATGGCAATGTGTGCTTTATAGTTCTTTGTAGATAAAATGGAAAATGGGCCCTGCGGGGCCTTTTTTGTATATTTCCCCCCGACATGTACAAGGAGGAAGCATGCAATTTGGACCTTACAGCTTAATCAAGGTGTTAGTTGTTTCTATTGCGTTCGCCCTGGCGATCTGTTTTGTCGGTTGCGGCGACGACAGCAGCAGCGGGCCTGCGAGCGAGGGCGATTCCAAGACGGAACTTAACTCCGAAGCCGATACCGCAGATGTCTCGGACGATGCCGATGTTTCCTCCAGCAGCAAGGCCGATGAAGACGAGGAAGTCTCCTCCAGTAGCAAGGACGCCGAGGACGAAGAAATCTCGAGCAGCGACGAAGCCGATGAGGAAGAGGCCGACGAAGAAGCTGAATCCTCGTCCAGTAGCAAGAAAAGCGAAAAATCCTCCAGCAGCAAGAAAAAGGCCAAGTCCTCCAGCAGCAGCGCAGGCGTGGAAGACCCCGGCGTAGAACCCGCGAAGCCTGAATCGTCTCCTAGCGACGAAAGCCTGTACCCCGACCTGAGCGTCTTGAACGACACGACCCTGAAGCAGGGCTGCGACATCGACAAGAACGACGACGTGTGGGTGATTCCTGTGTTTGGACAGAATGTTGAAAAGACCGTTTATATTTGGAAGGGCGACGAGGTTTCCGTTTATAATCTTTTGGAATTTCCGCTGGGCAATGCAAAGATGTGTGAATCACTGAAAGATTCGTACACGGGGTTATTTGCACCGGAAAATGACGCAGGGAAAGCTGCAGAAAGCTATTGCGATGGTGGAACGTTGCGCATTATCGCCGACGCGAACGAACCTGTAAAGGCCGACCGCGATGACCTTTACGTAAACGCAACAATCCTCTGCAAAGACGACCTGTTGGATTAAAAATAAGTCCCATATTGACTTTATTCCCCCTCCCTCCCTCTCCCATTTTACGGCAATTCTAGGAGGATAATTTATGTTTTTTCGCTTTATCTTTTTTTTGTTGTTCTTAATCCTTTTAGGATGTGTCCCTTATGGGGAGGAACAAGAGTGTTTTGATGTGGACCGGTTTGTGAGTTTAAACTTTCTGACAACTGATAATATTGACAGTATCGATTTTTATTTAAACAACCAACAAGTCTGTTACGGAAATATGGGCTCTTTTCACGAGACTCTGATATGTAAAAAGTCTTCTGAAAATGAATATTTAAGTGCAGAAAAAGTTGGTGAAAATGTTGGTCAATGCGACACTTCAGCAAATGAACCAATATGGAAAGGATTTCATTGCTTTCTTGGAAAACCTTCCGATAAAATCAAAATAGATTCGTTTAATATAGATTTGAAGATTTATAATCCGGAAGGGTCGGCAAAAATTAAAATCGCTCAAATACTATCAGGTGGAAATATTATCAACATCGTTTCGGATCGCGATTCATCACAATGGTTTGGGTACGATGCCAATCCTATAAGGCCTTTTTTTGACGAATTCAATTCTCCATCGTCATCAAAACGCATGGGATGCTTTGACGGATATTGCGTCGCTACATTGCCCATGGTCGAAAAAGAAGTCTGTTATGATAAGTAAAAAGCGAAAGAAACGCATTGGTTCTGCCTAAAAAAGCGAAATTTGAGCCAATAGGGGCAGCTTGACTTTTGTGCACCCCCTGCATAGATATTGACTTTATTCCCCCGTTTTACTACATTTGGGGCACTTTGAGAATCGATATCGCACAGAAACTTACTGAATCCGAAGACCGCCGGGTGGTCTGGTCCCATGCCGATGCCCCCGAAATCTTCGACGAACTGCACCTCAAGGGCGATCTGGTAGCCGAGGTGCTGGTTAGCCCCGAAGGCGAAAGTAAGTGGCTCGTGTCCGGTACGCTCTCCGGAGTGCAAACTCTGACCTGTTCCCGGACGCTGGAACTGTTCGACCGCCCTTTCAAAACGGAAATTGTGGTGGAAGTCGAACGTCTCGCGGTTGCAAAGCAGGAACTCGATGAAGACGATGCAGATGTCTTCGCATACAGAATTCCCCAGGGACAGTACTTCGTGGATGTCTCCGAGTGCGTTCGACAGCTGGTTATACTGCAAGAACCGGCCGCACCCGTGAAAAATCCTGACGAAGATTTTATCTTTGTATCAAACAAACCGACCAGTGACGGTTCCGCAGAGTCCGAGGACACTATGGATCCCCGCTGGGAAAAACTCAAAGCTTTAAAAAGCAAAATGGAAAATAGGAGTTAAAAATGGCAGTACCTAAAAGAAAAACCTCGACCGCCCGTCGTGACAAGCGCCGCACCCACTGGAAGATGGAAGTGCCGGCCATGGCCACTTGCGAACATTGCGGTTCCGTGAAGCGCCCGCACCGCGTGTGCCCGGTTTGCGGTTACTACAATGGTGTTGAAGTTGTCGACATGAAGGGTGCTGAAGCCTAGTCGCTTTTAAGGAGTTGTTCATGGTTAAAGTTGCCCTGGATGCATTGGGCGGCGATTTTGCCCCCGACGTAGTGATAGAAGGTGCTGTAAACGCCGTCAAGAAGAATGCTGATTTGCATGTTGTCTTGTGCGGACCGGAGGCCGAGGTCAAGGCTGGGCTCGAAAAGCTTGGCTACGCTGGCAATGGTATTTCGGTCGTTGACGCGCCGGATCCGGTCGCCATGGACGAACACCCTGTTCAGGTTCTCAAGAAAAAACCTCACTCCGGCCTGGTGACTTGCGTTGCCTTGCAGAAGAAGGGAATGGTGGACGCCTCGGTGAGTGCCGGCAACTCCGGCGCCATGATGGCGTCTTGCCTTATGCTTCTTGGGAAGTCGAGCGAAAAGTTCAGCCGTCCGCCTATCGGTTGCGTGATTCCTACCGCCGACCGTCCGATTATCTTGGTCGATGCCGGTGCGAACGTCGATGAACGTGCTTCTACGCTGGTGGACTTTGCCATCGCGGGCTCCGCCTTCGCCGAGACCTACTTCGGTTACCAGAACCCGAAGGTCGGCCTTTTGAACATGGGCGAAGAAGAACACAAGGGCCCGGCCGTACTCCAGGAAGCACACCAGTTGCTGAAGTCCGCCCCGGTGAACTTCATCGGCAACATCGAAGGCGAAACGCTTATCATGGGCGCTGCTGACGTGGTTGTCGCTTCGGGCTTTACAGGCAATGTTGTTCTGAAAATGCTCGAAGGCTTCTACGAGATGCATCACAAGATGTTCGGCTCTATCGATACTCCGGAAGGCCGCCGTTTCGACGATATGTGGGACTTCCGCAAGACGGGTGGTGCTCTGCTCCTTGGCCTCAACGGCACGGGCATCATCGCTCATGGCCGCTCCGACGCGCTTGCGATCGAGAAGGCTGTGGAAGTCGCCGCGAAGTACGCCGAGAAGGGCGTGTCCAAGAACGTGAACGAACGCCTGGCCGCCATTAAGGACGAACCCGCCGAAGCGTAACGGATACCTGTCGAAAGAAATTGGAACCTGGCTGATGGCCGGGTTCTTTTTTTTGTGTGTGCGATGAAAAAAATATAGTGAAACTCCTGAATTTGTATCATATAGCCGGGGGTGCCCCCCAAAATCGCCGATGATAAGTCTGTTTGCGGTCAAAAAAAATTTTATACCGGGTAATATGATACATTTTTTCAATTTTTTGGCTGAGAGGGAGCTAATTTGGGATGGATTAGAGGTGCTTTTTCGTGAAAATGGGCCTTGCAATTTTTTGTGCGGGAAGGCCTATGGGTGCGGAATAACAATAAATGGAGACTAGAATTTGATGCTGAAATGGGGGAGGGAATCCGCCCCTGTTCCAGTGTTTAAAAGGAATCCGCGGTGCGGGGTAAAAATCCCTTTTTATAAGAAAATATGAAAAGTTTTTGTTACAAACAAAATTCTTTTTGATTAGTTTGGTGAAAACATTTACTTACAAATAAATTTGCTGTGTTTTGTAATAAATGAAAACATTTACTTACGGATAAACTTTTTTTAAGCGTTTTATATGTATTATTAAAAATAAAGTGATTTTTATTTTATTTGTTTCGTCTAAACTAGAAAACTTTAACTATATTGGTGAATGCCTTGTAAAACAACATTTCACAACCAAGGCAAGAGAAGGAATATATGAATAAACTTATCTATTCATCTATGGCTGCGGCGATGCTTGCATCTGCTGCATTTGCAGAAATCCAATACACAACGCAAGTGGTCGATGGTTGCATACGTTTTGTAAACGGTGCTGGCCATTATGCCGACAACTGCTATATTAGTGGCCTTCAAAATATGGCCCCGAATACTTGCTACAAAGTAAGGCAGTCTCGCATTAACGATGGGTCTGTTCCTCAGACCGGTCACATGAACAACAATGCTGCTGATACGTGGTGGTGGAAGACGACGGAATGCACCAAGGTGACGATCCTGGTGCCGGTTCCGGGAACCTATGATCTTGTACCGAACTGCGTTGAATTCCAGAATGGTTTCGGTAACTTTGCAAATAAGTGCTACAGCTCTGGCTTGCACAATATGAGTGCGAACACGTGCTATACGGTGAACCCGGATAGAATCGCTGATGGCTCTCTCCCTCAAACTGGCTACATGAACAACAATGCTGCCGATGCTTGGTGGTGGGTTGAAACGAATTGCAACACCATTGTGCCGCTTGATCCTCCTGATATTTGCAATACCAATCCGAGTGATGGTGCTTGCCTGAGCTTCTGCACTACGAACCCGAACAATTCGTTCTGCGTGAGCAACTTCTGCGCTATGTTCCCCGCTGATCCGAGCTGCGCTGTTCCGTCGGTTTGCAGCAATCCCAGTGACCCTGCTTGCTTGGCTGCCTGCCTTGCCGATCCGCTTTCTGATCCAGCTTGCGAAGCCGTGATTTGCGCGGACGATCCGAGTAAGCCAATGTGCTCGGATGCTTGCCAGAGAGATTTCTATAGCGCTGGCTGTCAGGCTTACTGCATGGACCCTGTACATGCGTCCACTGCAACGTGCGGCCAATCTGCTTGTGCTGCGGATCCCACTGATCCCGTTTGCGTAAGCTACTGTGCTGCAAATTCCTCTGATCCGGTCTGTCAGGTTCCTCCCACGCCGACTGCAACTCAGGAAGACTGCCTCATAGACCCCAATAGCACGGAATGCCAGGCTTTCTGTGCTGCTAATCCGAATGATGGGGCCTGCGACGTTAACTTCTGCGTCAACAATCCCAATGACCCGAACTGCTTTGACAAGTGCATCAACTTTGTTCAGGGCAAGGGCGGTTATGGCGACCACTGCTATAAGAGTGGCCTCCTCAATATGGATGGCAAGTGCTATACCATGAACCCGGCCCGTGCTCCGGCTCCGCAGAACATCAACAACAATGCTGCCGATGGTTGGTGGTGGGTTCAAACCGCTTGCGAAAAGGAATACATCATTCCGCGCGCTAATTGGACTCTTCAGCCGAAGGGTTGCGTTCCGTTCGTGAATGGTTTCGGTAACTTTGCCAATAAGTGCTACATCTCGGGTCTCCTGAACATGGCCGAAAATAATGAGGCCGAAAACAAGTGCTATGAAGTGAATCCGGATAGAATCGCCGATGGCTCCCTCCCTCAATTTGGCTACATGAACAACAATGCTGCCGATGCTTGGTGGTGGGTTGAAACGCTCTGCGCAGATACCGTTCCGCCTCGTCCGTTTGAAGGCAAGGTTGCTCCGAAGGCCGCTCCGAAGGCTGCCCCGGTTCTCGGTGAATCTCAAATCTCCGTCGACAACACCACGCTCAGCGTGACCTCCACTGTTGCCGATACCAAGATGCTCCGCGTGTTCGATATGAACGGCAAGCTCCTTCACAGCGAATCCTTCAGTGGTATGGCCAAGGACGTTGATTTTGCCAAGTTTGCTGGCAAGGGCGTTCTCCTGGTTCGCATCACTTCTGGTAACAAGCTCGTGGGTATGAAGAAAGTCTCTATCCGCTAATTGCTGATAAAAGAGGGCGGATCCTGCGGGGTCCGCCTTTTTTAGGATGTTGAGTTTGTTTGTTGTTGCTTTTTGGCCAAAATAAGTATATATTTTATACAAATTCTATCTAACGATTATGGTTTCATCTTTCGGAAGAGGGGGCCGGGTGTTGTTCTTTTTTATTCTGTTCCTGTGTTCCTTGATTTTTGCGGCGAGTGCGTCCGCAAGTGTTACGATCCAAGGCGAATCCACTCCATATAACGTATCCATCGGCGATACGCTTTCTGTCACATCCAGGAAGAGCCTCCAGGTCGGCGAGAACTTTGTCAAGTGGGAAATCGTTTCCGGAACGGGAACCTTCGTCGACGAGACAGAAGATTCAACCGGTTTCATCCCTTCGTCTGACCCTGTCGTTATCAGAAGGGTGACAAGGACCCTGCCTATCTATGAAATATCCGATAAGACGACCAAGTTCATTTATGGTGAAAATAGTTCCGTTATCCCCTTGGCGCTTTATGGTGTCCGAACGTACTTCAATTCAAACGAAGGCGGACAATTCCTGGTTAGTTGTAAATTTCAACAGTCAACAACGTTCCTGAACTTTTACGGAGATTCCACTTTTAAAACTTTTGTCCCTATTGCGCCTTCGGACTCTTTTGTTGCGACCAGGGACTGCTTTGTTGCTGACGGATATAGAAAGTGTCTTATTAAAGTTCAGCCTAACATAAACTACCATTTCTTTTTCTATGCAGCGGGTTATCCCGACGTCAACATGAAGGATTCTATCGTCGTTAGGGTTGACCGTGCGTACACATTAGAGGCTTCGTATTCGGGTAATGGAACTGCCTATGTAGACTCTCTTCATAGAAAAGCGATAACGTTCAACAGGGTTATAAGCACCGACACGACCAAGATATACGCCATCCCCGGAAACGACAATTTGTTCGACCACTGGGAGGTCGTCTCCGGTCAGTGCTCCATCCTGGACCGAGACAAGGATACGTCGGGCGTCATTGGCGTGAAGAGCGACTGCAAGGTGCGCGCGGTGTTCCGCGCGGGCACCGTCTACCCAATCACGGGCACGCCCACCCAGTACAACTTCAAGGACCACCTTTACGCCAAGCAGGCCTCCAGCGGCAGCGCAGGCGTGCGCTTCACCTTCACGGCCCCGAGCGCGGGCACCTACGCCATCGTCGTGTCGAACGAGACCACGCAGGATTCCGCCATGTACATCCGTTACACGTCCACCGGCTTCGCGACGGCCGCCACGACAAAGAAGTTCCTCGGCACCTATTCCGAACCGATGAACCTCACTGCAGGCCAGGAGGTCGCGATCGTCGTCGCCAACACGGGCAGCGGCGCGAACCCGTTCTACATCAACTACGCGACACAGGCCTACCGCGTCACGCTCGGCACGGACGGCAACGGCAAGGCGTTGCCCGCGGGCGGCTACGCGACGGCGTACGCCGGCTCGCGTTACTCCATCTCGGCGGAGGCCAACGCGGGGTACCGCTTCTCCGACTGGCAGACGGTCTCGGGCACGCCCGCCGTCGAAGACAAGAACGCGCCCTACACGTACGTGACGGTGAACGGCAACGCCGAACTGAAGGCGAACTTCAAGGCGAGCACGGTCTACACGCTCACCCGGACGAAGCAGAAATTCAACCACCAGGACAACTACTACAGCGAACCGAGCCTCTCGGCCATCCGCTTCACCTGGACCCCGCCCGACACGGGCTCCTACATGGTCAGTATCGAGGCCGTCGACCCGGTCGGGGGCATCTTCACGGACTACGGCACCGACAAGAATTTCTCGACCCCTGTTACGGCGCGGGCTGTCTTTGGTTCCACGACGAGCTTCACCGTTCGCGGCACGCCGGGCGTCCCGCTCTACTGGACCTTCCAGGACAGCAGCAGCGGCATCCCGAACAAGTCCTTCAACGCCTGGGTGTCCTCGCCCTACGTGCTGACCGTGATTTCCTCCAAGGAGGGAGCCGCATACCCGTCCGGGAAGGTGTACACCGCCCCCGGCAACAGGACCATCCTGACCGCGTGGCCGCACGGCGGCTACAAGTTCAAGTCGTGGGTGAGCACCGTGGGCGACCTCGACATCGAGTCTCCGAACGAATCTCGCACAATCGTCGTGCCGAAGGACTCCGTGTGCACCGTGAAGGCGACCTTCACGGTGGACCCGTCGGCCGAACCCTCGCTGAGCATATCCAAGCTGGACCTGGGCAGCTACCCGGAAGTCTGCGCGGTGGTTTCCGTGACGGACAAGAACTCGGGCAACTCCTTCTACGGCCTGGTCTCCGACGACTTCACGCTGACGCAGGACGGCGTCCCGATCAAGCCGCAGGTCACGAGCATCAACAACGTCACTGGCGTCTCGGTGGTGATCGTGGTGGACGAGAGCGGCTCGATGATATACAACGACCGCATGGAGAAGGCGAAAGCGTCCATCCAGAGCTTCGTGAACGACATGGGCCCCTACGACAGAATTTCCATCGTCGGCTTCCGCGGGGACGACTCGACCGTGGTGCACTTGGCGATGACCTCGGACAAGTCCCTGATAGTAAAGGCCGTGAAAGAAGTCGACGTGGACATGAATGCCGCAACGAACATCATCGTAGGTACTTACGTCGGCGTAGAGCAGATCGTGAACGAGACGAACCCGACGGCAGTCATCGTGTTCTCCGACGGTGTAAATAACGGTGGCAGCAAAACATTAAAGGAAACCGTAGCCCTCGCCAAGTCGAAAAATACGACCATCTACTCCATCGGCCTCGAAACCGACGCGAAATACCCGCTGGAAGACCTGGCCGTCAACACGGGCGGCACCTTCACGTTCGCGAGCGACGCGAGCGAACTCGGCGGCATCTACGCGTCCATCCGCAACAGCATCATGTCGCAGTACATGGTGTGCTACCAGACCCCTGACACTGTCCAGAACGGCGAGACGCACACGGTGGCCATCAGCACGAAGCTGAACAAGATCACCACGAGCGACACGGCGCGGTGGAGCGAGAACTCGCTGCCGCCGATAATCACGCTCACCGAGGCCACGAAGGAGCTGACCGAGAACTCGCAGCCGTCGAACCTCCCGCTCACGGTCGGCGTGTACATAAGGACGCTGGTCGGCATCGCTTCCGCCGACATCTACCTCCGCACGTCCGGCTCGTCGGACTCCTACGCGAGATACTCCATGCGCAACGTGCGCGACAGCCTCTGGGAATTCACGGTCCCGGCGAACCTCGTCGTGTCCCCCGGGCTTGACTTCTTCGTCATCGCCTCGGACCTCCTCGGCCAGGCGGGTTACGCCCCGAGGACGCAGATGCCGTCCAGGGAGCCGTACACGATCTTCGTCGACAACGACATCCCGGCGGTCGAGACGGTCTCCGCCGAGTGCAAGGACTCCACGTCCGACGTGAAGACGTTCGCCTTCGGCATCAAGGACAGCGACGGCATCGGCAGCGCGACCCTCTTCTACAGGGACTCGCGCGCCATCATCTTCCGCGAGGCCCCGCTCGCGCACTCCGCGGACAACGACACGTGGACCGTATCCATCCCCGCCAACGAGCGCGACTACGACATGGTCTTCTACTACCTGCGCGTGACGGACGCGAAAGGCGCGTCCGTCCGCAGCCCGAGGGAGGGGACGCTCTCCACTTCCGCCTGCCGTGTGTCCGTCGTGGACGGGCCCGCGCCCGTCGACAGCGCCCCCGGTGATTCCGTCCTCCCGCCGTCTCCCCGCGACTCCGTCGTTTACTCGCTCATCGCCGACATCGCGGAGATGTACGACAAGGATTTGGACGGCCGCGCGGACTTCGTGCGCGTGCACTTCAAGGAGGAGCGCGACGACAACATCACGAGCATAGATTCCATCTTCTGGAACTCCAACCGCGGCGAGTGGCGGCACGTGCCCGCGGAGGACATCAGGAAGAGCCGCGACGACGGCGAATGGTTCGAGGGCTACATCAACAAGCCCTACAAGTACGGCCTGACGAAGGCCGACTCCGCGCACCCGCCGTTCCTGGCCTTCACCTCCGTGCATTCCGACGGACTGGAGAACGTGAAGCTGCTGGACCGCGTGGGCGCGGTCCCCGTGAAGGCCTCGAAGAACCCCGGCAGGGTCGGCCTGAAGGAATACATGGAACCGGACGCCGAAATGCCGCCGGACACGCTCATCGTCAGGATGTCGGAGCCCGTCAAGAACGCTGGCGACGAGGCGGCGTGGGAGAAACTCTTCCGCTACTCGGAGTCCTGCAAGGACACCGTCTCGCAGCCGCTCAAGCTGCGTACCGCCCCGAGCGTCCGCGAGAACGGGCTGGTGTGGACCCTGATCCTCGACGGGTATTCGCTCAAGGCGGGCTCCTGCCTGTCGACCGACCCGTCCGCCGCCTACGAGGACCTGGCTGGCAACGCGATGGGCCGCGGCGGCATCGAGATCGACGGCCGCGACGGCTCGTTCTACCTGGGCGCGGTCGTGCCGGTCAAGCCCGTCAGCGGCATCGGCAAGACGCCGAAGTGGATCCCGCCGGAAGGCTCCGACTGGGAACCGCTGCCCGATTCTCTGTCCGCCGTCAGCGTGAAGACGAGCATGCCGTACAAGGCCGAGGTCTACATCTTCGACGGGATAGGGACGTACGTGACGGACTTCCGCCAGAAATTCGGCTACGACGGGGAGATGGAGCAGTCGTCCCGCGGCGGTCCCGGCAGCCAGTTCAAGCAGGGCTACCTGCACTGGAACCAGCGCTCCGACAGGGGCCGCAAGGCGGGCACGGGCATCTACATCTGGAAGATCCTGTTCACGTTCGACGACGGCCACAAGGAGACCCGCATCGTCAAGACGGGCATCTACCGCCGGGGCCACAAGAAGAAGTAGACAGTAGGTTTGTCATTCGCAGGCGCATGACTCGTCGGCTCAGCCATGCCGAAACGCAAGCGTTTTGGCGTGGCATTCGCCTTGGTTGTCATTGCGAGGGGCGAATAGCCCTGAAGCAATCTCCGTTAGTCATCTCGTGCCTCAAATCCTTAAAATAAAACAATTTTTTTGTCCGTTTTATACAAAATAATTGTATATTTAGGGCGGGATTTTAAAACGTAGTCTTCATCGTTGGAGAGGGGCCTGGGTGTTACTCTATTTTGTGCTCTTCCTTTGTTCCCTTGTGTTCGCAGTGGAAGCTGGTGCAAGCGTTACAATCGAAGGCGATTCTACTTCATTTAACGTATCCGTCGGCGATACGCTTTCTGTTACTTCCCGGAAAAGCCTCCAGGTCGGCGAGAACTTCGTCAAGTGGGAAGTCGTATCCGGAACGGGAACCTTCGTAAATGAATTTGCTGATTCTACGAGATTCATTCCTTTGTCGGACCCGGTCGTTATCAGGAGGGAAACTCAAACCCTGCCTATCTACGAAATATCCGAACGGCCGACCACATTCTATTTTTACGAAAACAGTGTGAAAATTCCCCAAAATGGTCTCTATGGCATCCGGATGTCTTTTGAAACCGACAATGGTGGGGACTACGCGCTGGTTTACAAAACGGGCCAGCCTGTGAATGTCGTATACTATTATGAGGACTCGACTTTCACCAAGAATACGACCGACGATGCTACTTATACATTTTATATGCAGCGGGATTGCCGTAACGGTAGGTGCGTAATTAAAACCCCGCCCAAAACAAAGGTTTACGTTTTCGTCTATTTGCCGCCCGGCCCTGATACCGACATGGAAGACGCGCTCACCGTCCAAATGGTCCCGTCACATACCTTGCAGCTTACGAGTACAGGCTCTGGAGCGTTGTACTTACACTGTATGGATACAATTCAAAACCCATGTAAATGGATTTTGGATACCGACACAATACAGCTTGGCTGTTATCCGGATAGAGGCCTTGCCTTCGACCGTTGGGAGGTTGCTTCCGGTTCCTGTTCTCTTTTAGATTCCGATAATATGTATGCAAAAGTCGTCAACATGACGGATGATTGTAAGGTCAATGTGGTATTCCGTAATGGGATTGTTTACCCCATCACCGATGTCTCTACCGAATACAATTTCCATAAACATATCTATTCGCAGGCCAATGCCACTCTTGGCCCCGGTGTCCGGCTTTCTTTTGTTGCGCCAACTACCGGGACCTACAATATTGTCGTAACAAATGGTTTTTCGCAAGATCGTTTCTATTATTTCCGGTATAGTGGCTTCTTCGCTAAACAAGAAAGAAATATAGAAGTCATTGACAGTTATGTTGATACGTTGAGCCTTGCTGCCGGGGATACTGTCGGCGTCATTGTTTACAATGATTTAAAGACTGACAGTGTTTTCTTTATCAATTATACGATGCAAGCATATAAGCTTTCGCTTTCTCAGGATGGGCACGGCAAAGTGTCTCCATCGGGGGGCTATTCTACGGCCTATGCGAATACAAGGTATCCGGTTACTGCTGAAGCCAATACGGGCTACCGTTTTTCGGATTGGCAAGTTGTATCCGGTTCTGCCGTTATCGATGATAAGTATGCTTCCAATACGTTTGCGATGGTTACTGCGAATTCCGAACTGAAAGCCACCTTCAGGCCTGTTTCTTTATGTACACTTTCTACGGCAAAAAAGACGTTCAACTATGAAAAGGATTTTTATGATGAATCGTCGTTATCAGAAATTCGACTTACTTGGACTCCGCCTGATTCTGCCTATTATGTACTCCGTTTCGATCCCGTTGACGATTTGAATGCTTTTGTCTATGGTTATGGAACCGATGGAACGTTTACGACGCCAGTATCTTATAATTCCGCATATCAAGCGATTGGCGTGATTTTCAAAGGAACTCCCAACGTTCCGCTCTATTGGACTATTCAAGAGTATTCTTCTTCTATCCCCAACAAATCATTCACGGCCTGGGTGGCGGCATCCCCTTATGTATTGAAGGTGAAACCTTCCAAAGAAGGCTATATAGAACCGTCTAATACAATCTATACCACTCCGAATTTCAATACCCCCGTAGCGGCTATACCCTATGTCGGCTACAAGTTCAATTCTTGGGAGAAGGTCAATGGCAACGTGACTATTTCGTCTTTGTATAATGCCAAGACATCTGTAGTTTTGATGGATTCCGTCTGTACAATCAAAGCGACCTACGTAAAAGACAAAACGGTCGAACCCGTCTTGAACATTTCGAAATTGGACGTCAGTAACTATCCAGAAATCTGTACGCATGTTTCTATTGTAGATAGCAAAACCGGGCGCCCCTTTAACGGACTCGGTGCGGACGATATCGACTTGACACAGGACGGACAAAAAATCCGGCCCCAGGTCACGACATCCAAAGCTTTAGGTGGAGCCTCGGTCGTTATTGTTGTCGACGAAAGTCCGTCTATGGCTCAGAATAATCGTATGCAAAAGGCCAAGGATGCCATCCGTTCCTTTATCTTCAATATGGGCCCTTACGACAGAACCGCTATTGTCGGGTTCCGTGGGTACGATGATTCGACGTTTGTGCACCAGACGATGACCTCGGACAAAAAACTGCTGCTCAATGCCGTGAATACTCTGATTACGGAGGGATATGGCACTAATGTCCTCAATGGCGCTTTTGATGGCCTCAAAGAAATCGTAAACGAAACGAATACGACTGCAGTCATCATCCTTTCTGATGGTGAAAATAATGCCGGGATAACGGATATATCTGTTGTAACGGACGAAGCCAAACGAAAGAATACATCCATATATTCCATTGCGCTTGAAACGAGTGCGAAATCCCCATTGAAGGAACTTGCAGAAAGTTCCGGTGGAATGTTTGTCTCCACGAATGACGCTTCCGAGCTGACCGATATCTATGCCGATATACGTAAAGATATTCTCTCGCAGCATATCATCTGTTATCAGACTCCCGATACAATTCCAAATGGCGACGTGCATAATGTCGTCATCGGCATGACCTTCGACAAGAGAACCACCAAGGATTCTGCCCAATGGAGCGAAAATTCGATTCCGCCGAAAGTGAACCTTACGGAGGACACTTGGGACAAAATCCGGAACCCGCAGCAGGCGAACACGTCCATCACCATTTCGGCTTATATCACGACTTCGATAGGCATCAGGAATGCGAATGTGTTCTTGCGGAATTCCAGTACGGCGAACACGCAATTTACTTCGTACTCCATGCAGCATGTCAAGGACAGCTTATGGGAATATACAGTCCCGACGAATCTCGTTGTTGCTCCGGGAATAGACTTTTACATCGTCGCAACAGATACGGCGGGGCAGTCGGGCAAGTCCCCGAGAGTTCCGAATTTGAGCCTGGAACCTTACACCATTTTTGTGGACAACGATATCCCTGTAGTCAAGGCCGTTTCCGTCGAGTGCGAAGATTCTACAAGCGACCTCAAGACTTTCACCTTCCAATTTACCGACCGCGATGGAATTTTAGGAGTGCAGTTGTTCTACAAAGGTGAAGATGATGTCATTTATCAAGTGAATCCCTTTGCCAACACCTTCGTGAACGACACCTGGACAACCAGCGTTCCCATGAATGTCATAGAGTATGCCGGTTTCAGATACTACCTTCGCGTAACTGATGCCCTAGGGGCGTCTGTTCGTTATCCTGAAACCGGTTTTTTAACTACAGACGCTTGCGAAGTGAAGGACTTTATCCCGGAACCGGTAGATTCGAATGTTACCGACACGATTCCTCAGGATTCGCTCCCTCAGGATACGAGCACGGTACCTCCCGATTCGAATGTGGTTCCCGAGGATTCTTTCCCGCCGTCTCCCCGCGATTCCGTCGTGTATTCGCTCATTGCCGATACGGCCGAGATGTACGACAAGGACCTGGACGGCCGTGCGGACTTCGTGCGCGTGCACTTCAAGGAGGAACGTAGCGACAACATCACGGCTGTCGACTCAATTTTCTGGAATACGAACCGCGGCGAATGGCGCTATGTGTCGGCTGGGAAGATGAAGCAGAATCGTTCGGACGGCAAATGGTTCGAGGGTTACATCAATAAGCCGTACAAGTACGGGTTGACCAAGGCCGACTCTGCTCATCCGCCGTTCCTCGCCTTCACCTCTGTATATTCCGATGAGCTGGAGAACGTGAAGTTGCTGGACCGCGTGGGCGCAGTTCCCGTGAAAGTGTCGAAGTACCCCGGGAAGGTCGGCCTGAAGGAATACATGGAACCGGAAGGTGCAATGCCGCCGGACACGCTTATTGTCAGGATGTCTGAACCCCTCAAGAACGCGGGCGAGGAAAGGGCCTGGGAACAGCTCTTCCGTTACTCCGAGTCGTGCAAGGATACGGCCTCGCAACCGGTCCTCCTGAAGAAAGCCCCGACCGTCCGCGAGAACGGGCTGGTTTGGACTTTGATTCTCGACGGGTATTCGGTCAAGGCGGGGGCCTGCCTCTTCACCGACCCGTCGGCCACCTACATTGACTTGGCGGGCAACACCCCCGGCCGCGGCGGTATCGAGATTGACGGCCGTGACGGCTTGCTCTACCTGGGCGCGGTTGTGCCGCTCCAGCCTATCAGCGGTATCGGCAAGACGCCGAAATGGATTCCGCCGGAAGGAAATGGGTGGGAAAGTCTGCCCGATTCGCTGTCCGCAATCAGCGTGAAAGCTAGCATGCCGTACAAGGCCGAAGTCTATATCTTTGACGGGATAGGGACTTACGTGACCGATTTCCGCCAGAAGTTCGGCTACGACGGCGAGATGGACCAGTCGGTCCGCGGCAAGCCGGATGAGCTCTTCCATCAGGGCTACCTGCACTGGAACCAACGCTCCGCGAAGGGCCGACATGCGGGCACGGGCGTCTACATCTGGAAAATCCTGTTCACGTTCGAAGACGGTCACAAGGAAACTCGCATCGTCAAGACGGGTATCTACCGCAAAAAGCCGCGATAAAATGGCCTTTATTGAATGATTCGGATTGCGATGGCTGCGAATGCAACGGACGCAGTTTACAAAAATACTTTATAATACTTGCATTCGGGCTTCTGGAATGTTTTTTCCCGTCGTTGACCGATTCCTATATCGTAATTTTTTAATTTATGGTCAAAAATAAAATTGCGGCCTAGCCGCAGAGGTTTATGATGTCTAAGACGATTTTGCTTTTCCCTGGCCAGGGTGCCCAGTATGTGGGCATGGGCCAGACGCTCGCTTCCACCTTTGAACCGGCCAAGAAGATTATGCAGCAGGCCGACGAAATCCTCGGCTTCTCGCTCTCGAAGCTCATGGCCGAAGGTCCGGAAGACGTGCTCAAGAGCACCGACAATACCCAGCCGGCCCTCTTCACCGTGTCTGCCATGGTGATGGAACTCCTCAAGTCCGAAGGTTTTGCCTTTGACTACGTGGCCGGGCATTCCCTCGGCGAATACTCCGCCATCTACGCCGCCGGCGGTTTCAGCTTCGAAGAAGGCCTCCGCCTGGTGCGTACCCGCGGCGAACTCATGGCATCGGCCGGTTCCAAGAACCCCGGTGCGATGGCCGCCATTATGGGCCAGGACGAAGCCAAGATTCTTGAACTCTGCGAAGCCGTGAAGGACGTGGGTGCCGTGGTGCCCGCGAACATCAACTGCCCGGGCCAGATTGTGGTGTCCGGTGCGGTCGCCGGCGTGAACAAGCTCGTGGAAAACTGCGGTGCCGCCGGTATCAAGGCTATTCCGCTTGCCGTTTCGGGTGCCTTCCACAGCCCGCTGATGCAGTTTGCCCAGGCTGGCCTCGCCGAAGCCATCGCCAAGACGACTTTCAAGGACGTCGAAAAGCCGGTCATCGCGAACGTGATTGCCGAACCGGTCACGAAGGGTAGCGAAATTGCCGACCTGCTGGTGCGCCAACTGGTGTCTCCGGTCCGCTGGAACGACTGCATGAACAAGGCCATGTCCCTGGGTGTCACGCAGGGCGTGGAAGTCGGCTCCGGCAAGGTGCTCATGGGCCTGATGCGCAAGATCAGCCGCGACGTGAAGGTCACTCCGGTGGAAACCATCGAGGCTTTCCAGGCTTTATAGACGAGAGAACGCCGCTACGCGGCTACAGACGAAAGACGAAAGAATATATATGATGCTTCGCACAGAACTAATTAAAATATCTCTCGTCTCTCGTCTCTCGTCTGAAAACTATTAACAACCAACCACAGGAACTACTATGGGAAAACTTACAGGTAAAAAAGCCATTGTCACGGGGGCTTCCCGTGGTATCGGTCTCGCCATCGCGACAAAGCTTGCCAGCGAAGGCGCGGACGTCGCCATCCTTTCCACCTCGGTCAAAGAAGAACTGGCGGCCAAACTTTCCGCCGAACTTGGGGTGCAGGTCAAGAGCTACGCATGCAACGTGGGCGACTCCGAGACGGTCCAGAACGTGTTCAAGCAGATTATCGCCGACATGGGCACGGTCGACATCCTGGTCAACAACGCCGGTATCACCCGTGACGGCCTCCTGATGCGCATGAAGGACGAAGAATTTGACGCGGTCATTGCGACCAACCTGCGTTCCGTGTTCCTGTGCACCCGTGCAGTCGCCCGCACCATGATGGGTAAGCGCACCGGCCACATTATCAACATTTCGAGCATTAACGCCCTGCGTGGCCAGGCCGGACAGGCCAACTACGCCGCCGCCAAGGCGGGCATCATCGGCATGACCCGCTCCAACGCGAGGGAATTCGCCTCCCGCGGCATTACGGTCAACGCCATCGCCCCCGGCTTCATCGGGACCGACATGACCGCCGCGATGGACGACGCCACCAAGGAAAAATATGCAGCCCAAATCCCACTCGGACGTATCGGAAAACCCGAAGATGTGGCCAATGCGGTCGCTTTTTTGGCCTCGGATGACGCCTGTTACATCACCGGCCAGATTCTGGGCGTGGATGGGGGGTTGAACGCCTAGGCGTTTTTTATTAAATTTAACCTTAAACAATCCAAACGGAGTTAACAATGACACAAGAAGAAATTTTCAAGAAGATTACCGACGTCATCGTCGCCAAGCTCGAAGTCAAGGCCGAAGACGTGAAGATGGAATCCGAATTCGGCAACGACCTGGGTGCGGACTCTCTCGATCGCGTTGAACTGGTTATGGCTCTCGAAGACGAATTCGAAGTCGAAATCCTCGATTCCGATGCCGAAAAGTTCCAGAAGGTTGCCGACGTGGTCGCCTTCATCGAATCCAAGAAGGCTTAATTCGGTTCTCATCGGAAAAGCAACTGGACAGGGTGGCCCGAACAAGGGTTGCCCTTTCTTTTTGAGCGATGAGCGATGAGGCCGCTCGTAAACTCGCTTTGAGGTCGCTTCGCTTTGGGGTTTGTAGATATCCTCTTACCTCAGAGGCGCGTAGCGCCGACCTCATAGCTCACAGCTATATTATACATGGAAAAGAATACTCTCCTCCACAAAATGCTAAAGCTCTGGTTTCGCCAGAAGTCCGGTGACGGGCTTGAGGCAAAGCTTGGGTATAGGTTCCGCGATCCGGAACTGCTGGCCCATGCCCTGGTGCATCGGTCTTTCCTGTCCGGCAAGGACCTCCCGTACACGAACAACAACGAGCGCCTGGAGTTCCTGGGCGATTCCGTGCTCAACATGCTGACCACGGAGTACCTGTACAAGACCTACCCCGACGATTCCGAAGGCAACCTTTCCAAGCGCAAGAGCGCTGTGGTCTCCGGCCATGCCTGTGCCCAGTCCTCCAAGGAATGGAACCTGGGCGACTACATCAAGATTGGCAAGTCCGAGGCCAAGATGGGCGGTCGGGGCAAGGAAACGATCCTCGCCGACGCCTACGAGGCGGTGCTCGGGGCGGTGTACCTGGACGGCGGGCTCGAAGAGGTCCGCGCCATCCTCAACCGTTTCCATTTCCCGCGGGTGCAAGAAATCATCGTGGCCGAGGACTTCGTGAACTACAAGAGCGAACTGCTGGAACTCACGCAGGGCTCCAAGCTGCACATGTCCCCGGAGTACGTCATCGTGGCCGAAGATGGTCCGGAACACCAGAAGTCGTTCACCGCCGAGGTCTCCGTGAACGGGAAGGTCTACGGTCGGGGGACGGGCCCGAACAAGAAGAAGGCCGAGCAGGAAGCTGCCCGTGTCTCGCTGGAAATTCTCAGGGCCGAGATGGCGGCGGCCGAGTCCGAGGAGTCCGATAAGGGCCCCACGCCCAAGAAGCAGAAACAGCGCCACGTGGGCTTGCCGTAGTTAGTAGACGAGAGACGAAAGACGAGAGAGAAGGCGTGACTGGTCGCAGGAATTGTCATTGCGAGGTGCGATTGCCAGAGCCTGCCGCGAGCGAAGCGTGGCGGAAGCAATCTCCGCTAGTCATCTGAAGGGTATGAGGCCCGAGCCTCGAAACTTAATAAAACGAGAGACGATAGTATGAAGAATATGAAGACGAGAATTTATGGTATTGCACTGGCATCCCTGATGGTTTCGGCGATGGCCCTCACCGCCTGCAACGAACAGGGGAAGTCCGGGGCTTCCAAGTCCGCTGAGCTGAACTGCCCGGAACTGCCGGTCGATTCCACCGCCACGGGCGAGTTCGACCCGATTGCCTCGAAGGACGCCCGCCCCTGCGGGACAATCACCCTCTGGGGCTCCGCGATGCCGAAGTCCTTCAACATGTGGGAAGACTACAACAGCTTCTCCGCCGAGCTCATGGGCATGATGTTCGAGCCGCTCGTGAGTCTGCACTCCACCGAGGACCGCGAAGTCGGTATCCTCGCCGACAGCTGGAGCGTTAGCGAAGACGGCAAGACGTTCACCTTCCACGTGGATGCGCGGGCCCGGTGGAGCGACGGCAAGCCCGTCACCGCCGAAGATGTGCAGTACTACTACGACGTCATCATGGACGAGAAGAACCTCACCCCGATTTTCAAGGTCGGGCTTAGCCGTTTCGACCGCCCCGAGGTGGTCGACAGCCTCACGGTGAAGATGACCGCGAAGGAATCGCACTGGGGAAACTTCTGGGAAGCTGCGGGCATGCTCGCGTTCCCCAAGCACGTTTGGGCAGGGAAGGACTTCAACCAGATCCGCTACGAGTTCCCGGTGGTTTCGGGCCCGTACAAGATCAAGACCTTCCGCGAGGACCGCTACGTGGAATTGCAGCGCCGAGCTGACTGGTGGGGCTTCCACAAGAACTGGAACCGCGGCAAGTACAACTTCGAGAAGATCCGCTACCGTTTTATGAACGACCAGACGAAGGCCCTCGAAGCCTTCAAGAAGCAGGACTTCAACGCCTATGCCATCTACACCAGCAGCATCTGGATGAAGCAGACCGACTTCGATGCCGTCAAGAAGGGCTGGGCCGTAAAGCAGCGTATCTTTAACAAGGAGCCCATCGGCTTCCAGGGCATGGCCATCAACCTGCGCAAGCCGCAGTTCCAGGACGTTCGCGTGCGCCGTGCCTTGAGCATGCTTTTGAACCGCGAGGCCATGAACGAGAAGTACATGTTCGGCCAGTACTTCTTGCTGAACAGCTACTACCCCGACCTGTGGGAAGGCAACCAGAACCCGACGGCGCCGCTTTACAAGTTCAACCCGGACAGCGCCCGTGCCCTCTTTGCCGAAGCGGGCTACAAGGTGAACGGCCAGGGCGTGCTCGAAAAAGACGGCAAGGCCTTCGCCATCAACTTCATCACGAGCCAGGAAGACCTGCGCCACCTCACGCTGTTCCAGGAAGACCTGAAGAAGGTCGGCGTGGTGGCGACCATCGAGCAGATGAGCCAGAGCACCTTGCGCAAGCGCCTCGATGATGCCGACTTCGACCTCTACTGGGTGAATTGGGGTGCAGGCCGCCTCCGCGACCCGGAAGCGAGCTGGCATTCTGCAACGGCACTCCAGAAGGGTACGAATAACCTTGCCGGCGTTCAGGATAAAGTTGTCGATAGCCTCATCAACTTGCAGAAGACGGAATTCGACCTCGCGAAGCGTAACGAAATCCTGAAAGCACTCGACAACCGCCTCGCCGAAATCGTGCCGTACGTGCTCATGTGGCAGTGCGACCACCACCGCATTCTCTACTGGAATCGCTACGGCATGCCCGAAAAGGTGCTGGACCGCTTCAACCGCGAAGACGCCATCCCCGTTTACTGGTGGCTCGACCCGGAAAAGTCCAAGAAACTCGACGCCGCGATGAAATCCGGCGAAAGCCTGCCGATCCCCGAATACGATGTGAAATAGCTTTGAGCGATGAGCTCGGTCGCTAGCGCTCCCTCTGAGGTGTGAGGTAAATAGAGGTTAGGGGTTGGTGATTAGGAAAAAAAAGTTTTTTGTCTTTTTTTCTGTGTCTTACATACTAAACGTCAAAATTTTGCCGAATAATATGTAAAAATGTCCGTCAACAGAAAGAAAAGGGCTTTTTTTTCATCACCTTACATACTAAAATGTTTTTTTTAGTGACTTAGTATGTAAATTTGCTGGCAAAACAATTTACTTTATACGAATTTTTGTGGATTTTACATACTAGAGGACGCTTTTTTTTGAATTTAGTATGTAAACGAGATTGTTTTTCCTTTTTACTGGATGCCGATTTAAGAGAAATTACATACTAATCGTTCAGAAAAAGAAAAATAGTATGTAAGACAGCTCATAGCTCGCCGCTCATAGCTCACCGCTCGCTCCTCATCCCCCCAGATTTTAGCCTCGAGCCGCAACCCTTTTCCCCTAAAAAAGTGTTGTACAAAATTAAACATGTGACGCCTGTCATTTTGTAGTATTTTGGGCAGTTTTTGCGTTTGCGCCCTATCACAACGCCAAGAAAAAGAAACTCTCAATTGGAATATTTTCCTTTTTTGATAGTATCTTATATATAAAGAAAAAATCGAGGCAGGGTGTAAGAGATGAAAATAAAATCCATTTTTTTGTTTATATGGGGATTCCTGACTGCGGGGTCCGTATTTGCCCAAACTCCTGAAGGCTATCTGCAACTTTGTATTGACGGAAACGAGGATGCGTATGTTTCGCAGTATATTGGTGTAACTCCACCTAGCGCTCCCTTAGGCTACACTTGTACTACCGCCCCTTTGAAAACGATTTCCCGTACGGCAGTTGTTTTGGATTCTATCCTGACTGCTGACTGGAATCCAAGCACGAATGCATATTCTGTGGGATTCAATCCGATGTTGGGTGGCGGATTTGTGGTGTATCAACGTAAGCACGCACTTACCTTTTCGACCGATTTCCAGTTTGGGCAATATGTTGAGGTGTCAAAAGGTGTGTTCGAATGCCAAGTCAACCATACTCCGCTCAAGTTTAAGCTAGACGACTGGGAAATTAACGGAGGCAATCATACAATCTCCAATGTGTGCCTCGAAAAAGAAATTTCTGCTGGCGATGATTCACAGGCATCCCCAATCGGCTTTTTTGAAACTCTGGAATCGGTCAATGTCCATAACTTAAAGCTCAAGAACATCTCGTTCTCCGTGACTGCTGAAGGTGGAGCTTCGTTGGACGCTTCAAAATTCGGTCCCGTGGGTGCTCTTGCGGGTGTCTTGAAATTGGCTTTGCTCTATGAGGATACGCTAACTGATATCAATATTTCTGCCCCGATGGCTGGCGGGTTTGTCGGCTATGCGGAAAATAGTACCCTCTTGCGGATTTACAGCGACGATGATCTGAACGTCTTTAACGATGTGGACCTGAACGGTGCGGAATATTATGCAGGCATCCATACTTCCGATTGGGGGAGTGATTATCGGGCTTTTATTGGAGGCTTGGTCGGCTATGCGGTGAACCTGAATCTGAAACAGATCAATGTGATGCCCAAGGTGCAGAACAGATCCGCCGATACGTCGACCGTCATCGGTGGACTTGTTGGCATGTATGCGCTTTCGCAGAAGAAGAATAACAGGCCTGAACAGAACGTCATGGAAATCGACTCTTTAACAATGTTGGTTAAGACCGAAAATGCGAACACGTACACCAAGGTTGAAGGCGGTAAGACGATGGGAGATCTTGTGGGCGAGGCGGCAATCTACAAGAATCTGGCAGCCGAATCCATGAACCTTTCCATAAATCATGTGAATCTTTATGGTTCTATTTCTAATCCGCGAGGAAATGACGTGCATGCCGGTGGCATGATTGGCCGTAGCCTGGTTGACCGTGGTGCCTCCGTGAAGATTCTCAATAGCGAAGTCACACTCAAAATGAATGAATCTCTCTCGAATGCGGGCTACTATCAATATTCCGTAGGCGGCCTGGTTGGCGAAGGGGCTTGCGTATCCACCGAGAATACGGTGACGGCCGAATCGTTTATTTCCATTACCAATACGAAAACGTACGGTTCTCTCTCGCTCTCCAAGAAGGATGGCGTCGAGAACGTTAGCGCCGACGTGTTCATGGGTGGCCTGGCTGGGCGTGCCTGCCTTGCCCGAAATGCGGAGGCTCTGTCGGGGAATTCTTCGGCGATGGAATTAAGTGTCACGGTGAACGGCTTGCGCGGACATTCTGTCGGAGGCAGCGAGACCTCGGCAATCGATACCGTGATGGTGGGCGGCTTTGTCGGCAAGGCCGTGACCCGCCCCAATACGAGTGGAACCTATACGGCAGGAGATTCCGTCCTGACGGTTCGCAATGCGATGTTTACCGGAAGAATTTCGGTCAAGGATAGTCTGAACCTTGTCCGCGCGGGCGGCTTCATCGGTTCGTTTGCCGACAATGCCGGTGTGCTGTATGTCGCCTTTGAAAATGCCCGACTGAACAACGTGGCTTTGATGACCCTCAATCCCGGGGTGACGGCTACATTCCCGGTGCAGGGCTCCGCTGCCATTGGAGGACTCTGCGGTTATTGCATCATGCCGAACAGCGTCAACCGTGTCATGGTTAGGGGAGGTATCAATGTGCAAGGTGATTTCTCCCAGGCGGATTCCCTGTTCGTGGGTGGTGCGTTTGGCGGCTTGCTCAGCAGCAAGGACTTTAGCATGCAGAACCTGTACTACATTGGCACGATGACCGTTCCCGGCAGCGGTTCTTCGGACAAAATCTACGAAGGCTACCTGGCAGGAAAGCTTACGCTGAACGGCACGAAGGTCTTTAGAAAGATTGTTTCCACTTATCACAATGGCAATGACAAGCTGGACGCTTTCGGGCTGTTCGAGGGCGGGAACGCTCATTTCTTGCCGTCTGCGCAGGGCGATGACTGGAGCCTGATCGAGAACGAGTGCAGCGGTCTGTCCAAGCTGAACGGCAACGTGACGTGCTGGGATATTCGTTATAACGTACGTAACGGCGATACGGAGAGCATAAACGAGAATTTCAACGGAACGAAGACCGATTCCTCCATGAAAACTCCCGAATTCGCCGATTTCCTGAACGACCCGTTCTCTGCGGACGGCAATGTGTACTGGGGACATGAGGTCGGCTCAAACGGCGACTTCCCGTATCTCTTGGAAAACCCGATTATCCTCAATCTCCCGTCGTCTTCGTCCGTGGCTGTGTCCAGTTCTTCTTCGGCCCCGGTAAGTTCCAGCTCGTTCTGGTTCCCGACTTTCAGTTCGAGTTCGTTCCAGTTCCCGACATTCAGTTCGTGCTCGTTCCAATTCCCGACCTTCAGTTCCAGCTCTATCACATGGCCATGGCCGTTTAGTTCTAGCTCGATTAAACTGCCGCCTGCAAGTTCGAGTTCCGTGTTTATCCCGTCGAGTTCTTCTGAGTTGCCGCAGCCGGAGTCTTCGTCTGTCGAGGAACCCGCGCCTAACAATGCTCTGAAGGTTGTCGTCGTCGAAGCTCCCAAGATTCTGTCGCACCGTCTGGACTGGTCCGGTTCTTTGGCCCGCCTTGTGTTCAGTGCCAGCGCAGATACCCTGGGCAGTAAGGTCGTCGCGTCGGTTCGCGTACGTTCCGGTGATGTCGTCGTACTCGATACGCTGCTCGTTGATTCCGTTCCGGGAATTCTGGACCAGGCTTCGTTGAACTTTGCCGTGACTCCCGGCGATTCGCTTGTCTACGAGATTTCTTTGCAAGGCGATACTGTCTCGGCATTGGCTAATGGGGGCTCACGGAATGAAACGGAGGTCCAGAGGTTCCGCTGGCAGATGGTTTCGCTCGCCGATGTCAATCTTCGCAAGCAGAATTTGGACGAATACCATGTGCTCTACCGCTGGGACGAATCCCTGGAGATGGGCGACTACATGCAGTACCGTGGCTATTCTAGCGATGAAGATGTTTCAGGGACAAACGGCTACTGGTATGGCTCTTATGACGGAGCCGCCTTGAAGCGCGATGTCGGCAAGTTTGTCGATAACGCGGAAATCGTCTGGGAAGTCGACAGCATCCACAGCGGCTGGAACATGGTGGCCAACCCCTACGGCTGGGTGGTCGACCTGTCCGCTATCGCGGAATCCGATGTCGAGTTGTGGAGCTGGGACGACGAGACCGGCGGATATGGCATCCCGACGGAATTGAAACCTTACGAGGCTGTATGGCTGAAGACCTCCGGCCCGCAGACGCTCCAGTTCTCCGCGGCCCCGAAGTTCGGCGAGAATGGTGCGAAGTCGCTTGCCAAGCGTGGAGCGCTCAAGAAGTCGTCTGACGGCTGGACGATCCGCGCCACTCTGTTCGACGATAACGGCAAGGAGGATTCCTGGAACATGTTCGGCACGAATAGCGTGGTGTCCAAGAGCGACAAGCCGCCTTCCGGTATGGGGGACCATGTGTCGCTTGCAATTGTCGAGGATGGTCGCGCTCTTGCCAGGTCGTTCAAGCCCGCAGCAAAAGAAATGGAATGGACTCTCCAGTTGAGTGCGTCGAGTGAGAGAACTGCGTATCTTAAATTGGAGGGTCTTGCTGAAGCTAAGGCAACGGGCAACAAGGTGTTCGTGACGGTTGACGGCAAGACTGTCGAGGCGAAGGAAGGCAAGGCGATTCCTGTGAAGGTGGGAACCTTCAAGAAGACGGCGACCGTCTATGTGGCGCCGCAGGCCAAGCCGGAACTTGAATACGCCTTCAAGGATGTCCGTGTCGTCCAGAGCGGCAGCATGTTCGACGTCCAGTTCGTGGCGACGAACGGGCTTGCTGGCCGTAGCGTGAAGGTCGACCTGCTGGATATTTCCGGAAAGGTGCTGTCCTCGCTTTCGAAGACTTCGTCGGCAGGCGTGAATAACGCGAGCTTCGCTGCCCCCAAAGGTGGCCTCTATATCGTCAGAATCCGTTCCGGAAGCCTGTCTGCTACCAGAAAAGTCGTCTTGAGGTGACTTTTCTCCACTTGAAGTGATATTTTTGTAAGAATCTTTTAGCAAAATCGTCCGACATTAGTTATTTTCTTTACTATGAGGATGTCTGCAGGATTCAATATCCCATTGCGCTGGGTCGCCATTCTTGTGATGGCGTCCTTTTGTGTTGCTTTTGCGGGCTCGCGGGCGCCGGATCTAAAATGGCCGGTTCTGAAACCTCACTTTAAAATCGAGTACTATATATCGGACGGCGAAGTTGTCCGGCTGTTCGAGAAGAGCGGCCTGTCCATTTACGCCTTCATGCCTGTCGTGCGCGAGTTCGATGCCGACGGCCTCGACGAGATTCCCCTGTTCGGTGTCGTGGATAGCGACGGGATTAACGCGATGGACTTGGACAGCGTCTTCGTGAAGACCCCGACGCGCACTCTGGTCTATGACTTTAGTGCGCAGAAGGCCGGGTACTTTTTCCAGGACTTTGTACAGAACGTGCACGAGGACGCCACGGTCCAGCTGTTCTACAGCGCAACCTTGGGCAAGCCTGTCTTGAAAAACTTGTTGGTGTCTAACGAAGGACCTGTGACAATCAAGGTCCTGACGCAGACGGGCATGACGGAATTTCTGCAAGGTGAATCCGAAGCCGTCGTATTCATGACGAAACTGCGGGTCGCCCCGAAGGTCAAGTCCGGGGAACTGCTGGACAGCCTTTATATGTTCTTCTCGGTGGAACTCGACGAGGCTGCCGCCGCCAGTGCTTCGCAGTCCACGCTGGATGCCTTGGATTCGTTGCGCTTCGTGACTCGCGTCCGGAAAGATACGGTCGACCTGGAGGGCGTCTTGAAGAAGGCGCTCTTGATACTGGATGATGACCGCGATATCGATTTCAGTTCCGTCATGTTCAAGGTGGAGTTCTTTGCCACGGCACACAAGCACCTGCATTCGTTTGTCTTCACTAAGGACCTGGACAGCACCTTCTACGACGAGTCGTGGAAAGACAAGATCTCCATGGCTGACGGTGGTGGAGATTTCCCCACGGTCTACCGCACGGATGCCTGTTTTGACGGGTGGTCTGTTAAGGACGGCGGCAAGGGCGGCAAGATGTTCAGGAGTTCCGACTTCGACATGTCGTTGCTCGATGCCGAGGACGAAGTCCTGGTTTTGGAACCGAACTGGAGGTATGGCCCGGAATGCGCGGGTGTCAACGTGACGCTCGATGCCGACCACGGCGGAATTGAATTTTTGCAAGTGGTTTCGGGCGATACCGTGGTCCACGCTTTCCGCGATACGCTCAGGGTCCCGCGCAGTGCTGGCGGCATTCCGTTCATCGTGCGCGCCGTGCCCGATTCGGCATTTGTCCTGGACGGAGAAATTCCGCAGGATATCCGGGTAAAGCACCCGATTCGCATCAACGCCCGCTTTGTTCCCGGTCCCGATCCCGAACCGCTCATGGTCATTGTCGAATCAGGGCTCGAAGTCTCGGGCAACGCGGCGCGGCTCCGTTACTGCACCGGGGAGATGAACATTTTCCGTAAGGTTGGCTTCCGGGTCACGGTCACGGGGCCGGAAGGCTACCTTGTGGATTCGCTGCTTGTGGATTCCGCGGAGACGGTCGTGCTCGAAGGGGAATGGCGGCTTGTGCCGGCGCCCGTGGGTGAATACGTCGTCGAGGCGGTGGTGTTCCATGATCTGGATTCCGCCCGCTATGTGGATACGCTGCGTGTCGCGGGGGAGATTGCCGTTGACACGGGAGCCTGGGCGATGGTTTCGCTCTCGGGCGTGGACATGCAGGAACTCAAGTGGGATGACGACCAGTTGTTCTACCACTGGGACGAATCCTATGGCGGCGCCGAGTTCTGGCAGTATCGTCGCCTCAAACGCGGCGACGGCCCCTCGGCGGTCGACGGTTACTGGTATAACAGCCTCGAAGGCCGTCCCCTGCCGCTAGTCTCGGAACCCGCCGGCGAGGCCGCCTTCGCGTGGGAACTCGACAGCCTGAACAGCGGCTGGAACTTGGTGGCGAACCCGCACGGATACTACGTGGACCTGCGTGCCGCTGATGCTGGCGATTCCGTGCAGTTCTGGCGCTGGAACCCGAAGACCCGCGAGTACGAGATTCCGTCCGTTATCGGACCGTACGAAGCCGTGTGGGCGAAGGTGGACCGCCCCGTAGTCTGGGAACTGGACGGCGAACCCGTTTTTGATAGTTTGTTATGGGACGGCCCTGCGCTGACCCGTATGGCGCTCGCGAAAGAAGGCGCGGGTGACGGATGGGAATTCCGTGTCGTGCTCAGCGACGGACTCGGCCACAGGGATTCCTGGAATATTCTGGGGGCGTCTTCTGCCGGGCTCGGCCAGGAAGAACCGCCTGCCGCCATGGGTGACCGTGTGGATTTGACCGTGCTCGGGGAGCATGGCGGGCGCCTGGCAAGGTCAGTGAAGCCTTTTTCGGGGAATGGTGTTTACGAATGGACTCTGGAGCTACAGGCCGGTAGCGACCGCGATGCGTATGTCTCGTTTGCCGGGATAGGCGACCTGGGGACGCGCGGCCTGCACGTGTATCTCACGGTCGACGGGGAAACTGCGGAAGTTTCGGAAGGGGACAGTGTCGGGGTGCGGCTGTTGTCGCGCGCCACGGTGGCCACCGTCCGGGTTGCGCCCGGACCCAGGTCGAGCACCTCCCGCACGTTGGACGGTCTGAAGTTCCGCCAGTCTTCCGGCCAGCTTTTTGTCGAATTTGACGCCGGAAACGCCCTTTCTGGGCAGCCCGCAAGGGTTGAACTCCTGGATTTGCGGGGTCGGGTGGTGGCTTCGTCTACCTTCGGGACCCGAGAAGGGGGCAATGTCGCCCGTCTCCGGGTCGACCGTCCGGGGCTTTTTGTCGCCCGTGTGAGGGTCGGAGGGCGGAGCCTGGCCTTGAGAGTGGTGCTCAGGTAGCCCAATATTAATGTGTGTAAATAATAGTATAGCCGAATCCGGCTATAATTGCTAAATTTGCGCCCGTTATGACAAAGGCTAAATTCATCAAATTCATCATTGCGTCGTTGCTTGCCATCGCCGCTCTCTTCTTGCCCTACGAATCCCTCGGATTCGATGCCGCAAGCCCCATGGGAATCCTCAATCCGCTCGAAATCCGCGTCATCGGCGTTTTCGTCATGGCTGCCCTTTTCTGGATCCTGCAACCGTTCCCGATTTGGTCCACCTCGATGCTGGTCATCGTGCTCATGATTGTCACGATGTCGGATTCGGCCCTCGCCCCGTTCCGCGTGGACGGCGTGACGATGATTAGCCACAAGTCCGTCATGGCGACCTTCGCGAACCCGATCATCATGCTCTTCCTGGGCGGGTTCTTCCTCGCTGCCGCCGCGACCAAGTACAAGATGGACTTGAACCTGGCCCGCGTGCTCCTGAAGCCCTTCGGCAAGAACCCGAAGTTCGTGCTTCTCGGCCTCATGCTCATTACCGCCGTGTTCTCGATGTTCATGAGCAACACCGCGACCGCCGCCATGATGCTCGCCATCTTGGCCCCGGTGCTCAAACTCTTCGACGAAGATGACCGCGGTAAGGCGGCCTTCGCCCTCGCCATCCCGCTCGGTGCCAACATTGGCGGCATGGGTACTCCCATCGGTACGCCACCGAACGCTATCGCTCTCGGCGCCCTGAACGACGCCGTCGCCCGTGGCGACCTCATTGCGAACCCCGTCTCCTTCGGCCAGTGGATGGCTTTCGGTATCCCCTACGTGATTATTTTGATGGTTATCGCTTGGCTCCTCCTCCTCAAGATCTACCCGATCAAGATGAAGGAAATGGTCCTCAACATCGAAGGTGCCGGCAAGTTCGACACGAGCCCCAAGGCCATCATCGTCTACGTTACCTTTGTTGTGTGCGTGCTCCTGTGGGTGACCGGTAAGGGTGTCCACGGTATCAACGATAACGCAATCGCCATGATCCCGATGGCTGTGTTCGCCCTCACCGGCGTGATTACCAAGAAGGACTTGAACGCGATGAGCTGGGACGTGCTCTGGCTTGTTGCCGGTGGTTTTGCCCTGGGTGTCGGCCTCAATGCGACCGGCCTCGCCGCTCACTTGATCAAGACGATTCCGTTTGCAAGCTGGTCTCCGATTGCTTTGATGATCGGTTGCGGCGTCATCTGCCTCTTCATGGCAAACTTCATGAGCCACACCTCTACCGCGACTCTCCTCGTGCCGATTCTCTGCGCCGTGGGTATCGCTTGCCAGGACAACCTGGTCGGCCTCGGTGGCGTGACGGCCCTGCTCGTCTCTGTCGCCTTCGCCAGCTCTCTCGGCATGAGCCTCCCGATTTCTACGCCGCCTAACGCCCTTGCCCACGCTACCGGTTACACCGATACGAACGGCATGGCCAAGACGGGTATCGTGATGGGTCTTTCCGGCCTCGTGCTTTCCTGGGTGATGATGATTCTTCTCGCCAAGGTGAACTTCTTCGGCACTCCGGTTCCCAAGGCTGCCGAGGCTGCTCCGGCCGCTCCTGCTGCCGTTGAACAGGTCGTTGATTCCGCCAAGGTCGAGGCTCCTGTGGATTCCGCCGTCGTCGTGGATTCCGCTGCCGCTGCTGTCATCGACAACAATGGCGCCAAGTAGAAACTTTCTGGAAAAAAAATAGAGGGACGCTCACCGAGCGACCCTCTTTTTTTTTGTCAACAAGGAAAAGGTAGTATCAAAAAAGGTTTTTTTTTGACCGTTTCTTCATATTTCCTCTTCTTGGTGTAACAATATTATAACAAAATATTTATCTGAAAGCCCAGCGATTCGCTAAATTCCGTATTCCAACTTGGAACAAAAAAAACGGCCTGCTTGCGCAAGCCGTTTTTCAGTGGTCGATACAGAACTCGAATCTGTGACCTCTACCATGTCAAGGTAGCGCTCTAACCAACTGAGCTAATCGACCTTAGGGTAGCGCAATATTAGAAAAGTATTTTGGATTTGTCAAGGGCTTTTTAGGGGTTATTGCAAAAGATGCGCCCTTAACCTTACCGGTCTTCCACTCCTACCCAGTAGCGGAGTCGCCCTTTTACATGGAGTGAACCGGTTTGGTTCTCGCAGTCCCCCTTGCGGCAATCCTGGAAACGGAGGTCTATGTCTGCCGTCCAGATGGTATCGTTGTCCTTTTGGTCGAATTTGACGATGTTGGAATCGCCCATGAGGTACCCCTTTTCGGACCTTTCGGCGATCATCCAGCTGTATGTCGGGTCGGCACTGTTGGCGCCGAGTGTCGGGCGGTTCACGACGATGGAAAACTGGTCGCCGCGACTGCTTTCTTTCAATCGCGTTTGTAGCTGGAAGTAACTACGTCCGTAATCGGGACGAACGACATCGTCTGCGTCCAGTTCTATAGTGTATGACTTCCCGCCATCGATGCTGTATTTCAGGTATCCGCCGCCCTTGACTTCCCAGCTGTCGTTGATGTCGGAACAGCCGAGCAGAAGGGCGAAAGAGGATATTGCGGATAAATTTTTCACGAGGGAATGCATATCCATAAAGTAGAAATTATCTTTGGAGTATGATTTCGCCGACGACCAAAATACTCACCCCCTGCGGGGAGGTCTTTATCACCTTGTTTCCCAAGGCTGGGAAACTTGGCCACCGCGAGCGCATTTTCCGGATACTCTCCAATGCTTGCGGGAAGACGGTTTCTGAAGGGGACATGGTCGTCAATGCCGACTACCCGCGGCCTTTTTTCCCGGAGCAGGACTTTGATGCCAATTGGACGCATTCCGGCGACATATGCGCACTGGCCTATTCCTTCGACGCCATGGTCGGGCTGGACCTGGAGTTCTTCCGCAGGAATCGCCAGTCGCTTGCCGAGAGGTTCTTCTGCGAAGAGGAAGTGCTGCACTTGCGCAACGTCCCCCAGTTCGACAAGGAGTTCTTCCGCCTGTGGTGCAGGAAGGAAGCCTATTACAAGTGCCACGGCGGGGACTTCTTTGCCGGGTCGCTCCGCCGATCCATGTTGCCCGACGTCATTGACAGCGTCTACCTGCAAGACCTGCACGCGCCAAGACTCGCCCCGGAGCTGATCGGGACGGAAGACGTGGCGATGTGCCTGGCTGTGGAGCTGGCCTAGTTTATTTTTGCGTCGTCTGTTTCGGGCGCCTGCGGCTTTGCCTGGGGCGGTTCCAGAATGTACAGCGGGAGCACGGCGAGTTCCTCGTCGTCGACGAAGAAACGCACCATGTACTTGTCCGGCCTCTGGATTTGCAGGCGCTGCATGTTGAGAATCATGTTGACTGCCGCGGTGTCAAATCCCGCAATGACGGGTTCGAGCGGAAGGTTCGATTCCATGTTGGGCACGATGGGCTTGCCGCAAACGTCCTCGATGGAAAGGCGGACTTTGTGCATACCCGCCTCGGAACGCTGGTAGCGGACGCGGAAAACCGCAGAACACTGCGGAATGACTAGGGGGAATTTCGCAAAGATCCTGTCAAAAGCTCCCAAGATATTCAAACGACCGCCGGCGCCGTTGGCTGTGGCTGCATCGCAAATGGCTGCAATTTCGATATTCATTAGATTCCTTTTACTTGTCGTTGACTGCCCAGTTCTTTGCCACGTACTTCATGACGATGGGGCCGAAGTTGTTGCCTCCTCCGGAGCCGTTTTCCCAGGCGAGCATCGAAACGAATACGTCGCCGTTGTCGCCGATGGCGATGTTCGGGTGTGAACCGCGCAGATAGTAGTTGTTCCTGTTGAAGAATTCAATCTTGAAGTAGGGAAGTTCGTTTTCTCCGAACAGTTTCCATTTGGAGGTTCCTTGCTGGAACACGTGGCTCTGTGCGGAGGAGTGCCTGTCGGCGTCGTCGAAGGTTACGTACATCTGGCCGGACCTCGCCGCCACGCGGATTCTGTAGGCGAATCGTTCAGCCATCGGCTTCCCGAATATTTCGTCCTTCTTCCACGATACGTTGTCGCTGTTGAGGGTTCCCTTGTAGACGTACGGTCCGTATTTTTCCACCCTGCGGCTCAAGAAGGCGAGGTAAGCCGTGTTCGTCGACTTGTCGATGTCGAGGTTGACCATGTTGATACTGTCGGCGACGCTCTTGTCTACGGCTTTATTGTTGTTGTTTTCGTACAGGGCGTAGAATCCGGAATACCTCTTGGTCGTGTCGACATACACGGCGACCCACTTGCTGTTGCTTGCTGCCGCACCGGTGATGCTTCGGCAAGGCTTGTCGCTGATCTTGTGCGAATTCCAGCTGCTGGAGTATGTCGCGTAGTAGGGCTTCTTGCTTGCGGAATCCAGATAAAGGACGAACGGGTTGCCGGATTGGATCGTCAGGTGGAAGGACGATGTGTCGGCTTTGAGCGTGCCGATGTTGCTCCAAGCGCTTGTCCCGTTGGACGAGTAGATGGTCAGGTGCTTGTCCGCCGTCATTACGCCCATGTATATGTTGTTTTCGTGGTTCGCGAGCTGGACCTTGGTAATGTTGGCCGTCGTGCTCACGGCTCCACCGAGGTTCTTCCAGCTGGATCCGTTCAGGTAGGCAGTCTGGACGCTCTTGACATCCTTGAGGTAGGCGACATAGGGCGTGCTGTGCAGCGTGGTGAGTGCGGGGGCCACGGCAATATTGCTCTTCGCGATCACGGTGTCGCCGCTCGGGGCGAGGTTCTTCCATGCCTTGCGGAAATAGACTTTCCTGGACTTGATGGTGCCGCTATGGCGCGTGTAGAATGCCTGTGTCGCAGCACCGGTCGGGATACTGTCGCGGAAGTCCAGAGAAATTGTCATGCTGTCTTCGCTTGTCGGGCGCTTGAACGCCGTGTTGAATTCGTAGCTGGAGGTGTCCAGGCTTCCGTCGCTTTCACCGACGTAGAAGGCGCTGCTCACCTTGCTGAATTTCCAGCGGTATTCGAAGTTTCCGCTCGGGTCGGCCAGTTCGCCGGGCCTGGAGTGGAATCCGCCCCATTCGGTTGTATAGAAGTACTTCGCTTCGTTGTCGACGGTGTTGTCTCCGCTCCACAGGTAGACGGTGTCTGCCGCCGAGATGATGCCTTCCGGATACTGGCGCATGATCTTGACGATGGTCGTGTCCTTGAGGACCATGTCGCTCGACGATTCTTCGGCGCTGATGATGCAGAGCATCGAGTCGATGCCGTTGAGCTTGGTCGGGTCCTTGATGTAGGAGACCGTGTCGGTACGGATGTCGTACAGGTCGCCGCTATAGGCCCACCTCTTCTCGCCTTCCATGGCGTGTCCCTTCGTGTCGAAGCACTGCCAGCTGTACCAGTTGACACCCTGCCAGGCGTCGTTGATGGAGGCGTTCAGGTCGAACGGATCGCCAAGGTTCACGTGGATGATGGGGACATTCACTTGCAGGATCGGGGTGCTCGTCGTGAACTTGATACGGGTCGTGTCCATGGCCGTGTTGCCGTCGTCGTCCGTGGCACGGGCGACGCAGATATAGCTGGCCACGGCGTTGTCCGGAGCCTTCCAGGAGGTGTCGAAGGAACTGACCGTCTTCCATTTGTTCGGAATTTCGTAGGGTTCGCCGCAGCTCCATTCGCGCTTGACGATTTCGCCGTCGTAGTTGTCGGCGTCCTTCGCGTCGGCGTCCAGGTTAATCTTGTATTTCGGGCGGCTGGTGATTTCTTCGTACTTGACGGTGACGGTCGGCGGCGCGAGGGCGACGTCGATATGCGTCGTGTCGGTTGCGGTCAGGCCGTCGTCGTCGGTGACGCGGATGACGCAGCGGAAATCGGTCTCGGCGGAGGTCGGCATGATTGCGTTGTAGCGCGGGTTCTTGGTGGACGACCAAGAATAGTTGATGGTGCTGCCCTTGGGCGCGCATCCCCATTCGTACTTGACAATCTTGCCCATGCCGTCACCGGAGCGGGCGTCGAGGCCCACGGTGTCCTTGATGGTCACGGACATGTAGTCTTCGCTGACGTTCACCCAGGGCGGGTCGAGCACCACGGTGTAGGTTGCGGAATCCGCGGCGACCAGGCTGTCGTCGTCGACGATGTGGACAAGGCAGGTCCAGGTGCAGGGCACGCTCGGGACGCTGATGCTCGTGTCGAGCTTGGACATGTGCGTCCAGTCGTTCTCGTCGATGTTTGCAAAGTGGCTCTTGATGCTGTCGCAGTAGAACATGTAGTCTACGATGCTACCCAGCGTGTCGATGGCGATACCGTTGAGCGAAACCCTGGTGTTGATCTTGACGGTCGCGTTGTGCGTGTTCAGCAACAGGTAGGGCTTGTCTTCGATGATGTTGTAGGTGATGGTGTCGTAGCCGTACATGTTGTCGTCGTCAGTGGCGCGGACGATGCACTTGTAGTTGCTGGTCGCGCTTCCGGGCATGGTGAACGTAATCTGCGCCGTGACGGTGTCGTTTTCGGTAATGGTGACATCGTTGTCGAACGTAATCGGGTTGTTGGAGCAGGTCCACTTGATTTCCTTGATGGTGCCGAACTTGTCGAAGGCCTTGATGTCCACGGTCTCCGTCGTCTTGATCTTTTTCTTCGTGTTGTTCTGCTTGTTCAGAATCTTGACGGTCGGAGGATCTTCGATGACCTTGACTCGCAGCGTGTCGGCTGCCTTTTTCCCGTTGTTCTCGAAGTAAACGATAATCTGCTTGTCGCCGGCCTTGTCCCAGTGGATGGCTTCGTCTTCCTGGATCTTGACTCCGCTGTTGAAGCTACGGTTGCAGCCTTCGCCGATGGTCTTGATGGAAGGCGTCCCGCTTTCCCCTTCGCCCGGGTAGAAGAACACGGAGAATACGATTCTGTCGTCTATGGTGATGACGGTGTCGTTCGAGGGCTTCTCGAAGAAGATAATCGGGTCCTTGCCGAATACGCCGAAGCGGACGACGTTAGACTTGATGCCGCTCGGTGTCTCGGCGTACATCTCGTACATCTTGCCGCTTTCCAGTTCGCCGATGTCTGCGGCCTTGCTGAAGTGCAGTGTGTCCACGAAGTCCGTAACCTTGTGGCGGACCGACGTGAACTTCGGAGCGTTCGATTTCCATATCAGACTGTCCGCGATGCTTGTCTTGCTCAGTTCTGCCGTGAACGTGAACGGCTTTGAACTTTCCTGGACGCTGGTCGCCTGGCCGTTGACCATGATGTGGATGGATGTCGCGTGAACATAGAATGTAATCGTGGAATCGCTTTCCCGTCCGGCGCTGTCCTTTGCAGCGATGTAGAACGTGTGCTCGCCGTCTTCCATATTTTTGATGTCGACGACCCACGTGTTCTGGCTGAACGAGTTGAAACTGAGCGTGTCGCCGTCGAGGGTGGCGACCGCGGACTTGACTTGGGAGCCGTGGTCATAGAACTTGCCGTTCAGCGTGATGTCTGCCGTGTTGATTGTGTCGGAGGGAATGTCGCTGAATACGATGACCGGATCGGCCGTGTCTTTCAGGATGAGCGTGCCGAGGTTCTTGTCGCTGGATACGTCGACAAACAGGTCGGTGAGGATGGTATCCTTGAATCCGTAGCCGGTGGTATCCATGGCGAGCATCTCGTATGTTCCCGACTTGACCGAGATGGAGAACTGCCCGTTGTCGGCGGTGTGCGTGTAGTAGCGGTTGCCGAGGGAGTCCTGGAATACGATGCGGATGCCGCTGTGGTGTGACCAGCCTTCGTAGTTCACATAGCCCATGAAGGTTCCGGTCGTGTCCTTGAGGTTGCCGAAGAAGAATTTCCACGGGCGCTTCGTGCCGTCCTTTTCCTTGATCTTGGCCGAGAATACGGTGTCGTAACCGTCGGTGACCCACACATCCCAGTAGAGCTTGCCGCTGAGGATGGTCTTGGGGTCCTTAAGGGTGACGATGACGTTGCTGTCCTTGAATTCCTTGGCCTTGGGCTCAAAGCTCTTTTCCTTGAGGTCCTTCGCGATGAGGTCGTTGTTGGTGAGGACCGGCGGGGTGCCGTAGTTGTCCCTGCTCTTTGCTACGCGGATGAAGTAGCGCAGCGATGCCGGGTTGTCGACGTCGTTGGCCTTGTAGAAGAATGCGAAACGTTCGTCGGTTCCGTAGCGTCCGTCGTCCTTCGGGTCGAGCAGCTCGATGGTGGGCGGGATGTTGAAGTGCAGGTTCACGCTGTCGACGGTTTCGTTGTCGTCGTCGTCAGTGACAATGACGTAGATCTTCTGGTTTCCGGTCGAGCTGATGTAGGCGGAATCGAATGGAATCGTTATGAACATCGAGTCGGTTCCCTCGACGCTCTGGACTTTCCAGTCCTTGGGCTTGGTTTTCCCGCTGGCGTCCAGGTCGACCTGGATTTTCGTGATGGTGCCGAAGGAGTCCAATGCTACGATGGGGAAGGTGATGTCGCTCTTGGCGCGCGTCCACAGCGTGTCCTTGGGAACGTTCAGGTACGGCGGAGTGTTGATGACGCGGATAAACTGGTCTGCACCGGCGGTGTCCCTCGCATTGTTGCCGTCGACGGCGATGAAGAGGGGGCAGAACAGCTTGCTCTTGGCGACGGGGCAGTTGGTCCCCTTGTCGCTGGTCTTGGTGAACACCCATTTTTCCTGCGTCGCGTTCTTGCTCACGATGGTGGAGTCGGGGTTCTTGAAGGACCAGGCGTAGCGGTAAATTTTGTCGGCGTTGTACTTGAGGAAACCCATCAGGTAGATGGTGTCGTTCACGGTCACCGTGATTGTGTCATGGGCGATGACAGAATCCGGATTCGACAGGTTGAGGATGGAGTCCGCGAAGGCTTGCGGGTCCTTGAACGGTGTTCGCGACACGAAGACGACGGAATGGTTGTTGCGCAGGTTCACGTTCTCGCTGATGGAGGATTCCCTGGAACACCCGCTCAGGGAAAGTAGGCAAATGGCAAAGGCCAATAACACTCTTAAACGCATATCGATAAACCTCGCGATGCTCTTTTTTTGGACATACAATTACGTAAATATAATTTATCTTTTTTGAGGCCGGAAAGTACCCCCTTGGGAGCTAAAAATGCGAAATCCGGCAAGAAATGAGGTTTTTATGGAAATATTCCCGCTTTGGTACGGACTGATTGTGTTCTTCGTCATAGGGGCATGCGTCGGAAGCTTCTACAATGTGATCGTTTACCGGATGCCGCGCGGGATTTCGCTGATCAATCCGCCGTCACATTGCCCGCTGTGCAAAAAGCGCATCCCCCTCTATTTGAACCTTCCCATCGTGGGTTGGCTGCTTCTCCGGGGCAAGAGTGCCTGCTGCAAACAGCCCATCAGCGTCATATATCCGATAGGCGAGGCCCTTTGCGGGCTCCTGGGGGCGCTGGCGCTGTTTTCGACGAACTATTCTGTGGGGCTTACGGGGAATGTCGAGGACTGGGCTTCTGCGCTCGCGATGTTCTGGCTCCTCTTGGGCATTTATCCCGTCTGTGCGGTGGATTTTAAGTACAAATTAATTCCTGATTCCATCTCGGTCGGCGGTATCGTGGCGGGACTGCTCATTTCGCTGTTCCCGGGCGGAGTGACCCCGCTCGAAAGCCTGATCGGTGCCGTCGGTGCCGGTGGCGGGCTGTTTTTGCTGGGCTGGGTCGCAACGAAGGTCCTGAAGAAAGAGGCGATGGGCTTTGGCGATGTGAAACTCCTGGCGGGTTACGGGGCTCTCATGGGCTTTACCGGGGCTATCGAGGTGCTGGTATTCGCCTCCGTGCTCGGTGTTATCGTGATGCTGCCCTGGAGCCGCCTGCATAAGGGCGACGGCAGTGGCCAGATTCCGTTTGGGCCGTTCCTTGCCGTGGCGGCTCCGGCCATTTACTTGTGGGGGGCGGATTTGCTGGCGCTTTATGTAAGGGTTGTTATTGGGGAATAAGGTTTGTTGGCTGAATAATAATGTTTTGCTAGGCGGAATTCGCTTTTTTTCTTAATACTTATTTGAGTGACTGAGCGGGAGGGGTATAAAAAAACACCGGCGTTTTGCCGGTGTTCGCGTTAAACTCGCGGGTTATCTGGACTAGATGAAGAACCAGATGAAGTTGATGCGAGCGGCGATGCCGAAGTCAATACGGCCCCATTCACTCGTTTGGTTTTCACCCGGATGGAGGCGCTTTTTGTCAAAGTTGTTCTCGCCGGTCCACCATCTGTAAGCCATGTCGAAGCCGACTTTGCCGTTGATGGTGAAGTTCTTGATGATTTCGGCGCGTGCACCGAACATGACATCGAAATCAAGCTGGTTGTTTTCTTCGCCGAAGTGCGTGAAAATCATGTCGCCACCGAGAGATACCGGGAGGACCAGGTCGATGAAGTAGTCGAAGCCTGCGCCGAGGGAAATCTTGGCTCCGCCTTCGGGACCATTCACTTTTTCGTTTGCCTGGTTTTCGCCGTCCGAGTCACCAACGATCTGAAGACCCACGTGGGCAGAGAGTTCCATGTTCTGGGCAATCCTGAACACGAGACCTATACGCTGAATCTGGTCATGGTCTCCATGGAAAAGGCCGAGGAGTTCGAGGCTGACACCCATGAAGGCATCGCCGCTTTCGGACTTGCTGGCCTTGGATGCCGATGTGGATTTGGCCGGAGCGGTGGATTCGGCAACGGCGCGCGGGCTGTCTTCTTCGTATTCGTCGTCATCGTCGTCCTGTGCGTAGCTGTAGCTACACAACGACATTGCCATCAATGCGGCAAGGAAAATTTTTTTCATCATAGTGACTCCTTATAATAAAAAACAAGTAATATAATGAATATAGATAAAAGGAGTCTTGGGAAATGCAGGGCTAATGGTAAAAAAAGGTTAAGAAACGGGCGCCAAACCTAGAATTCTATGGATATTTTTCGTATCAGGTATCGTCTGGAAGACTCGTTAAGTTTTGTCGGGTCGTAGGGTTCGCCCATGAGGGCCGCGAAAATGCTGAACGGGCTGGCCGTCGCTCCTTGGTTGTTACACTTGATTTTGGCGATTATCGTGCCGTTTTGGACATCGAGCTCGAGAATGTGCTCGTTCAGGTCGATTTCCTGGCCGCGGTGGTTCGTGACCACGGGGAGTTGCTTGGCCTGGAAGCGTTCCAGCATCCCCTCGGGGACGGTCTCGGGCGTGAAAGTGTAGACCATGGCCTTGGGGAAGTGCTTGCTGAGCTTTTCCTTCAAGGGCTCGATGTTCACGATTTCCATGCCGCGTGGGAAGGGGGCGCTGAGCTGCTCCTTGATTTTCGGGAGGTTTTCGGGCGAGAGGTCCAGCGGCTGCAGCAAATCGACGCTGATGATTTCGCAATAGGTCTCGACACCCAGCGGTAGTGCTCCCATGTTCACAATGCGCGGCTTGGGGCTGAATCCCTCGCTGAACTTGATGGGGATGCCCGCGCACAGGAAGGTGCGCTCGAAGAAGCTGAGCATGTTCTGGTGCGGCAAAAAACGGCTGATGCCGGTCTTTGTAAAGGTAATCTTGTAGCTGTAGCTGACTTTTTGGCTCGGGCGTCGGTCGACGACCAGCTTCTTGATTTCTTCGGGGGTGCGGCTCGGGGCCTTGTGGCGCACGGGGTCGTCGGCGAGCTTGATTTCGGCGCCGAACCCGGGGATGCCGCATTTTTGGCAGTCGCCCCACTTGCAGTTGGGCACGGGGGCGCTGTTCGGGTCGAAGGCCTTCTCCCATTCGCGGCGCAGGTACTGCTTTGTGGTGCCCGCATGGATGAAATCCCAGGGGAACACTTCGTCCTTTTCGCGTTCGCGGTACACCCAGCTCGTGTCGTAGCCGCATTTTTCCCATACCGCAAGCCACTTGTTGTAGTCAAAGCGGTAGGCGTCGCTTTCGAAGATGATTCCCTGCTTGTACGCTTCGTAGATGACGGGGGCGAGCGAGCGGTCGCCGCGGCTGTACACGGCTTCGAGGAAACTCGTTTCCCAGCTGGCCCAGTTGATTTTCACGTTCGGGTGCTTGAAGAACTTTTCGCGCACGTAGCGGATGTGCCTGAGTGCCGTCTCCTTGTCCATGTAGGGCGCCCACTGGAGCCCCGTGAATGACTTGGGGATGAGGATGCCGATGGATACCGCAATCTGGATGCCGCGGTTGTACTTGCGCCCGATTTTCACGAGGTTGAAAATGAGGTCGCAGAAGGCCTGCATGTCGGCTTCGTTCTCGGTCGGGAAGCCGATCATCGTGTAAAGCTTGATTTTGTTGAAGCCGCTAGAGAAGGCGTGTTCTGCCGCGTCGTACATGTCCTGGTCGCTGATGGTCTTGTTGATCATCTTGCGGATGCGCTCCGACCCGGTTTCCGGGGCGAAGGTGGCGCTGCGCCCACCTTTCAGGGCTGCGATTTTTCCGGCGAGCGTTTGCCCGAAACTGTTCACGCGGATGCTCGGCAGGCTCACGTCCACGGTGTCAAAGAACGGGTCGTCGATGATGGAGTCGGTGAGGGCCTCGACCGGCTTGTAGTCGGCGGTCGAGAGCGAGAGGAGCCCGAGCTCGCGCTCGCCCGTGGCCTTGATGCCCGCCTTCGCGATGTCGAGCACGTCGTCGGGATCGAGCTCGCGGCAGGGCCTGTACCAGATGCCCGCCTGGCAGAACCGGCAGCCCTGGGCGCATCCGCGCATCACCTCGACGCTGAAGCGGTTGTGGACCAGGTGCATGTTCGCGATGAGGTTCTTGACGGGGTAGTCTTTGGGGTCCATCACCGGGATGAACAGGCGGCGCACGCCGTTGGTGGTGGCGTAGGCGCCGGCGGCGGGTTCCGCCGGCACAATCGCGCCGAATTTATTTGTGACAACCGGGCGGAGGCTCGGGACATACACGCCGTCAATTTTAGACAAGTTTGTAAGGATTTCGGCGCGACTGAGGCCCGCTTTGCGGCCCTCGCCTACGCACCGCAGGAACTGCACCATCACCTTTTCGCCGTCTCCGATCATGAAGGCGTCGAAGAAGTCCGCGACCGGCTCGGGGTTTGCCATGGCCGGGCCGCCGGCCACCACGATGGGGTCTTCTTCCTTGCGGTCCTTTTGCCATGCCGGGATGCGCGAGAGTTCCAGCACGTAGGGCACGTTGGTAAAGTTCAGTTCCGTCTGCAGCGTAATGCCGATGACCTCGAACTCGCTTACGGGCGTGTAGCTTGCGTGCGTGTACAGCGGGATGTCGTACCGCTCCATCTCCTTGGCCATGTCGTCCCACGGGGCAAAGGCCACCTCGCAGAGCAGGTCGGGCTCGCGGTTCACCACGTGGTACAGGATGCGCATGCCGTTGTTGCTCATGCCGATTTCGTAGGTGTCCGGGAACACGAACGCCATGCGGGCGAGCATCTTGGAATGGTCTTTTACGACACTATTCGCCTCGCCACCCATGTATCTTGCAGGGGATTCGACGGCGGGGAGGGCTAGCGCAATCTTTTCGAGGATGGTCATAATGTCAAATTTAGCTAAAATGGGGTCGTTTTCAAAAAAAATACCCTTTTTTCTTTTTTTTATCCAAATTTTGCGAGCATGCACTATTTTTTTTTGTAGAAAAAGTAAATTTATTAGCATGAGCGTTGTCATTTTCATCCTTTGGCTGGTGGCCTTTATCGGCGGTGTACTTGCTGCCTATTTTGTCCCGGTAAACGTCCTCTCGATGGACCTGAAGTTCATATTTATCGGCGCATGGGGTTCCGTGCTTGGAGTCGTGCTCTTCTGCATCTGCAAGAAGAAGCTTGCCAACGCCGAGGCCGACTTCTCCTCTGCCCTGAATTCGCTGAGACAGTCCCAGAGCCCGCGCACCCAGTATTTGCCTGTCGTGAATCCCGGCAATCCGGAATTCCCGCCCAAACCCGTTGTCCCGAGAGCCCCGGAACCGCCTTCTTCGATGGGACTCCCTCCGGGAGCCGTTCCTGCCAAGGAAGCTCTTGCCGCGCTCAACCCGAAAAAGCCGCCCGTCCTTTTCCCGCTCGAAGCCTGGGCCCCGTTCTGCAAGGACATTCTCAAGAACCGTCCGTTCTCGGAAGTGGTATCCTCGTTCGGCAACGTGCTGCCTAAGTTCTTCCCGAAATCCAGCGGGATACTTTATATGTACGGCGGCACCCAGACCGAACTCCACAAGATTGTTTCGTTTGGCGACTACACCATAAGCGACGACATCATCATGCCCGCGGAATGCGCAAGCTTCAACAAGGGCGAGATTGTCGTGACCGATTTTGCCAAGCCGTCCCTGTCGGGAGGCTGCACGCACCTGCACCATCATCCGCACGGCGTTTCGTTCTGCGCCCCGATCGAGGGCTTCGAGGAACACTTCGGCATTCTCTCCGTCCAGACGGATGCGCTGCCCGAAGGCGAGACCGTGGAATTGTGGAAGTCGAAGGTGAGCGTCATTGCCGCCGTGTTCGGGCTGTACGTGGCGAACCAGAACATGAGCATCCGGTTCCAGCAGCACAGCATCCGCGATTCCCTGACCGGCCTTTTCAACAAGCGTTACATGGAAGAGTCCCTGCGTCGCGAAATTGCCGCGGCAAGGCGCCGCAAGGCACCTATCGGCGTCATCATGATGTATCCGGACGCGGTTTCCAGCATCCAGAAGACCCGCGGCCGCCATGCCGTGGAGCAGATGCTGTGGGAACTCGGCCAGCGCATCCCGGGATTCATCCGCTACGAGGACATTCCCTGCCGTTGCGATGGCGACGCCATCTGCGTCATCCTCCCCGGAGCCGACTTCAAGATTACCCGTGCCCGCGCCGAGAAGATCCGTTACGAGATTTCCCAGTTGCAGATTGCCTATGGCGACGCCATCCTCGCAACGACGCTCAGCATCGGCGTGACGGTTGCCCTGCCCGGTGCCGAGAACAGCGCCGAGGCCCTGCTGTCCCGCGTCGAGGAAGCGATGAACTTTGCCGTGAACGCCGGAATGAACAGGGTCGTCATCGACGAGACCATGCAGGGCGGCTGATAGCGCCTGTATCCAGTTCAAGGAAACTAACGAAAAATACCCCGATGGGAATCGGGGTATTTGATTTTTTGGGGTTAGGAGGAGAACAAAGAGTTCTTGTACAATAATATACCTAAGCGTTTATCCTGTGCGGTTACTTTCTGCGTATTCGGCCAAAAAGGTGTTGTGTAATTCTCAATCCCCCAAAAAATGCGTTTTTTGAGCGTTTTTACGCATTTTAGTGTGCTTTGCGAAGGTCATTGTCCTGCCCCGTTGTATTTTTTCTACATTTCCTAGCATGAAGAAGTTTACCGCTCCTGCCGTGCTTTTTGTATTGGCGCTTGTCATAATCATTTACTTGAAGTTGGATACCTCCATGGGAGTCTCCAATTTTGACGCTGAAGCCTATTTGGTGGCGCGTGCCAGGATCGACTCGCTGGAAATGGCCCTCTGGGAGTCGTCGCAGAGGCCCGATTTGCAGATAAAGATTCGCGAAGAACTCGAGACTTCTTGGAATGCGCTTACCGAGATGCAGACTCCGTCCGCTCCGGAAGTCGAGGAAGTTGAGGAAGGCGGGCTCTCCAATAACGCATGGATTTGGATTGTGGGCGGCGTTGCCGCCGTTGGAATTATTTTCTTCATCCTCGTCTTTGTCCTCGGACACGGCAAGAAAGAATTGACGCAGAAACTCGCCGCCATTACGGGCAGGCACCGCTTCAAGGAGCCGAAGAACGGTTTCGAAAACGACCCGACGCTTGTCCCGCCGCGCCCGCGTCCGCAGCGCCGCTCCATTATCGACGACGCCACCGAGTTTGCCGAAAGGCAGAAGCGCGTTGCCGAAGTGCAGCTCCCGAGCGCTCCCGGCGAACCGGCCCCGTCCGAACAGGCGGCGCCCGCGTCTCCCTCCGATGCGGAACCGGTTTCCAAGGTCGCCTTCGAAGACGAGAACGGCGTTCCCGAGAACAAGATTTTGACTAGCGATCTCGAAAGACCGCATCTCCGTCCGACGGCGAAGGAACGCATCACGTCGGCGATGCAGTCGCTCTCCGACGTGCTGCGTACCCCGCGTGGCATGACCAGGGAACAGACCATCAAGATCCGTGCGCAGAGCCACAACATTACGGGTGGCCCGCAGGGTGGAGCCCCGGCCCCGCGTACGCCGCTTTCCACGAACCGCTTTGACCGCGAGTTTACCGAGAAGGCTAAGATTTTGCAGATGACCCGCCGCGGTTTCCCGGCGTCGGCAATCGCTTCGCAGTTGAGAATTCCGCAGGAGCATGTCGAGGCCGTCATCAAGGAATCTCAGGATACGGGGGCCTGATGCGCTACCGCTTCCGTTGCGAGTACCTTGGCAGCGCGTTTTACGGCTGGCAAGAGCAGAACGAAGCGGGCAAGACCAAGTTTGTTACGGTGCAGTCGTCGCTTGAAGAAGCGTTTTCGATTGCGCTTCGGGCGCCGGTCCGCATCGTAGGTTCTGGCCGCACCGACACGGGCGTGCATGCGCGCGGCCAGTGCTGCCATTTCGACTACGAGGGCGAGCTGGACCCGCAGAAGACGGTCCGGTCCATCAACGGCCTGACCAAGCGGCTCATCCGTATCCGCGACTTGCAGCGTTGCGCCGATGACTTCAATGCGCGCTACGACGCCTTGATGCGCTATTACCAGTACACGATTTTTACCCGCCCGGTCGCCCTGATGCGCGACTTCGGCTGGGAGTGCGGCTCGATGCACCTGGACCTGGACGCGATGGAGCGAGAGGCGGCGGCCTTTTTGGGCGAGCACGACTTTATCGACTTCTGCATCCCGCGCAACGACGGGAAGTCGACGCTCTGCACTCTGAGCGAGTTCCGCCTGGAGCGCCAAAACGACTGGAGCGTTGTCTTCCATATCAAGGGGAACCGGTTCCTGCACAGGCAGGTCCGCGCGATGGTAGGAACGTTGTTCGACGTGGGCCGTGGACGCCTGCCCGAAGGCAGCGTCAACCAGATTTTTGCAAAACAGTTCAAGGGCGAACGCACCTGGGCGCCTCCGCAGGGCCTAGTGCTGCACGACGTGATTTACCGTGACTACTAGTACGCCCCGTCGCCTTTGAACACGACCTTGAACGTCTTTAGGATAAGCTTGATGTCGTCGGCAATCTTGCCGTCGCGACGGATGTAGTTGTTGTCGAGTCGCATCTGCCCTTCGAACGGGATGTTGCTTCGGCCGCTGACCTGCCAGATGCAGGTGAGGCCCGGCGTTACTGACAACCTAACCTGATGCCACGGCTCGTATTCCGCCACTTCGGAAGGCAGCGGCGGGCGCGGCCCCACGATGGACATGGAACCCTGGATGATGTTGAAAAGCTGGGGCAGCTCGTCGAGGCTGAACTTGCGCAGGACTCTCCCGAACGGGTAGATGCGCGGGTCGTTCTTCATCTTGAACGTCTTTCCGCCGGTCTCGTTCAGCGCCATGAGCTCTTTCTTGCGTTCTTCGGCGTCGATGTACATGCTGCGGAACTTGTACATCGTGAATTCCTTGCCGTTCTTGCCGACGCGGGTCTGTTTGAAGATGATGGGACCCTTGGGATCGCTGACTTTGACGGCGAGTGCACAGAACAGGAGCAGCGGCGACAGCAGGAGGATGCCGCAGGAGGCGCCGACCAGGTCGAACGTGCGCTTGATAAAGTGCCTGTAGCGTATTTTGTTCGGATGCTGCCAGATTTCTGACATGGTGAGTCGCGAGAGCGAGAAGAAACTTCCGCCCATGCTGTTGAACTCGTCGATGCGGCTGCTCATCTCCTGGTTCTCCTTTTCCTGGAGAGCGGAATAGAGGTAAGCCTTGAATATCGGTTTTTTGGGGCTGTGGCGCAGGGCCTGGATGAGGCCGGCGTCGTTAAGCCTGTGGAGCATATCCTTGCGGATGTTCTCGAGCTTGGTCAGGTCGGAATTCAGCAGGATGATGCCCAGCCCGTTGCTGTCGGGAAGGTAACCCAGCACGTCGATGAATCTCAGGTGCGAGAACATGGTCAGCACGCTGATTTTCCATGTCTTGTTGATGATTTCGTTGGGTCTGGACCAACCGAGAATGTCGAATTGGTGGGCGTAAATCTTGATGAAGAGGAACGGTTTGCGGGTCCGGTTGGAACGCTGGAACTCCTCGTTCAGACGCGCACGGAAGAGCCTTGCCGGGTAGACAATATTCTTGAGTTTCTGCTCGTCGAGGATAGAGCCGATATCCGGATTGACATTTGCTTGTTCCATACTTTGAAATATAGCAAAAGGTTTTTTTGATGTGAAAAAAAGAAATATATTATATTATTGATGAAGCTAAGAAAGAGGAAAAGGAGGCTTTCGGTGAAAAAATTGCCCTTGTTTTTGGCGTCAGTTTTATCTATTGCCCTGTCTGCACATGCATTGACTGTATCGGATGGCTGCTACCAGATTGGCACTGCTGATGACCTCTACGAATTTGCGGAACTGTATATCTCGTATGAAGATGACGACGAATTGGCTGCCCTGTTGAAATGCGCCAAGCTGACCCAGGATATCGTGGTCAACGCAAACGTATTGAAAGAGGATGGTTCTCCCAATGCGGGACCCTTCAGAAAATGGAAAACTATATTCAGTTTTTCGGGGATTTTTGATGGGCAAAACCACACGATATCGGGGTTGTACCAGTTGGATTCGTCTTCTTGTGTCGGTTTTTTAGGTGGTTGGAAAGGGGCGTTGACGGTAAAGAACCTGGGAATTGTGGATTCCTATTTCGCGGTGGACTTTGATAGTAGTTACAGCACGTTTGCTGCGGGGAGCCTTGTTGCGTACTCTAGGGATACTTTGATTATCGAAAACAGCTTTAGTGCCGCAACTGTTGAAATGTATGCACCGTCAACAGGTGCTGGAGGCTTGGTGGGCGATGCAGGCAAGTTGCTTGTTATTCGGAACAGTTACAACGATGGAAAGGTCTTTGTGACTGACGAAAAGGTTAAAGGCGTATTTCAATACTACAGTGTCGCTTCTGCCGGTGGGCTTGTGGGGTATTCCGATGATAATTCTGCGGTCCGTATAGAGAACAGTTATAACGCCGGGGCCATAAGTGGATACTCCGCTGTTGGTGGATTGGTGGGAAAGTCGGAAAAGGCCGAATATGATCCAATGGTTCCAGAGGAAGAACGAATAGTCACAAAATTGATTATTGAGGGAAGTTATAATTCCGGGAAAATAGATGCTGTGGTCGGTTATGCTGGTGGCCTTGTCGGTGAAGGCCAGGGCGTTATCAGGGAAAGCTACAATCTCGGGACTGTTTCTGGAGAATTCTGTATCGCAGGCCTCGTGGGAATGGTTCAAGAGGATTCCTTGCTGATCGAGAATGCGTTCAATAGAGGTTCACTTGTCGCCCGCGATACAACCGACTTGGACGAAGGGCGAAAATATTATGACGAGGTAAACAGCCTTACAGGTGGTTTCGTTGGAGCGATTGCATATTCTAACGTGCTGATCTCCAATGCGTACAGTGTATCGAAAGATTATAGTGGAAGGGATTCTGCCAATAGCGCTGTTGGGTTTGTTCATGCTAGCCATGTCCGCTTTGATAACGTGTTCTACCGGAAGTCCAACGCGGCGCAGAGCGCTGTTGCTGAGGGAATCTCTTTTGTCGACGAATCCCTATTCAACAACGGTATTGTCGCGGGGCAGCTGCATTTGGTGAATGAAATCTGGGGCCAGGCATCGACAGGCAAGGGAAAATTCCCCGATTTTAGCGGGACCGTGAACGCCTCTGTCGGGGTGAGCGCCATTACATGGAACAGTTTTGATGGTGACACGACTGCTTATCCGGCCAGTTACATAGAGGGCTTGGAAGTTATTCTCCCGGGCGATATTCAACGCAGTGGCTACCTGTTCGATGGCTGGTATTCTGTCGCTAATCCGACCGATTCAGATTCCAGAATTGAAAAAATCAATGCCGATGAAACTGGGGCGAAAACATTCTACGCCAAGTGGATCGAGATAAAGGCGCCCGCAAGTGACGGGAACTGCTACCTGATTGCCGACGTGGTGGACCTCTACGGCTTTGCCTCTATTGTGAACGGGACAAACGGAATGGAACAGCAGAAGGATGCGTGCGGAAAGTTGACCCATGATGTCGTTGTCAACAAGCAGGTGCTGAATTCCGCAGGCAATCTGAATACGGGTAGGGTCTTTAGAAAATGGATTCCGATAGAAGAATTCGCGGGTTCGTTTGATGGTAACGGGCATTCCATATTTGGGCTGTATGTTGATGAATATGAAAAGGATGACATAGGTTTCTTTGGTAGCATCTACCATACAGAAAAGGATACTGCTGAAATTAAGAACCTCGGTCTAGAGGACTTCTATTTTAGGGGCCAAGACAAAGTTGGGGCTTTTGTCGGCAGTGTTGGTGGTTCGTCGCGTGGAATAGGAAATAGCGGTATCAAGATTATAAATTCGCATTCGAACGGCGTCGTGATCGGGAATGAGAGAGTCGGTGGTTTCGTTGGTTCTGCAGCCATGCATGTAGGATTTTCGAACTGCTATAATTTGAGTATTGTCAGAGGCTCGGATGATCATGTAGGCGGTTTTGTCGGGCAAGTCTATAGAAACCGGGTCGTTGTTTTCCGGTCTTATAATTCCGGTTTAATATGGGGTAGCATGGACGTCGGCGGATTTGTGGGACAAATATATAATTCTGGAGACCTGACGATTTCCCAAAGCTACAATGCGGGCGAAGTCAGGGGCTCAGGTGATGTGGGCGGGCTCCTCGGCGAAAACAATGGGACCCCGGACGTAAGAATCGTCAATAGCTATAACAGGGGCCTTCTTAATGGCTCGTTCCGCGTAGGTGGGCTTATCGGTTATGTCGCTGGGGGCTATGGCGATACTGAAATTTACAACAGCTACAATGCGGGTGAAATCACCTGGACTCTCTCCTCTGATCGTGTAGGTGCGCTTATCGGCGAAACGTCTGCTCGTGATATCTTTATAAAGAACAGTTTCTATCTGAAGCAGGATACTATTTTTGCATACCATTTACCTCAAGGTCAAATTGCGGAAATTGCGGTAGGCTGGACTGAAGTTTCTGAGGAACAATTGTACGATGGAACGGTCGCTGGGCGATTGCACAACTGGATTGAACTTGACGGGAATGGCGTGCCCAGAGATGAAGGTGACGATGGATTTGTATGGGCGATTGACCCGACTGGATCGCATGTGCTTCCGCACCTTGATTGGGGAAATACGAGGCACCGTGTAGAACTCGTGTTGGATGGTGGCAAGATTGCTGCGGGCCACGAACTGACCTACTACGAGGAAGGCGTTGCGACTCCTCTCCCCGATTCGCAATACGTGACGCGTGAAGGCTATATATTCAAGTACTGGAGCTACAGTGCCGATGGTTATACCAAGTTGACGACGGTGAACCCGAACAAGACGGGTACACAGGTGTTCTATGCCAGGTGGGACATCGACAGCACCCAGACTTCGAGTTCTTCGGAAGAGTCGTCCAGTTCCTCCGAAATCGCATCCAGTTCTTCTGCGAAATCTTCTAGCTCCGCAAAGTCCTCTTCGAGCGTGTCGAGCAGTTCTTCCGCGAAGTCGTCCAGTTCTGCGAAGTCGTCTTCCAGCGCGAAGTCCGGTTCCTCTGCGAAGAGCAGCAGTTCCGCGGCAAAATCGTCCAGCTCCAGCAAGGGCAAGGGTAAGGACGCCCTGCCGGCATTCTCTCGCGTGCCGCAGTTTAGCGTGACCGTCATGGGGCGCAACTTGCAGGTGGCGAACGCCCGCGTGGGTTCCAGATATGCCCTGTTCGATATGCAGGGCAATACGGTGCTCCGCGGAACGGCTTACAGTGCGAATTTCAACGTGTGGGTTCCGGCTCCCGGCTCATATGTGCTCCGAATAGGGAAAAGTGCGCGCAAGGTGACTGTGGAATATTAGCGTAAAATTCTATATTGTGCGCGTAAAAATTTAAAATGGAGACGCCCTATGTTGCGTATTGGACTTATTGGTACAGGAACCGTCGGTGGCGGTGTTATTCAGATCCTGGAACAGAAAATTGCCGAGTACAAGGAAAAGCTCGGTGTCGAACTTGAACTCGCCTGCATCTGCGCGAAGTCTGAAGAAGAAGTCGCTCCGTACAAGGCGAAGGGCTACAAGGTTTCGACCAACGCCGACGAGATGATCGCCGGTAACGACATCGACGTGCTCGTGGAACTCGCCGGCGGCTACAACATGCCGCGCAAGTGGATTCTGGCCGCCCTCGAAAGCGGCAAACACGTGGTGACAGCGAACAAGGCTCTCCTCGCCAAGTACGGCCACGAGATTTTCCCGCTCGCTGCAAGCAAGGGCCTGCATGTGCTGTTCGAAGCCGCCGTTGGCGGTGGCATTCCCATCATCCGCAGCCTCCAGGAAGGCCTGTTGGGCTCGACGGTCGAACACCTGAGCTGCATCATCAACGGTACCTGCAACTACATCCTTAGCCGCATGGCCGACGAAGGCCTCGACTTCGACGTGGTGCTGAAGGACGCCCAGAGGCTCGGCTTTGCCGAAGCCGACCCGACCTTCGACATCGAAGGTATCGACTCCGCTCACAAGACTGCCCTGCTCGCAAGCCTCTGCAGTGGCAAGCGCGTGGACTTCGAAAAGATCCACGTGACGGGCATTTCGAAGATTACCGCCCAGGATATCGCGTTTGCCAAGGAACTCGGCTGCTGCGTGAAACTCCTCGGCATCTATCACCGCGACGGCGACCGCGTGGATGCCCGCGTGCATCCGTGCTTTGTCTCTAACGAGAACCTGCTTTCTAACGTGAACGGCGTCATCAACGCGGTTTACCTCAAGTGCGACAACCTGGGCGAAACGGTGCAGACCGGTGCCGGTGCTGGCCGCCTCCCGACGGCTTCCGCCGTGGTCGCCGACCTCGTTTCCCTGGCCCGCTCCGTGGACCAGGGCAACCGCAAGGCACTTCCGATGGGCTGGTTCAACGTCGAGAATTCCGCGACGCTGGTGCCCATTTCTGAGACGAGCGCCCGCTACTACCTGCGCTTCACTTCCCGTGACGCTTGCGGCGTGCTTGCCAAGATTACGAGCATCCTCGCCGAGAACAACATCTCGATTGAGACGATCATCCAGAAGAACGTGAACGATCCGGGCAAGGTCTCTATCGTCGTCATTACCGAAAAGACGCAGGACTGCAAGACATCCAAGGCTGTGGATGCCATCGATGCCCTGCCGGAAATCGTCGAGAAGAGCCAGGTCATCCGCTTCCTTGCTTAATTGGTTGTTTGCTGAGGGACTTGAATGATCCGCGCGACCACATTGGAACGAATCCTCGTAGTCCTTTCGGACTTCGCGGCCTTGTCAATTTGCTTTGCCTTGGCCTTCTGGGTGCAGTTCCATAGCGGCTGGATTGCGGACAAGTTCGACCCGAGCAAGACATTTGCCGAATACTGGCACATGGGCCTTGTCCTGAACCTGGGTTGGCTCCTGCTTTTCACGTGTGCCGGCCTGTACCGCTCTTGGCTCCTGATGTCGCGTACCCACCAGATACTGAGGGTGCTGCGCGCCGTGGCGTTGGGTATCGTGCTCGTGATTGTCGGGCTGTTCGGTGCCGAGTTTGTCGGCAAGGTGTTTGCCAATTCCCCGCTGAGTGAGGGCTACCTCTACGGTTCGCGCTTCCCGTGGATATTCATCTACGGTGGACTTGCCATGATGCTGGTGGCCGGGTTCCGCATGGCCATTTACTGGTGCCTGCGCGGCTTTTTGCGGCTGGGTTATGGCGCGAACAACATCCTGGTGCTCGGCGCTACGGAAGCCGGGCAGAAGATTGCCGACGCCTTGGCTAAGACTCCTGCTCGCGGACAGCGCGTGATTGGCTTTGTCGACGAGCGCTTCCAGGTGATGGATCACGAATTCGCTGGGTACCCCGTGTTGGGCAAGTATTCCGATTTGCCTGCGCTGGTCAAGAAGCTCAAGGTGAGCGGAATCATCATCGCCCACGACAGCGCTTCCCCGCAGGAAATCATGCGCGTGCTCGTGTGGATTTGCGAACTGCCTCTCCATATTTATATTGTCCCCGAGTTGTACGGCGTGGTGAACGGCCAGTTCAAGGCGAACCTGGTCTACGGATTCGAACTGCAGGAACTTTTTGCCTTTACGATGCCTCTCTGGCAGGTGCGCGTGAAGCGCATCCTCGATATCGTATTCGGCGCATTCCTTGGGTTGTTCTCGTTGCCGGTCTGCATCCTGGCGGCTATCGCCATCAAGCTCGAGGACCGTGGCCCGGTGTTCTACTCGCAGGAACGCATCGGTCTGTACGGCAAGCCCTTTACGGTCTACAAGTTCCGCACCATGCGTACCGATGCCGAAAAGTTCGGCGCCCAGTGGGCCACCAAGGACGATCCGCGCATCACGAAGGTGGGCAAGTTCCTGCGCAAGACGCGCATCGACGAACTGCCGCAGATTTTCTGCGTGCTCAAGGGCGACATGAGCATGGTCGGTCCGCGTCCGGAACGCGCCGTGTTCATCGGCAAGCTCCGCGAAAAGATTCCGTTCTACATCAGCCGCCTCAAGATGAAGCCGGGCCTTACTGGCTGGGCCCAGGTGCGCCACCATTACGACACGAGCATAGAAGACGTGCAGATCAAGCTGCAGTACGACATGTATTACTTCGAGAATATGAGCCTTTTGCTTGACTTCCAGATTCTTGTGCGGACGGTCTATGTGGTGCTGACTGGAAAGGGTGCCCAATAGAGACGAGAGAACGCTCACTTTGTTCGCTACAGACGAAAGACGAGAGAAATAAAAAAAGAGTGGTAAAGATATGTACGGAGACAACTCAACCCCGGTATTCCCGAAAGATGACGCCCTCACGATGATCCGCTTGGCGCTTGCCGAGGACGTGCGCACGGGCGACGTGACGAGCGAATGGACCATCCCTGCCGACCAGAAGCAGCATGCCCGCCTGATTGCCAAGGAAGACGGCGTGCTTGCCGGCCTCCCGGTCATCGAGCTCGTGTTCCAGGAACTGAAGGCCAGCGTGAAGGTGACGCTCCACAAGAAGGACGGCGACGTTGTCAAGAAAGGCGACCTGATTGCCGAAATGGACGGCACGACGCACGAACTTTTGACGGGTGAACGTACGCTTTTGAACTTTATCCAGCAGCTTTCCGGCGTGGCGACCGTCGCGCATACCTTCCAGGAAACCCTGAAGGGCGGCAAGACGAAGGTGCTCGACACGCGCAAGACCGTTCCCGGCTTCCGCACGCTGCAGAAGTACGCGGTTCGCGTGGGCGGCGGTTCCAACCACCGCATGGGCCTTTTTGACATGGTGCTCGTGAAGGACAACCACATCGCTGCCGCGGGCGGCGTGCTCGAGGCGCTTGCCGTGGTGAAGAAGAACAACACGCAGAACCTGATGGTTGAAATGGAAGTCGAAAACTTCGACCAGCTGCGCGCGCTCCTCAACAAGGGCGTGGACGTCATCATGCTCGACAACATGAGCAACGAGATGATGGCCGAGGCGCTCAAGATTATCAAGGAAAGCGGCGACAAGTGCCTGGTGGAAGGCTCCGGCAACATGACGCTCGAACGCGCGAAGGAAATCGCGACGCTCGGCCTCGACTACATCTCCGTCGGCGCGCTGACTCACAGCGTGAAGGCGCTCGACATCTCGATGCGTATCTAGCCCTGCCCTGTACGGCATTGTACAGGCAATTTGTCCAAAATCCTAGTTTGTGCAAAAAAAAATGCTCCGCAACAGCGGAGCATTTTCAATAGCGTTTGCTTGAGCAAGCGTCGATTAGCCAAGCACCTTCTTTTCGAAGTCGCCGAGGCAGTCGACGAGGGCCTGCACGCCTTCGACCGGCATCGCGTTGTAGATGGAAGCGCGGAAGCCGCCGACGGAGCGGTGACCCTTGAGCTGCTGGAGCCCGCGTTCCTTCGCAAATTCGAGGAATTCCTTGGCGAGATCGTCAGCCTTGTCAGCGGCAACCACGTCCTTGTTGAACACGAACGGAACGTTCATGATGGAGCGGTCTTCCTTGGCAGCGGTACCGACGAACACCTTGGAGTTGTCGAGGGCGCTGTAGAGGAGGGCGGCCTTGGAGCGGTTCACCTTTTCGATAGCATCGACACCACCGAATTCCTTGAGCCACTTGAGCGTGCGGTTCATGACGTACACGGCGAATACCGGAGGCGTGTTGAACATGTTCTTCGCATCGATGTGGGTCTGGAAGTTGAGCATGGTCGGGATGGTGCGGTTTACCTTGCCGAGCAAGTCCTTGCGGATGATGGTCACGGTCACGCCCGCGCAGCTGATGTTCTTCTGAGCGCCGCCGTACACAACGCCGAAGTCAGAGACGTTGATCTTGCGGGCGAGGAAGTCGGAGCTCACGTCGGCCATGAGGAAGCCGGACTTCGGCTTCGGGAAGTTGTGCCATTCCGTACCATAGATGGTGTTGTTGGCAGTCACGTGGAGGTACGTGGCGTTGTCGCTGAGCTTGAGGTTCTTGTCGATGCGGCTGTAGGTTTCGGACTTGGTGTCGCAAGCGGCGAGAGCGTTACCGAAAAGCTTCGCTTCCTTGTAGGCCTTGTTTGCCCAAACGCCGGTCAGCGCGTAGTCGGCCGTGGCGTCCTGGTCGAGGAAGTTCATCGGGAGCATGCAGAACAAAAGGGAGCAACCGCCACCGAGGAAAACGATATCGTAGTTTTCAGGAATGCCCATGAGGTCGCGGAGGAACTGTTCGGTTTCGGCAAACATGTTCTCGATCGGCTTTGAACGGTGACTCATGGAGAGGATACTGATGCCGCTGTTTGCGTAATCGATGCAGGCAGCCGAAGCTTCCTTGAGTGCCGGTTCCGGCAGGACAGACGGTCCTGCGCTAAAGTTGTAGACTTTGTTTGCCATGATTTGTTCCTTTTTTAAGGTTGGACCTTATTCAATTTTGCGTTGCCAAATCTAGAAAAATAATACCCAAGTGGCAATTTTCTTTGAAAAATGAGGGTCTAGGCAAAATACGCCAAAAAAATCGGTAAATAAATTTTTTCAAAAACAGCGGAGCGATTTCTCAGTGTTGTAATTATTTTGTAATAAATAAATAAATGGTATGGAGTTACTATGGCCAGACACACTTTTCCCCAAATCATCATGCTTGGTCTGTTGGCGTTAGGCATGGGACTTGCTTCGGCGCAAACACAAAACATTACCCCCAAGCGTGTAGGGCCCGTGAGCCAGTACGGCCAGTTGCAGGCGGGTAAGGATAACGCTCAAAACGGTCGGATTTACGGCAGCTGCAGGCATTTCCGTTCTAGCGGCCACGAGGTGCAGGTCAAGGGCATGAGCCTTTTCTGGAGTTGTGCTGCAAATCAGCAGCGGTACTGGAAAAAGGATATCATTACGGGACTTGTGGAACGGCAGAATATCCAGCTGATTCGCGCTGCCATGGCGGTAGACGACATGGGCGAGTGGGCCGATGGTCACTATTTTACAAAGCCCGATTTCTACCAGGCCATGCTGGATGAGGCCGTAGAAGCGGCCCTCGAAAATGACATTTACGTGATTATTGACTTCCATTCCCATGTGGCGGCGGACAGTGTCGAGAACGCGAAGTCCTTTTTCAGGATTCAGGCGGAAAAATGGGGCAAATATGACAACGTGATTTTCGAGGTGTTCAACGAGCCGATTTGCACTTCGGGTTCCGTTGGTGACAATAGCGATTGTAGCGAATATGGCGGGTTCATTGGCATGGCCGACATCAAGAACTACGCCGACCAGGTGGTTTCGGTGATCCGCGAGTATTCCGACAACCTGATTATCGTAGGGACGCCGATGTGGGACCAGTACCCGAATGCGGTGGTTGATTATCCGGTTGAGGACCCTCTAGAAAGAGACAACATTGCCTATGCGTTCCATTTTTATGCGGGGCGTGACGATGGCACGGCGGCTCATGAGTTTTCTTTGACCTCTAATGCGAATTTCGCAATGCAAAGGGGCCTGTCGGTTTTCGTGAGCGAATGGGGTACGGTCGGCTACAATGGTGGCGGTGTGCCGAGTACCACGTTGAATCCGCAGTGGCAAACTTGGATGAATTCCCGGAAAATTTCTTCGGCAAACTGGAATGTCGGGAAAAGCGACGACCCCAGCAGTGAATCCGGCTCTGAATACTTTGGATTCAATTTCGATCCCGACAACGCTCCTGATAACTGGACCTATTCCCGCAGTGGCCAGTGGGTCAACGCAAACGTCTTTAACGATTTGCCCGCCACTTACACGGCCTGCGATGACTATGTACCTGCTTCCAGTAGCAGCAGTGGCGGAATCAGTAGTTCCAGTGGTGGGTCTGGAATATACACGCTCATGCCGGTTTACGATTATGCCTACGCTGGTGGTGGGTGGACCGTTGCGAACCCGGAAGGTGAATGGGGGACAGAGGCAACCGTTTATGACCAAGAACTGGGCGATTATTTCTGGGGCTTGAAAAATGTGTCCACGGGAATGGAGGACGGTTATGCCGGTGTAGGCATGAACGTGTTCGATTTGAGCGGATGCCGGACTCTATCGTACAAGTATATCGGTATTGCACACAACCTGACTTTTGCCAATACCCCTGATGGTGCTGACGTGACAGCGGAATGGTCCATCTCCGGTAGTGACACATGGACGACTCACACGTTCAATATGGCGTCGCTATCTGGAATCGATTTGGATAATGCTCTGGATATCAAGTGGCAGGTTTCTGGCGGTGAAAACGGAAACCTCTATATCAAGGATATTCAGTGTATAAAGGATGGTAATTACTCCAGCAGTTCCAGCGGTAAGGAAATTTCCAGCAGTTCAGTGCAGCTCCCCGAACCGAACGCACCCACGACCAACACGGAACTGGTGGATGACTTCGAGGACGGCGACTACAATCCGCTGTGGAATTCCGGGCCATACTGGGTAGAAACAGATGTTATCGGTGGCGGTGGCGCTTCGATGGCGGAATTGTCCATTGTAAAGGGAAACAATTCTTCCCATGCTTTGCAGATGACCTACTCCCTGGATGTGGGTGAGTACCCATGGGGCCCTCCCTATGCGACGATTTCCACCAACGACTTCATGGACTTGAACCTTTCGCAGTGTTCGGAAGTCCGCTACGATTACAAGGGCGCCGCCCACAGTTTCCGGGTGAAAGTTAGCGAGACAATGAACAACTTGCTCGACATGGGCTGGGGATTCCCCACTTTCGTGGTGAGCGATTCTAGCGTATCGTGGCAGACCGTGACAATCCCTGTTGCCAGCTTGAGACAGCAATGGACAGGCAGTAGCGGCAACTGGGTGGATATAGAAACGGTCCTCCCGTATGTTAACGGATTTGACTGGCGAATTGACGGTAAAGATGTGGACGATGTATCCAGTGGCACTCTTGCCATCGACAACATTCGTTGCATTGGCCTTGCCGAAACTCCGTACTACACTATAACATTCAAGAATGGCGATGAAGACTATGAAGTAAAGAGCTGGGCTGCAGGTTCCAATGTGCCCGACCCGGCCGGGGTGCCCGCCAAGGCGGCCGATGCCCAGTACACCTATGTTTTCGACTATTGGACATGGTACGAGAATGAATGGGGGTATCCGACAAGGCTCGTTGTCGGTGAAGCCACCTACGAGGCCGTTTATACGGAAATTACGAATGCCTATACCGTTACCTTCCTATTGGACGATGGCGAAACGGTTTATGGACAAGTGGAAGGTGTGGAATACGGCACTCCTGTCCTGAGTGTTGCTCCTCCAGATCCGGCCAAGGAAGCCGATTCGCAGTTTACCTATAGGTTCGACAGCTGGGATCCCGCGTTTACTGGCGAGACGGTTGTGACGGGGGACGTTTCCTACACGGCGAACTTTACGACGTCCACGAACTTGTATGCCATCGCTTTTGTCGACGATGACGATACTCCGTTAAAGGGTGCTGTGGAATATCCTTATGGCACTCCGGTTGACCAGATTGATGTTCCCGTTGTCGGCGATAAGGGCTCGCTTAAGTTTGCTGGCTGGGAACCGGGACTTGCTCCGGTCACTAGGAGCGTGATTTACAAGGCGCTCTATACAGACAAGATTGTCATCACTTGGAAGGATGACGATGGTTCTGTGTTGCGCCTGGATTATGTTGATGATGGCGATATGCCGTACTATGGCGAAGATCCCGCAAAGGATACCACGGCTGAATACACTTATACCTTCGACAAGTGGACTCCCGCGGTGGTTGCCGCTACGGAGAATGCGACCTATACGGCCTCGTATACAAGCGTGAAGAACAAGTACGACGTGACATTTGTGGCCGAGCATAACCCCGATGCGAACATCACTGTTTCCAAGGAGTACGGAGAAGCGGTCGCATCGTTTGCTCCGCAGGTCGATGGCGCCGTGACCGCCGAATACACCTATGTTTTTGATGGCTGGATGCCGGCCATTACGGACCAGACTGTCGTTACGGGCGGAACCACTTACACGGCCAAGTACAAACAGAACAAGAATCAGTACACTGTGGCCTTCGTGAGCGATGACGGCTCCACGCCACTCTCCAGTGTCACCAGGGACTACGGCACTGAAATTGTCTCCATGTTCCCGTCGCCAGACCCGACAAAGGAACCGACAGATGCAAAGACCTACGAATTCGACCGGTGGGTGATAAAGGTTTCCGACACCGAGGATACGGAACTGGCTGAAGGTGCTGTTCTTGTTTCCGACATGAAGCTCAAGGCCGTATTCATGGAATTTGACCGCAAGTATGCAGTTACCTTTGTGAACTACGACAACTCTCCGCTCAAGTCGGCGACTCTTTATGTGTATAACACGCCCGTTTCTGGAATCGCGCTTCCGGATGATTCAATTCTCGTCAGGCCGGAAGATGACAATTACACCTACACCTTTGCGGGCTGGGAACCGGAGCTTTCTGCCGTGACCAAGGAGCAAGTCTATACGGCGAAATACACGCGCACCGCCAAGACGGACACGTACACCATTACCTGGATGCCCGACGAAGGCGAGACTCCGCTGGGGACGGAAACCTATGCCGAAGGTGAAATCCCGGTGTTTGACGGAACCCCGACCAAGGATCCTACGGCGGAATTCACCTACACCTTTGCGGGCTGGACTCCGGATATCGTCAAGGTGACTGGTGATGCCACGTATACGGCGGTGTTCACGTCCGTGAAGAATTCCTATACCGTTACCTTTGCGGGTGATTCGGGTGTGGTCGGCCTTCCTGAGCCACAAACGGCGGAATATGGCACGAATGTTTCGTCCCTGCTCCCGGCAACAAACCCGACAAAACCGTCTACGGCGCAGTTCTCCTACACGTTTGACAAGTGGGTGGTTGTGTCTGGCTCGACGACTTCTGGTTTGCCTGCAGATGCCGTACTGGGGGGCGACATGACGCTGAAAGCTGCGTTCCATGAGACTGTCCGGGCCTATACCATCACCTTCCTTGATTGGAATGGTTCTGAACTCGCGAAGGACAGCTATGACTACAATACCGCGGCGTCGGTCATTGTCCCGGAGAATCCGACTAGGAAAAATGACGCGCAGTACTCTTACACCTTTGCGGGCTGGAGTCCTGCGGTTGTCGCCGTGACGGACAGCGCTACCTACAAGGCAACGTATACGTCCAAGGCTCTGCCGCAACCGGAAAGCAGTAGCAGCAGTAAGAAAGTTGAGCCTGCCGAAACGTCCAGCAGCAAGGTCGCGACGAGCAGCAGCAAGGCGCAGTCCAGCAGTAGCAAGGCTGTGTCGAGTTCCAGCAACAAGGCTGCCTCTTCCAGCAGCAAGAAGGCGGTGTCTTCGAGCAGCAAGAAGTCCGGCAAGTCCAGCTCGTCTTCGAAGGGCAAGTCCGACGTGTTGCCGACCGTGGCGCTTACGAACATGAGCGTCCTTTTCTCGGGCAACAATCTGGTTGTCACGGCACCGCGGTCTAGCTGGGTACGTGTTCAGGTGTTCGACATGCTTGGAAACGACCGCGGTTCCTTCCGTGCGAGTGTCCAGGGGAGCCATGTGTTCTCCCTGCATTATCTGGAGCAAGGTCGCTATCTAATCCGCGTTAACAGCGGGAGTTCTGTACAAAATCTCAATGTTTTGATAAGGTAAAGCCGAAATAGCGAATAAATTAAATGATGTAAATAAAAGTTTTCGTACTAATGTGGGGAAAATTACATATTTTATTTGTGCGAAAAAAGTAATTTTCGTGCATTCGCTTTATAAGAAACTCTCTCCTCCATCAATAGGCGCTCCGGTCTTCCTTCGACCGGGGCGTTTTTTTATGCACAAAAAAGAAGCGGACGAAGAGTCCGTTTCTTGAAAGAGGTTGATAAAGCCGGAAGGCCGAAAGTGGTTACACCCCGAGAGCCTGGATGGCGGCCTTGTACTTCTTGAGCCTGAACTTGGTCTTGAGTTCGCGGCGTTCCTGGCGTTGGATGTACTTGTCTTCGAGGAGCACGTTCAGGATGGCGCTCTTCGCCTTTGCTGCCATGGGATTGTCCTTCAAGGTTTCCACAAAGCGTACGAAGTCCTTTTCGCGGGCATCGTAGGTGGAATCTTCGGCGGGGACGCCTTTTTCCATGAGCTTGCAGCTGTATTCGTCAATCCAGCCCTGGTTCTTGTGGTAAGTCATTTTTTGGATAAGGTCGACCATGTCTGCCGGAACGCCCATCTTTACCATGTCTTCCGGAGTCTTCTTTGTGGCCGAAGTAATGGAATCCTGCAAAATGGCCAGGGTCTGCACTTCTTCGGATTCACCCTTGTTCTTCAGGTAGTCAGCGACGTTCTGGAGAAAATCGATGTAGGGGCCTCCGGCCTTGTCTTTTTGACCCTTGTGAATTTCCTCCGCAATTTTGTAGGCTTCGTTATAAGAAAGCATTTTCAATCCTTGTTATTAATTCTTTGGCACCTTGGGTGCGTGCTACCAATATATATAAAAAAGGGGGTGGAAAGAAAGGCCTCCCGCTAAGGGAGGCCCGATTTAACCAAAAATATCAGGATATGTTGTTTTTATTTGGAACAGCCGGTGCCGAGCGTGCCTTGGAGGGTGGATACGCAGGTTTCGGTCAGTTGCTGTGCTTCTGTAGTGCCTGCGTCGAATTCCAGACATTCGCCCACGACGCCCGGGACGTCGCACGAGACCTTGTCGCCGGACGTGGCGGCAGCACCTTCGGAAGAGGAACTTGCTTCACCAGCCGAGGCGCCTTCAGAAGAAGAGCTTGCTTCACCAGCGGGGGCGCCTTCAGAAGAAGAGCTTGCTTCACCGGCCGGGGTGCCTTCGGAAGAGGAACTTGCATTGCTAGTCGGGGCGCCTTCGGAAGAGGAGCTTGCTTCGCCGGCCGAGGTGCCTTCGGAAGAAGAGCTTGCTTCACCAGCCGGAGCGGCTTCGGAGGAGGAGCTTGCGGGGGCGACGTACGAAGGATCGGTGCAGGCGGCAATCGGCTTGTTCGCGTCCACAAGCTGCCACTTGGTTCCGTCGCATTCCATCACGTCGGTGTATTGTTCAATCTTCACCCTTGTGCACTTGGTGGATGCGTCGCACGGCAGGTAGGAAACATCCTTAAGCGCTTTTACGCTTTCCGGAATTTCTGCCGTGGAGGCGCTGGACGAGTTGTCGTCGCCACACCCGATGATGGCCACTGCCGACAAGAACGCAACGGGCAGAAGATATTTTTTAGAGAACATGATGACTCCTTTTTAAATCTACCGCGTGCAAGATATTCAAATATTGCACATTTGTAAACTTATTTCGTGTAAAAAAAACATTATTCGTTGTCTAAAATGACAACGCGCCAAGCCATTTTTGCCCAAATTCGCTTGTTTTAGAACTTTTTGCCAAGAATGGCGGAAACGTTCTTCAAGATGCCTTCTGCAACGTCGGGCTTGTTCATCGAGTACACGTGCACGTTCGTGATGCCGTTCGCGTACAGGTCGATGATCTGGTCGGTCGCATAGATGATGCCCGCCTGCTTCATGGCCTCGGGGTCGCTGCCGAACTTGTCGACGAGCGACTTGAAGCGCTGCGGCATGAAGGAGCCCGAAAGCTTGATGGCGCGTTCCACCTGGTTCGCATTCGTGATGGGCATGATGCCGGGGAGCACGGGGCAGTTCACGCCCGCGTCGCGCAGTTTGTAGAGGAAGCTGAAGAACAGGTTGTTGTCGAAGACCATTTGCGTGGTGAGGAAGTCGGCGCCCGCGTCGACCTTTTCCTTGAGGTGCTTGATGTCCTCGGCCTGGTTCGCGCTTTCGGGGTGCTTCTCGGGGTAGCATGCTGCACCGATGCAGAAGTCGGAGTCGCTTTCCTTGAGTTCGCGGATGAGTTCCACGGCGTAGTGGTAGTCGCAGTTCTCGCGCCCTTTCTCGATGAGTTCCGGCGTGAGGTCGCCGCGCAGGGCCATCACGTTCTTGATGCCGGCGGCCTTCATTTCTTCGATGCGCTGGTGCACGGTTTCCTTGCTGCTCGAGACGCAGGTGAGGTGGGCGAGCATCGGGATGCCGAATTTTGACTTTAGGTTTTTCGCGATGTCCAGGGTGTAGTGGCTCACTCCGCCGCCTGCACCGTAGGTGACGCTCATGAAGGCAGGGCCAAGGGCGGCGATGGATTCGGTGGCCGCCTTCACGCTCTCGAAACTCGTTTCCTTCTTGGGCGGGAAAACTTCGAACGAAAGGCTCATCTTGTCTTGCTTCAGGATATCGACGATTTTCATATCACCTCGCGGGATCTAAATTCCTTTTTTGAGACCGGACCGGCGGTCGTGGTTTATGCAAATATTCTAATACGTGCATAAATATAGACAAAAAGCCTGTCCTTGTAAAGAAGTATTGTGAAAATTGCTATCTTTGTCCCCGCTTGGCGCATGTTGCGCCGCATTTAACGGAGGCTAAAATGGCTCTACAGTTCTACAATACTGCATCGCGTAAGAAAGAGATTTTCACACTTCCTGAAGGCGTTCCCGCCGTGCGCATGTACTGTTGTGGCCCCACTGTGTACCATTTCGCCCACATCGGCAACCTCCGCACTTACATTTTCGAAGACTTCCTGGTCCGTACGCTCAAGTACTACGGTTACAAGGTGAACCACATCGTGAACATCACCGACGTGGGACACCTCACCAGCGACGCTGACTCCGGCGACGACAAGATGGAAAAGGGCGCCGCCCGCGAAGGCAAGTCCGTCTGGGACATCGCGAAGTTCTACACCGACGCGTTCATGGCTGACTGGCACCGCCTGAACATCCAGGAACCGACCCGCTGGACGCCTGCCACACAGCACATCCAGGAACAGATTGACCTGGTGAAGACCCTGGAAGAAAAGGGTTACACCTACCGTACCAGCGACGGCATCTACTTCGATAGCCTCAAGTTCCCGCGCTACGCCGACTTCGCGCGCCTCGATGTGGAAAACTTGCGCAAGGGCAGCCGCATCGACATGGGCGAGAAGCACAACGCCACCGACTTCGCGCTGTGGAAGTTCAGCCCGAAGGACAAGAAGCGCGCCATGGAATGGGACAGCCCGTGGGGCGTCGGTTTCCCCGGCTGGCATATTGAATGCTCCGCCATGGCCATGAAGTACAACGGCCCGACGCTCGACATTCACTGCGGCGGTACCGACCACATCCGCGTGCACCACACGAACGAAATCGCCCAGAGCGAATGCGCCAACGGCGTGCAGTTCGCCCGCTTCTGGATGCACGGCGAGTTCCTCCGCACCGCAAGCGAAGAAAAGCTCGAAGACGGCACGACCGAGACCAAGTTTGGCAAGATGAGCAAGTCCAGTGGCGAATTTCTGACGGTCACGCTTTTGATGGACCGCGGCTTCAACCCGCTCGACTACCGCTTCTTCGCGATTGGCAGCCACTACCGCAACTACCTGAACTTCACGTGGGAAGCCCTGGAAGGCGCGAAGGAAGGCCTCAAGAGCTTGCACAAGAAGACGGACCCGCTGATCGGCAAGGCCACCGCGATTACGAGCGATGCCGCCA